>JAVVHE010000003.1:0-158207 GCA_032249695.1 Sphingomonadaceae bacterium | reverse complement strand
TCACAATGGGAAACGGCCAACCGGAAAGCAGCTTCTGTTTGCCCGCAAACCGATAAGACAGTCGCCAATGCTTCTTGCCATCGGGGTTGACGAGAATGAACAAGCCCCCGCCATCGGCGTGCTTGGTCGGTTTGGGTCCAGCCTTCAAGCTGCGGATCATGGCATCGCTGAGCATGTTGGTAACTTACAACATTCGAGCTCAACGACCAAAATTCCTACCAACAATCTGTTGGTAATCCGTGAAATTCGGTGAAATCGGTTGGAACGGCCTGATCCACGTAAGCGGCTGCTAAATATCGCTTTTTAGGACGATGTGGCACGAACATGGACGGGCTGAGAAAAGAAAATGGTCGGGGAGACAGGATTCGAACCTGCGACCCTCTGCTCCCAAAGCAGATGCGCTACCAGGCTGCGCTACTCCCCGATGCATCTTCACTGGGGCGTGGGGGCCGCGACTGCAAGCCCCGGCGGCGCGCTCAGGGGCCGGGGTAATGCTCCACGGTCTGGTCGATGGCGCCGAAGACGCTGCGCCCGCCCTCGTCCAGCACCTCGATGCGGACGCGGTCGCCGAAGCGCATGAAGCCGGTCGTCGGAGCTCCGCCACGGATCGTCTCGATGACGCGCGCTTCCTGCAGGCACGCACCTCCGACGGTCTCGTCCTCGTTCGAGACGGTGCCCGAGCCGATGATCGTCCCTGCCGACAGCGGCCGGGTCATCGCCGCGTGCGCGATGAGGCGCGGGAAGTCGAACGCCAGGTCGGCGCCGGTGTTCGGCGCGCCGTAGAGCTTGCCGTTCAGCTCGGTTCGTATCGGCAGGTTAAGCTTGGCTCCGTCCCAGCCAGGGCATGCGTCGGGCGTAACCGCACAGGGCGCGAACGCAGTCGGCGGCTTCGATTGGAAAAAGCCGAAGCCCTTGGCGAGCTCGGCGGGGATGAGGTTGCGCAGCGACACGTCGTTCAGGATCACGACCAGCCGGATGTGCGGCGCGGCGTCGGCGGCGGAGACGCCCATCGGCACGTCCCCGACGATCACGCCGACCTCCGCTTCGAAATCGATGCCCCAGCCCTCGTCAGCGATGCGGATCGGATCGCGCGGCCCCAGCAGCACGTCGCTACCGCCCTGATACATCAGCGGATCGTGGTGAAAGGACGGCGGCATCTCCGCCCCGCGCGCCTGGCGGACGCGGCGCATGTGGCTGAGATAGGCCGAGCCGTCGTACCACGCATAGGCGCGCGGCAGCGGCGCTCGCGCCCGGGCCGGATCGAACGGATCGCCGCAACCGGCTTCCAGCGCTGCCGCCGCCGCGCGCAGCTGCGGCTCGGCGGTGGTCCAGTCGTCGAGCGCGGCCTGAAGCGTCTGAACCGGCGCCGGGCGGCAGCGGGCGAGGTCGGTCGAGACGATCACCAGCCGCCCGTCGCGGCTGCCGTCATGCAAGGTGGCGAGTTTCATGGCGCTCCGTCGTGCGTCTGTCGGCGTTCCCATGCCCGCGCGGAGGCGCGCACGCAAAGCCCGCGCCCGTTCGGATCGGTGTGGACGCCAGCGCCCGCAAAGCCGGGCTGGCGGGCGGGCGGGCTTCGGCCTAAGCCGCGCGGCGCCCATGGAAACCGCCGAAGCCGTCCTTGCCCGGGTGTGGGGCTATCCCGCTTTCCGCGGCCGCCAGGGCGAGGTGGTCGCGCGGCTGATGCACGGTAAGGACGTCGCCGCCGTCATGCCCACGGGCGCTGGCAAATCGATCTGCTACCAAGTGCCCGCGATCGCGCGGCCGGGGACGGGGCTGGTCATCTCGCCGCTCATTGCGCTGATGCGCGACCAGGTGCGGTCGCTCCATGCCAATGGCGTCTCGGCCGCTTGCCTGACCAGCGAGGACGCCGACGCCAACGCGCAGGCGATGGAGCGCTTCGCGGCCGGCGGGCTCGACCTGCTCTATGTCGCGCCCGAGCGTGCGACGACGACCGCCTTCCAGCGCGCGCTCGCGGGCCGCCGCCTCAGCCTGGTCGCGATCGACGAGGCGCATTGCGTCAGCCAGTGGGGCCACGATTTCCGGCCCGATTACCGCCAGCTGCGTCCGCTGCTCGATCAGCTGCGCGGTGTGCCGCGCGCAGCGCTTACCGCCACCGCCGACGCGCGCACGCGCGACGACATCCTCGCGCAGCTGGGCATCGCGCCGGATGCGCTGGTGCTCGCGGGCTTCGATCGGCCGAACATCCGCTACGAAGTGCGCGCGCGCACCGGCGGACAACAGCAGCTGATCGATTTCGTTCGGCCGCGGCGCGGGCAGAGCGGCATCGTCTACGTGCCATCGCGCGCCGGGACCGAGAAGGTCGCCACCGCTCTCGAGCAGACAGGTATCCGCGCGCTGCCCTATCATGCCGGCCTCAGCGCCGCGGAGCGCAGCCGCCACCAGCACGCCTTTACCCACGGCGAGGGCGTGGTGATGGTCGCGACGATCGCGTTCGGCATGGGGATCGACAAGCCCGACGTGCGGTTCGTGGCGCACCTCGGCCTGCCCGGATCGGTCGAGGCCTATTATCAGGAGACCGGCCGCGCGGGCCGCGACGGCGATCCGGCGGTTGCGCATCTGCTGTGGGCGGCGGGCGACGCGGCCTTGGCGCGGCAGCGGATCGAGGAGCGCGACGCGCCGCCCGAGCGCAAGGCCGCCGACCGCGCGCGGATCGACGCGCTGGTGGCCTATGCCGAAGCCGCAAGCTGCCGCCGCGCGATCCTGTTGCGCTATTTTGGGGAGGAAGCGCCCGCCCGCTGCGGCGCGTGCGACAACTGCCTGGCGCCGCCGTCGCTGCGCGACGTGACGACCGAAGCGCGCAAGTTCCTGTCGGCGGTCTACAGGACCGGCCAGCGCTTCGGCGCAGGCTATATCGCGCGCGTGCTGCGCGGCGAGCCCGACGAGCGCGCCGAGAAGCTGGGGCACGATAAACTTTCGGTCTGGGGCATTGGGCGCGACCGACCAGCCGCCGAGTGGACCGCGGTCGCGCGGCGCCTGACCGCGCTGGGCGCGCTGGAGGCCGACCCCGAGTACAACGGGTTGACGCTTGGCGCCGCTGCGCGCCCGATCCTGAAGGGCGAGATGCCCGTGGCAGTGCGCGCCGACAGCACCCGCCCCCCACGCCGCGAGCGTGGCGCTGCGCCCGGTGCGGTGGCGGACGGCCCCGAGCTCAGCGCCGACGCGCTCGCCCGTTTCGATGCGCTGCGCGAGTGGCGGCGCGAGGCGGCCGCGGCGCACGGCGTGCCGCCCTATGTGGTGTTCCACGATTCGGTGCTGCGCGCAGTCGCGCTGCTCGAGCCCACCACGCTCGACGGCCTCGCCGCGATCCCCGGCGTTGGCAGCCGCAAGCTGGAGGCATATGGCGAAGCCCTGCTCGCGGTCGTTAGGAGCCGGTCGATCCGCTGACCGGGCGTGCGATCACGGTTTCGTAAGCGCGCAGGCCGTCGTCGCCAGCCCAGAGGGCGACCAGCGCGCCGTTGCGGGTGCGGCGCTGGTTGTGGGGGATCGTCCATGAACCGCTGCACCCTCGCGCGCGCGGCCGGTGATCGTCCGGCCCACCAGCCCCGCCGACAGCAGGAACGACACGAACGACAGCATATCCATCAGCATCAGCATCAGCGGCACGCGGTCCGGATGGCGGCGCGCATGGGCCACCATCGTCGGCACGCAATCCAGTGCGACCGCCAACAGCATGTCGAGCCCGATTGCGAGCGCCCTTGTCAGCCATTGCGAGCCCTTCATCCTGCCGCGCCGCCAAACTTGATCGACGCGCGCGCGCCCAGCAAAAGGCGACGCATGACCACCCGCACCGAAACCGACAGCTTCGGCCCGATCGCAGTGCCCGCAGCCGCCTATTGGGGCGCGCAGACCCAGCGCTCGATCGAGAACTTTCCGATCGGCGGCGAGCGAATGCCACTGCCACTGGTCCGCGCGCTGGGGGTCATCAAGCAGGCGGCCGCGCGCGTAAACCGGGCGCACGGGCTGGACGGCCGCCTCGCGGATGCGATCGACCAGGCAGCGGGCGAGGTCGCGTCTGGCGAGCATGACGACCAGTTCCCGCTGGTCGTGTGGCAGACGGGGAGCGGCACCCAGACGAACATGAACGCGAACGAGGTCATCGCAGGCCGCGCGAACGAGATCCTGGGCGGCGCGCGCGGCGGCAAGTCGCCCGTTCACCCGAACGATCACGTCAATCGCGGCCAGTCGTCGAACGATACCCTTCCCACCGCGATGCACGTCGCCGCCGCGCTGCAGGTGCGCGACCGGCTGCTTCCGGCGCTGCGCGAGCTGGCCGCCAGCTTCCGCCGCCACGAGGCAGCGTGGGCCGGCGTGGTGAAGATCGGACGCACGCACCTGCAGGACGCGACGCCGGTGACGCTGGGGCAGGAGATGGGCGGCTACGCGCAGATGCTGGAGGACGGAGTCGCGCGTGTCGAAGCGGCGCTGCCCCGCCTGCTCCGGCTGGCGCAGGGCGGCACCGCGGTCGGCACCGGCCTCAACGCGCCTGCCGGCTTCGGAGCTGCGATCGCAGCCGAAATCGCCGCGCTGACCGGCGCGCCGTTCGAAACCGCGCCCAACAAGTTTGAGGCGCTTGCCACCCACGACACGATGGTCGAGCTGTCCGGCGCGCTGAATGTGCTCGCAGTCAGCCTCAACAAGATTGCGAACGACCTGCGTCTCCTCGGCTCCGGCCCGCGCTCGGGCCTCGGCGAGCTGGCGCTGCCCGAGAACGAGCCCGGCAGCTCGATCATGCCCGGCAAGGTCAACCCCACCCAGTGCGAGGCGATGACGATGGTCGCCGCCCAAGTGATGGGGAATCACGTCGCAGTCACCATCGGCGGCGCGCAGGGCCACCTGGAGCTGAACGTGTTCAAGCCGCTTATCGCCTTGAACGTGCTGCAATCCATCCGCCTGATCGCCGACGCCTGCGACAGCTTCCGCGAGCGGTGCGTCGACGGCATCGAACCCAACCGCGACCGGTTGGCAGAACTGGTTGAGCGTTCGCTGATGCTGGTGACCGCGCTCGCGCCCGAAATCGGCTATGACAACGCCGCCCTCATCGCCAAGACCGCCCACCACGATGGCACCTCGCTGCTCGAGGCGGCCCTGAAGCTCGGCCTCATCGACGAACCCACCTTCCGCCGCGTCGTTCGGCCGGAGGCGATGCTGGGGCTGTGACGGCGACTGCCGACGATGAACCGCCTAAAAGCAGCGAAACACAGCGGCGTCACTCCGACCCGTTTGACCATCGTCGTGTCGCGCAGGCGAAGGCAGAACGGGTAACGCCGGTCACGGCGGACTGGGCGCTTGCGGACGATGACGCTCGGGTGCCGGCCGTCTGACCGGGCCGGATCAGGCCGCCACCCACTCTCCCACCCAGTCCGCCCCATCCCACCGGAAGCGCGCGCGGCGGTGGCCTTCGGCCCAAAGCCAAAGCCATTCGAGCGTGGCGAAGCGCAGCATGATGGCGGCGAAGTTCGGGCGGCCGCAGTCCTCGTCCAGCGGGGCGGGTTGGGGCGCGGGGATTGGCGTGCCCGGCGCTGGCTCGGAAGCGTAGCAGCGGCGGCTCATCGGGCGGCTCGCGGTCCAGAACGGTTCGGCTGCGTCGCCGGACAGCAGCTGGGCGCGGCCGGAGAGACGTATTTGCACCTGGTGCTTCGGCTCGTAAAAGTGCAGGGCGGCGCGCGGATCGGCTGCCAGCTCGGCCGCCTTCACGCTGCGCAGATCGGTGTGGACGCGCACCAGCCGCTCGGGCGCGGAGACGGCGCGCAGCACCACGGTCCGCGCCTGCGGCGCGCCATCCAGCCCGATGGTGGCAAGGGTTGGCGTGTGGAAGGCGCTGCGCCGGTCGGCGACGCCGCGCCCGATGAGCCTCAGGGCCTCGGCGAGGGCGGCGGCAAGGTCGGTCGCGTGGTGCGGAACAGGCTCGGTCATCACAGGAGACTGCGTTAGCGGCGCCGAAGACCCTTGCCCATGCGGCCCAGCCTCCGCCACAAGCCGCGCCCATGCGCATCCTGGTGACGAATGACGACGGCATCCACGCCCCCGGGATCGCCGCGCTGGAGCGCATCGCGCGCCGGTTGAGCGACGATGTGTGGGTCGTGGCGCCGTCCGACGAGCAGTCGGGCGCCGGGCACAGCCTGACGCTCACCCAGCCCGTCCGCGTGCGCGAGGTGTCTCCACGCCATTTCGCAGTGCGCTTCACGCCGACCGACGCGGTGATGATCGCGCTGGGGCTGATCCTGAAGGACCACGCGCCGGACCTGATCCTGTCGGGCGTCAACCGCGGGCCGAATCTTGGCGAGGACGTGACCTATTCGGGCACCGTCTCGGCGGCGATGGAGGGCACGCTCGCAGGGGTGCGCTCAGTCGCGCTCAGCCAGTCGACCGAGGAGCGCGCGGTCGGAGAGGATGCCTTTGTCGCCGCCGAACAATGGGGGCCGCGCGTGCTCTCCGGGCTGCTGCGCGCCGACTGGCCCGCGGGCGTCCTATACAACGTCAATTTCCCGCGGCCCGAGCGCGGCGCGATCCAGGGCATCAAGGTGACCGAGCAGGGCTTCCGCGACTACGGGCGCGTGCAGTTAGAGTCGCGGACCGATCTGCGTGGCTTCGAGTATCACTGGTTCGGGCTAGGCCGCGAGACCGCCGAGCCGGGGCACGAGACCGATCTCAAGGCGATGCGCGAGGGCTATGTGTCGGTGACGCCGCTGCACCTCGACATGACGCACCACGCGAGCCTCGGCCCGCTGCGCGCGGCGCTCGCCGGAGTCTGATGGCGGTGCGGCGCCGGGTGGCTGGGCTGGCGCTGGCTGCTGCGCTCGGCGGCTGCGCGACGGATGGCGGACGCCTGCCGCCGCCGCCCGTGGCCCGGCAGCTACCGCCGCCGCGTCCGGCCACCGACCGGCCCGCCTTCGTCCAGCCGGCGCCTCCACCAGCCGCACCGGCCTGGCGCCCGGTCCCCGTGCGCGCCACCGCGCCCGAACAGCCCGCGCGCACGATTGTGGTGCGGCCCGGCGAGGGGCTGGCAGCGATCGCGCGGCGCGAGGGCGTGCCGCTGGCGGTGCTCGCGCAGGCAAACGGACTGGCCGACAATGCGCTGCTGGGCGGGGGGCAGGTGCTGAAGCTGCCTGCGGGCCGCCTGCACCGCGTGGAGCGCGGCGAAACGCTGGCGGCGATCGCGCGTGCCTACCGCGTGCGGCTCGCGGACGCTGCGGCGGCGAACCGGCTCAGACCGCCCTATCGGCTGGAGATCGGCGACCTGGTGTTTCTGCCGAGCCCGCCCAAGCCCGACGTCGTCGCCCGCGCGCGTGCCAACAAGCTCGACATTGATCGCCTGATCGCCGGCGCTCAGCCCCGCCCGGCCGCGCGGGGCGCCGCTGCCAACGGCGCGCAAGCTAGGGCCACCGCCACGCCCGGATTGCTGAAGCCCGCGCCCGCAAGGACCGCGGCTGCGGCGACTGCGGCGAGCAACGCGCCGCCCGCGTCGAGCGCCGCACCCGTGCCCGCCGTGGCCGAAGCGCCCGCGATCCGGCTCGATTGGCCGCTCACCGGCCGCCTGCTCTCGGGCTTCGGGCGCAAGGCAAGCGGGCAGGTGAATGACGGGATCAACATCGCAGCGGTCGCAGGCGCACCGGTGCGCGCCGCGGCCGACGGCGAGGTGCTGTATGCGGGATCGGGGGTTGCCGCGTTTGGCGGCCTGATCCTCATCCGCCACGCCGATGGCTGGGTGACGGCCTATGGCCACAACGAAACGCTGATGGTCGCCAAGGGCGACCGCGTCACGCGCGGCCAGACCATCGCGCGCGCGGGCGCCACGGGCGAAGTCGACAGCCCGCAGTTGCACTTCGAACTCCGCCGCGGCCGCACCCCGGTCAACCCGCTCACCGCGCTCCCCCCGCGGCCGACCGGTTGACAGCGGAGGAGCGGGCGTGATCGAGCGGCTGCCGCAGTCCGAGCGGGTCAGGCGCCATAACATCGCAGCGATGCAGGCGGTGGGCGTGGCGCGAGCGAGCGGGATCGGCATCAAGACGATTCGACGATATCCGCGCGCGAGGGTCTGCAGACGCCCGATCGCGTGGCCGGAAACGCGCTCGCCTGAACCCCGATTCGCGCCGCGCCGGAGGTAAACGCTGGACCCTGCGAACCCCGCCCGCTAATCCGGTTGCGTGACTGGACTGATCCCGCCGCCGCTCGCTGCGCTTAGTGGCGCGGTGCCGCCTGCGCCCCAGTGGTTCGGCGCTGCGATGGCGCACGCTCCAGACCAGCGCCGAGTCACGGTCGACGGCGCGGGGATCGAGCTGCTCGTCTGGGGGCCGGAGGGTGCACCGGGGCTGATGTTCATCCACGGCGGCATGGCGCACGCCCGCTGGTGGGCGCACATCGCGCCGCTGTTCGCCGATCGCTATCGCGTCGCTGCGTTCAGCATGTCGGGCATGGGCGGATCGGACTGGCGCGACGCCTATTCGATCGAAACCTACGTCGCCGAGGCGCTCGCCTGCGCGGACGCCGCCGGGCTGGGCGCGGCGGGGCCGCCGGTCGTCATCGGCCACAGCATGGGTGCCGCGCCCGCGCTGCTCGCAGCGCACTGGCACGGGCCGCAGTTCGGCGGAGCGATGCTGCTCGACAGCGGCGTGCGCCCACCCGCCAGGCAGCTGTGGGCGCGGCGGATGCTGCCGGGGCGCAAGGCCTATCCGGACGTGACGGCGGCGCTCTCGCGCTTCCGGCTGATGCCCGAGCAGCCGGTCGAAAACCTGTTCATCGTCGATGCGATCGCGCGCGCCTCGCTGATCGAGGACGGCGGCGCGTGGCGCTGGTGCTTCGATCCCGATTTCTTCACGCGCATGGCGGCGTGGGACAGCTGGCCGGCGCTCGGCGCTCCGGGCTGCCCGCTCGCGGTGATCCATGCCGAATGGTCGCGGGTCGCTCCGGCCGGGCTGATCGCCGAGCAGCGCGCGCAGGCGCCCGCCGGCACGCCGTTCGTGCGGATCGAGCGCGCGCACCACCATCTGATGATCGATCGGCCGCTGGAGCTGGTTGCAGCCATCGACGCTCGGCTGCGCCAATGGGGGCACGTCGCGGACTAAACGTCGGTCCGGCTCTGAACGGTTCTTTACCCGCGCTTTGCGCCCGCGCCGGACCTCGTGGATGCCCTCGCGCCTGAACGATCCGGAACGGATGCACCTGGCCGATGGTCGACAGCGCCACGCTGTTCGTAGTGTTGACGCGAGAAGCGCTGCTGCTGGCGGCGGTGGGCCTGCTCGCGTCGGCGATCGACGATCTGTTCGTCGACGCGGTGTTCATCGGCCGCCGCGTCTGGCGCGCGGTGACGGTCCGGCGCCGCCATCCGGTGATGCGCGCCGACGATATGGGCCGCGATGCGCGCGCGCCGATCGCGATCATCGTGCCCGCGTGGGACGAGAGCGCGGTGATCGGCCGGATGCTGCGCGGGCTGCTCGGCACGATCGACCATCCCAATTACCGCGTGTTCGTCGGCGTATACCCGAACGATCCCGCCACCCGCGACGCAGTCTGCGCGGTGCGTGACCGGCGGGTGCAGCTGGTGACCACCTCGCGCCCCGGGCCGACGACGAAGTCCGATTGCCTGAACCATCTGTGGCGCGCGGTTGAGGCGTGCGAGGCGCGGCGGCGGATCCGCTTCAAGGCGGTGGTGCTGCACGATGCCGAGGACGTGGTGCACCGGCTGGAACTGCGCGTGTTCGATCACCTGATCCCGCGTGTGGCGCTGGTGCAGCTCCCCGTGGTGCCGTTCGCCGATCCGAAGTCGCCGTGGGTCTGCGGGCATTATCTCGACGAGTTCGCCGAGAACCACGCCAAGGATGTCGCCGTGCGTGAAGTGCTTGGCGCGGGCGTGCCGTCGGCGGGGGTCGCCTGCGCGATCGATCGCGGCGCGCTCCAGCGCATCGCCGACGCGCAGGGGGGCAACCCGTTCGATCCGGCGTGCGTCACCGAGGATTATGAGATCGGCCTGCGCCTCGCGCGCATGGGCCTCCGCACCGCTTTGGTGCGCGTGCGCGATGCCGAGGGTCAGCTGGTCGCCACGCGCGAGCTGTTCCCTGCGACGCTCGGCGCGGCCGTGCGGCAGAAGGGGCGCTGGATGCTCGGCATCGCGCTCGCCGGCTGGGACCGGCTGGGCTGGGTCGGCAGCGCGGCCGACCATTACATGCTGTGGCGCGACCGCAAGCCGCTCGTGACCGCGCCGCTGATCGCGCTGGCTTATATCGCGCTTGCCTGCTCGCTCGCGGTCGAGGCGCTGCGTTTTGCGCGGCCGGAGGCAGCGCTGCCGCCGCTCGCGCCCGAGGGCTCGCTGCTGGGCGCGGTGCTGCACGCGAACGGGTTGGCGTTGGCGTGGCGTCTGGCGGTGCGCGCACTGTTTACGGGCGAGGCGCATGGCTGGCGCGAGGGGCTGGCCTCGATCCCGCGCGCGGTCGTCGCGAACCTCATCAACGCGCTCGCCTGCCTGCGCGCGGCGCGGCGCTATCTGACGCTGCTGCGCACCGGCGCGGTTGCGAGCTGGGACAAGACCGAACACCGCATGCCGGCCACGGCCTGATGGCGATTCGCCCGCTTCACGCGCTTGCGCTCATCGGCATGGCATTGTCCGGCTGGGCTGGCTGGCGCGCGGCGCTGGTGACGCGCGATTTCGGCCTCGCAGCCGCGCCTGCCGACCCGGCGCCGCGCGCTGCCGCGCTGCTCGCACCGCCGCCGGGCAGCAGCGACGCCTTCGCGTGGAGCGATCCGCGCGGCGCCGAACCGGGCGCGGTCGCACCGGCCGCGCCCGCCGCCGCTCCGCCAGTGCAGATCGTCTACATCCCCCAGCCGGTGCCGATGTGGTCAACCGCGCCGCCGGTGCGCGCCGCCGCGCCGCCGGCGCGCGGCGACCTGCCAGCGCGCGGCGACCGGATCGTCTGGTACGGGGCCCCGCCCCCGGCGGGCGAGCCCAGCGCCCAGCTCGGCATGGCGGCCGCCGCCCCAACCGCGATCCCCGCACAGGCTGCGCCCGCTACGCCCAAGCCGCCCGGCACGCCGCCCGAACAGCAGGCACAGGCGTATGATCGTGCGGCGAACGCCTATGCCCGGCTCGCGGCGGGGGATCGCAAGGGCGCAGCGATGGAGTTTCGCGCCGCGCTCGCCACCGCGCCCGAGCATCCCAATGCCGCTGGGTGGGGCGCCGAGTACCGTGCGCTCACCCGCCACTGGCGCGCCGAAGTCTATGCGCTGACTCGTCCCGCGGGCGACAACGTGCTGCCCGCCGGAAGCCCCGTGCTCGGCACCGATCAGACGCAGGTGACGGTCGGCTACGCGCCGCGGCCCACCGCGCGCCGCCCGGTAGAGCTGTTCGCGCGCCTGCTCGCGACCGATCCGCGGGCGCAGACGGTTGCAGGCCCGGCGGCGCAGGCGGGTGTCGGCCTGTCATGGCGTCCGCTGCCGGGCGTGCCGCTGACGCTCTTCGCCGAGCGGCTGATCCGGGTCTCAGGGGCGGCGCGCGACGATTTCGCATTGCGCGCGGCGGGCGGCTATGGCGGGCGCTGGCACGGGTTTGAGCTGTCGGCCTATGGCGAGGGCGGTATCGTTGGGCAGCGGCCCGACTGGTTCGTCGGCGGCCAGGCCGAAGCGCTGCGCGGCCTCAACCTGCCGCTGCCCGCGAACACGCGCCTGCTGCTCGGCGGCGGCGTCTGGGGCGGCGCGCAGCAATCGGGCATCACGATCTCGCGCGTCGACATCGGCCCCACGATCAAGTTGCGCCAAGGCCGCCGCGTGCCGGTGAGCCTCTCGGCGGACTATCGCTGGCGCGTCGAGGGCAACGCACTCCCGGGCAACGGCCCGGTGGTAACGCTGGCCGGGCATTTCTAGGGCCGAAAGGTCGGCGGCCACCGCTAGCAAGCCACGTGTTCACGGCTGAAGCCAAGGATCGTCGCGCGGACGGCTCGTGCCGCGTCGGCCACCTCGATACTCTCGTGCATGCCCGCGATCGTGGTGAGCTGGATTTTCGCGACACCGTCGTCACCGGCGGCTTCGCGGAGTCGCAGCTCCGGATCTGCAAGCCTAGCCGTAGCGACTGGGCCTTCCCCCGCAAGTTCAGATGCGCGGCGATCGCGGGTGCCTCGCTCGGGCAGCAAGCGCGGGCAGCAGCAGCAGCGTGAACGGCGTTGCGGTCACGAGGCCGCCCAGCACGGTCAGGGCGAGCGGCCCCTCGATCTCCGCGCCGGCCGCGCCGAGGTCGAGCGCGAGCGGCAGCAACGCGAGCGCGGCGACTGAGACGGTCGCGACAACCGCGAGGAAGCGGTCTTGAGCGGCCACGACCGCGGCGTCCGGGCGATCGCCTCGATCTTCGAGGTCGGTCAGCAGCAGAACCGAGTTGCGTACACCGACACCGAAGACGGTGATCAGTCCCACGGCTGCGCCCAGGCCGATCGGCAGGCGAGCGAGCAACAGCGCCGCAAGGCCGCCGATCAGCGCGAAGGGCAGCGTCAGGATGGTCAGCCCCGCGTAGGCTGGCCGCTGGAAGGCGGCAATCAGCGTCAGCCCGACAAGCAGGATCGTTGCGCCGAAGGCCAGCCCCAGCCCGATGCGCGCCGCCGCGGCGCCCTCACCCTGGCCGGTCACGCGGGCGTCGACGCCAGACGGCATTCCCGCCCGGGCGAGGGCCGCTCGGGCATCGGCGCTGACCGCCTCGATCGGACGTCCGCGCGCGTTGAAGCCTACGGTCGCAATTCGGCGCATCGCGTCGTGGCGGACCAACGGCAGCCCCTCCGCTGGCTCGAGCCTGGCCAGCCGCGACAGCGGCACAACGCCGAGGCGCGGGGTGGAGACGGGGAGCGCGCCCGGGTCGATCGGGAACCCGGCAGCGCCCGGCTCCAGCGCGACGACGACGGGAATTGCTCGTGGCCCTTCATAGACATTGCCCACCGGGAGTCCGGTCGTCGCGGCGCGAAGCACGCGCGGCGGCAGCGCCGGATCGACGCCTGCCAGTGCGGTTGCGCCGGGGACCGGGCTCAGCTCCAGCGTCGGCAGACCTGCGTCGGCCGTGGTCGCGATGTCGGCCGCGCCCGGCACCTTGGCGAGCACGGCGGCAGCCTTCGTTGCCGCCTCAGCGAGCGCGGGCAGGCTTTCGGAGCGCAGCTCGACCACGCCCTGCGTGGTCTCCCCGGTCAACGTCTCGGACAGGCGGTCGCCCAAGAAAGTCAGCACCTCCGCTTCCACGCCCGGATAGCGCTTCAGTACGTCGCGGATCGCATTCTGCGCGGCTTCCTGGTCGATCGAGGGATCGGGCTTCAGCTCAATGTGGAACTCGGACTGGTCGACGGGCCACGTATCCGCCCCCGCCTCAGAGCGGCCCAGCTGCTGCTCGACCGTCGCGACGAAGGGCAGCTTCAGAACATCGGCGCTGACCGCCTCGCCCACGCTGCGCGCTGCACCGAGCGACAGGCCCGGCTGAGCGAAGCGGAGGCCGACGACGAAATGCCCCTCGCGGAAGGCGGGCACCAGTTCGGCGGGCCTTGAGAGTGTGACTGTCAAGAGCCCGGCGAACAGCGCGACACCCGCGACCGCCAGCGCAGGGGCCGGCCGGATCAGCCGGGTGATGGCGCGTCCCTGCCAGCGCTCGGCGGGCCCCAGCCAGCGCGGCGACCGCGTCGCCGCCGCCTGGCGCAGCAGCAGCGCTGCCAACGCTGGCGTCAGGGTGAACGCGACAAGCAGCGACACGCCGACCGACACGATGAAGGCGGCAGCGAGCGGCCCCAGAAATGCGCCCTCGATGCCTGACTGGAACAGGATCGGGACAAAAACGAGCACGACGATGAGCGTCGCGTAGATGACCGCGCGGCGGATCTGTGCGGATCCCGCCACGACCGTCTCCAGCCAGCCTTCGCGGTCAGCGGGCGGATGCGCGCGCGCGCGGCGCAGGATATTCTCGACATCGACGATCGCATCGTCGATCAGCACGCCCAGCGCGACCGCGAAGCCGCCGAGCGTCATCGTATCGAGCGCGTAGCCCAGCCCCCAGAGCGCCAGCGCGGCTGCGGCAAGCGAGACGGGTACGGCGAGGAACGAGATCAGCGCGGCGCGCCACGAGCGCAGCAGCGGCACCAGCACGACCGCGACGAGAGCCGCGCCGAGCGCCAGCGCACGGCTGAGGTTTATAAGCGACGTCTCGACGAAATTCGCCGGGCGGTGCAGTGCAGGGTAGACCCGCACGCCGCGCGGGGCGAGCTCGCGGCTCAGCTCCGCGACTCGCTCATCCAGCGCGCGCGTCACGGCGAGCGTGTTCGCGCCATATTGGCCTGAGATCGAGAGCAGCACGCCGGGGCGCCCCTGGACGAGCGCGTCTCCGAACGCCGGGGCAGGCGCGGATGCAATGCTCGCCACCTCGCCCAGCGGGATCGGTTGCGTAGACCCGGCACGCGCCACGGGCGCAGCCGCCAGCTCGGCCGCACCCGCCAGCGGAGCGACGACAGTCAGCCGCTGCGGCCCGGTCTCGACGAAGCCGCCGGGCTGGGGCGCGAGCGCGGCCTGCGCGGCCGCCGCGATCTGATCGATGCCGATGCCGAGCGTCATCAGCCGCGCCGGATCGGCGGTGATCCGCAATTGCTCGACCTGTCCGCCGAACACGTTCACGCGCGCAACCCCGCGCACGGCCAGCAGCGCGGGTTTCAACTCGATGTCGGCAAGCGTCCTCAGCTGCATCGGCGGCAGCCGGCCGGAGACGAGGCCGATCTTCAGCACGTCCATTGTCGCCGAGGTGAGGGGGCTGACCGATGGCGCGCCGACGCCGGGCGGCAGGCGCGGGATGGCGGCGGCGACTGCCTCGGCCACCAGATTGCGCGTGCGATAGGGGTCGCCCCCGCGCGGAAAGGTCAGGTCGATGACCGCCAAACCCTGGATCGCGCGGCTGCGCATCGCTTCCAGCCCCGGCGTGCCAGCAAGCGCTGCTTCGAGCGGGCGGAGCACGAGCAGTTCGGTCTGGCTGACGTCGAAACCCGGCGCTTCGGTCTGAACGGTCAGGTGATCGGGCGCGAACGCTGGCAGCACGTCCAGCGGCGCATCGCGCAGCCGCCACAGCGCCGCGACGAAGCCGAGCGCGTAGAGCAGCACGACCGCGCCGCGCCAGCGCACGACGGTGCGGAGCAGGCCGAGCATTCAGGCGGTGCGGATAGGGAGCGGGCGGCGCTTCACCCGTCCTTGCCCTTCGGCTTGTCATCCGCGCCGCCGTGTGCCGCGGCGAGTAGCGCAGCCGCTCCGCCGACGACCACGCGCGCACCCGGCGCGACGCCGGGCGCCGCCCAGCCCTGCGCGGTCGGACGCACGCCGGGCGGCAGCGTGTGCTGTCGGAAGCCGCCCTGAGTGGGGGTGAAGTAGACGTAGCGCCCGCCGCTCAGCAACACTGCTCCGGGCGGAAGCAGTGCGCCAGCGGCGGCAGGCGTGACGAGGCCGGCCGTCAGCGGCTCGCCGGTCGACAGCGTCGCATCATAAGCGATGGCGAGCCAGGCCGGGCCGGGAGTCTGCACCGCCACACCGCTCGCCGGCCCGATCACCTGCGCACGCACGCGCCGGCCGTCGACGCGCACCAGCGTCAGCCCTGCCCCGTTCGAGAGCGGCCGCGGCGCGCCTTCCACGCGCACCAGCCGCGCCCGGCCCGAGGCGATCAGCGCGGTGAGGCCCCGCCCGGGGCGGACGAGCGCGGGGGACCAGTCGATCGCCAGCCGCCCGCGCGCAGCCCGCGCGCGGGCGGCGTCGGCCGCCGCCGTCGCAGCGGCGGATTGGGCGGCCTGGCGCGACACATCCTGGTTGCGATTGAACAGCGCCTGCAGCCGCCGCGCCTGCTCGCTGCTGGCACGCGCGGTCTCGTCGAGCGCCACGACGTCCTCGATCGCGGTCAGCAGCGGGCCGGCGTCGATGACGGTCGCGAGAGCGCGACGCGCGGGCGCTGGCGCGGCGGAGGCGGCCTGTGCGGGCGCGACCACGATGCCGAGCCGCCGCGCAGCCGCTGGATCGATCCTCACCAGATCAGCGGCGGTGGCCGGCGCGGCGGCTAGGGCAAGCCCGGCGTAGACAAAACAGCAGCGCATCAGGCGCCGGTGACTGAGCCCGCGCTGCCGAGCCAGCTTCGCGTTCACCGTGCGGCTCCGGCAACGGCCGACGTCGCAGGCCAGAACGGCCGCTGCGTCGCATCCTCCAGCGCCGCGGCCGCTGTCGCCGCGCGCTGCAGCGCATCAAGCCGGGCCAGCCGCGCTGCTGCCACGCGGCTGCGCGCGGCGAACAGCGTCGGCCGGTCGCCCGAACCCTCGTCCAGCGCGCGTTCGGCGCGCTCCGCCTCGGTCTCGGCGATGCGCAGCGGGGCCGCAGCCGCGCGCCACTCGGCGAGCCGGGCCGCGTAATCCGCGCGCGCGCCGACCGCTGCCGCGACCGCTACTGCCATGGTGCGGTTGACGGCCTCGCGCGCCTCGTCCGCTGCCGAGCGCGCCGCGCCCACTCGTGCGCCATATCGGTGGTAGATCGGCAGTTCGGCGTTCAGCGTGAAACCGATGCGGTGCGTGCCCTTGTCATAGGTGTAGGCCGGCCCCGGCTGAATGAGCGGACCAGCCACTCGCGCCACCGCGCGATAGTTCGCCTCCGCCGCGCGCCAGCGGCCGAGCGCGGCCTGCACGTCCAGCCGGTTGAAGACGGCGGCGTCAGCGATCGTGTCGGGCAAGGGCGCTTCGGGCGGTGCGCCGGCATCGGGCCAGTCAATCTGCGTCGTCGTCAGGCTCGCTCGCGGAGCGCCGAGCGCGGCCGCCAGCGCTGCCTCTGCGCGCGCAGCGTTCGATCGCCGCAGCGCCGCCGCATTGGCGCTGGCGACCGCCGCGTCGAGCACGATCGCGCGATCCGCCTGCCCGATCGCGCCCGCGCGGGTCAGCCGGTCGGCAGCCGCCACCCGTTCGGCATCGAGCGCACGCTGCTCGCCCGCAAGCGCTGCCGCCCGTCGCGCCAGCGCTGCATCGCGAAAAGCCGTCACCGCAAGCCCGCGCGCGCGCCAGGCGGCCTGGCCAACATCCAGCCGCACCGCTTCGGTCGTTGCCGCGCGCACCGCCTGCCGCTCGCGGTTCTCGCCGGGGCGCAGCACCGTGAACAGCAGGATCGCGGCGACCGTCCACGGCGAGCCCTGCGCTGCGCCCGCGATCACGCGGTCGGGGAATAGCGTCGCGACCGGGTTCGGCCGCTGCGCCGCAAGCCGGGCGTCCCCCGCTCCACGCGCTGCTGCCGCGCGCGCCAGCAGCACGTCGGGCGATCCGGTCATCGCAATCCGCTCGACGTCCGACGCCAAGAGCCGCGCGGGCAGTTGAGGCGCACGCGGGGCGACGTCCGCGGCCGCGAGCGCCGCCGGCGGCGCAGGCGTGTTCGCAGCACACCCGGCGAGGAGAGCGAGCAGCGCAGCGGCGGCGCGGGGTCTGCGCATCAGCGACAGGATAGTCCGGCGGGCGCGCCCGGGTCTAGGGCGTGACGATCAGCGCCACGAAGCTGCCCGGCTTGGACGACAGGCGGCCGCCAGCCTGCCCAGGGGCCGACAGCGCGGGCGCGGTGCGCCACGCGCTCGAATGACGACCGACGACAGACAGCGCATCTAGGGACGCTGACCTAATCCCGTCTCCTCAGACAGTATCCCACCGCGGGCTCGTTCCGGATCAAGCTCGGCCGGCTCGGATCGGGTTCCAGCTTCCGGCGCAGGTTGCGCACGACGATCCGCAGATAGTCGAGCTGCTTCTCGTGCGCCGGGCCCCAAACCTCGCGCAGGATCGTGCCGTGGGCGACGACCCGGTCCGGCTTCCGGGCAAGCAACGCAAGCACAGCGAACTCCTTGGGCGCGAGATGTACCTCCTCCCCGCGACGCCGGACGCGGCGGCGCTCCAGGTCGATCTCCACATCGCCGACGGTGAGCTGCCCGTGCTCGGCGAACCCCGCCAGCCGATGGCGAAGCGCGGCGCGAACGCGGGCAAGCAGCTCCTCGGTATCGAACGGCTTGGTCAAATAATCGTCGGCGCCGAGATCGAGGGCTGCCACCTTCTCGCCAGTGGCTTCGCGCGCGGACACAACGACGACAGCCGCGCCGGCTGCCCGGGCGAGCTGGATCAGCTCCATTCCGTCGCGGTCGGGCAGGCCGAGGTCGAGCAGGACCACGTCGGGCTTGTCGATCCCGAACGCGGCGACAGCCTCGCGCGCGGTTGCGGCCTCGATGACCCCATGGCCCGCCCGTGCGAGTGCGCCGCGCACCAGCCGCCGGATATGCG
Organism: Sphingomonadaceae bacterium; assembly: GCA_032249695.1. Taxonomy (GTDB): domain Bacteria; phylum Pseudomonadota; class Alphaproteobacteria; order Sphingomonadales; family Sphingomonadaceae; genus JAVVHE01. The sequence continues at coordinate 139,926 of JAVVHE010000003.1, read as the reverse complement.
CGTCGTCTTCGGCGATCAGGATCTTGGTCGCGGCGGCCACGATTATGGCGGCTACCGGCGCGCGGCGGCCCGGTCGAGCGCGAGATTGAGCTTGAGCACGTTGACGCGCGGCTCGCCGAGAAAGCCGAGAAGCGGCCGCTCCGTCCGCGCTTCGACCAACCGGCGCACCTCGTCCACGCGCAGCCCGCGCGCCGCTGCGACGCGGTTGGCTTGGAACAGCGCGGCCTCGGGGCTGATGTGCGGATCTAGTCCCGAGCCGGGAGCAAGCAGCAGGTCGGCCGGCGCAACCGCACCGAGCTTCGACTGGTCCTGCCTCACGCGGTCGATCAGCTTGCGGCTGGCCGGGCCGAGATTCGATCCGCCCGAGGCGAGCGGATCGTAGCCGTTGCCCGCCGCCGAGGGGCGGCCGTGAAAGTCACGCGGCTGCGTGAAGGCTTGTCCGATCAGCTCGGACCCGCGGACTCCGGTCCCCGGCGCGCGGACGAGCGAACCCGATGCCTCGGCCGGGAATAGCAGCTGGCCGGCTCCGGTCAGGGCCAGCGGGTAGCCAAGCCCAAGCAGCAGCGCGAAGGCGAGCGTCAGCGCCAGTGCGGGCCGCAAAGCGGTGATCAGGTCCGAGCGCATAATTGGTCCTTTCAGAACCGAGTAGAGATGCCGAGATAGAGCTGCGCGTCCGGAGTGTTGCTGTTCAGTCCGAAGTTGCCGCCGAAATCCAGCTGCGTATTGTTGTTGACCAGCCGCGTCACCGCGAAGTCGAAACTATATTGCCGGATCGTCCCCGAAGGATCGAAATCCTGGCTTGTCCAGAGTTCGGTATAGAACGTGACCTTGGGCGTCATCTGATAGCCGAGATTGATGAGGCCGACGAACCGCCCGTGCCGCGCGCTCGGGTTCAGGACATCGGCCGCGACATCGCCCTGCGGCACGATCGTCAGCGTGAAGCTCTTCGCGATCGAAATGTTTACGGGCGCGATCACGCCACCCTCCCACTCGCCGTTGCCGATGCCAAGCCGCGCGGTGGGCGCTTTCACATAAGGAATGAGGCTGAACTGCACCGGCTTCGACGGATCGGTGAAACGCTGCTTCAGGCGTAGGGTGACATCGCCAACGCCGTCCAGCACGGTGGCCGTCCCGAACGCCCGGCCGCGCAGCCGGACGTAGGGTGCCCAATTCACCTCGACGTCGGTGGCCGTGCCGACGCCGTATTTGATCACCGGATTGACCGGCACGATCGCATCGCCACGCACGCCGCCGACATCGATCCTGGTCCAGCTCGCGACATCGCTCTCGATCTGGAACAGCCCCTTCGGAACGGTGCAGGCGAAGTTCGATCGGGTCGGCCGATCGGTGCAGATCGGGCTGTCGGCGGCCGATTCGCTCGGCAAGACGGCCTGGCCCTCGGCGTTGGTGCTCTGCGCGGCCGCGGGGGCCGTCGCCAGCGCGAGCGCGATCATCGCAGCAACACGCAGCAACATGGAAGTTCTCCTTAGACGAGACTCAGTGCCGAGACGGCGAGGTCGATGAGCTTGATGCCGACGAACGGCGCGACGAGACCGCCCAGGCCATAGATGGCGAGGTTTCGGGCAAGCAGCGGCACCGCGCCCATCGGCCGGTAGGTGACGCCCCTCAGCGCCAGCGGCACCAGCGCCGGGATGATCAGGGCGTTGAAGATGATCGCGGACAGGATCGCGCTTTGCGGGCTGGCGAGGTTCATCACGTTCAGCACGCTGAGCCCCGGGTAAAGCGCCACAAACATCGCCGGGATGATCGCGAAATACTTCGCAACATCGTTTGCTACCGAAAAGGTCGTCAGGGCGCCGCGCGTCATCAACAGCTGCTTGCCCAGCCCGACGATTTCGATGAGCTTGGTCGGATCGCTGTCCAGATCGACCATGTTGCCCGCCTCGCGCGCGGCCTGGGTGCCGGTGTTCATTGCCACGCCGACGTCGGCTTGGGCGAGCGCGGGGGCGTCGTTGGTCCCGTCGCCGCACATCGCGACCAGCCGCCCGCCCGCCTGCTCCTTGCGGATGAGCGCCAGCTTGTCCTCGGGCGTCGCCTCCGCGAGGAAGTCGTCCACCCCGGCCTCGGCCGCGATCGACGCGGCGGTCAGCGGGTTGTCGCCGGTGATCATCACGGTGCGGATGCCCATGCGGCGCAGCTCGGCGAAGCGCTCGCGCACGCCGGCCTTCACCACGTCCTTTAGCGCCACTGCGCCCAGCAGCCGCCCGTCGCGCACCACGGCGAGGGGGGTCATGCCGCCGCGCGCGATCTCGTCGGTGATGCGCTTCAGCTCCGCCGCGCCGGGCGCATCCGGATCGGCCTTCAGGATGGAACCGAAAGCGCCCTTGAGGACGGTGACGCCCTCGGAGCGCACGCCGGAGGTGCGTGTCTGAGCGGTGAACGGGACGATTTCCGCATCCGCGGGCAGCATCGCCGATAGGCCGTGGCGCGTGCGGGCGAGCGCGACGATCGAGCGGCCCTCGGGCGTTTCGTCCCCCAGGCTCGCCTGCAGCGCGGCTTCGGCCAGCTCGCGCTCGCCGACACCGGTCAGGGCCCGGAAGTCGCTCGCCTGGCGGTCGCCGACCGTGATCGTGCCCGTCTTGTCGAGCAGTAGCACGTCGAGATCGCCCGCCGCCTCCACCGCACGGCCCGATTTCGCAAGCACGTTGAACCGCACCAGCCGGTCCATGCCCGCGATGCCGCTTGCCGACAGCAGCGCAGCGATTGTCGTCGGGATGAGCGTGATGAGCAATGCCGCCAGCACCGAGACGGGTATCGCGCCGCCGGCATAGCGCGCGAACGCCGGAATGGTGGAGACCGCGATCAGGAAGATGATCGTCAGGCCGACCAGCAGAAGGGTGAGCGCAATCTCGTTCGGAGTCTTCTGCCGCTCGGCGCCTTCGACGAGCGCGATCATACGATCGAGAAAGCCCTGCCCCGGCTCCTGCGTCACGCGGACGACGATCCGGTCCGAGATCACGCGCGTGCCCGCCGTGACCGCCGAGCGGTCGCCGCCGGCCTCGCGAATGACGGGCGCGCTCTCGCCGGTGATCGCGGCCTCGTTGACCGCGGCGACCCCTTCGACAACTTCGCCGTCGGCCGGGACGAGGTCGCCTGCCTCGACGAGCACGAGGTCGCCTCGCTCCAACTGCTGCGCCTCGACCTTGCGCCAGGTCTCGCCGACACCGGACAGCCGCTTGGCCTGGAGGTCGGACTTCGTTGCCCTGAGCGAAGCGGCCTGGGCACGGCCCCGTCCCTCTGCCAGCGCCTCGGCGAAGGTGCCGAACAGCACCGTCAGCCACAGCCAGACGATCAGCTGCGCCTGGAAGCCCGCGGGCAGCGGCTCGCCGCCGAGCGCGAGCAGCAGGGTGAGGAGAGCCGCCACGGCGGCGGTGACGAACATCAACGGGTTCCGGACGAGCTGCCGCGGATCGAGCTTGCGGAAGGCGCCGCCGACGGCGGGCAGCAGCAGCTCGGCCGCAAAGATGGACTTGGGAGCGGACATGGAAAGCGTCACTTAGAAAAGCTGGCCGCGAGCGACCGCGACGTGATCCGCCACGGGTCCGAGCGCGAGGCTGGGCAGGAAGGTGAGCCCGCCGAGGATCAGAATGATGCCGACGAGCAGCCCAACCCAGAGCGGCCCGGTCGTCGGGAACGAGCCCGGCCCGGCCGGAGTGTGCTTCTTGGCGGCGAGGCTGCCCGCGATGGCGAGCACCGGCACGATCACGAAGAACCGTCCAAGCCACATCGCGACGCCCAGCATACCGTTGTAGAAGGGCGTGCCCGCCGAGAGCCCGGCGAAGGCAGAACCGTTGTTCCCCGTCGCCGAGGTGAAGGCGTAGAGGATCTCCGAGAAGCCGTGCGGGCCGGCGTTGTTCAGACCCTTCAGCCCATCGGGCAGCACCGCCGCGATCGCCGATCCGCCCAGGATGCTGAGCGGCAGGACCGCGATCGCCAGCACCGCGAGTTTCACCTCGCGAGCCTCGATCTTCTTGCCCACATATTCGGGCGTGCGGCCAACCATCAGCCCGGCCACGAACACAGCCAGCACCGCGAACAGCAGGAAGCCGTAGATGCCCGCGCCGACACCGCCCACCACGACCTCGCCCAACTGCATGTTGAACAGCGGGATCAGGCCGCCAAGCGCAGTAAAGCTGTCGTGCATGGCGTTGACCGCGCCGCAGGACGCGGCGGTCGTCACCACCGCGAACAGCGCCGAGCCTGCGATGCCGAGCCGGGTCTCCTTGCCCTCCAGATTGCCACCCGCGACGCCCAGCTGGTGCAGGACGGGGTTGCCCGCGGCCTCCGCCCAGTAGGTGACGGTCACGCCGCCCACGAACAGCACCGCCATCGCGGTGAGAATCGCCCAGCCCTGGCGCGTGTCGCCGACCGCCTTGCCGAACGTCCAGGTCAACCCCACGCCAATCGCGAAGATCGACAGCATCTCGACGAGGTTGGTCAGAGCGGTCGGATTCTCGAACGGATGCGCCGAATTGGCGTTGAAGAATCCGCCACCGTTGGTGCCCAGCAGCTTGATCGCTTCTTGGGACGCCACCGGCCCCAGCACGATCGTCTGCTTCGCGCCCTCCAGCGTCGTCGCGTCGATGCTGGTGGCGAGCGTCTGCGGCACGCCGCTCGCGATCAGGAACAGCGCGTAGACGATGCAGACCGGCAGCAGCAGGTAGAGCGTGACGCGCGTCACATCGGCCCAGAAATTGCCGATGCTGCCAGCCTGCCGCCGCGCAAAGCCGCGGAACAATGCGAAGGCGATGGCAATTCCCGTCGCCGCCGACAGGAAATTGTGAATGGTGAGCCCCAGCGCCTGCGACAGGTTCGACAGCGCGGACTCGCCCAAATAGCCCTGCCAGTTGGTGTTGGTGGTGAAGCTGATCGCGACGTTCAGTGCGCTGTCCGCGCTCAGACCCGCCAGACCGCGCGGGTTCCAGGGCAGCGCGCCCTGCAGCCGCAGCACAGCATAGGTGAACAGCAGCAGCGCCAGGTTGAACACCAGCATGTGCAGCGCGTAGCGGTGCCAGCTCTGCTCCTCGTTCGGGTCGACTCCGGCGAGCCGGTAGAAACCGCGCTCGACCGGTCCCAGCACTGCGTGAAACGGCGTGCGTCGCCCTTCGTAGAGCGCGAACAGCCACTGGCCCGTCGGCTTCGCAGCCAGTCCGAGCACAGCGACGAAAAGGGCGATCAGCGCCCAGCCCTGAACGGTCATCGGCGCGGCCCTAAAAACGTTCCGGCCGCACCAGCGCGACCAGCAGGTCGACGAGGAGCGCCAGCGCCGTGAGGCCAGCGAGAGTCAGGTGCAGGCCCATCGGTCAGGCCCTGTCGCACAGGCGCACGAGCGCTAGCGTCAACAGAAACAGGCCCGTCAACACGGCGAGCCACGTCAGGTCAGGCATCGGGTCGGAACTCCGTCAAACCGCCGCGCGGCGGTCGGCCGGTCAGCTAGGGCGGACGGCCGTTAGGAAGCGACGGCGAAAGCGGGGGTCGGCCGTTAAGTTTTCATATCGTCGGGTGCTTGTGCTTGGCGCTCGGCTCCGCTCGACCGTAGACCTCGGCTCATGGCTACACGCGAAGACCGGCCCTCGCCCGACGCGCTGCTCCGCGCCGCCCGGCGCGAGGAGCGCGGCCGCCTGAAGATCTTCCTCGGAGCCGCGCCGGGCGTCGGCAAGACCTTCGAGATGCTGCGCGAAGGCGCCGAGCGGCTCGCCTCCGGCGTCGATGCGGTGATCGCCATCGTCGAAACACACGGCCGCGCCGACACCGAAGCGCTCGTCGCGCCGTTCGAGATCGTGCCGCGCCGCCGCGTCGCGTATATGAACCACACGCTTGAGGAGATGGACCTCGACGCGGTGCTCGCGCGCCGCCCCAAGCTCGCGCTCGTCGACGAGCTTGCCCATACGAATGTCGAAGGCACCCGCCACCCGAAGCGCTGGCAGGACGTCGAGGAACTGCGCGACGCGGGAATCGACGTCTACACGACGCTCAACGTCCAGCACGTCGAGAGCCTGAACGACGTCGTTGCCAGCTTCACGCGCGTCCGGGTCCGCGAGACCGTGCCCGACTCGATCTTCGACGACGCGGAGATCGAGCTGGTCGACCTGCCGCCCGACGAGCTGATCGAGCGGTTGAAGGCAGGCAAGGTCTACGTCCCCGCCGAAGCTTCGCGCGCGCTCGGCCATTTCTTCTCGAAGGCGAACCTCTCGGCGCTGCGCGAGATGGCGCTGCGCCGCGCTGCGCTCAGCGTCGATCGCGCAATGCTCGATCATCTCGACGCGACCGCCACGCCCGGCGCGTTCGCCGCGGGTGAGCGCGTGCTGGTGGCGGTCAACGAATTGCCGGGCGCGGCCGAGCTGGTGCGCGCAGCCAAGCGCTTGGCCGATGCCCTGCGCGCGCCGTGGCAGGCGGTGTTCATCGAGACGCCGCGCGCGATGGCGTTTCCTCCCGATGCGAGGCGGCGCGTCGCCGACGCGCTGCGGCTGGCAGCCGGGCTGGGCGCGACGGTCGCGACGGTGCCCGCTGAAACGGTGCTGGAGGGGTTGCGCACGCACGTGGCCGCCATGCGCGCGACGCAGCTGGTGATCGGCAAATCGCGGCGCAGCTGGTGGTTCGCGCTGCGGCACGGCTCGGTGGTCAGCACGCTGTTGCGGACCAGCGAGGACCTTGCCGTCCATGTCATCCCATTGCGCCAGGGTCAGCCAGCGCTGCCAGCCGTACGCGCGCGGCCCGTCGCGACCGGGTCGATGCGGGCTTATCTGGTCGGCGCTGCGCTCGTTGCAGCAATCGTCCTGCTCGGCCACGCGGTGCTGCCGTGGATCGGCCCAGGCGGCATCGATCTGCTGTTCCTGCTGCCCGTGATCGTTACCGCATTCCGGTTCGGCTTCGGGCCTGGCTTCGGCACCGCGATCGTGGCGGGACTTGCCTATAATTTTTTCTTTCTCCCGCCGCTCTACACCTTCACGATCGCTGACCCGCAGAGCGTTCTGACGTTCTTCGTCCTGATCGCGGTCGCACTGTTCACCGCGAACCTCACCGGACGGCTGAAGGCCCGGGCGACGCTGGGTGCGCGCAGCGCGCACGAGAACGCGGCCGTCTCCGCATTCGGCCAGGCGCTGGCGCGCGTATCGGATTGGGACAGCACCAGCCGCGTCGTCTGCGAGGAGATGTCCCGGCTGCTCGGCGTGTCGGTCGTGCTGCTCGTCAGGCGCGACGGTGTGCCCAAACGCCTCGCCGCCTGCCCGGAGGACACGCCGGACCTCGGCATGGTCGACATGGCGGCGGCCGACTGGGCGTGGTCGAACGCGGAGCCCGCCGGCGTCGGCACGGGCACGCTGATAGCGGCCGATTGGCAGTTTCACCCGCTGGTGACGAGCCTCGGTGTGCTCGCGGTGGTGGGCCTGGCCGGAGCCGATGGCCGCGAACCGGTGACGCCCGATCGCGCGATGCTGCTGTCGACATTGCTGGGCCAGGCCGCGCTCGCGCACGAGCGGCTGAAGCTGGAGAACGACGTGCGGCAGGTGAGCGTGCTGACCGAGCGCGACCGGCTGCGCGCCGCGCTGCTGTCCTCGATCGGGCACGACCTGCGCACACCGCTCACCTCGGTCGCCGCAGCGGTCGACGCGATCGCGGCCGCGCACGAGGGCGATCCGAACGTGGCGATCGCCCGCGCCGAGGTGACCCGCCTGCGCCGCTTCCTGGACAACCTCCTCGACATGGTCCGCATCGACAGCGGCGCGCTCGAACTCTCTCCGGAGCCCGTCGACCTCACCGACGCCGTGGCGAGCGCGGCGCACGACCTGCGCGACCTCCTGAAGGCGCACACTATCGACCTGCAGGTCCCCGCCGACCTCCCGTTGGTGCGGGCCGACCCACGCCTGCTGCACCACATCCTCCTCAACCTCCTCGCCAACGCCGCAGTGCACGGCGGTCAAACTGGGACAATCGTGATCCGAGGCGTGCGGGAGCGGCATTCCGTCGTTCTGACGGTGGAAAACGAGGGGCCGGGTCTGCCAGCGGCCTTGGGCGCCCGCATCTTCGAGACGTTCGCGAAGGGAACCGGCGATGACCGCTCCGGCGGAAGCGGTCTCGGCCTCGCAATCGCAAAGGCGTTCGCGGACGCAATGGGCGTCGAAATCTCGGCCGTGAACGCAGCGGGTGGCGGTGCGAGCTTCAGCCTGAAGTTCGCGCCAAACGAACGTGTCTGAGTGTCACCGACGGCGGGGGGGGGCAGCCCGTGCGCGCCGTTCCACGCGTCCGGACGTCGTTGCCGCCTGTTGGTTCGGCGCGGGTGAAGAGGCTGGTCCTGCGCCAACAGACTCGTAGGTCAGCCGTACACGGCGCGCCAGATGCCGTAGAGGCTGGTTGCCATCAGCACCGTGCCAACCAAGACCAGCAAAGTCTGCGTTTTCAGACGCTTGGCCAGCACCGCACCGAATGGGGCCGCCAGCAGGCCACCGATTAGCAGGCCGAGCGTCGCAATGGTGAACACCTCCAGCCCCATTTGCGTCAGGAAGGTGAGGCTAACGGCGACCGTCACGAAGAACTCGCTCAAGGACACGGTGCCGATCGTCTGGCGCGGGGCTTCGCCCTGCATCAGCAGGTTCGATGTGACGATCGGCCCCCAGCCGCCGCCCCCCGCCGCATCGAGGAAGCCGCCAGCCGCGCCCAGCGGCTCCACCACGCGCGCGGGGCGCAGGCGCGGGGCGGCGGACAGGCCGCGCACGATCAGCATGATCGAAATGATGACCAGATAGCCGAGCACGAACGGCCGGGCGCGCTCGGCGGCGATCTGAGTCAGCACATAGGCGCCGGCGACCGCGCCGAGCACGCCGGGGATGACCAGCCGCCAGAACAGCCGCCAATCAATGTTACGATGCGCGGCGTGGCTCGCACCGCTCGCAGCGGTGGTGAAGGTTTCAACCGCGTGGACGCCTGCCGACGCAGCGGCCGGGGGCACGCCCAGGCTGATGAGCAGCGTCGACGAGATCACGCCGAACGCCATGCCGAGCGCCCCATCGACCAGCTGAGCGGCGAAGCCGACCGCGATGAAGGGCAGCACGTGCTCGATCGTCAAGAGGTCCACTCTGCGCTTCCTCCCTCACCCCAGCAAACGCTGGGCCTGCCCGCCCGACGCGCGGCTCGCGCCGTGCCGGTCAGGTTCCAGCCTTCGCTGGCATGACTGAGCGCGGAGGGGAAGGCCCACAGCTCCGTCCACAGCTTACGTCCGGAAGGGAGCCGCCGACGCTGGCGGTGAGGCGGCCGACACAGCACATTCGGCGCACCCATGACCGCATTCGTCCACCTCCGGGCGCACTCAGCCTATTCGATGCTCGAGGGCACGATCCTGCCCAAGGCGCTGCCTGCGCTCGCGGCGGGGATGGGTCAGCCCGCGATCGCGCTCACCGACCGCGCCGGGCTGTTCGGCGCGATGGAATTCACCGAGGCCGCGCGCAAGGCGGGCGTCCAGCCGGTGATCGGGGCGCTGCTGGGAGTCGACGAGCATTGGCTCGCGATCCTCGCGCAGGACGAGCGCGGCTATCTGAACCTGATGGCGCTGATTTCCGATGCGTATCGGCTGGGCGCCGAGCGCGGGCAGCCGTCGCTCCCGTTGCCTGCGCTGGCCGGACGAACCGATGGGCTGATCGCGCTGACAGCCGGGCCGGAGGGCGCCCTGACGCAATGGCTAGCGGCCGGGCAGCGCGACCGCGCCGATGCGCTGGCGGACGAGATGGCGGCGCTGTTCCCGGGCCGCCTGTATATCGAGCTCTCGCGCCAGGGTGATGCGGCGCAGGCCGCGGCCGAACCGCATCTGATCGAACTGGCTGACGCCCGCGGCTTGCCGCTGGTTGCGACCAACCCGTTTACCTACGCGACGCCCGCGGGCCATGCCGCGCATGACGTACTGCTGTGCATCGCGGATGGCGCCTATGTCGGCAGCAGCGAGCGCCGCCGATCGAACCCGCACCATTGGGCGAAGCCGCCCGCAACGATGGCCGAGCTGTTCGCCGACCTGCCGGATGCGGTGGCGAACACGGTCGTAGTGGCGCAACGCTGCGCGGTCGCCGCGCCCGAGCGCAAGCCGATCCTGCCGCATCTGGAAGGAAACTTGCGCGAGGCCGCGCGCGCAGGGCTGGCGGAGCGTTTGGCCCGTTCCTCCCCAAGCTTCGCCTGGAGAAGGAGACCGCCGCAGGCGGTGGAGGGGGCTGCGGTGTCAGCCGCCGGTGACGCGGCAGCCCCCCTCCACTACGCTTCGCATGGTCCCTCTTCCCGTACCGAGGAGGATCATTGGTCCCGCCTCGACTACGAGCTCGGCGTGATCGAGCGAATGGGGTTCAGCGGCTATTTCCTGATCGTCGCCGACTTCATCCAGTGGGCCAAGCGCCACGGCATCCCGGTCGGCCCGGGACGCGGATCGGGCGCGGGGTCGGTGGTCGCGTGGGCGCTCGGCATCACCGATCTCGATCCGCTGGCGCACGGCCTGCTGTTCGAGCGCTTTCTCAACCCAGAACGCGTGTCGATGCCGGACTTCGATATCGACTTCTGCGAAACGCGGCGCGACGAGGTCATCCTCTACGTCGCCGACCGCTATGGCCACGACCGCGTCGCCCAGATCATCACCTTCGGGACGCTCAAAGCGCGCGCGGTGGTGAAGGACGTAGGCCGCGTGCTGCAGATGCCCTACGGACAGGTCGACCGGTTGGCGAAGCTGATCCCCAACCATCCCAGTGACCCGTGGACGCTGAAGCGCGCGCTGGAGGGCGTGCCCGATCTCCGTTCCGAACGCGACCGCGATCCCGCCGTCGCGCGGCTGTTCGATATCGGCCTGCAGCTGGAGGGTCTCCCGCGCCACGCTTCCACCCACGCGGCAGGCGTCGTGATTGGCGACCGTCCGCTCCACCAGCTCGTGCCGCTCTATCGCGATCCACGCTCGGACATGGGCGTGACGCAGTTCGACATGAAATGGGTCGAGCGTGCGGGGCTGGTGAAGTTCGACTTCCTCGGGCTGAAGACGCTCAGCGTGCTGGAGCTCGCACGCACGCTGCTGCTGGCGCGCGGCGTGGCGGTCGACTGGCTGACACTGCCGCTCGATGACGAGGCGGCCTACAAGCTGATGGCGCGCGGCGACACGGTCGGCGTGTTCCAGCTGGAGTCGGAGGGCATGCGCCGCACGCTCGCGCAGGTGAAGCCCGACAGGTTCGAGGACGTGGTCGCGCTGGTCGCGCTCTACCGCCCCGGCCCGATGGACAACATCCCGAGCTTCGCCGCGCGCAAGCACGGCCGCGAAGCGGTCGCGCTGCCGCATCCGGCGCTGCATACGGTGCTCGCAGAGACCTACGGCCTGATCGTCTATCAGGAGCAGGTGATGCAGGCCGCACAGGTGCTCGCAGGCTTCAGTCTCGGCGAGGCCGACCTCCTGCGCCGCGCGATGGGTAAGAAGAAGAAGGACGAGATGGCCGCCCAGCGCGCACGGTTCCTTAAAGGTTGCGCGCAGAACGCCATCGGCGAAACGAAGGCCAACGAGCTGTTCGACCTGATCGACAAATTTGCCGGATACGGCTTCAACAAGAGCCATGCCGCGGCCTACGCGCTTCTTGCCTATCATACGGCCTGGCTGAAGGCGCATCACCCGGTGGAGTTCTACACCGCTTCGATGCAATATGACTGCCACCTGACCGACAAGCTCGCGGTGTTCGTGGAGGATGCCAAGCGCCTCGCCGTCAGCGTGCTTGGCCCATGCGTTGCGCGCAGCGCGCCGGGCTTCACGGTGGAGGACGGCGCGGTTCGCTATGCGCTCGCGGGGCTGAAGGGCGTGGGCGAGGCGGCGATGGTCGACGTCGTCGCCGCGCGGCCGTTCCGCTCGCTCTCCGACTTCGCCGCGCGCATCGACCCAAAATCACTCAACAAACGCATGCTGGAAGCGCTGGCAGCAGCAGGCGCGTTCGACGTGCTGGAGCCCAACCGCGCCGCGGTCCACGGCATGGCCGATACGCTGATCGCCGCCGCGCAGAGCGCGGCCGCCGCGCGCAGCTGCGGCCAGGGCACATTGCTGGGCGACGCCATTGGCGACGTGCAGCTGCTGGTGCCACGAGCCGGTGCGCAGTGGTCGCAGCAGGAGCGTGTGGCGCGCGAGAAGGACGCATTCGGTTTCTATTTCAGCGGCCACCCGATCGACCAGTTCGCGCCCGTGCTCCGCTCCGAAGGCGCGCGGAGCTGGGCGGACATCTGCGCCGCCGGCCGCGGCGGCCCCGAGCAGGTGAAGATCGGCACGCTGGTGGGCGGAGCGCGCTGGATGCAATCGCGCAATGGCAGCGGGCGGCGCTATCTGCTGGTCGATTGCAGCGACGCCAGCGGCAGCTTCGTCGCGCGCGCCTTCGATGACGAGCCGCAGGCCGCGCTGGAAAAGCTCGCCAAATCGGGCGAACCTGCACTGCTGACCGCCGAACCGAGCTGGCGTGAGGGCGAGACGGGTCCCGCTCTCACCATCCGCTCGGCGGTTCGGCTCGCTGACGCCGCCAAGCGCTTGCGTGTGCGGGTGGAGCTGAAGATCGAGCGCGTCGACGCCATCCCCAAGCTCGCATCGATCCTCGCCGATCGCCGCGGTGGCCGCGGCGAGCTGATCGCGCGCGTCGAACTGCCCGGCGGCGTCGCCAGCGTCCGGCTCGGCGGCGACTTCCTGGCCGACCAAGAGCTGCTGCCGCGCCTCATGGCGATCGGCGGCGTCGAGTTGCTCGCGGGCGCGGCCTGAGCGCCGGCTAGCGCTCCAGGCAGACCAACGTCGTCGTCTCGATCTCGCTGTTCGCCTGATATTTCGCGACGTAGGCAGCCCAACCGGCGTCCTGCTTGTCGCTTGGCACCTGCGACGACCGCGCGTGGATCGTCATCACCTTGTTGGGGACAGCCTTCAGGCTGTTCGTCGCCTGATCGTAGATCAGCAACGGGGCGATGGTGAACTCGTCCTTGTAGCCGTGGCTCTTGTACCACTTTGCGTGCTCGGTCGCGGCCTCGCGAAAGCCTGCCATACTGCCCGTAGGCTTGATCGAGCTAATGCGGACAACCGCAACATTGCCGCTGGGGCAGGCATTCTCAGCCTGAGCCGACGTGGCGGCGCCCGCGAACGCGAGTGCTGTCAGCACCATTTTCATGATTGGTCGCCTCCGTTGTTGCGCTGCCGTATCAGAGGTTACTCGGGGGCACAATCCGAAGCGGCTGGTCACCGACGGCGGCGAAGCCCCGGTTGACGGCGCACGCCTGCGCCGCCATTAGCGCCGCTCCGCCCGCGGCGGCCTTGGTCCCGCGGTTTGCGTCCCGTGGAGGGGTGGCCGAGTGGTCAATGGCAGCAGACTGTAAATCTGCCGGGCTTCGCCCTACGTTGGTTCAAATCCAACCCCCTCCACCATCGCGCACCGCAGAACACCGCCTTTCCTTCAATTGGGCGCTGCGTTCTGTGCACCCGGCCCCCGCGGCCGCGGACCTCAGGCCCGATGCTCTTCCTCGTGCTCGGGCGCTTCGGCGTCGGCGAACAGCGTCTGCTCCTCCATCTCGGCGCGCGCGGCTTCCTCGGCCTCGCGCGCGGCACGATCGGCCGCCTCGCGCTCGGCTCGCAGCTGTTCGATGAGCGCAGCGCGCTCGGTCTCCAGCTTCGGATCATCGACCGGCGGCTTGTCCTTGGCGGCCGCGGCGACCAGGGCATCCAGTTCGCGCTGCGAGCACAGGCCCAGCGTCACCGGATCCTTCGGCGTCAGGTTGGTGTAATTCCAGTGGCTCTTGTCGCGGATCGAGGCGATCGTCGTCTTGGTCGTGCCAATGAGCTTCGAGATCTGGCCATCGGTAATCTCCGGATGGTTGCGGATGATCCACGCGATGCCATCGGGCTTGTCGACGCGCTTGCTGACCGGCGTGTAGCGCGGGCCCTTGGTGCGCTTTAGCTGGTCCGGCCCCTTCAGCAGCCGCAGTCGGTGGCGCGGATCGGCCTGGCCCTTCTCGATATCCTCGATCGTCAGGTCGCCCGCGCGCACCGGATCGCGGCCCGTCAGCTTGGTCGCCGCGGTGTCATCGGCGATCGCCTGCACTTCGAGCACATGGATGCCGCAAAAGTCGGCGATCTGCTGGAACGAGAGCGAGGTGTTTTCCACCAGCCACGATGCGGTGGCATGCGGCATGATCGGATGGGCGTCGGCCACGGGCGGGATCCTTTCCGGATATGGAAACGGCCGCCCCGGGGAGGGACGGCCGCCAATATGGCACTGTTATGACTGCGCGCGGGCGGCGGTTCAAGGGTGCGCAGGCGCGCGGGCCCGTCTAAAACGGAGCCAACGAGAGCGATTAGGAGAAGCGACGGGTGGCGGACATCTATCCGGTCAGCGAGGCGTGGCGGGCGCGCACGCGGGTAACGCGCGAGCGCTATGAGGCGATGTGCGCCGAGGCGGCCGCGAGCCCGGACGCGTTCTGGGCGCGCGAGATCGAGCGGCTCGACTGGATCAGGCAGCCGGCGCGCATGGACGAGTCGAGCTTCGCGGAGGCGAGCTTCCAGGTGCGCTGGTTCGGCGACGGAGTACTGAACGTCAGCGCCAACTGCCTGGACCGACATCTTACGACGCGCGGTAATCAGCCCGCGATCATCTGGGAAGGCGACGACAGGGCGGAGAGCCGCGTGCTGACCTTTGCCGAGCTTCACGCCGAAGTGTGCCGCTTCGCGCAGGTGCTGAAGGCCGAGGGCGTGCGGCGCGGCGACCGGGTGACGATCTATCTGCCGATGGTGCCCGAGGCGGCGGTCGCGATGCTTGCCTGCGCGCGCATCGGCGCGATCCATTCAACGGTGTTTGCGGGCTTTTCGCCCGAGGCGCTGGAGGGCCGCATCGAAGATTGCGACAGCCGCCTCGTCATCACCGCCGACGAGGGGCTGCGCGGCGGCAAGCGCGTGCCGCTAAAGGCCAATGTCGATGCGGCGCTGGCAGCGGGTGCGCCTTCGGTGGAGCGCGTGATCGTGCTGCGGCGGACGGGTGCCGACGTCGCCCTGACGCCGCGCGACCGCTGGTGGCACGAACTGATGGCCATCGCCGCGCCCGAGTGCGCGCCCGAGCCGATGAGCGCCGAAGACCCGCTCTTCATTCTTTACACCAGCGGATCGACGGGCAAGCCCAAGGGCGTATTGCACACGAGCGGCGGCTATCTGTTCTGGGCGGCCTACACCCACGAGCTGGTGTTCGACGCGCGGCCTGGCCAAATCTACTGGTGCGCTGCTGACGTCGGCTGGGTCACGGGCCACAGCTACGTCGTCTACGGTCCGCTTGCGAACGGCGTCACGACGGTCATGTTCGAAGGCGTGCCCAACCATCCCGATCATGGCCGCTTCTGGGAGATGATCGACCGGCATCGAGTTGAGATCTTCTACACCGCTCCGACCGCGCTGAGGGCGCTGATGCGCGAGGGCGATGCGCATGTGACGAAGCACAGCCGCGCATCGCTCAAGGTGCTGGGGACGGTCGGCGAGCCGATCAACCCCGAGGCGTGGGAGTGGTATCACCGCGTTGTCGGCGGCGGGCGGCTGCCGATCATCGATACCTGGTGGCAGACCGAGACCGGCGGCGCGCTCATCGCTCCGCTGCCCGGCGCGACCGACCTCAAGCCCGGCTCTGCGACAAAGCCGCTGCCCGGCGTGCACCCGCTGCTGGTCGACGCCAACGGGCACGAGCTGCGCGGCGAGGCGAGCGGGAACCTGTGCATCGCGAAGTCCTGGCCTGGCCAGATGCGTACCGTCTGGGGAGACCACGCGCGCTTTTTCCAGACCTATTTCACCACCTATCCCGGCCTCTATTTCACCGGCGACGGCGCGCGCCGCGACGCCGACGGATATTGGTGGATCACCGGCCGCGTGGACGATGTGATCAATGTCAGTGGTCACCGCATGGGCACCGCCGAGGTCGAATCGGCGCTCGTCGCGCATCCCAAGGTCGCCGAAGCCGCGGTCGTCGGCATGCCGCACGAGCTGAAGGGTCAGGGCATCTACGCCTTTGTGACGCTGAACGCGGGCGAGGACGGATCGGACCCGTTGCGCGCCGAGCTGACACAGTGGGTGCGCCGCGAGATCGGCCCCATTGCCACGCCCGATACGATCCAGTTCGCCCCCGGGCTGCCCAAGACGCGCAGCGGCAAGATCATGCGCCGCATCCTGCGCAAGATCGCCGAGGGCGAAGTGAGCGCGGCGGCGCTGGGCGACATCTCGACGCTCGCCGACCCGGCGGTGGTCGATGCGCTGGTTGCCGATCGGGTCGGCTGAGGCGCGCCGGCGCGTCGCCAAGGCAACGTCAAAATCCGCCGCCCCCCCGCCTGATCCGCGCACCCGTCCGCTGCCGCCGGCTCGCGTTGGCTATTTGAGACCGGCGCAAGTGGAGTGGACGGGCAGGGCGACTGTCCATCAAGCCGCTCAGATTGCCAAGCGCTGCAATTTATGGTGCCCAGGAAAGGACTCGAACCTTCACGCCGTTACCGGCACTAGCACCTGAAGCTAGCGCGTCTACCAATTCCGCCACCTGGGCAGGGGGCCGTTTGAGAGCGGGGGCGATAGGGGCCATTGCGCCGCGTTGTCAATGGCGGGCGGCCTCCTCTAGACGCGTTGGCAGGCACGGGCCCGGCGATCCCGCCATCGGTACAGTGCAGCGACGTGGGAGCGTTCGGGGCAGATGGACAGGCTGGTGACGGTCGTCGGCGGGTCGGGCTTCCTCGGCCGCCATGTGGTGCAGGAATTGGCCGAAGGCGGCGCGCGCGTACGCGTGGCGGTGCGCAGCCCGCAGAAGGCGCTGTTCCTGAAGCCGCTCGGCCAGCTCGGCCAGATCCAGCTGATCGCGGCCGACATCCGCGATCCGCGCAGCATGGACGCGGCGATGCAGGGGGCGACCGACGCGGTAAACCTCGTCGGTATCCTTGCCGAAGGCGGCGGGCGGAGCTTCCGCAGTATCCAGGCCGAGGGCGCGGGAAACGCCGCGCGCGCGGCTGCTGAGGCGGGTGTCAGAAGCTTCGTCCAGGTCTCGGCGATTGGCGCCGATCCGCAGAGCCCATCGGCCTACGGGCGCAGCAAGGCGGACGGCGAGGCGCGCGTCCAGGCCGCGATCCCGCGGGCGACGATCGTGCGCCCGTCGATCATCTTCGGCCCTGACGACCAATTTCTGAACCGCTTCGCAGCGCTCGCCCGCATGCCGCTGGCGCCCGTGATCCCGGTCGTTTCGGGCGGCACGCGCTTCCAGCCGGTCTATGTGGTCGATGTCGCGCGCGCAGTGGCGAAGGCGGTCAGCGACCCCGACCGCTATGGCGGGCGCACCTACCATCTCGGTGGGCCGCGGACCTACAGCCTGCGCGACATCCAGACGTGGATCGCCGCGACGATCGGATCGAAGCGCGCGCTGGTCGACGTACCGCACGCGGCAGCCGCGCTCATGGCGGCGGCTGGCGACATCATCCCCGGGCTGCCGATCACCAGCGACCAGCTGGCGATGCTCGGCCGCGATAATGTTGTGCCCGACGGCGCCGAGGGGCTGGAGGCGTTCGGCATCACACCCGCTCCGATGGAGGCTGTCGGCGAGCGCTATCTGATCGTCTATCGCAACGGCGGCCGGTTCGCCGAAAGCGTGGGCGAACGGACGAGCGGCTGATGGTGCTGTGGGGGCTGGTGGCTTAGGGTCGCGCGGTGTAGCGGCAGGCGCGCGGCCGTTGCTGGCCGGGCCCTTTGCAAGGATCTTCGCGCCCCGATGGACCTCAATCCGACGCTTACTGCGATCCTGCTGGGCATCGTCGAAGGCGTGACCGAATTCCTGCCCGTCTCGTCGACCGGTCACCTGATCCTTGCAACAAGACTATTCGGCTATGACCCGGCGCGCTGGGTGCTGTTCAACATTGTCATCCAGTTGGGCGCCATCCTGGCGATCGTCGTTTTGTACTGGCGCACATTCCTGGCGGTGTTGAACGGACTGCTGCGCCGGCAGCCGGAGAGCCTGCGCTTCGTTCGCAACGTGGCGCTCGCGTGCATCCCAGCCGTCGTCATCGGCCTCTTGCTGAGAAAGCGCGTCGAGGCGCTGCTGGCGCATCCCGAGGTGGTCGCGGTCAGCTTCATCGTCGGCGGCCTCGCGATTCTCGCGATCGAGCGCATGGCCAGGCGCAAATTGTTCAAGGGCGTCGCGTCGGTCCCTGCTCCGACTTCGCTCGCAGTCGGTTTCATCCAGTGTCTGGCAATGATTCCGGGTGTCAGCCGGTCGGGCGCGACGATCATGGGCGCGCTCTCGCTGGGCGTCGAGCGCCGCACGGCAGCGGAGTTCAGCTTCTTCCTCGCCGTACCGACGATGCTCGGCGCCACGACGCTGGAGCTCTATAAAAACCGCGCCAGCCTTTCGACCGATCAAGGCGAGCTGATCGCGATCGGCTTCGTGACGGCGTTTATCGTGGCGGTGATCGTCGTGCGGTTGTTCGTACGCTTCATCTCACGCCACGGCTTCGGTCCGTTCGCCTGGTACCGCATCGCTGCGGGCAGCCTCGCGCTCGCGCTCTTGTACGGGCGCTAGGCTCCGCGCGACTGAGACGCGCGACTGGACGCGACGGGTAATCCTCGCGTGCGACTGTGGCGGAGGCTCGGCGTGGGGGATGCTGTCTGCCGCTGACCAGACCGCGAAGCCAGCCGTTCGCGGACAGCGATGGAGGAGACGGGCCGCGGTCGACGCTCCGCTCTCAAGGCTTAGCCCCACGCCTCGAACGGGAGGTCAAGCGCTTCGGCCACCGCGGCGTGGCGGATCTTGCCGTGGCTGACGTTCAACCCGTGCGCGAGGTGCAGGTCGGCGCGCATCGCTGCGTCGGCGCCGAGGTTCGCAAGTCGCATGACGAAGGGCTGCGTCGCGTTGTTGAGCGCGAAGGTCGAGGTGCGCGCGACCGCTCCGGGCATGTTCGCAACGCAATAGTGGATGACTCCATCGACCGAGAAGACGGGATCGTCGTGCGTGGTGGGGTGCGAAGTCTCGAAGCAGCCGCCTTGGTCGATCGCGATGTCGACCAGCACCGACCCGCGCTTCATCGTCTTCAGCATGTCGCGCGTGACGAGCTTGGGCGCCGCGGCGCCCGGCACCAGCACCGCGCCGATCACCGCGTGCGCGCGCTCCACCGCAGCCGCGATCGCTGCGTGGCTGGCGTAGGCAGTCTTCACCCGGCCCTCGAAAATCTGGTCGATCTCGGCCAGCCGCGCGGTCGAGATGTCGTAGATCGTCACGTCGGCGCGCAGGCCGTTCGCCATGAACGCGGCATTGAGACCGCTGACGCCGCCGCCAATGATCGCGACTCGGCCCGGCGCGACACCCGGCACGCCGCCCAGCAACACACCGCGCCCGCCCTGGCCCTTCTCCAGCCAGTGCGCTGCCACCTGCACGCTCATGCGGCCCGCAACCTCGCTCATCGGGCGA
The DNA here is from genome assembly GCA_032249695.1 of Sphingomonadaceae bacterium. Taxonomy (GTDB): domain Bacteria; phylum Pseudomonadota; class Alphaproteobacteria; order Sphingomonadales; family Sphingomonadaceae; genus JAVVHE01. The sequence continues at coordinate 120,484 of JAVVHE010000003.1, read as the reverse complement.
AGCAGCGGCAGGCCGCCGCGCGCGTCGGTCACCGTCTCGTAGGCGATGCAGGCGGCGCCCGATCGCATCAGCGCCTCGGCCTGCGGCTTGTCGGCGGCAAGATGCAGATAGGTGAACAGCACCTGCCCCTGCCGCAACATCGCGCATTCGGCGGGCTGCGGCTCCTTCACTTTCACGATCATGTCCGACCGCTCGAACACCTGCTCGGCGTTCGCCACGATCTCGGCGCCAGCGTCGATATAGTCCTGGTCGGCGAAGTCGATGCCCGCGCCCGCGCCGGTCTCGACGGCGACCCGGTGACCGTGATGCGTCAGCTCCGCGACCGAGTCGGGGGTCAGGCCGACCCGATATTCATGGACCTTGATCTCGCGGGGCACGCCGACGCGCATGGGTATCGTCCTTCCAGAATCAGCGCCCATCGGCCGCGTTGCAGCGCAGCATGGGCTGTGGTAGCGCCGCCACTCTTCGTCCCGAGCGGGCGCATCATGCAAGCCTCATTTCGCGCTTTCCTGGCCACCTGCCGCCCGACCAACCGGCGATGACCGCACCTCCGGTCACAGCCAAGGCCGCCGCGTCCGCGGAGGCTCGGGTGGGCGCGAACACGCCTGCCGGGGCCCCCGGTGCGCACCTGGCGCTGCCCGATAGCCACGCCCCGCATGGCCGCTTCTCCGCGCTGGCGGTTGGAGCGATCGGCGTGGTGTTCGGCGATATCGGCACCAGCCCTCTCTATGCGCTCAAGGAATGCTTCATCGGCCATCACAAGCTGACGGTCGATCCGCTGCACGTGAACGGCGTGCTCAGCATCATGTTCTGGACGATGATCGTCATCGTGACGGTCAAATACGTGTTCATCACGCTGCGTGCCGACAACCGCGGCGAGGGCGGCAGCCTGTCGCTGTTCGCGCTGCTCGTTCGCAATGTCGGGCTGGGTCGCGGGCGCTGGCTGATGTTGCTGGGCATCATGGCAACCGCCCTGTTCTTCGGCGACGCGATCATCACCCCCGCCATTTCGGTCTTGTCGGCGATGGAGGGGCTGACGACGGTCGAGGCACGGCTACAACCGATGGTGCTGCCGGGCTCGCTCGTCATCCTGTTTGGGCTGTTCCTGATTCAGTCGCGCGGGACCGAGAAGGTCGGGCGGCTGTTCGGGCCGGTGATGCTGGTCTATTTCGCGGTGCTCGCGGTGCTGGGCGTTCGGCAGATCGCGCTCAACCCCGATATCATCTCCGCGCTCAGCCCTCATCACGCGGTGCTGTTCATCACCCACGATCCCAAGCTCGCATTCCTTGCACTCGGCTCGATCGTGCTGGCGGTGACGGGCGCCGAGGCACTCTACGCCGATATGGGCCATTTCGGCCGCAAGCCGATCGGCCTGTCGTGGCTGGCGGTGGTGCTGCCAGCGCTGATGCTCAACTATCTAGGCCAAGGCGCGCTGGTGCTGACGGATCCCGCCAGTATCGAGAACCCCTTTTACCTGATGGCACCGGACGAGTTCCGGCTGCCGATGGTCATCCTCGCAACGATGGCGACAGTGATCGCGAGCCAAGCGGTCATATCGGGCGCGTTCTCGGTCACGCGCCAGGCGGTGCAGCTTGGCTACCTGCCGCGGCTGCGGATCCTCCATACCTCGGCAAGCGCCTACGGGCAGATTTACGTGCCCTTCATGAACTGGCTGCTGCTGCTGCTGATTGTGCTGCTCGTGCTGGGCTTCCGCGAATCGAGCAACCTGGCGTCGGCCTACGGCATCGCAGTCACGGGCACGATGTTCATCACGACGTGCATGATCGCGGTCTTGATCACCAATGTTTGGGGCTGGAAGCGCATCTACAGCTGGCCGCTCATCGGGCTGCTGCTGCTGTTCGATGGAGCGTATCTCGCGTCCAACCTCACGAAGATCGTCGATGGCGGCTGGTTCCCGCTGATGATCGGCGCGATCGCGTTCCTGCTGCTGACGACGTGGGCGCGCGGACGAGCCCTGATGATGAGCCGTCTGCGCGAAAGCGCGATGCCGGTCGATGTCTTCATCCGCTCCGCCAGCAACTCCGCGACCCGCGTGCCGGGGACGGCGGTGTTCATGACCTCGTCGCCGAACGGCGTGCCGCACGCGCTGCTCCACAACCTGAAGCACAACAAGGTGCTGCACGAGCGGATTCTCATCCTGACGGTAAATGTCGCTGAGGTGCCGGTCGTCGACGACGAGAACCGTATCGAAGTCATGGATCTTGGCGAGAACTTCTACCGCGTAGTGCTGCATTACGGCTTTATGCAGGAGCCCAACGTGCCCGAGGCGCTGAAGCGGCTGGCGAATTGCGGCCCAAAGGTGAAGATGATGGAGACGAGCTTCTTTCTTGCGCGGCAGACTTTGCTTGCGTCCGAACGGCCAGGTATGCCGGTGTGGCGCGAAAAGCTGTTCGCGTGGCTACTGCAGAACGCAGAAAGCGCCATGAGCTTCTTTAAGCTACCGACGAACCGCGTCGTAGAACTAGGTAGTCAAGTGGAAATCTGAGCGATCCCGCTTAACCTACTTTACAAAAAGGGTTATTGTGAAGAAAGTGGGTTACTGTTAATTTCGGCTCCGTCATTTCGGTGGGAAGGGCGGAGAATTAAATAATGGTTTACCGACCGACGGCGCTTGTCATCATGGGGACCCGGCCAGAGGCGATCAAATTGTCGCCGGTGGTCCGATCGTTGAAGCTGGGGCGCTCACTGGCACCGATCGTGTGCGCAACTGCCCAGCACCGCGGACTGCTCGACCGCGCTTTGCAGAACTTCCAGCACCAGCCGCATATTGACTTGAACTTGATGCGCGATGGCCAGACGCCGCAGAGTTTTGCGGCAGCCGCGCTCGATCGCGTGACGCGCGTCGTGCAGGATGTCGCCCCCGCGGTGACGGTGGTGCAGGGCGATACCACCACCGCTGCGATTGGCGCGCTCGCGTCCTTCTACGCGGGCGTGCCGGTGGCGCATGTCGAGGCCGGGCTGCGCACGGGCGATTTGCGCGCGCCGTTCCCGGAGGAGGGGCACCGTCGAATCATCGCCGCGATCGCAGCGCTGCACTTCGCGCCGTCCGACCGGGCGCGCTTGAACCTGGTCGAGACCGGGGTGCTGCCCGATCGCGTGGTCCTCAGCGGCAACACGGGCATCGATTCGCTGATGGAAATGAGCGCGGCGATCGATCGCTCGCCGATGCTGCGCTCTCGTCTCAAGCGCCGTTTCGCCTATCTCGACCGCCGCCGCCCGCTGGTGGTGGTGACCGCGCACCGCCGGGAAAATCTGGGCGAGCCGCTGCAACGCATCTGCGCAGCGATCAGCCAGATCGCCGAGCGGGCGGGGGCGGATTTCGTGATCCCCATCCACCCCAACCCCGAAGCGGCGCGGCTGATGCGAGCCGAACTGGCGGGTGCGCTGAACGTGCACCTGACCGAGCCGCTGCGCTATTCGGAGATCGTCTGGCTGCTGCGGCAGGCGCGGCTGGTGCTGACCGATTCGGGCGGCTTGCAGGAGGAAGCGGCGACACTCGGCGTGCCGGTCTTGATCCTGCGCGAGGAGACCGAGCGGCAGGAGGTCGTGGAAGCTGGTCTCGGCGCGCTGGTCGGCTCCGACCCCAAGGCGATCGAGGGCACCACGCTCGCGATCCTGCGCGATCCGGCGCTACACTCAGCGATGGCGCGCGCGACGCCGCTCTATGGCTGCGGCGCCGCTGCGCCGATCGTCGCTCGCGTGCTGGGCGAGCGGTTCGGCATGCCTGTCCGCGCACAGATTTCGAAGTATAGCGTGGCGGCGTAACGGCTGCGCGCTGGTCGGGCCGCGCCTCAGCCAGGTTCGCAGCCTCAGACCGTCCAGCCTGCGATGGATTGGATCGGCGCCTATTCCGACGCCGCCGTCTTACTGACCGAAGCGGCCGCTGCGCCGCGCGCCGCGGCATTCGCCGTGCCAAGCGCGACGATTAGCGCGGCGTCGGGCGAGCTGGAAGCGCGTTCACGGCCGGACGGATCGCTGCTGACGGCGCGCCGCCGAGGGAAGCCCGGCCGCGCTCAGCTCAGGCGAAATGGCGCTTCAGCTGATCGACGAGGTCGGTCTTCTCCCAGGTAAAGCCGCCTTCGGCATCGGGCTCGCGGCCGAAATGGCCATAGGCCGCGGTGCGCTCGTAGATCGGTGCGTTGAGCCCCAGGTGGGTGCGGATCCCGCGCGGAGTGAGGCGCATCAGCTCGGGCAGCACCGCTTCCAGCCTCGCCTCGTCCACCTGGCCGGTATCGTGCAGGTTCACATAGAAGCTCAACGGTTCGGCAACGCCGATCGCGTAGCTGATCTGAATCGTGCAGCGCTTCGCCAGAACGGCTGCGACCACGTTCTTCGCCAGATAGCGGCAGGCATAGGCTGCCGAGCGGTCGACCTTGGTGGGGTCCTTGCCGCTGAACGCGCCGCCGCCGTGCGGGCTCGCGCCGCCATAGGTGTCGACGATGATCTTGCGGCCCGTAAGCCCGGCGTCACCGTCCGGCCCGCCGATCTCGAACAGGCCGGTCGGGTTCACGAAAATGTCCTCGTCGCCCGGCATCCAGCCCTCCGGCAGCACGCCCGCCATCACGCCCTTCACATACTGGCGCAGCTCGTCCTGGTTGGTGCCTGGCTTGTGCTGGGTGGAGATGACCAGCTTCGTCGCGCGCAGCGGCACGCCGTTCTCGAAGTCCAGCGTCACCTGGCTCTTGGCGTCGGGCTCCAGGAACGGGACGATCCTGGCATGGCGGTCGTGTGCCAGCTTCTCCAGCAGGCGGTGCGAGTAGAACAGCGTCGCTGGCATCAGCGCCGGCGTCTCGTCGCAGGCATAGCCGAACATGATGCCCTGGTCGCCCGCGCCCTCGTCCTTGTTGCCCGACGAGTCCACGCCTTGCGCGATGTTGATCGACTGCGCGTGCAGGTGATTTTCGAATGTGCCGTAATTCCAATGGAATCCGCGCTGCTCATAGCCGATTCGCTTCACCGCGGCGCGCGCGACCTTCTCGATCTCGTGGCGGTCGGGCTCCTTGCCCTCGGCCGATCGCACCTCGCCCGCCAGCACGATGCGGTTAGTCGTCACCATCGTCTCGCACGCGACGCGCGCTTCGGGGTCCTTGCCCAGGAACAGGTCGACGACCGCGTCGGAAATCTGATCCGCGACCTTGTCTGGGTGGCCTTCCGAGACCGATTCGGACGTGAACAGATAGCGGCCGTGACGCATGGTGGCTCCGGTGATGTGGGAGGGTTTGTTGCGGTGCGGCGATTAGGCCGGTTCAGCCGCCCGCGCAAGGGGAGTTAAAGCCTGCTTTATATCCGCCGGTGTCCCTCCCACGCACCCACGCCGAGGAACAGCAGCCCCAGCAGCGCCGTCGTCAGGTGGCCGAATCGCCCGAACACCGTCGCTTCACGCGGCGCGGGCAATTCAACCGTCAGCGCGCCCGCCACACGCTGCGGCAGCGCTGCCAGCACCTCACCGCGCGGACCGATCAGCGCGCTGATACCGGTCGGCGTCGAGCGGGCGATGGGCAGCCCCTCTTCGATCGCGCGCAGCCGCGCCTGCGCCAGCGCCTGCGGTGGCCCATCGCGGCCGAACCATGCGTCGTTCGACGGATTGAGCAGCCATGCGGGCCGGTGGTCCTCATCGACGATGCGCGCCGGAAAGATGATCTCATAGCAGATCAGCGGGCCGACATCGGGCACGCCGGGCAGGCTCAGCGTGCGCGGGCCGGGGCCGGGGGTGAAGTCGATCGAACCCGGCGCCAGCCGCGACAGGCCCAGCACGTCGGCGATCGGGCGCAGCGGCACATACTCGCCCGCGGGGACCAAGTGGAACTTGTCGAACTGGCCGATCACGCGGCCTGCGCTGTCGAGCGCGAGCAGGCTGTTCGTCGCTCCCGTCACCTCACCGGCGGCGCTGAGCCTGAAGGTGTTCGCTCCGGTCAGCAGCAGGTCTCCCGGCCGCAGCAGCGTCGTCAGCGCCGCGCGCGCCTGCGCGTCGCGCTGAAGGTCGAGTCCCGGCAGCGCGACTTCGGGCCACAGGATCAGCCGTGGCACGCCGGGCTTGGGCGGCGGGGCCTGGCGCGACAGGCTGGTGAGCCGTTCGGCCTGGAAGGCAAGGCTGTCGGCCTGCCATTTCACCTCCTGCCCGATGTTGGGCTGCACGATGACAAGCTCGACCCGCTTGGACGCCGTCAACCGTCCCCCGGGAACAGCCGCCACGCCGACGAGCGCGATCACAGTCAGCGCAGGCGCGATCCCCATCCGCCGGTCTCCTAGCGCACGCGCCAGCCCCGCCGCCGCCAGCACGACGATGCCCGACAGCCCGATCGCGCCCACCCACGCTGCACCGTCGGCCATTCCGGTGGCACGATCGCCCAGGAATGCCGCCGCGATCGGGTTCCACGGGAAGCCCGTGAACAGCCACACGCGGATCCATTCGGTCAGCATCCATGCGGCGGGCAGGCTCCACCACGGCGACATGCGCTTGCGCAGCGGCGATGACCAGGCGAGCCAGCAGGCCAGCGCGGGCATGGTCGCCAAGAGCGCCGCGAGGCCGGCGACCGTCAGCCAGCCGATCCAGGGCGGCATCTTCGCCTGATATTCGAACGCCTGCGCGATCCAGTGGCAGCCGATGAAGAACTGCGACCAACCCCAGCACCAGCCCAGCCCGGCCGCGCGGCGCGGTGCCCGAGCGCAAAATAGCACCAGCGCCGTCAGTCCGGCAACGGTCGCAAGGCCACCCCACGGCTGCCACACCAAGAACGGGTTGCCGTAAAACCCCAGCGCCGCCACCGCGCCCGCACCGAGCGCTGCGGCCCGCTGGGGCCAGGTTCGGTCGCGGCGGGCGAGTGTCTGCATCCGCCGTCCGCTATCGCGCCGCGCCCTCGCGGGGAAGCGAGATCCAGGCAACCAATCGATCCAGTCGATCATTCCGGGCGTAATCATCGGTTGGACGTGTGGATCTTTTTCAAGCCATCCTCGCGCCCGCGGTGCATCGCTTGGCGCCGCCAGCCTTGCTGCTCGGGCCAGATGTCGCGGTTGGTGCGGCCGAGGAGCGTGCAGAGTTCACCGACGGTCTTGCGTTCGCCGGCGCGGGCTGCCCGGTGAAACATGTCGGGAAGGAGCCGGAGGCGGCGGGCATCCATGCGATGGGTATCGGTTGGGCCTCCACCGACGGCAGCGGCATGGGCGACGATACGATCACCAGCGGGCTGGAATTTGGGGGCCGGAGGTTGCCTCCGAGGACCTGATCCGGCAGGATCCGGCTCCGGCGGCCGACGATGCGCCGATCGACCAGAACGACGTCGCGGCGCTCCTCCCAACCGAAGAACTGCTGGTTGATCGTTCGCATCTGCTGGGGCTGGCGGCGCCTGAAATGGCAGTGCTGGTCGCGGGCCTGCGCGTGCTGGGTGCCAATCACGCCGGATCGAAGCACGGCGTGTTCACCGATCGGCCGGGCGTGCTTTCAAACGATTTCTTCGTAAATCTACTCGACATGGGCCTCCAATGGAAGCAGGTGGGCGAGGAGAGCGATCAGGAGTTCGTCGGCAACGACCGTGCCAGCGGCGCTGAGCGCTGGACCGCGACACGCACCGACCTGGTGTTCGGATCGAACAGCCAGCTGCGCGCGATCTCGGAGGTATACGCCGCGGCCGACGCGTCCGAGATGTTCGCACGCGGCTTCGTGGCTGCGTGGGTCAAGGTGATGAACGCCGACCGCTTCGACCTGCACGCCTGAACCCGTGCCCCGCTCTCTCCGGCCGGGCCGGAGAGGGCGGACCGCGGCTTGCCGGGCGGCGCCTCCAACTTTACCGATTTAATCCTGTCCTGCAGTCGGCGGACCGCGATAGACTTCGCTTCATGCTGCGCCGCCGCGGTCTCCCCAGCCCTCCTTCGCCCTGCTCTTCACTCTCGCGCCAACGCGGCAGTGCCGACCTTCCAAGGCGCAGTCGACTTCGTCGCGTTCGGGTGGGGGGCTGAAGGGGATGGCACGGGCGACCTACAGCCTGGAGCGCGCGCATGGCGGCGTGGTGGCGGGGGTCGACGAGGCCGGGCGCGGGCCGCTCGCCGGACCGGTGGTGGCGGCGGCCGTGATCCTGCCCGCGCGGCGCTGGCCCGCGGGTGTCGCGGATTCGAAGGGGCTCTATGCCGACACGCGCGAGAAACTGGCGGCTCGCATCCGCGGCTGCGCGTGCGTCGGCCTGGGCCAGGCGAGCGTCGCCGAGATCGACGAGTTAAACATCTTCTGGGCGACGATGCTCGCGATGCGCCGCGCGATCGCAGCGCTGGAGTGTCCGCCCGAGCTGGTGCTGGTCGATGGCAACGCCGATCCGCGCTGCGGCCACCCGACGCGAACCGTGGTCGCCGGCGACGCCATCTGCCTGTCGATCGCCGCAGCCTCGATCGTCGCGAAAGTGGCACGCGATGCGATCATGACAGAGCTACACGCCGCGTTTCCAGCCTATGGCTGGGCCGAGAACAAGGGTTATGGTACGCCGCTTCACCAGCGAGCGCTGAGGGAACATGGCCCCAGCCCGCACCACCGGCGCCGCTTCCGGGCGGTGATCGCGGCAAGTGAGTCGCGCGCGCAACAGCTGAACGAAAACCGCCCGGTGGGGCCGTTGACGCCCGAGTCGCTCGCCGCCTAGCGTTCGCGCTGGTTATCCACAGGAGTGTGGACAGCGCGCGTGGAACTGCCGGTAGGACAGGTGATCGAGGGCGATTGCGTCGCGGTTCTGCGTAGGCTGCCTGCGGAGAGCGTCGACCTGATCTTCGCCGATCCGCCCTATAATTTGCAGCTCGGCCAAGGGCTGCTGCGGCCTGAAGGTTCGGCCGTCGCCGGAGTGGATGAAGCGTGGGATCGCTTCGGTAGTCTGGCAGAATACGACCAGTTCAGCCGCGCATGGCTCACCGAATGCCGACGAGTACTGAAAAACGATGGCGCGATCTGGGTGATCGGAAGCTATCACAATATCTTCCGGATTGGCGCAATTTTTCAGGACTTAGGCTTCTGGCTGCTGAACGATGTCATCTGGCGCAAGACCAATCCGATGCCCAACTTTCGCGGCACGCGCTTCACCAACGCGCATGAGACGCTGATCTGGGCCGCCAAGCGCCCGCAATCGCGCTATCGCTTCAACTACCACGCGATGCGCGAAATGAACGACGACCAGCAGATGCGATCGGACTGGCTGTTTGCGATCTGCGGCGGGCCGGAGCGGCTGAAGGACGGTACGAAGAAGGCGCATCCGACGCAGAAGCCGGAGGCGCTGATGCACCGCGTGCTGGTAGCCACGACCGATCCGGGCGACGTGGTGCTCGATCCGTTTTTCGGGACTGGCACCACCGGCGCGGTCGCTAAGCTGCTCGGCCGCCGCTTCATCGGCATCGAGCGCGAGCCGCGCTATGTGGAGATGGCGCGCAACCGCATCGCGTCGGTGATGCCGCTGCCGACCTCGACGCTCGGCATCGCGCGCGGGGCCCGATCGGAGCCGCGCGTGCCGTTCGGCGCGCTGGTAGAGACCGGGCTTGTGCCGCCCGGCTCCGAGCTCATCGACTTGAAGCGCCTCCACCGCGCCGAGGTGCGGGTGGACGGCACGCTGCGGCTGGGCGCATTCACCGGATCGATCCACAAGGCGGGCGCGCACGCGGCCGGGCTGCCGAGCTGCAACGGCTGGACATTCTGGCACGCCGAGCGCGCGGGCGAGCTCGTGGTGCTCGATCAGCTCCGCGCGCGCTACCGCATCGAGTGGATGACGGCCTAGACGTCCAGATTCTCGACGTTCAGCGCATTGTCCTGGATGAAGGCGCGGCGCGGCTCGACGACGTCGCCCATCAGCTTAGTGAACAGGTCGTCGGCCTGGTCCGCCTGCGCCACATCCACCCGCAGCAGCGTGCGAGCAGCCGGATCGAGCGTCGTTTCCCACAGCTGCTCCGCATTCATCTCGCCGAGGCCCTTGTAGCGCTGGATCCCCAGACCCTTGCGCCCGGCTTCCAGCACCGCCGTCAGCAGCTCGGACGGCCCGGTTACCGCCATGCCCTCGAAGCTCAGCGCGTGCGCATAGGCGGCCGCCTGCTCGATGCCCTGCGCGTGGAGCTTGCGCGCTTCGGCCGACGCGAGCAGCGCCCGGTCGATCACGTGGTGGTCGGTGACGCCGCGGTCGTTGCGGCGGATGTGGTAGCCGCCCTCGGCTGCGACATCGGCTTCCCACGGCTCGCCCGCCGCGCCGCGGTTCAGCCGCTCGACAAGCAGCGCCGCGGCTTCGAACTGCAGCGCGCGGTCATCGAGCCGCGCCGGATCGAGCCCGCCTGTCAAGGCCAGCGCCTCGACGATCCGGCGGTCATAGCGATGGGGCACGTGCGCCATGACGCTGCGCATCCGCCGCGCCTGCTCGACCAGCCCGGCCAGATCGGCGCCCTTGCGCGTCTCGCCGTTGGCGGCGGTCAGCGCTGCACCGTCCAGCCCGTCGCGGACCAGATAGTCGTCCAGCGCCGCATTGTCCTTAAGGTAGACCGCCGAGCGCCCGCGGCTCACCTTATAAAGCGGCGGCTGCGCTATGTAGACGAACCCGCCATCGATCAGCGGCTTCATCTGGCGATAAAAGAACGTCAGCAGTAGGGTGCGGATGTGTGCGCCGTCGACGTCGGCGTCCGTCATGATCACGATCTTGTGATAGCGCAACTTATCGACGTTGAAATCCTCGCGCCCGATCCCCGCGCCGATTGCCTGGATCAGCGCGATGATCTCCTTCGATGACAGCATCCGGTCGGGCCGCGCGCGCTCCACATTCAGGATCTTGCCGCGGATAGGCAGGATGGCCTGATACTCGCTGTTGCGCCCCGACTTCGCCGAGCCTCCGGCGCTGTCGCCCTCGACGATGAACAGCTCGGACTTGGACGGGTCGCGCTCGCGGCAGTCGTGCAGTTTGCCGGGCAGGCCGCCCATGTCCATCGCACCCTTGCGCCGCGTCAACTCGCGCGCCTTGCGGGCGGCCTCGCGCGCCACCGCTGCGTCGATGATCTTGGCGACGATCACCTTTGCCGGGCCGGGGTTTTCCTCCAGCCACGTGCCGAACTTGTCGGTGACCAGCGCCTCCACCGGCCCGCGCACCTCGGAGCTGACGAGCTTGTCCTTGGTCTGGCTGCTGAACTTCGGGTCGGCGAGCTTGACCGAGATGATCGCGGTCAGCCCCTCACGCATATCCTCACCGGTCGGCTGCACCTTCTCTTTTTTCAGCAGCCCGGACTTCTCGGCATAGGCGTTCAACGTCCGCGTCAGGCCGTTGCGGAATGCGGCCAAGTGCGTTCCGCCGTCGCGCTGCGGAATGTTGTTGGTGAACGCAAGAACCTGTTCGTAATAACTGTCATTCCACTCCATCGCGACTTCTACCTGCACGCCCTCGCCCTGACCGATGACAGCGATCGGCGCGGGAATGAGGGGTGTCTTGGCGGCGTCGAGGTGCTTTACGAAGGCGGTCAATCCGCCCTCGTAGAATAGCATCACCTCCTTAGGCTCGGCATGGCGCGCGTCGATCAGCATGATGCGCACGCCCGAGTTCAGGAAGGCGAGCTCGCGGTAGCGCCGTTCGAGCGAGTCGAAATCGAAGTCGGTCACATTGTGGAACGTGCTCGTAGACGGCAGGAACGTCACCTCGGTGCCCCGCCGGTCGCCCTGCGGGCCGGTCTGTTTCAGCGGCGCCTCGGCCTCGCCGTGGCGAAAGCGCATGAAATGCTCGGCCCCGTCGCGCCAGATGCGCAGCTCCAGCCACTCGCTGAGCGCGTTCACCACCGACACGCCGACGCCGTGCAGTCCGCCGGAGACCTTGTAGGCGTTGCCGTTCTCGCTGGCGTTCTCGAACTTCCCGCCCGCGTGCAGCTGGGTCATGATGACCTCGGCTGCGCTGACGCCCTCCTCGGCATGAATGCCCGTCGGGATGCCACGGCCGTTGTCGGTGACGGTGACGCTGCCGTCGGCGTTCAGCCGCACGCTGACGAGGTCGCAATAGCCGGCCAGCGCCTCATCGATGGCGTTGTCCGAGACTTCGAAGATCATATGGTGCAGGCCCGAGCCGTCCTCGGTGTCGCCGATGTACATGCCCGGGCGCTTGCGGACTGCATCGAGGCCGCGCAGCACCTTGATGGAGGATTCGTCGTAGGCGTTGGATGGCTGGGTGGCCAATGCTGGATCCTTGCCGGAGAGGGCGCACAGAGGCCCCGACCGGGCAGCGCGCTTCGTGGCAAGAATATAGCTACGCGCACGCGTGCGCGCGAGCAATTTCGCCCGTCAGCGGCGCCCGGCGAAGAACGCTCGCAGCAGCGCGGCCGCCTCGGCCTCGGCGATGCCGCCATAGACTTCGGGCCGATGATGGATGGTCGGCCAGCTGAACAGCCGCGGGCCATGATCGACGGCTCCGCCCTTGGGGTCGGGCGCAGCGTAGTAGAGCCGCGCGATGCGGGCGTTCGCGATTGCGCCCGCGCACATCGCGCACGGCTCCAGCGTCACATAGAGGTCGCAGCCCGGCAGGCGCTCGGCTCCGGCAGCGCGGATCGCGAGCATTTCGGCGTGCGCGGTTGGATCGGCCGCGGCGCGGGTGGCGTTGGCGCCCTCAGCGATGATCGCTCCGTCGCGAACCAGGACTGCGCCGACTGGGACTTCGCCAGCCTCGGCGGCGGCGCGAGCAAGCGTTATAGCGCGCGCCATGAACGGAGAGGGGCGGTCCACTCCGAACGCGTAGCGGAGCCGCCGCGCGCTGGCGACAGCTCCGCGAAAATGCGATTACTTGTTGGGGTTGTCCGCCGGCTTGGTGCCGATGACCGGCGTGTCGATGGTGGTCTTCTGGGTCTCGATCTTCGGGACGTCGACATTCGTCTTTTTGGTGCCGACGACGATCTTCCCGGTTTCCACATTGACGTCGGGCGCCTTGCCGCCCTGGACGCTGATCTCGGGCAGGCGCCCCGGGGTGCCGCCGACCTTGATGAGGCCGAGCGCGAACGCAGCAACGACCAGCGCGACAATGATGAGCAATGCGATCAGCAGACCGCCGCCCCCGCCGCGCCGCCGCTCAACAGCCGGCTCACGGTAGGACGGATCGCGGTAGGCTGGATCGCGATAAGCGGGATCGGCCATTGTGAAACCTCCGTAGGTGTGTGACCGTGCGAACGCGGCCGCCACCCAAAAAGTTTCGAGTCCGTGCGGCGGGCCGATGCGCAGGCCTCAGCGCTTCAGGAGACCGCCCGCCATTCCGGCGAGATCATCGAGCACGCTGCCGTCCTTGTTCCTGTCGAGCATTTCCTCGACCATACCCATGACGCCGCCAGCCTGGCCGCCACCCGACGCCAGGCTCTGCACCAGCTGCGCGAGCGTGCCTGCGTCGACGCCGGTCTCTCGGCTGGCGTGCTCCACCGCTTCGTCGGGCGTTTCGGCCTGACCCGTCGAGGCAGCATTCCCCATATGCGTGATCGCATCGATCGCCGTCTGCGGATTGATTCCGAACTGCGCGGCCGCGCTTTCGATCGCCTGCAGGTTGAACCCACCCGCAGCGCCGCCTGCCTGCTGGCCCTGGCCGCCCCGCATCTGCTGCACCATTCCGATGATCTGGCCGAGGTCCATGACATCCGCTCCTGTCGCTGAGTGGATCGAAGCCTAGCCGAAACAATCCGCGCCGCCCAGCCTGGCCGGACGCGGTGGAGCCTTTTAGTTGGCCGTGAACGGTACGAGCGGCCTCAGCTCGGGCGGAAGCAGCGCGTTCAGATGTGCGATCGCGATCCACGCGGCATCGACCCCCTCGGACTGACACTGGCCCAGCAGCGCGGTCGAGGTGCCCGCAGCCGCCTCGGAGTCGCCGTTGGCGTCGATGCTCGTCTGCTCCAGCAGGTGAGTGAGCGAAGTCAGGATCGCGTGCTGGGTCGCGAGCTGCTGGCGAAGCGGCAACGAAAAACCGTCGCAGCCCTGGTGGGCGTTGAATACTTCCGTCGCCAGATCGAACGCCAGATCTGCTGCGCTTGCCATTCCCCTCTCCCCGTCAGACGCCCAGCCCACCAAACGCCGCCGCGGCAGCCACGAAGACCGACCGCACGCGCTTGATCGTCGCCCGCGCGATCGAGCGCTTCTCGGCGGCGGTGTACCGGCCCTCGGCCACGCGGACGAGGTTGTCGTTCGCGGCCGTCAGCGCGTCTGCCGCACGCACTTCCGGCAGCACCGCCTTCGCCGGGTCGTCTCCCGCCGCTCGCTGCGCCTTCAGCAATGCAAGCCGGTGCGCGGCTTCCAGTTCGGATCGAGCCTGCCCGGCAATCAGAGCGCGCCGCTCCACGAAGGGGCTGTCGGCTGCACGGTCCTGCAGCTCGGACTGGGTGATCGCCTGGCCCTGCGCAAACTCGACATAGCTCTTGTAATTGCCGATCAGGCTCGCGCGGATCAGCGCGATCTGCGCGTTGACCGCCGGTGCGCTGGCGATGGCGACGCGCCGCAAGCGCCGGTCGTCCTCGGCATTCTGGATAATGCCCTTCACCAGGTCGATCAGCGTCCCGATCCGTCCAAGCTCCTCGCGGAGTGGCTTCAGGTTGAAATCGTTCGCTGCCGCCCCGGTGCCGTCGAGCGCCGAGGCGACCGTCTGCGCGTCGGCCTGGATCGAGATCAGCTCGTCGGCGAGCGCGCGCAGATCCTGCGTCACATGCGGCTTCGGCTCGCTCGCAAGGTCGGCGAGGACCGCCGAGTAGCGCGAGAGCGCGGCGAGGGTGCGCGCCTCGGTGGTGAACGCAGCGTCGGACGTCAGCTGCAGCCGCAGCTCCCGCGGCTGCAGCTGGCGCGCCAGCACGAGCGCCAGTTCGTCGCTCGTCAGGCAACCGTCGGCGGGGAACCGGGCGACGATCGCCGCCCGCTCATCCGCAAGAGCGTCGCGCCTGGCGGCAAGCAGCTTCGCCCGATGCGCGATCGCGGCTGCCATCGTCTCGGGCGTGTGGAGCGTCAGCGTCCTGCCCCAGCGGCAGCCACGGTTGCGCGCGACGAGGTCGTACTGGCTGGCGTTCAGGCCATCGACGATGCCCGCATAGTAAGTGTGGGCCTTGCCAGCGAACTCCGCACCGGCGTCGACGACCGAGCGGGCGGCGGGCTTGTCGACCACGTCGCGCGCGCAGGCGGTGACGAGCAAAGCAGCGATCAGCGCCGGGCTGAGGATCCGCGTGCCGGCACGTTCGGGCATGGCCACTCCCTCTCAACCGTTCCGCGCCAAGACATGGCCGTGGCGGACGAGGGGAACGTTCCGCAGCGTGCGGACCGCGCGGCGCATAGTCAAGCGCGCGGCTAAGATCGCTAAGCCCGGCGCGCGCAGGCGTAGAGTGCGCAGGCGGCTGCGGTGGAAACGTTGAGGCTCTCGACCGCATTGCCGATCGGCAGCCGCGCCAGCTCGTCGACATGCGCGGCCGTGTTTGGCCGCATCCCCTCGCCCTCCGCCCCCAGCACCAGCGCCGGGCGGGCGGTGCCAAGCGCGTCCTCCAGCAACCGTTGCGCTCTGCCGTCGAGCCCGATGCGCCAGAAGCCTGCCTCGGCGATCTGGTCCAGCGCGCGCGCAAGGTTCACCACGCGCGCCCAAGGCAGCACCTCCAGCGCGCCGCTTGCGGCTTTGGCGAGCGCGCCCGACTCGGGCGGGGCGTGGCGGTCCTGCGTGACGACTCCGACAGCGCCGAAAGCCGCAGATGATCGCATGATCGCGCCGACGTTCCCCGGATCGGTCACCTGGTCCAGCACAACGAGCGGTCCGTTACCAGGCCTTAACAACAAGTCCTCGAGATGTTCTCCGGGCAGCGGCTCCACTTCCAACACCAGCCCCTGATGCGCTGCGTCGGCCGGGATAAGCTTGCCAAGATCGGCCATGTCGCCCCATTGTATTTGGACCCCCGGAGGCGGCCCCAGCGCTGCTGCAGCTTCGCGTGTTGCATACAGGCGCAGCGGCAGGCGTTCGGGGTTTGCGAGTGCAGCAGCAACGGCGTGACGGCCGTAGAGACGAACGAACTTGGGGGCTTGAGCACCGCGGCGGCGATGGGACATGGCGCCCAATGCCACGCGGGGCGGGCCGGGAGAAGAGTGCCGCATTGACGATCCCGGTACTAGCAACGCGGCGCCTCCGTCTGCGTCCGTTCACTCCTGCCGATCTCGACGATCTCGCCCGGATCTACGGTGACCCGCGCTTCGCCACCTATGTCGGCAAGCGCCCGCGATCGCGATCCGAAACTTGGCTGCGGCTGCTCGCGATCGAGGGACATTGGCGGTTTTACGGCTACGGCTTCTGGGCGATTGAGTTTGAGGGCCGCCTGGCTGGATCGGCTGGCATCCAGAATTTCGAGCGCGACATGGTCACGCCCCCGGATGCGCCCGAGGTTGGGTGGGGATTCGCGCCCGACGCGTGGGGCGTGGGTCTCGCCACCGAGGCGGTCGCGGCGGTACTCGATTGGGCGGACGCGAATGGCCCGAAGCGGCTCGTTGCGCTGATCGACGAGGGGAACAGCGCCAGCATCCGCGTTGCACAGAAGGCCGGGTTCGGCGATTACCGCGTGGCCGAGTTCGAAGATGGACCACATCGAATCTACGAGCGGCTTGCCGGGGCGGCCCGACGCGCTTAACCGGCTCATCTCAATGCCCAGCATTGAGCCGTTGCCCGCCCCACCCGAGGGCCGCTCGCCTTGGCCGCACCGTCATCTTCTATCGATCGCAGCCTTGCAGCCCTGGGAAATCGGCTTCCTGCTGGGTGAAGGCGAGCGTTGGGCGGGTGGAGTCCAGCCCGACGGGCGGCTGGCCGGGCTGACGATCGTTTCAGCCTTCTTCGAGGCATCGACCCGGACTGCGCTGAGTTTCGAGGTCGCGGCGAAGCGGCTCGGCGCAACCGTCGTTGCGTTGCAACCCGGGGCCTCCAGCCTCGCCAAGGGCGAGACGCTGCTCGATACTGCGCTGACGCTTGATGCGATGCGCCCCGATGCGATCGTTATCCGCCACGGATCGAGCGGCGCGCCGGCATTGATTGCCGAGAAGCTGCGCTGCCCGGTGCTGAATGCGGGGGACGGCACGCATGAGCATCCGACCCAGGCTCTGCTCGATGCGCTGACGATCCGCCGCCGCAAGGGGCGCATCGCGGGCCTGAAGGTGGCGATCTGCGGCGACCTGCTGCATAGCCGCGTGGCGCGATCGAACTTCGCGCTGCTGGCGGCGCTCGGTGCCGACGTGCGTGCCTGCGCGCCGCCGACGCTTATGCCACCGGGACTGGAGCGCTTCGGCGTCGAGCCGATCACGCAGATCGAGGACGCACTGGCGGGCGCCGACGTGGTGATGATGCTGCGCTTGCAGCGCGAGCGGATGCAGGGCGGCTTCGTGCCCTCCGGCCGGGACTATTTCCACCTGCACGGCCTGACACGCGCGCGGCTGGCGCTGGCTGCGCCCGACGCTTTGGTGATGCACCCCGGTCCGATGAACCGCGGTGTCGAGATCGCGAGCGACGTGGCTGACGACATCGCTCGGTCAGCGATCACCGAGCAGGTGACGATGGGTGTGGCGGTGCGCATGGCGTGTCTGGATGTGCTGACGCGCAGCGCGCGGGGCGCGTGGTGAACGGGGTGCTTGCGATCACCGGCGCGCGCATCGTCGATCCGGCGAATGGCCGCGATTCGCCGGGCGATGTTCTGATCGAGGGCCGCGTGGTGGCCGCCGTCGATCCACCCGCGATCCCCGGTGGCGCCAACCGGATTGACGGGCGTGGGCTGGTGCTCGCGCCCGGGCTAATCGACGCGTTGGCGTTCCGCACCGATCCGGCAGCCGCGCGCGCGGGCGGGATCACGCGGCTGGTGCTTGCGCCCGATCAGGCGCCGCCGCTCGATGACCCCGCGCTCGTCGAACGCGCCGAGCGCATCGGCAAGCCGCACGTCTGGGTGCATCCGCTCGCCGCCGCCACGCGCGGGCTGGCGGGCGAGGAGCTGGCCGAGCTTGGGCTCATGCGCTCCGCCGGAGCGGTGGGCGCAGCAACCGGCCGCCGCGCGATCCCCTCCGCACTCGTGATGCGGCGGCTGTGCGACTATGCGGCGGGGCTTGGGTTGCCGGTCGTCACCCATGCCGAAGATCCGACATTGATGGCAGCGGCGACCGAGGGCGAGCTTGCGACGCGCCTTGGGCTTCCGGCCTCGCCGCCGTGGGCCGAGGCACTCGCGATCGCGCGCGACCTGCGAATCGCGGACGCTTGCGGCGTCCACCTGCATATCGGCCAGGTGACGACTGCCGAGGGCGTGAGGTTGATCCGGGAAGCGAAGGCGCGCGGGCAGCGCATTACTGCGGGCGCGAGCCCCAACCACCTGTTCCAGTCGGAGGTGGCGGTGAGTCGCTGGCGCACCTTCGCGCGGCTGTCTCCGCCGCTGCGCTGCGAGGTCGACCGGCGCGCGGTCGTCGCGGGCGTGATGGATGGCACCATCGACGTGCTCGTCTCCGCGCACGATCCACGCAGCCAGGACGAGAAGCGTCGCCCGTTCACCGACGCCGAGCCCGGCGCGGTCGCGCAGCCCTTTCTGCTCGCGCTGGCGCTGGGGCTGGAGCGCGAGGGCATGGCGCTCAGCCGCGTGATCGCCGCGCTGACGGTCAACCCGGCGCGCATTTTTGGGCTGCCCGGCGCACGCATCGCGGCGCGCGAGGATGCCGACCTTGTGCTGTTCGACTCGGTTGCGGCGTGGCGTATCGACTCCGATCGGCTGCCGGGGATTGCGGGCAATACGCCGTTTGACGGGCTTCCCGTTCAGGGGCGGGTCGTCGCGGTCGTGAAAGGCGGTGAGCTGTGGCGGGCGGAGAGCTGAGGACCGTCCGAATTGGAGGTCGCTTTCGTCGGCAGGGACTTGATCGGGGCACGCTCGTTCTCCGTCCGCGCCCGACAAAGGCAGCCCTATCCCGGATCAGCTCCGGGTCGACTCCGGTGATGCACGGTCCGCTACCCGGCAGCGCCAATCACGCGCGCGACTTCAGCCAGTAGCGCGCGATAAGGCCGCAACTCGAAGCCCGCGTTCGCGGCTGCGGCGATGATCCCCTCGATATCCGCCCCGCCCGCAGCCTCGGCCGCTGCCCACAACAGCGCCGACCGCACGCCGGATTTGCAGTAGAGCAGCGTCGCCCCGGGCTCGGCGAGCGCCGCACGCGCTGCGATGATCGTCTCCGGATCGAGGCCAGTCGCGACCGGCAGATGCTCATATCCCATGCCCGCCTGCGCCGCGGCGGCCGCCATCACGGCCGAGCTCGGTTGCGAGAACTCCTCGTTATCGGGCCGGTTATTGATCACGCGGGCGATCCCCTCCGCTTTCAGCTCGGGGAGCGTCGAAGGGTCGATCTGGCCGGCGGCGTATGCGGTAGGCGAAAGCTGGCGGAGCATCGGCAGGCTTGTGGCGGAGCGGGCGGTTCAGCGCCAGCCCACCCGCTTGCCTTGTTGGCCCAGACCCGATCCGGGCCGAAGCTTCTTCGCTGCCCGCGCTCCATGCGAAATCCCGCGAAATCTGCCTCGTCGCAGGTCAAGCCCTGGACGACGCGTGGCGGCCAGAGCTCATGCCAATCCCACCGCCGCGCATCCCAGCGCTGCCAGCAGGCCCGCGCTGCGGTTGGACCGGAACAGCGTCAGCGCGCTCGCGGTATCGCCGGGGCGCAACCGCGCCCATTGCCACGCGAGGTGCGCCGCGTAGGGCAGCACCCCCGCCGCCGCCCACCACAGGCCCACCGCGAGCGCCATCGCTGCTCCCAGCAGCACCGCGCTCAGCAGGTAAAATGCCCCCACGCCGGCGCGCACGCCCGAGCCGAGCGCGCGCGCGGAGGACTTCACCCCCGCCAGCGCGTCGTCCTCGATGTCCTGCAGCGCATAGATCGTATCATAGCCGAGCGTCCACGCGATCCCGGCAGCCCACACCAGCCCGGCAACGACATCGACATGGCTCGCACCTTCGGCATAACCGACCAACGTGCCCCAATTGAACGTCAGCCCCAGCCACGCCTGTGGCCACCAGGTGATGCGCTTCATCAGCGGATAGGCGGCGACGAGTCCAAGGCTGCCCAGCGCCCACCAGCGCGCGAGTGCGCCAAGGCACAGCCACACCCCGAAGCCCATCAGCGCCAGCGCGACCATCCACGCCAGCGCCGCGCCGACGCTGACTGCGCCGCTTGGGATCGGGCGGCTCCGCGTGCGCTCGACCTTCGAATCCAGATCGCGGTCGAGCACGTCGTTCCAAACGCATCCCGCCGCGCGCATCACGAACGCGCCCAGCCCGAAGAGCACGATCCACTCAGGCTTGGCGGCGAGCCCTCCCGAAAGCCCCAGCCCCCACAGGCACGGCAGATAGAGCAGCCATGCCCCCGCGGGCCGGTCGAACCGCGCCAGACGTGCGTAGGCCGCCAGCCTGGGCGGCAGGTGGTCGACCCAGCCGCGTACGGCGTCCGGGGTGGCGGTGGCGTTCGCCTGCACGGAGTTCATGCTAAGCTGGGATCAGCATTCCGCTGCCTCGCGAGCCGCGGGCCCGCCCGCGCCAATGGCGCGGCAGCGGGATGCTGCAACAAGTGCAGGGTGACGGCCGAGCAAATTGGGTGCTGCCCAGTCACACCACCAGCACCGTGCTGCCTGTCGTCCGCCGCCCTTCCAGCGCGCGATGCGCCTCGGCCGCGTCGGCCAGCGCGAACCGCTGATCGATCCTGACCGTGATCTTGCCATCCGCCATCAGCCCGAACAGCCGGGCGCTACCGCGCAGCCGCTCCTCGACCGTCTGGTAATAGGCGAACAGCGAGGGCCGGGTCAGGAACAGCGATCCGCCGCCGCCCTGGCCCAGCTGCAGCGGCTGGATAGGGGGCACCGGCCCGCTCGCATTGCCATAGCTGGCGAGCAGCCCGCGCGTCCGCAGTACCGATAGCGAGCCTTCGAACGTGTCCTTGCCCACGCCGTCAAACACTGCGTGCACGCCGCCGGTCAGCCGTTTCACTTCGGCCGCCCAGTCGTTCTCGTCATAGCGCACGACGTGGTCGGCGCCCGCGGCTTTTGCCAGCTCGGCTTTCGCTGCCGAGCCGACGGTGCCGATCACCTGCGCGCCGATCGCCTTCAGCCACTGCGTTGCGATCAGCCCCACGCCGCCCGCCGCCGCGTGATTGAGCACCCACTGGCCAGGCTCGACCTTGGCGCAGCGTTCGATCAGATACTCGGCGGTCAACCCCTTCAGCATCGACGCGGCCGCCTGCTCGTCGCTGACACCCTGGGGCAGCGGCACGACCATGTCGGCCGCAATCGTCCGGCGCGTTGCATAGGCGCCGATCGGCCCCTGGCAGTAGCCGATCCGGTCACCGGGCCTGAAGCCGCTGACGCCTTCAACCACGGCTTCGACAATGCCGGCAGCTTCCAACCCGATCCCGCTGGGGAGCGGGACGGGATACAGGCCGTACCGATGGTAGGTGTCAATGAAATTGAGGCCAACGGCCGTGTGGCGGATTAGCAATTCGCCCTTCGCCGGCGAGCCGACACTGACTTCTTCCCAGCGGAGGACTTCGGGTCCGCCAGTCTCGGCAAATCGGATTGCGTAGTCGGTCATGAACAACATTCCGTAATTATAGTCTCGTCATCCTAGCCATCAGCCGAAACTCGCTGGTTTTACGGCCCTTCGGCGATGAGCATTGGCGGCCGACGGATTGCTGGATCCCGGATCAAGTCCACGGTGACCGACTGTAGATAGCTACGACAAATGCTGCGCGAAAAAGGCGCGCGTGCGGCCATCGGCGAGCTCGGCGGCTTCCGGATGGCGCTTGGCGCCGAACTCGCGCGCGAAGGCGTGATCCTGCTCGGGATAGTCATGGATCGTCACATGTGGGTTCGGATCGAGCGCCGCATGGACCGCGGCCTGCTTTTCGGGCGGCACGAAGCCGTCCTTGCCCGCGATGTGCAGCATCAACGGGTTGGCGATCGCGTGTGCCTCGCGCAGATAGGTATCGATGTTGACGCCGTAATAGCCGACGCTGGCATTCACGTCGGTACGGGCCGCGGCGAGATATGCCAGCAGCCCGCCCCAGCAAAAGCCGACCAGCCCAACCCTTCCGTTCGATCGCGGATGCGCGCGTGCTGCGCGGATGGTCGCCTCGATGTCGCCGACCGCCTCATCCAGGTTCGATTGCTGCATCAGGCCGAGCGCGCGTTGGAACTGGTCGGGCTGGTCGGCGTCCAGCTCGATGCCCGCGCCCTGCCGCCAGAACAGATCGGGTGCAAGCGCCAAGTAGCCCTCGTTCGCCCAGCGATCCGCCTTGGCGCGGATGCCCGCATTCACGCCGAAGATTTCCTGGACGACGATGATCGCGGGGATAGGGCCGTCGCCAGCGGGTTCGGCACGATACGCCTGGAAACTGCCGTCCTTTACCGTGATCGTGCTATGCTCCGCCATCGCCATGCCTTTCCGAAGTTGCGTGAGGCCGTTAGCAGCGCGTAAGCGCGCGCCCAAGCCTTGGCGGAGAGCCCATGAAGATCACGCTCAATGTCGACTGCACACCCGTTGAGGCGCGGTCGTTTTTCGGACTACCCGACCTCACTCCGCTTCACGATATTTACCTCGACAAGATGAAAGCGGTCGCAGCCGACGGCATGAAGCCCGAGGATGTGGAGCGGGTGTT
This sequence comes from Sphingomonadaceae bacterium, assembly GCA_032249695.1. Taxonomy (GTDB): domain Bacteria; phylum Pseudomonadota; class Alphaproteobacteria; order Sphingomonadales; family Sphingomonadaceae; genus JAVVHE01. Next base: position 97,854 of record JAVVHE010000003.1, on the reverse strand, counting down.
TCGCATGTGGTCCAGTGGCATGAGCGAGGGGCTGGAACAGTGGCAGCGGCTGTTCTGGCAGGCTGCGGGCATGGCCGCCCGCGGCGGACCGCCCGCGCCAACGGGGCGCTAACTGCCGCGCCCGACGATCGCCGCGCTGTCATCGGGGCGGCTGCCCAGCGCGGTCGCGGTAGTGCGGGTGTCCGGACCGCAAGCGTTCCGCGCAGGCGAGGCACTGTGCGGGCGGCTGCCTGAGGCGCGGGTGGCGGGGTTGCGGCGGCTGGTGCGCGGCGCTGACAGAGCGGTGCTGGACGAGGCATTGGTGCTGACATTTCCCGGCCCGGCAAGCGCGACGGGCGAGGATTTGCTGGAATTACAATGTCATGGCTCGCCTGCTGTCGTCGAAGCGGTGCTGGCCGAGTTGGCATTGCACGGGGTGCGGCTAGCCGAGCCAGGGGAGTTCACGCGACGCGCGTTTGAGGCGGGCCGTCTAGACCTGACGCAGGTGGAGGGGTTGGCCGATCTGCTCTCGGCCGCGACGGAGGCGCAGCGCGCGCAGGCGGCCGCGCAGGCTGGGGGTGCGCTGCGGCGGGCGGCCGAGCGGTGGCGCGACGCGCTGATCGGCCTGATGGCGGGCGTGGAAGCCGAGATCGACTTCGCCGACGAGGCTGACACGGCCGGCTCTGCGCTCGACCGCGACGCGGCGGAGCGGCTGATCGGTGAGCTTGGGGCGGCGCTGGCAGGGTTCAGTGCGGGCGAGCGGGTGCGCGAGGGCGTGCGCTGCGCGATCGTCGGGCCGGTTAATGCGGGCAAGTCGGCGCTGCTGAACGCGCTCGCCGGGCGCGATGCGGCGATCGTTTCTGATCGGGCGGGGACGACGCGCGACGTGATCGAAGTTCAGGCGGTGTTCGGCGGAGTTCCGGTGACGCTGATGGACACCGCGGGCTTGCGCGAAAGCGCGGACCCCATCGAGGCCGAGGGGATCGCGCGGGCTCGCTTGCGGGCGGCTGAAGCGGAGATCGTTTTGGCCGTGTCGGCAGAGGCCGATTGGGCGGATGCGCCGAACGGTGCAATCCGGGTGTGGAGCAAAAGCGATCTGCGCGGTGGATTGGGGAATCAGCCGGTTAGCGATGCCGCGGACGGAAGTGGTTTGCTGCACATATCGGTGCAGACTGGGGTGGGACTGGATGCGCTGCGGTCGACAATTACGGCCGCAGCGCGTGCGGTGGCCGGGCATGGCGAGCCGCAATTGGTGACCCGCGGTCGTCAGCGCGACGCGGTTGTGCGCGCGCGGGACGGTGTGGTCGCCGCGCTTCGCGAGCCCGATCCGGCGCTGCAGGGAGAGGCGCTGCGGCAGGCATCGGTGGCGCTCGATCGGTTGGCGGGCCGGAGCGATGTCGAGGATGTGCTTGGTGCGATCTTTTCGCGGTTCTGCATCGGCAAGTGACCGCTCTGTTCCACGTGGAACGCGTCACGTCCCACGATCGGGTCTCTGCTCCACGTGAAACATGCCTCGCGCGCCGAGCGGTGCTCTCTGGGAGCCGTATGTCGCCCGTTGCTCCCGCTGGCCCCGGCCGATCTTGCCCGGTGCCTCGGCCCGGCCTAGGTCCGCGCTGGTGCACAGATGGGACGCTATTGTTGTCGGCGGAGGCCACGCCGGGTGCGAAGCTGCGGCCGCGGCGTCGCGGCTTGGCGCGCGGGTGGCGCTGGTCACGCTGCGAACCGACAATCTGGGGCAGATGAGCTGCAACCCGGCGATCGGTGGGCTGGGCAAGGGTCACCTCGTCCGCGAGATCGACGCACTTGACGGACTGATGGGCCGTGCCGCCGACCGCGGCGGCATCCAGTTCCGACTGCTCAACCGCCGCAAAGGCCCCGCCGTGCAGGGTCCACGCGCGCAGGCCGACCGCAAGCACTATGCCGCCGCGATCCGCGCGCTGATGGCGGAGACCACGGTCGAGCTGATCACAGGCGAGGCAAGCGGCTTGATCTGCACCGGCCGCGCCGTGTCTGGAATCACCCTCGCCGACGGCCGTGAGCTGTGCGCGGGCGCAGTCGTCGTCACCACCGGCACCTTCCTCGGCGGAGTGCTGCACCATGGCCGCCAGGCCACACCCGGCGGCCGCATCGGCGAGGTTCCTTCGAGCGGGTTGTCGTCCGCGCTCGCGGGGTTGGGTCTCAGCCTGGGGCGGCTGAAGACGGGCACGCCGCCGCGCATCGACGGTCGCACCATCGATTGGGCAAGCATCGAGCTGCAGCCCGGTGACGAGGAGCCTGCGCTCTTCTCCGCGCTCTCGGCCACGCCCGCGCTTCCCCAAGTGCCGTGCGGAATCACCCGCACCACCGCTGCGACACACTCGATGATCCGCGCCTCACTGGGCGAGTCGGCTGCGTATGGCGGCGCGATCACCGGCACCGGTCCGCGCTACTGTCCCTCGATCGAGGACAAGGTGGTTCGCTTTGGCGCCCGCGACGGACACCAGATATTTTTGGAGCCTGAAGGGCTGGACGACTCTACGATCTACCCCAACGGCATCAGCACCTCCTTGCCGCTCCACGTGCAACAGGCGTTCGTCCGCACCATCCCCGGCCTCGAACGCGCGGAGATCCGGCGCCCCGGCTACGCGGTGGAGTATGATTTCGCCGATCCGCGCCAGCTTGCGCCCACGCTCGAGTGTCTCGACGTTCCTGGCCTCTTTTTGGCGGGGCAGATCAACGGCACGACCGGCTACGAGGAGGCGGCGGCCCAAGGCCTCATCGCCGGGCTCAACGCTGCTCGCCGCGCGGCGGGGCAGGACGGGATCACGATCAGCCGCGCCGACGCCTATATTGGTGTGATGCTCGACGATCTGGTCACGCGCGGCGTCGACGAGCCATACCGCATGTTCACCAGCCGCGCCGAGTTTCGGCTACGCCTGCGCACAGACAATGCCGACCTGCGCCTGACGCCACTTGGCAAGCGGATCGGTTGCACTTCCGCCACCCGGTCGGCGCTGTTTACGGCCCGACGCGCCGAACGCGCGCGTTGGCTGGAAACGCTGCACAGCCTCCAGGCCGGCCCCGCTCAGATGGCCGCCATAGGCCTCGCCATCGGCCAGGACGGGCGCGTTCGGACTGCGTTCGAGTGGCTGCGCTTTCCCGATTGCGACTGGGACCGCGCCGCCGCGATCTGGCCCGAACTGAACGCCGCCGCTCCGCGCCTGCGCGAAGAGCTGACGACCGATGCCCGCTATGCCACCTATCTCGAACGCCAAGACGAGGACGTCGCAGCCCTCTTGCGCGACGAGGCGCTGACCCTGCCGCCCGAGCTCGACTACAGCGCCGTCCCCGGCCTCTCCACCGAAGCCGTGGAGCGCCTCAATCGAGCACGGCCGGCGACGCTTGGCGCTGCGGGACGGTTGCCGGGCCTGACGGCGGGCGCGTTGACGACTCTGCTCGCCCACGTTCGCCGCGCTGCGTGACCACGTACGGCGCGGCAGAGTTTGCCGCCGAATACGGCCTCACGCCCGAACAGAGGGAGCAGGCCGAACGCTACGCAGCGCTCTTGCTGGAAACGCAAAGCCACACCAACCTGATCGGCGCGGCGACGATCCCCGACCTTTGGCGCCGCCATTTTGCCGATTCGGCGCAGCTGCTGGCGCTCGGTCCGGAGGGGGGACGCTGGGTCGATCTGGGCAGCGGCGCGGGCTTTCCCGGACTGGTGCTCGCGATCCTCAATCAGCCGGTAACGCTGATCGAATCGCGGCAAAAAAAGGCGGCTTTCCTTGCGCGTACCGCCGAAGCGCTCGGGCTGGGGGACCGTGTCGAAGTCCGCGCCGAGCGAATCGAATCGAGCCCGGCGTACAAAGCCGCCGCGATCACCTGTCGTGCCCTTGCGCCTGTCGCGCGGCTGTTTGACTGGGGCCTGCGCTTCGCCCAACACAATACGGTCTGGATCCTGCCGAAAGGGGCCACCGTGGACTCCGAGCTGAGCAAAGCCGCGACCCGCTTCCGCTTTGACCATCGACTTGTCCCCAGCCGAACTGCCGCGAACGGGCGGATCGTCGTTGCGCACAACGTGTTCCACGTGAAACAGGGGCGGCGGTGAGGATCGCTGTTGCCAACCAGAAAGGCGGTGTGGGCAAGACCACGACTGCGATCAACCTCGCAGCCGCCTTGGCCGCAGCGGGACGGCGCGTGCTGGTCGTGGACCTCGATCCGCAGGGGAATGCCTCCACCGGGCTGGGTGTCGGACCGCGCCAGCGCACTGCTTCAGCTTACGATGTGCTGACTGGACGGCGCCAGGCGCAGCACGCCATCATCCAAACGGCGACCGCCAACCTCTGGCTAATCCCTGCAACGCAGGATCTTGCGGGTGTTGAGATCGAGCTTGTCGAAGCTGACGATCGCGCCCAGCGCTTGAAGTCATCACTCGCCGGCTTACCGGAAAATGTTTTCGATTACATACTAATAGACTGTCCGCCGTCGCTCGGATTACTCACCGTCAACGCTTTCACGGCTGCCAGTCACTTGCTTGTGCCTCTCCAGGCCGAGTTCTTTGCCCTCGAAGGCCTCTCGCAATTAATGAAGACCACCGATCGCATCCGCGCTTCGGCCAACCGGCAGCTGCAACTGCTCGGCATCGTGCTGACGATGTTCGATAAGCGCAATCGCCTGTGCGAGCTGGTGGCGAACGATGTGCGCGATCATTTTGGCGATCAGGTGTTCGCGACCGTGATCCCGCGAAACGTCCGCCTGTCCGAAGCGCCGAGCCACGGCGTGCCCGCGCTCCAGTACGATGCGCGTTGCGCGGGGAGCGAGGCCTATGCCGAACTGGCACGCGAGCTGATTGGCCGCGTCGAGCCGCCGGCCGCGAGGGCCGCCTGATGGCCGCGAAGCCGCGCCAGGGGCTGGGCCGTGGGCTCGCTGCGCTGCTGGAGGACGTCGCCGAAGCGCCGCAGACGCAGGCCGCAGCGCTGATCGCCGTCCACCAGATCCGGCCCAACCTCGCGCAACCGCGGCGGCATTTCGACCAGAACGCGCTGAAGCAGCTCGCCGACTCGATCCGCGAGCACGGCGTACTGCAGCCGATCCTGCTGCGCCGCACCGGGGCTGACGCCTACGAGATCGTCGCGGGCGAACGCCGCTGGCGCGCTGCGCAGCAGGCGGGCATCCACGACATCCCCGCGGTGGTGCGCGAGTTCGACGATCGCACCGTGCTGACCGCGGCGATCGTCGAAAACGTCCAGCGCGCCGACCTCAACGCGATCGAGGAGGGCGCGAGCTACAAGCGCCTCGTAGACGAGTTCGGCTATGCGCACGAGGATATTGCCTCGGCGGTCGGCAAGAGCCGCAGCCACATCGCGAACCTTATCCGCCTGCTCGATCTGCCCTCGGCCGTGCAGGCGCACGTCATCGAAGGCGCGCTGACCATGGGCCACGCGCGCGCGATCCTCGCCAGCCCCGAGCCCGAACGGCTGGCCGAGGAGGTGATCGCGCGCGGGCTGTCGGTGCGCGAGACCGAGCGCCGCGCGGCCGCACGCTCGCGCGACCGCGCATCTGGGACGGGCGCGCCGATCGAGACCAAGGCAGCCGACGTCCGAGCGATCGAGAAACTCCTCTCCGACACGCTGGGCCTGAAGGTCGCGATCGAGCACGCGGACAGCGGCGGCCGCGTGTCGATCCGTTACCAGTCGCTCGATCAGCTCGACATGATCTGCGCGCGGCTGAGCGACGGGCCGGTCTAGCCGCCTCGTTTACCGGCGGCGGTAAATTCGCCCGCCCGCGCGGCGAACCCACTTAACCGCAGCGCACGCTAATGCCGCGTGCGATGTCTTACCCGCAGCTTTTCGCCGAACCGGTGCCGCGCCGGGCGCGCAGCGCGCACGAGAGTGCGCCAGCGTCCGATCTGGCGCAGGGCCATCGCGAGCGGATGCGCCAGCGGATGCTCGAAGGCGGCGGTGAGGCATTTCTCGATTACGAACTGCTGGAATACATCCTCGCGCTCGCCATCCCGCGCCGCGACGTGAAGCCCCTCGCCAAGCGGCTGATCGCGCGCTTCGGCAGCTATGCAGCAACGATCAGCGCCGACCCGTCCGCGCTCGACGCCTTCAAGGGCGAGGCGCCGGGCAACGAGGCTCGGCTGACTGAAGGCAGCATCGCGGCACTGAAGTTCGTCCACGCCTCGGCGCTGCGGCTGCTGCGCGAGGGCGCGGTGCGGCGCGACGTGATCGCGGGCTGGGACGCCCTGATCCAGTATCTCCACGCCGCCCAGGCGCACGTCTTGCGCGAGCAGTTCCGCGTGCTGTTCCTCAACGCGAGGAATTACGTGCTCGATGACCGCGTGCTCGGCGAAGGCACGATTGACCAAGCACCCGTTTATACGCGCGAGATCGTCAAGCGCGCTCTCGATATCGGCGCGACCGCGCTCATCCTGGTCCACAACCACCCCAGCGGCGACCCCACACCCAGCGCCGCCGACATCGCGCTGACCAGGGACATCGCGAACGTCGGCAAAGCGCTCGGCCTCCACGTGCACGATCACGTCATCATTGGCCGCACCGGCCACGCGTCGCTACGCGCGCTGGGGTTGTTCTGACGCGCGACGGGCAGCTCAGGCAGCTGCCGCGCTCCGCTCGAGCGTGCCGCGCAGATCGCGGCGCTTGTCCAGTTCCTGCGCGGCTTGGGCAAGGCGGCCTTCCAGGAAGCGGAGCACTGCCTGCTCCTCGGCCCGCAGCCCCTCGGCGATCGCGTCGGCCGCAGTCTCGGCGGCAGCATCGGCCGCGCCGTCGCCCGTCCCCAGCCGCAGCTCGCGCGCCATATAGCTCGCCAACACGGCAGGGTGGATATAGCTCTTGCGGCAGACGGCCGGCGTGTTGCCCAGCTGCGTCGCCACGCATTTGATCGCCGCTGTCAGATTCTTCTTGGCGGCGCGCTCGGTCTCGCCCTCCTCCATCTCGGCGAGCGTCAGCGCGGCGAGCACCGTGCCGCCCCACGTGCGGAAGTCCTTGGCGGTAATGTCGCGGCCGCTGATCTCCTTCAGATAGGCGTTGACGTCACCTGAGCTGACCTCACGCCGCGCGCCGCCCTCATCGAGATATTGGAACAGCGACTGGCCCGGAAGCTCCTGGGCTGCCTTGACGATGCGCGCGACGCGGCGGTCTCTCAGCTTCAGGTTCCATTCCTTGCCGCTCTTGCCCTTGAAGCGGAACCTGAGCTCCGATCCCTCGATCCGCACGTGGCGGTTACGCAGCGTGGTCAGGCCGAAGCTTTTATTGTCCTTCGCATATTCGTCGTTACCGACGCGGATCAGCGTCGTTTCCAGCAGATAAACGATCGTCGCCAGCACCTTCTCGCGCCGCAGCCCGCGCAGCGCCATGTCACGGTCGATGCGCTTGCGGATGGTTGGGAGCGCGCGCGCGAATGCCAGCATGTGCTCGAACTTGGTTTCCTCGCGCGTTTCCCGGAACTTGGAGTGATAGCCATATTGCTTGCGCCCGCGTGCGTCGCGGCCGGTGGCCTGGATGTGGCCGTTCGGCGTGGGGCAGATCCACACGTCGGTATAGGCGGGAGGGATGGCGAGGCTATTGAGCCGGGCGATCTCGTCACGGTTGCGGATCGGCCTGCCATCGGGCGCGCGATAGGCCCAGCCCTTGCCCGAGCGGCGACGCGTGATGCCCGGCACGTCATCGCGGACGTAGATCAGCCCCGCATCCTCGGCCGCCTGCTGCGGGCCCCCCGCCAGCGTGCCGTCCTCGGCGGAGTCGATCAGGGCGGCGGCGTCCATCGTTCCCGAAGGCGAACGGCGGCGACGCCCGACGGTTCCGAGCGGTGCCTACTTGCGGCTGAGCACCTCGTAGGCCGCCTGCACCGCCTCGAAGCGGGCGCGGGCGTGCGCATCGCCGGGATTGGCGTCGGGATGCGTCGCTTTCACGAGGCGGCGGTAGGCGGCCTTGACCGCGGGTCCGTCGGCATCGTCGGCCAGTTCCAGCACCGCCAGCGCGTCACGCTCGGCGTTGCTGCGCAGCCCGTCTTCGGCCCAGGCCCAATGCTGCGCGCGGGCATAGGAGCGCTCGTGCCCCATCGACTCTGCGTGCTCGCGCGCGGCGTCCGCATCGAGCCCCGCAAAATAGTCCCAGCGCGCGTTGTACTCGGCCGCATGCGCCGCGCAGAACCACCACATTTCCGGACGGTTGGGAGCCTTGGGGGCGCGATGGAGGCCGGGTTGGCCGCAGCCATGACGGTCACAGCGGCGCTGCTCGGCCGCGGCCGATCCGGCGCTGTAGGGGCGCCAGCGGGGGAAGCCCCAGTCTGCGGATCGCGCGCGGCGGGCCATGCCCGGGCCACTTAGGACGCCCAGCGCCGCCACGGTAGGGGCGATCGGTCGGCCAGCACCGCACCCGCTCCGTTCCACCCCGGCAATCCTGTGACGCCGCCGCCCGGGTGCGATCCCGCGCCGCACAGATACAGCCCGCGGATCGGCGTGCGATAGTCGCCAGCGCCGATGACGGGCCGCGCGGCCCACAGCTGGTCCAAGCTCATGCGCCCATGGAAGATGTCACCGCCCAGCAGGGCATAGTCGCGCTCAAGATCGAGCGGGGTCAGTGCCTTCAGTCCGACGACCGACGCGCGGAAGCCCGGAGCGAAGCGCTCGACGGTTGAGAGCGCCGCATCGACCGCTGCGTCGCGCGCATCGTCCCAGCTGCGCCCGCCGGGCAGCACCGGCGCGAATTGCTGGCAGAACATGCTCGCCACGTGCTGGCCCGCCGGAGCGAGGCTGTCATCGATCGTCGATGGGATCAGCATCTCGACGATGGGTTGGCGCGACCAGCCATCGGCGACCGCGTCGGCATAGGCGCGGTCCATATAGTCGAGGCTGGGCGCGAGGATGATGCCCGCGCCCAGATGCGGACCGGGTTCGGGCAGCGCGGTGAAGCTCGGCAGCGCCGACAGCGCGACGTTGATCCGAAGCGTGCCCGATCCGCTGCGGTGGCGCGCGATCGCGGCGCCGAAATCGGCGGGCAGCGCTCCGGCGGGGACCAGCCGTTCGAACAGCAGCTTGGGGTGGATCGCGGACACAACCAGCGGCGCGCGCACCGGGCTGCCGTCCTCCAGCACCGCGCCCGCCGCGCGGCCGCGTTCGACGATCAGCTCGCGGACCGCCGTGCCAGTGGTGATCTCGGCACCCGCCTCGCGTGCGGCGCTTGCCATCGCCTGCGTGATCGCGCCCATCCCGCCGATCGCGTGCCCCCACGCGCCGCGCTCGCCATTCACCTCGCCCCAGACATGGTGAAGCAGCACGTAGGCCGATCCAGGCATCGACGGCGACGCATAGTGGCCGACGACCGAATCGAAGCCGAACAGCGCCTTGACCGGCTCGCTCTCGAACCAGTCCTCCAGCACCTCGCGCGCGCTGCGCGTTAGCAGCGCCAGCGCGTCGCGCTGCGACGCCGCATCGAGCCCGCGCGCCTTCAGCCCCGCGCGCGAAAGCCGCACGAGATCGGCAACGCCCGCTGCGCCCTTCGGCGGCGTAGCGTCGGCGAGCGTGCGCAGCAGGTCCGCGACCCGGCCCAGCCTCTCTTCATAGGCGGGCAGCCGCCCGGCATCGTGCGCGCTGAACCGCGCGAACTCGGCCGCGCTGGCTCCGGTCAGGTAGCGGCCGTCATCGGTCGGCAGGAAGTTCGACAGCGGGCGCTTCGCCACGCGCAGCCCGTGGCGCGCCAGTTTCATCGACGCGATCACCTTGGGCGACAGCAGGCTGACCGTGTAGCTGCAGCTGCTATTGCGGAAGCCCGGCCAGAACTCCTCGGTGACCGCTGCACCGCCGACGATGCCGCGCCGTTCCACCACGCGCACCTTCAGTCCGGCGATCGCCAGCCGCCACGCAGCCACCAGGCCGTTATGGCCCGCGCCGATCACCAGCACGTCAGGCTGGCTCATTGCGGGCGGTAGATGATGCCGAGCCCCGGAACGTCCGCGGGATCGTCGGTCGACCGGTTACGCAGCAAGCATTGGATCAGATGATCGCGGCTGCCCGCGGGTGTCCGCCCGGTCATTGCCAACTGGTTCACGTCGCTTCCCATCTTCAGCAAGGCCAGGCGATCCCAGCCGAGATAGCTGCGCAGGCAATCGACGTGCACCGTTTCCACCTGCGCACGCAAATAGCGGTCGCGCCGGGCCATCGCGTCGGTCCGAGATCGAATTGTGGCTGGCGTGGTACCCGTCCGGAATGCTCTTCGGCATGCACGGGCGCGACGATCACGATGCAAGGCTGTGCGACGGCACGAAGCGTGACCGGGTCCTCTGGCAACCGCCTGCAGCGCGGCTCGGCACGGCGAGGCAAGCGGCGTCTGTCGGCATTCCGCGCGGACATAGAAGCCACTCGTCGAAAACATCGCCATAAACTACCGGCGTGCTGCATCGATTCCAGCGCCACGCCTTGCAGGGCCGGGGTGTCATAGTGCAGTACCACACCGGGAGCTTGGAGCCCGGCAGGAGATCCGAGGGCGGAATGGACCGGTTTGAAACGATGCGCGCGGCGATGATCGACAATCAACTGCGACCGACAGGCGTCAACGATCCGCGCGTACTCGCGGCCTTCGCCGAGATCGAGCGCGAACGCTTCGTGCCCGAGAAGCTGAGGGGCATCGCGTATCTCGACGATAATCTCGAGGTCGCCCCCGGCCGCTACATGCTGGATCCGCTGGTGTTCGGCAATCTGGTCAACCGCGCCGAGTTCGATCCGAGCGACAAGGTGCTGCTGATCGGGCTGGGCACCGGCTATGAGGCGGCGGTCATCGCCCAGCTTGTCGATCGCGTGATCGGGGTGGAGCCGCACGCTGGGCTCGCAGCGCAGGCACGGGCTGCCTTGGCCAACACGAAGGTCACGAACGTCACGGTTGTCGAGGCTGCGCTCGGCCACGGAGCGCCCGAATTTGCGCCGTTCGACGCCCTGTTTTTGAACGGAGCAGCCGAGTTGTTGCCCCAAATCCTGGTGGATCAGCTGCGCGACGGCGGCCGGTTCGCCGGAGTGACGGTCGACGATATGGGGCTGACGCGCGGCGTTTCGGGCGCCAAGTCCGCCGGAGTCATCGGCACCACCGCCTTCCTCGACGCGGGCGTCCCGCGCCTCCCCGGCCTCGAACGGCCGCGCGCCTTCCGGTTCTAGGCCGCATGCGCCCGTTGTCTACCTGCGCCGCCTGCGCCATCCTGGCGGCTGCGCCGTCGCACGCAACCACGCTGCGCGAAGCGCTGATTCAGGCCTATCAGACCAACCCGCAGCTGAGCGGCGGGCGCGCGAACGTGGCGCTGTTCGATGCGGGGATTGATCTCGCGAAGGCCTCCGCACGCCCGACGCTCGGCGCGCAGGTGGTATTCACCGAAACCGCCGATCCGCTGGCCGGCTTCCGCAGCTTCGGCCGCAATGTGCAGACGGGATTGCAAGCACAGCTGCCGCTGTATCGCGGCGGCCTCATCCGCTCCTCGATCCGCGCTGCGCGCCGCCGCAGCGAAGCTGCGGAGCTCGATCTGCTGACGCTGGAGAACACGGTGTTTTCGAATGCGGTCGCAGCCTACGAGGACGTGCGGCGCGACCGCGAGGTGGTCGTCCTCAACCAGAACAACGTCCGCGTGCTGGAGCGCCAGCTGCAGCAGAGTCGCGACCGTTTCGAAGTCGGCGACCTCACCCGCACCGATGTCGCCCAATCCGAAGCGCGGCTGGCGCTGGCGCAGGCGAATCTGCGCAGCGCGGAGGCGCAGCGCGTGCTGTCCGAACAGGCGTATCAGCGCATCATCGGCAGCGCGCCCGCTGTCCTTGAGCCGCCGCCGCCGGTGGGCGAGCTTCCCGCGTCGTCCGATCAGTCGGTCGAGCTTGCGCGGAGCGAAAACCCGCGGCTGGCATCGTTCCGGCGCTCGGCCGAGGCCTTTGCCGCCGACATCGGCACCGCGCGCGCCGCCGGGCGCCCATCGCTCGTCGTGAACGGCACGGCCTTCTACCAGAATTATCTCGGCACCGCGGGCGACGCATTCGGGGTTCCGAACGGAGTCGGCGTGGCGAACGACTTCTCCACCTCGAGCGTCGGCGTCACGCTCACCATTCCGTTCTACACCGGCGGTCAGGTCCGTGCGCAGGTTAATCAGGCGAAGGCGCGGGCGGGCCAGGCGCAGTTCAACGCGGTGCAGGTCGACCGCGAAGTGACCGAGCAGGCGCGCAATGCCTACGAATCGCTCGTCGCCAATCGCTCGGTGGTGCAGTCGGCGCGCGCGCAGGTGCGCGCGAACGAGATCGCGCTCGAAGGGGTGCGCGCCGAAAATAGTGTCGGCCTGCGCACAATCATCGAGGTGCTGAATGCCGAGCAGGAGCTGCTCAACAGCCGTGTCCAGCTCGTACGCGCCGAGCACGACGAATATGTGTCCGGCTTTCTGCTTCTCGCCGCGCTCGGCCGCGCCAACGCAGACGCGCTTGACCTGACCGGCATCGAGCCGGAGCGCAGCAGCCCGATCGCCCCGGGCCGCCCGGGGGGCTGATCACGCAGGTCGCTGCAAAGCCCGCTTTACATCATTTAGCTGGACGGTTACGGTTAAGGTGTGCGTCTCCGCTGGTTTGTCGCCTTAGCCGCAATCCCGGCCGCCTGGCTACTCTCGGTGGAGCGAGGAGGGAAGGAAAGCGCGCCGGCCTATCTCTATCGCCTCGTCTATCTTCCGCTCGCGCATCCCAAGCGCCCTTCCCGCCCGGTCAGCGACGATGCGTTCGCTGTCGGCCTGCGGACGATACAGTCCGCCCCGGACGGGCCGAGCCCGTTCGCAGCCGAGTTCCGCACGACGCCGATCGTAAAGGCCGGGGCTTATGCGGCGACGGTCGTGGAGCCGCGTGCTGAGCCAGCGCCGAGCCGCACGATCATCTATCTGCACGGCGGCGCATTCGTGTCGCGGCTGATCCCGGCGGAAAAGCGCCTGATCGAGGGACTCGTTGAGCGTGCACGCGCGCGGGTCGTCGTGCTCGATTACCCGCTCGCGCCCGATCACGATTGGCGCGACACCTACGCCGCGGTCGACGCACTCTGGCGCGAACTCAGCCGCAACAAACCGCCCGACCGCATCGCGATCTGCGGCTTCTCGGCCGGGGGTGGGCTGGCGCTCGGCTTCGCGCAGCAGCTTCGCGACCACGGCGAGCCGCTGCCGACGCGGATCGTGCTGGTATCGCCGTGGCTCGACCTCCGGCCCGTCAATCCCGGCCAGCAGCAGCTGGAGCGAGCCGATCCGATCCTCAACCGCGCGGAGCTGGTGCAGAGTGCACGCCTCTGGGCACGCGGCGCCCCGCCCGACCGTCCGCCGGTCAGCCCGGTCCTCGGCTCGCTGCGAGGTCTTCCGCCGATGCTGGTGTTCAGCGGCACCGCCGACCTGCTGAACGCCGACGCCCGCGCGCTGGTCCGCCGGGCAGCCGCCGAGCGCGCGGCGCTCCGCTATGTCGAGGGCGAGCACATGCTGCACTCGTGGGCGCTGTCGCGCTTCCGCGAGGGACGCGAGCTGCGCGAAACCGCAGCCGACTTCCTGGCGGGCGGAGCGTAGCAGCGTACGCGGACCGCCCGCGATACGCATCGCGCGCGGCCATCTGCGCGCTGCTATAGTCCAGCGATGGCCACTGCTCCTGCGCTCGCACCCGAACTGCCCGTCACCATCGAGGACATCCGCGCGGCGCACGCTGTCATCGCCGGGCAAGTGGAGCGGACGCCGTGCCTGCACAGCCGCACGCTGAGCGCAATCACCGGCGCCGAGGTGTGGCTGAAGTTTGAAAACCTGCAGTTCACCGCCAGCTTCAAGGAGCGCGGCGCGCTCAACAAGCTGTTGAAACTGACCGCCGACGAGCGTGCGCGCGGAGTCATCACCGCGAGCGCCGGGAACCACGCGCAGGGGGTCGCCTACCACGCCAGGCGGCTGGGCGTGCCCGCGACGGTGGTGATGCCCAAGCCCACGCCGATCGTGAAGGTGACGCAGACGCAGGACCACGGCGCGACCGTGATCCTGGAAGGCGAGACGTTCGACGACGCGCAGGCGCATGCCTGGGCGCTGCAGGCCGAGCGCGGGCTGACCTATGTGCACCCGTTCGACGATCTGGCGGTGATCGCGGGCCAGGGGACGGTCGGCATCGAGATGCTGGAGACCGCGCCCGATCTCGATGTGATCGTCGTGCCGCTGGGCGGCGGCGGGCTGATGAGCGGCATCGCGATCGCCACGCGCGCGCTCAAGCCCTCGATCCAGCTCATCGGCAGCGAGGCCGAGATGTACCCCTCGGTCTGGGCGCGCCTCAACGGCGCCGAAGCGGCGGTCGGCGGCGAGACGCTTGCCGAGGGCATCGCGGTCAAGGAGCCGGGGCGGATCACGCTGCCGATCCTGAAAGCGCTGCTCGACGACATGGCGCTGGTCAGCGAGCGCGACCTCGAACGCGCGGTCGCGATGCTGCTGACGATCGAGAAGACCGTCGTGGAGGGCGCCGGCGCGGCCGGGCTGGCGGCGCTGCTGGCGGACCCCGCGCGCTTCGCGGGGCGGCGCGTGGGATTGGTCCTGTGCGGAGGGAATATTGATACGCGGCTGCTGGCGAACGTCTTGCTGCGGGACCTCGTTCGCGAAGGCCGCATCGCGCGGCTGCGGGTGATCCTGAAGGACCGCCCCGGCCAGTTGTCGATGCTCGCCAAGGTGTTCGAGGCGCAGGGCGTCAACATCCTGGAGGTGCACCATCACCGCGTCTATACTCGCCTGCCAGCCAAGGGCCTCGTCACCGATATCGAGTGCGAGACGCGCGGGCGTCCGCATCTGGACCGGCTGGTATCGGCGCTGCGCGTCGCAGGATACGACGTGCGGCCGGTGGAGCTCGATTAGTCGCAAAAACAGCGTATTTCGCCTGTTCCCGCGGAACTATTCGCGATATGCACGATGAGTCGCGTTGGCAGGGGCTGGGGCGTAATGAGTGATCTGTCTTATCGCTTTCCAAGATTTTTTGTTACAACCTCAGGTCCGTGTCCGTATCTACCGGGTCGCACGGAGCGCAAGCTATTTACCGAGCTGCGCGGTCCCGATGCGGGCAAGATGGCGGTCACGCTGGCGCAGATCGGCTTCCGCCGCAGTCAGAACGTCGTATACCGGCCAAGCTGCGACGGCTGCCAAGCGTGCGTCTCGGTGCGCGTGCCGGTGGAAGACTTCGCCGCGAGTGCCACGCAGCGACGGCTGCTGAAGCGCAACGCCGACCTGACCGCCACCGTCCGCGCGCCGTGGACGACTGCCGAGCAGTTTCTGTTGCTGCGCAGCTATCTGTCCGAGCGCCACCCGAATGGCGGCATGGCGTCGATGGACGCGCTCGATTATGCCGACATGGTCGAGCAGACGCCGGTCGATACCGTGGTCATCGAATATCGCGACTCGGCCGGCAAGCTTGTCGCGGCCGCGTTGACGGATCAGCATCCCGGCGACCTCAGCATGATCTACAGCTTTTACGATCCAGCCGAAAAGGCGCGCGGCGGGCTGGGGACGTTCATCATTCTCGATCACATCCGCCGAGCCGCGGCCGAGGGCCGCGCGCATGTCTATTTGGGCTACTGGATCCAGAACGCGCCCAGGATGGCGTACAAGACTGCCTTCCGCCCGATCGAGCGGCTGACGCGCGCGGGCTGGGTGCGTGAGGCGTCGCTGCCCGCGCCGGCGCGGCCGTGCGGGGTCGACGCCGAGCGACCGTCGGCGGACGCCGAGCGCGCCGCGGTGCCGCACGCCGGCTGAACGCCGCTCGCCGCGGACTGCGCTTCGCGCTAGAGCGAGGCCGTGCGCGCGACTGCCGTCCTGATAGCCGGGTGTCTGCTAGCGCCGCCGTCGCGAGCCGCTCCGGCCCCGCCCGGTCCGCCGTGGCCCGGCGCGCGGCCGATTACGCTGGTCGCCGCCGACGGCGTGCGCGTGGTCGGCTGGCGGCAGGCGCCCGCCAACCCCAGGGCGCTGGTGCTGCTGTTCCATCAGGCGGGTTCGTCCTCGGCCGAATATGCAGCGATCGCGCCGCGGCTGGTGGCGGGCGGTCTGGCGGTGCTGGCGATCGACCAGCGCTCGGGCGGCGGGCTGTTCGGCGCCAACCTGACCGTCGATCGACTCGGCGGATCGCGCGACTATCTGGAGGCGGGCGCCGACCTCGAAGCCGCGATCGGCTGGGGCCAGCGCCAGGCGTCACGCATCGTGCTGTGGGGAAGCAGCTATTCGTCCAGCCTGGTGCTGATGGCCGCGGCCAAGCGGCCGCTCGGGCTCGCAGCGGTGCTGAGCTTCTCCCCGGGCGAATATTTCGGCGACACGCCCATCGTCCGCCGCGCAGCAGCCCGCGTGCGCGTGCCGACGCTCGTCTACGCCGCGCCTGACGACGAGACGGTCCGCGCCAGGCCCATCGCCGCCGCGCTGCAGCCGCCCGCCCCCGTCACCAGCTGCGCAAACGGCATTCACGGCAGCTCGACGCTGATCCCCGAGCGCAATCCGCGCGGCTGGCGCGGCTGCTGGGCCCCCGTCATGGCCTTCCTCGCCCGCGTGCTCGCCGCGCCCGAACCCGGGCGTGCAATCGCCAAGCGCCAGCCTATGTTGGGTCGGTGACCGCTGCAATTGCCGCCCAGGCTGACGATACCGATTCTGAAAAACGCTCAGCCGATCTGACGGTCATCGGCCGGTTCCTGCCCTATCTGTGGCCGAAGAACCGCCCCGATCTCCGCCTGCGCGTCGCGGTTTCGCTGTTTCTGGTGCTGTTGGCCAAGGCCACCACGCTGTCGATGCCGTTCTTCTACAAAGGCGCGATCGATCGGCTGGCGGGCGGCCGCCGCGACGAGGTCGTCCTCGCGGCCGCACTGGTGCTGAGTTACGCCGCAGCCCGCTTCGGCGGCGTCCTGTTCGATAACCTGCGCAACGCGCTGTTCGAACGCGTGGGCCAAACTGCAGCCGGCGCGCTGGGATCGGACGTGTTCGCGCATGTCCAGCGCCTGTCGCTGCGCTACCATCTCGAGCGGCGCACCGGCGAACTTACACGCATTTTCGATCGCGGCACCAAAAGCATCGACGAAATGCTGTATTTCATTTTCTTCAATATCGCGCCGACTGCGATCGAACTGATCGCGGTCTGCATCATCTTCGGCCTGAAAATGGGCGTGACGGTCGTCGTCGCCACGCTCGTCATGGTCGCGGCGTATGTAGCCTTCACCCAGTGGGTGACCGACCAGCGCAACAAGGCGCGCCGCGAGATGACCGACGCGGACAACAAGCAATCAGGCCGTGCCGTCGACGCGCTTCTGAACTATGAGACCGTCAAGTATTTCAATGCCGAAAAGCGCGAAGAGGACAATTACCGTCGTGCGCTCGACCGCTATGTGAAGCTGGCGGAACGGCTGCAGGTGTCGCTGTCTTGGCTGAACATCGGTCAGTCGGCGATCACCAATCTGATGCTCGGCGCGGGCATGGCCTATGTCGTCTGGGGCTGGTCGAAGGGCCGCTTCACCACGGGCGACGTGGTGCTCATCAACACGCTGCTGACGCAGCTTTTCCGCCCGCTCGATTTCCTGGGCGTCGTTTACCGGCAGATCCGGCAGGGCCTGATCGACATGGAGCACATGTTCCGCCTGCTCGATACCAATGCCGAGATCGCCGACAAGCCCGGCGCGCCCGCGCTGCAGGTGCGCGGCGGCCATGTGCGCTTCGAGAGTGTCGATTTCAGCTACGAACCGCGCCGCCAGATCCTGCACGGGGTTAGCTTCGAGATCCAGCCGGGCAAGACCGTCGCCGTCGTCGGCGCGAGCGGAGCGGGCAAGTCGACGCTCAGCCGCATCCTGTTCCGCTTCTATGACATTGCGGGGGGCCGCGTCACGATCGACGGCCAGGATATCCGTGAGGTGACGCAGGAAAGCTTGCGCCGCGCGATCGGCATCGTGCCCCAGGATACCGTGCTGTTCAACGACACGATCGGCTATAACATCGGCTATGGCCGCGAGGGCGCTTCGCAGGCCGAGATCGAGCGCGCCGCCGCGCAGGCGCAGGTGCACGAGTTCGTGTTGCGTCTGCCCGATGGCTACAAGTCGATGGTCGGTGAGCGGGGCCTGAAGCTTTCGGGCGGTGAGAAGCAGCGCGTGGCGATCGCGCGCACGATCCTGAAGGATCCCGCCGTGCTGATCCTGGACGAGGCGACCAGCGCGCTCGACAGCCGCACCGAGGCGGACATCCAGTCGGCGCTCCGATCGGTTGCCCGCAACCGCACGACGTTGATCATCGCGCACCGCCTCTCGACCATCGCCGACGCCGACGAGATCCTGGTGATGGACGCGGGCCGCATTGTCGAACGCGGCACGCACGCTTCCCTCCTGGCCCGCAACGGCGAGTACGCCCGCATGTGGGCGCTGCAGCAAGCCGAGGCCGAAGCGCAGGCGCGCGAGGCGGCGTAACGCCTCTCCCGAGGATTCGAGAGCCCCGGGCGGTTGGGGGCTGTCGCGCAACGCGCTGCTCCCTATAACCCCGATGATGGCCACCGCCGCGCCCCTCGGTCCTACGGGGAATGTCCCCGAATATAGCGTTTCCGAGCTTGCCCAGTCGCTGAGGCGCACGGTCGAGGAAACCTACAGCTATGTCCGCGTTCGCGGCGAGCTCTCCGGGTTCAAGCGGCACTCCAGCGGCCATTGCTATTTCTGCCTGAAGGACGAGGGCGCCGCACTCGATGCAGTGCTGTGGCGGACCAAGGCGGGCGCGCTCAGCTTCCGGCCCGAGGACGGGCTGGAGGTGATCGCGACCGGGCGGCTCAGCACCTACGCCGATCGCAGCAAATACCAGATCGTCGTCGAGCGGCTGGAGCCGGCGGGCGTCGGCGCGCTGCTGGCGCAGCTGGAAAAACGCAAGGCCGCTCTCGCCGCCGAGGGATTGTTCGAACAGGCGCGCAAGCGTCCGATCCCGTTCCTGCCGCAGGTGATCGGTGTCGTCACCTCGCCGACCGGCGCGGTCATCCGCGACATCTTGCACCGGCTCGCCGAGCGCTTTCCGCGCCGCGTCATCGTGTGGCCGGTGCCAGTGCAGGGCGAAGGCTCGGCCGAGAAAGTCGCAGCCGCGGTGCGGGGGTTGAACGCGCTACCGCCGGGGATGCCGCGGCCGGACCTCATCATCGTCGCGCGCGGCGGCGGCTCGATCGAGGATCTGTGGGGCTTCAACGACGAGGCCGTGGTGCGAGCCGTCGCCGGATCGGCGATCCCCGTCATCTCGGCGGTGGGGCACGAGACCGACACGACGCTCTGCGATCTCGCTGCCGACCTCCGCGCGCCGACTCCAACCGCCGCTGCGGAGAAGGCGGTGCCGGTCCGCGCAGACTTGATCGCGCAGGTTGCGTCGTTCGGTGCGCGGCTGGAGCGCTGCGTGCGCGCCCATCGCACGCGCGCGGCGGAGCGCACGCACGCGCTCGTCTGCCGCCTGCCGCGGCCCGAGGCGCTGCTGGCGCTGCGCCGCCAGCGGCTCGACGACCTCACCGCTCGGCTGCCACGCGGGCTCGATCGCGCCGCCGAGCGCGGGCGCACGCGGCTGACGGGTGCGGCACGCACGCTGACACCCGCGCTGCTGGCGCGCCGCCGCGAACTGGCGGCGAACGGGCTGGCGCTGGCGCGGGCGGCGCTGGCACGCGGCGCGGCAGCGCGCACCCGGGCTGCCGCGCACGCGCTGGAGCGCTGCGCGGGTACGCTGCGGCCGGCGCTGCTGACGCGCCGCGCCGCGGCTGCCCGCGCTGCGCTGCAGAGCGAGGCGCGCGCGCTCGCGGTGCTGTCGCCGCTCGCGACGCTAGGCCGCGGCTATGCGGTCGTGGAGCGCCCCGACGGCCACGTGCTGCCGAGCGCGGCGGAGGCGTGCGGCGCGGGGCGCGTGCGCATCCGTTTCAGCGACGGGCGCGTAGAAGCCGATATCGCGGGCAGTGTGCGCGAAAAGCGCGTGGCCGCTGCGCCGCCGCCCGTAGCCGCTGCACAGGAGACGCTGTTCTGATGCTGAATGTCGCCCCCGGCCGCCCGGCAAGGCTGCGCTACACGATCTCGGCCTTCCAGGTGATCGTGCCCGGCGACCACGTTGTGTGCGCGGTCACGGGCGCGAAGATCGCGCTTGAAAATCTGCGCTATTGGTCGGCCGAGCTGCAGGAGCCCTATGCGACCGCCGAAGCCTCGGCCAGGCGCTATGCCGAGGCGGTGCTGGGGCGGTGAAGCCAGCGCTGGCGGCCGCGCTTCCTGCCGTGGCGCTGCTGGGCGCATGTGCGTCCGGCCCGCCCGCACGCGCTCCGTCGGCCGCGCGGCCTCCCGCATCCCCGCCCGCAGCGGCGCAGCCGGCCAGCGCTGCTGCCCCCAACGCAGCGCCAATCGAGACGACGCTGGAGCTGGAGGGCACGCCCGCGCAGGGCGGCTTGGTGTTCGGCCGCGTTCCGGGCTGGGCGGATGGGCTACTGCTCGATGGCAAACCCGTGCGCATCAGCTCCGACGACCGGTTCATGATCGCGTTCGGCCGGAACGCACCACCGGCCGCGGTGCTGGAGGTGCTCGCCGGCGGCCAGCCGCGCGGGCGCATGAGGCTCAGCGTCGCGCCGCGCGCGTGGCCCGTCGAGAACCTGCCCGGCGTCGCCAAAACGCCCGTCCCACAGCCCGAGTTCGAAGCGATCCGCGCTCGCGAGCTGGCGCGGATCCGCGCCGCGCGCGCGCGGTCGCTGGACCAGCTGGACTGGCAGAAGCCCTTCACGTGGCCCGCGCGCGGCCGCGTCTCGGGCGTGTTCGGGTCGCAGCGCATCCTCGGCGGCGTCGCCGCCGACCCGCATGCCGGGGTCGATATCGCCGTCGCGGAAGGGACACCCGTGCTGGCACCGCAGGGCGGCACCGTCACGCTTGCGTCGCCGCCAACGTTCAGCCTGGAGGGCAACCTCGTGATCCTCGATCACGGCTACGGCTTGTCGAGCGCATTCCTGCATCTCAGCCGCGTCGACGTGCGCGCGGGACAGCGCGTCGAGCAGGGCCAGCCGGTCGGCCTCAGCGGCAGGACCGGGCGCGCATCGGGGCCACACCTCCACTGGGCGATGATGTGGAACGGCGTGCGCTTCGATCCGCAGAGCGTGCTGCCCGCCGCCGGCCGCTGACCTGCCAAGCGACCGCTCCGGGCCGCCGTTGCAGTCTACCCGATTTCCATGCAAGTTCATGCAATCGGGGATGGGGAGATGCCGGAATGATGCGTTTTGCCGGGTGTGCTTCGGCGTGTGTAATGGCTGCCGCGATGCTTTCGCCTGCGTCGGCGGGCGCGCAGACGCAGGACAGGCCGACCAAGCCCGCGGCAAGCGCTGCCGATCCGGCGGCCTCTGCCGGCGATACCGAGATCATCGTCACCGCATCGAAGCGCGGCACTCAGACCGTCCAGTCAGCGCCGCTGTCGATCCAGGCGATCTCGGGCGACACGTTGCGCGCGAAGGGCGCGATCGACTTCATCGACTTCGGGACGACCGTCTCCAGCCTGCAGTTTCAGGATCTCGGGCCGGGTGACAAGAAGTACATCATCCGCGGCGTGACCTCGACGGGCGCGGCGACCGTCGGTGTCTACTATGACGAGGCGGTCATCACGGCAGCCAACGCCAATGACGGCGGCGGGCGCAATGCCGATATCCGCCTGCTCGATCTGGAGCGAATCGAAGTGCTGAAGGGGCCGCAGGGGACGCTCTACGGCGCCAGTTCGATGTCGGGTACGATCCGCTACATCAGTAACAAGCCCAACCTGAAAGAGTTTAGTGCAACCGTCGCGGGCGAGGTCTCCACGACCGAGAAAGGCGGGCCGAATTACCTGCTGTGGACTGCGCTCAACGCGCCGCTGGTCACGGACCGGCTCGGTATCCGGCTGGTCGGCTGGTATGATGACAAGAGCGGCTATGTCGACGCGGTCCGTATCCCGGCGGGGCGGCGCAACGACCTCAACAACGATCTGACCGGCGGCGGCCGCGCGCTGATCCGTGCGGTGCCGATCGACGACCTCGTGCTGACCGCGTCGGCGACGATCCAGTCGACGCGCTCCGAAGGCTCGTCGCGCTACACCCCGCCGGGCGCGCTGTCCTTCGGCAACGCGGCGGCCGGCTTCCCGCCGGTGCGCGGCGACGACCTGATCAACACCGACCTCGCGCTCAGCCCGTGGCGCGAGTTGCTGCATATCTACGGTTTTACCGCCGAATATTCTACCAGCATCGGCACGTTCACCGGCACGACGAACTATTATGATCGCAAGATCGATTACAGCTTCGACAGCTCGCCGATCCTGTTCTTCTTCGGCGTGCCGATCCCGGCCGTCACGCTGCAACCGCAGAGCCGCAGCGTCTGGTCAAGCGAAATCCGCTTCGCGTCGAAGCTTAGGGGTCCGATCAACTTCGTCCTCGGCGGCTTCGTGCAATATGAGGATTCGCAGTTCGAGGTTCAGGTCATCAAGACCGACCGGTTCGGCAACCCGATCGGTCGCTTCAGCCGCCTGAATGCCGACGACGCGCTGAACAACCCCAACGGCAACACCTTCTTTGGCCGCACCGACAAGCAGACGCTCGATCAGCAGGCGGTGTTCGGCGAGATCACCGCCGACGTCACGCGGACGCTCAGCGCCACCTTCGGCATCCGCTATTTCCACTCGGACAACCGCGCCGCGCAGGAAACGACGCATCCGTTCGGCGGCTTCACAAGCTCTCCGGTGGGCGTGCAGTTCAACCAGTCGGACGACAGCAAAACAACCTTCAAGGGCAACATCACGTGGAAGCCCAGCCGTAGTCTGCTGGTCTATGCAACCGCCGCGCAGGGCTTCCGCGTCGGCGGCGTCAATGCCGCCAACCTGCCCTTCACATCGGACATTCCGCGCAGCTACAAGCCGGACACGCTGTGGAACTATGAGATCGGCGTCAAGTCGACGATCCTGAATGGCATCCACGCCAACGTCACTGGCTATTATATCGACTGGACCGATACGCAGGTTCGAGCGGTCGATCGCACCGGCGCGTTCCCGTTCACCACCAATGCTGGCAAGGTGAACATCTACGGCATCGAGGGCGAGCTCGATGGCGAGATCGTCCGCAACCTGACCTTCACCGCCGCTGCATCCTATCAGGACGCGACGCTCGGCGCAGACACGCCCTTTATCCCCGGCAACCCCAACCAGGGCCTGAAGGGCGACACGCTGCCCAACGTGCCAGCATTCCAGGGGAGTGCCGCGCTCAGCTACAAGGTGCCGCTGCGGCAGAAGCTCGACGGGGTGTTCCGGGTCGACGCCAACTATCGCGGGCCGACGCAGACGCAATATAGCAGCCGCAGCCCGTTCAACGTGAGGCTGGACGATTATGCGCTGGTGAACCTGCGCGCATCGCTGGTGGGGAACGGCTGGTCGGCGGCGCTGTTCGTCCGCAACGTCACCGACGTCCGCGCCCAGATCGACGCCATCGCCTCGGACCAGGACCCGCTGGCCCGCATCACGCTGCGCCCGCGCACGTGGGGGCTGGCACTAAGCCGGGATTTCTGACGCACAGCGCCTGTCCTCCCTCCGCGGGGAGGACAGGCAGCAACCCAAGCTACTCCTTGGCCGCCGCCGCGACCCGCTCGGTCATGCGATCCAGCATCGCCTTCAGCTGCTCGACCTCGCCATCGCGCAGCGCCGCCACGCACGCGGCGTTGCGACGAATCAGCGTCGGGTAGAGCTGATGGAACAGCGCACGGCCCGCGGACTCCAGCCACACGCGCACGCGGCGCTGGTCGGCCAGGTCGGGCTCGCGGCGGACCAGCCCCTCGCGCTCCATGTTGATGACCATACGGCTGAGCGCGGACTGCTCGATCATCGCCGCCTCGGCGAGCGCCGACACCGTCCGCCCATCCTCCAGCATCGACAGCGCCAGCACCCGCCAGCGCGCGATATTGATGCCCAGCGCGCCAAGGTCGGCGGCCAGCTGCTGGTTCAAGAGCGTCGACAGCCGGTGCAGCCGGTATGGGATGAAATCCTCGAACAGCGGGCCGGGCGGCGAGCTCATCCCGCTTCCTTTTGCGCCAGCGCCGATCTATGCAATCGCATAGATCGGGGAAACGAGTGGCACAGCGCTTTCAGATCGGTATTTTCGGTGCCAATGCCGACGGCGGGCTGGCGCTGACCACGGTCCCCGAACGCTGGCGCGCCGCTTGGCCCGATGTGCTGAAGCTGGCGCTGCTGGCAGATGCGGGCGGGATCGACTTCTTCCTGCCGCTGGCGCGCTGGAAGGGGTTTGGCGGCGAGACCAACGCACGCCACCACAGCTTCGAAACGCTGACCTTCGCAGCCGCGCTGGCGACCGCGACCGGCGCGATGCGTCTGTTCGCAACGGTCCACACGCCGTTCGTGCACCCCGTCTTCGCTGCCAAGGCAATGGCGACGATCGACCATGCCAGCGGCGGGCGCGCGGGGCTGAACGTCGTCTGCGGCTGGAACGCGCCCGAGTTCGCGCTGTTCGGCGCCGAGCGCCAGCCCGACCCCTACGCAGAGGGCGCGGCGTGGTTCGAGGTTTATGAGCGCCTGCTGGCGGGCGAGCCGGCGTTCGACGTCGACAATGGCCATTACCGGCTGGAGGGGGTGGAAGGCGCGCCGGTCAGCATCCAGCGGCCGCGTCCCCCGGTGATGTCCGCCGCGCACTCGCCCGCCGGGCGGGCCTTCGCTGCGGCACATGCGGACACGATCTTCACCACCTTCGTCACCCTCGACGATGCGGCGTCAACCGTTGCCGACATCGCTCAGCGCGCGCAAGCGGCGGGCCGCCGCGTGGGGGTGTTCACCGCCGCCCACGTCGTCTGCCGCCCCAGCCAGGACGAGGCGGAAGCAGCCTATGAGCGCTACGCGGTGACGATGGCCGACCAGGGGGCCTTGGAGCGGCACATGCGCATGAAGCAGGCGACCTCGGGCAGCCATGCGCCCGAGGCTTACGCTCACCACGCCAAGCGCTTCGCGGGCGGCGCGGGCACCTATCCGCTGGTCGGCACGCCCGATCGGATCGTTGCCGAGATGGCCGCGATCAGCGATGCGGGCCTCGGCGGCGTGGCGCTGAGCTTCGTCGATTATCTGGGTGAGCTGCCGTATTTCCTGGAAACGGTTGTGCCGCGGATGGAGCGCGCGGGGCTGAGGGCATGAACAGGGTTTTGGAGAGGCTGCGCGGCGGCGGCTCGGCGCGCGCGATCTGGATGGTGCTGGGGAGCGTCGCGCTGGCCGAGCTGGCCGCCGAGGCGGGGCCCGACGCGATCGTGTTCGATCGGCAGCATGGGACTTGGGACGATGCCGCGCTGATGGCTGCCGTTGGCGTGTGCGGCGACGCGACGCCGCTGGTGCGCGTGGCCGCGAACCGGCCCGAGTTGATCGGCGCGGCGCTCGACGCAGGCGCGCAAGGTGTGATCGTGCCGCTGGTGGAGAGCGCCGCGGAGGCGGCCGCCGCGGTCCGCGCCGCGCACTACCCGCCGCGCGGCGTGCGATCGGGCGGGGGTATGCGACCGCTGCGCGACATGGGCGCATATGTGGCAGCCGCGGCCACGGAGACGCTGGTCGCGGTGATGATCGAGACCGCAGCGGGCCTGACGAACGCTGCCGAGATCGCGGCGACACCCGATGTCGATCTCGTGTTCATCGGCCCGGGCGATCTGGGGCTGGCGGTCGGCTCCGCGGCGCTGGAGATGTCGATCGCGCGCATTCAGGCGGCCTGCGCGGAGGCGCCCATGGCGAGCGGCATCTACACAAGCGGGCCGGATGCAGCGGCGCGGCGGCTGGCACAGGGCTTCCGCTTCGTGGTGGCCGAAGACGACGTGCACCTGCCACGCACCGGCTTCGCCGCCGCCCTGAAGGCCACCGCATGACCCCCGCACTGCACGACATCCGCGCGCGCATCGCTGCGATCAGCCTGGAAAATATCGCCTCGATCGCTGGCGGGCACCTGGCCGACAAGACCAGCATCATCCCGCTGTGGTTCGGCGAGAGCGACGTGCCGACGCCCGCCTTCATCGGCGAGGCCGCCGCCGCCGCGATCCGCCGCGGAGAAACCTATTACACCTTCCAGAACGGCACCCCCGAACTTCGCGAAACGCTTGCGGAATATCATACGCGCCTCAGCGGCCGTGCGGTCGGTTCCGACCGGATTACCGCCACCTCGGGCGGTATGCCCGCGATCCAGCTGGGCGTGCAGATGGTTGCGGGCGAGGATGACAATATTATCGTCATCGATCCCGTCTGGCCCAATATCGGCGGCTTCGCGCAAATCGCGGGCGCCGAGGTCCGCTCGGTGCGGCTCGACCTGGCGGCGGAGGGCTGGACGCTCGATCTCGACAAGGTCCGAGCCGCCTGCGACTCGCGCACCCGCCTGATTTTCTACGCGTCTCCCGGCAACCCGACGGGCGCGATGATTCCGCTCGACGTGCAGGCGGGGTTGCTCGCCTTTGCCCGCCAGCGCGGCATCTGGCTGATGGCGGACGAGGTCTACCACCGGCTGGTATTCGGGCAGGAGTGCGGGCCGACCATCCTGTCGATCGCCGAGCCCGAGGACCGCGTTCTGGTGATCAACAGCTTCTCGAAAAGCTGGGCGATGACCGGCTGGAGGCTCGGATGGCTGGTGCACCCGCCCTCGCTGGGGCCGACCCTCGCGATGATGGTGCAATATACGTCCAGCGGGACGACAACGTTTCTGCAGTCAGCCGCTGCCACAGCCGTGCGTGACGGCGAAGGGTTCGTTCGGTCAATGCGCGATTACTGCGCCGATGGTTGCCGAATCGTGTGCGACGCGCTGGAAACCTTCCCGCGTGTCCGCATGGGCCCGCGCCCGAAGGCTGCGATGTACGTGTTTTTCGAGATCGACGGCGTCAGCGACAGCCGCGCCGCCTGCCGCGAGATCCTGTCGCGCACGCGCGTCGGTGTCGCGCCGGGCGTGTTCTTCGGCCCCGGCTCGGAGCGCTTCCTCCGCATCTGCTTCTGCCGCTCGCCCGAAAACCTCAGCGAGGCGATGGACCGACTGGAGACTATGCTCGGCTAAGCGACTGCCACGCTCACTCGCCGCCGCCGCACCACCGCATAGGCCGCGCCCGCCAGTAGCAGGCATGGCACGCCGACAATCCACGCCACCCGCCAGAACCCACCGTCAAATGCCATCGTGATGAGAATTGCGGCCAACAGCGCCAGCCCGGCGATCTGCAGCCACGGAAAGAACGGCGTTTTGACCGGCAAGTGCTCGCCCGCGTGGGCGCGGCGGAAGCGGAGGTGGCTCGTCAGCACCACCATCCACACGACGATCGCGCCGAAGATCGAGATACCGAACAGGTAGTTGTACGCCAGCGGCGTCAAGCGCGAGAGGCCCGCCGCAAGCAGGATGAACGCACCCGAAAACAGGATCGCCGCCACCGGCGATCCGCGTCCATTCAGCCGACCAAGCGCAGCCGGCGCATAACCGCCGCGTGATAATGAAAACAGCATCCGGGAGCACAAATAGATATTCGTATTCATACTGGACAATGCAGCCATCACTACAACGAAGTTGGTGATTCCCGCCGCATAGGGAATACCGACATACTGGAAGACTTTGACGAACGGGCTTTTGGACACGACTTCGGCTCCGGTTTCGGTCCACGGCACGAACGCGACGACGATCCCGAGTGCCAGAATGTAAAATACGAAGAGCCGCACGACCATCGTCTTCAGCGCTGCCGGGATGGCGCGTGCAGGATCTTTGGCCTCGCCCGACGTGACTGCGATCACCTCGACTCCGACGAAGGAGAAGATCCCGATCAGCACCCCCATCCACACGCCATGCAGACCGTGCGGCAGGAACCCGCCGGGCAATCCGGTGAGATTGTGGAAGCCGACCGCCGGTTGGCCGACGCCGAACACCGCCGACAGACCCAGCAAAATGAACAACGCGATCGCGACGACCTTAATAAATGCCAGCCAGTATTCGATCGATCCGAAATCCCCGACCGAGCGCGCGTTGAACCACAGCAGCAGCGCAGAAAAGCCCAGTGACCACAGCCAAACCGGCACGCCCGGAAACCAGAAGCCCATATAGACGCCAGCGGCGACCGCCTCACCGCCGATCGCGATCACCTGCGCAAGCCAGTAGGTCCAGCGGACGATAAAGCCGACGAGCGGTGACAGATAGCGCTCGGCATAGACGCCGAACGAGCCGGCGGCGGGGTGGACGATCGCCATCTCGCTGAGGCTGAAGCCCACGACCAGCGCAAGGAATGCGGCGATCGCGTAGCTCAACAGCACGCCCGGTCCGGCGTAGCCGATGGCAATGCCACTCCCCAGGAACAGCCCGGTTCCAATCGCGCCGCCCAGGCCGATCATCGTGATCTGCGCCTTGGTGAGGCTGTGCTGCAGGCCGGATTCGCCCGGGTCGATCGGTGTCACCTGCGGCTTGTGCCTGCTCTGTCCACGGGCGGCAATCGCTGCGGGCGGTGGCGCTTATGGTCGCCGCTCTCGTTCTTGCTACGGGCATGCAGCGCGACGTGGAGGAGCGCTTGCTCGCCATTGGTGCTTCGGCAGCGACCGGCCGGTTACGCCCCGGCTTCTGCTTCGCGACGAGCCGAGCAGGGGAGACGACGCACCACTGGCGAATATGACGAGGTGACGCTCGACCGGCACCGGTCGCTCCGCGACGGCGGCAGGGGATCGAAGCTGATGGTGATGCCTGGTTACACCCACATGACAATGGGCGAGAAGCCCGCCGGGCATAACGCGATCGTCCGCCGCTTTATCGCCTGAACCGGGGCCCTCTGGCAGCGCTGTATTAGTCTCCTATATCGGCTGGCGGAGGAATTGCCATGCCCGAGCAGCGACCGATCGACGACCTGGCCAGCCTGATTGCCGGGGAGGTGCAGCGCTTCCTGCGCCCGGCCGCTCCGTCGGTCGATTCGGTGCCCCCGGCCGCGGGCGATGCGGCCACGCCGCCCCGGCCCGTTCAACCCGCCCCCCCATCGCAGGGTCCGCGCATCGAGCCGATCGTCAACCTGCTGATGACGGCTGCGCGCGAGAGCCAGGTCGCGGCCCAGCGCCGCGCCGATGCGAGCGCAGCCGAAGCGGCCCGCTCCACAGCCCAGCTTGCGCCCGAGGCTGCCCTTACCGCACGCGTCGCGGCGCTGGAGGAGCACAGCCGCTCGCTGGAACGTCAGATTGCCCGCCTGGAGGGCTATGTCGACGGCCTTCGCGCGCAGATGGCGGGTGCGCGCGGCTGATCTGGCGACCAGCAGTCGCGGATGATAATGGCGTCGTAAGGAGCCCTTGCGATGCAGACCTCGCGGATCACTGTCCTGACGACCCCTGGCCGCAGGGCAGCGAGTGAGGCACACGCGGCCCGGCTGGGCGCCGACACGGGAGCCAAGGTCGGCGAGGTCGATCCTCGGCTCGTGCGCGTCGAGACGCTCATTGCCGTCGCGCAGAGCCGGGAAGGCGCGGATATCCGTCAGCTGAGGATCGCCGGTTGAAGCTCGGCCGCCTGAACCATGTCGGCGTTGCCACGTCGTCGATCGAACACTCGGTTTCGCTCTATCGCGAAACGCTCGGCGCGGAGCCCGCGGGCGAGCCGTTCGAACTGCCCGCGCAAGGCGTTCGCGTGTGCTTTATCGATGCGCCAAATACACAGATCGAGCTGATTCAGCCGCTCGGCCCCGACAGCCCGATCGCCAAATTTTTGGAGCGCAACCCGGAGGGCGGACAGCACCATCTGTGCTATGAAGTGCCGGACATTGCCGAAGCCCGCGGATGGTTCGAGGCGAAAGGCGCCCGCATCCTAGGCCAAACGCGGATCGGTGCGCACGGCACCCCGATTTTCTTCGTGCACCCCAAAGACATGGGCGGTGTCCTCACCGAGATCATGGAAACGCCGCAGCGCGGCGACGGACACTGACGCTCGCGGGGGACGCCTCAGGCCTTCTCCATCGTGCATTGCAGCGGGTGCTGGTGCTCGCGCGCGCAGTCGATCACCTGGTTCACCTTGGTCTCGGCAACCTCATAGGTGAACACGCCGCAGACGCCGACGCCCTTTTGATGGACGTGGAGCATCACGCGCGTCGCTTCCTCCATGTCCATCCGAAAGAAGCGCTGCAACACCATCACCACGAACTCCATCGGCGTGTAGTCGTCGTTCAGCAGCAGGACGCGGTAGAGCGCAGGCTTCTTGGTTTCGGGCTTAGCCTTAGTGACGACCCCCGTCTCGACGGTCTCTTCAGGATCGGCCGTCCTGGGCGGACGCGCCATTGCGAACGGGCGCGGAACGGTCATGCAGCATCGACCTGGGCGTGGTGGATCGGGGTGGCCCGGCGGGTTAAGTCCGGGCAGGGGCAAAGATAAGGTGCGGGGGCCGCGGCGGGCAAGGGCTTGCACGCGATGCCGCATACGAGAAAGGGCGCGACCGGCAGCACCGGGCGCGCCCTTCTCTCAACGCCGGCTCAGGCCGGGCAGGCTTAGTGGCGCGCCTTGTCGCCCTGGCCCATCGCGCCCTTGGCGGCGTTGGTCGCTTTGGCGGCGGCCTCGCTCATCTGGTTGGTGATCGGCTCGAACACCTGGCTGGCGGCCTTCATCATCGTCTCGGTAAGGCGCGAAAACTCGCCGACCATCGCATCGAACTGCGCCTTGGCGAACTCGTTCTGCGCCTGCATCACGTCGGTGGGCGTGCGCGCCGAAGCGACGGTGCGCATCGCGGACATCGCCGACTCCATCGATTTGCGGGTGAACTCGGACACCTGCTGCACGATCTGCTCGATGCCCTGCGCGGCCGCGCGGCTGGAGGCCATCATCGCGTCAGCGCTCTGGCGCGTGGTGGCGTTGAACTCATCGAACGCCTTCATGCCGCGATCCATCACCTCGCGCGAGCGCTCGGCGACCTGGGCGACCGCCTCCTGGCTCTGCTTCACTGCATGCTCGCTCTGCTGGCGAACGGTGTCCGCCGCGCGCGTGAAACCCTGCTGGAACTGCTCGGCCGACTTCTGCGCGGCGTCCTGGAATTGCTCGTTCGTGCGGGGAAAATCGAAATTGCTGGCCATGGTCGTCGTCTCCTGATGCTTGGGTTCGGGTTGCGGATCCGGCGCATGGTCGTTGGCCGGAGAGGTGTGGGAGGTGGTCAGCTGCTCGGGCGACAGCGGGGCGGCACCCAGCGACGCATCGTTGGCTGAGAGGGGCACTGCGAACGGCGGCTGCGGCTCGGCGACCACCTCGTTCGCGGGGAATTGCTGGCTCAGCTCGGCCGCTAGCTGCGGTGGCAGCACCGAAGCCGCGGGCTCGACGCCCTGGGTGGAAGAAACGCGCGTCACGTGGTCGTCCATCGTCGCACCTCTTGCTATGCTGCGCTGCACAATGATATTGCTGCACTGCGAAGAACGCAAGAGGGGCTGCAAAGGTGCCGCCCGATCAGTGGCCCGTGGCGGACACCGCCGCGACACCGGACGCCTCCAACTGTGCGTTCACCTGCGCCACCAGCCGCTCGAGCGCCTCGGTCGACGTCGCCTCAGCGCGGGCGACCAGCACGTCCTGCGTGTTCGAAGCGCGCAGCAACCACCAGCCGTCTGGCGTGCTCACGCGCGCGCCGTCGATCGTATTGACGTCCGCACCTTCAGCCGCGAGCCGCGCCTGAACCTCGCGCACCACGTCAAACTTGCGCTCCTCCGAGCACGGAAAGCGCAGCTCGGGCGTGGAGGTCGGCTGCGGAGCCGCGTCCATGACCTCGGCGAGCGACTTGCCGATGAAGCCAAGCGCACCAATCAACCTGACCGCAGCATAGAGCGCGTCATCAAAGCCATAATAGTCGTGTGCGAAGAAGATGTGTCCGCTCATCTCGCCAGCTAGCGGAGCGTTTACCTCCTTCATCTTGGACTTGATGAGGCTGTGACCAGTCTTCCACATCAGCGGCGTGCCCCCAAGCGCTGCGATGCGATCGAACAGCGCCTGGCTGGTCTTCACGTCGGCGATGATCGTCCCGCCCGGCTCGGCCGCGAGCACCGGCTCGGCAAGGATCGCGAGCAGCTGGTCGCCCCACACGATCCGCCCGTTCGCATCGACCGCGCCCAGCCGGTCGCCGTCGCCGTCGAACGCCAGCCCTAGGTCGCAGCCATACTGCGCAACCGCCCGCTTGAGGTCGACGAGATTTTTGGGCTCGGTTGGGTCCGGGTGGTGGTTGGGGAATGCGGGGTCGACGTCGGTGAACAGCAAGCGGTGCTCGCCCGGCAGCAAAGCGGTCAGCCGCTCGACCGCCGGGCCCGCGGCGCCGTTTCCGGCGTCCCACGCAATCTTCAGCGCAGGGCCATCGAAGCCGCGCAGCAGACGCGTGACGTAGCGGTCCATCAGATCGACGCCGCGATCCCCGCCCGAGCCGCTCTCCCAATCGCCAGCTTCGGCCATGCGGCCCAGCGCGCGGATGTCCGCGCCGAAGAACGGCCGGTTGGCGAGCATCATCTTGAAGCCGTTGTAATTGGGCGGGTTATGGCTGCCCGTCACCTGCACGCCGCCGTCCATCCCAAGCTCGTGCACCGCGTAGTAGAGCATCGGCGTCGGCCCCAGCCCGACGCGGGTCACGTCGATGCCGGCATCGCCGAAGCCACGCGTGAGCGCCGCTTCCAGCCCCGGCGAGGACGCGCGACCGTCATAGCCGACCACAGCCGTTCGCCCGCCGCTCCGCCGGATCAGCGTGCCGAGGCTGCGTCCGACGGCATAGCCGTCGGCCTCGCCCAGCGTCTCGCCGATCACGCCGCGGATGTCGTATTCGCGCAGCGCCGTTGGGTGAAAGCTATGGCTCACGTGCAGGTCTCCGAGGACAAAGGGGCGCGCCCGGGGACGGCGGGCGGCGATCAGCCCCTGCCATCCCTGATGCGGCGCAGCAAGAAATCGCGCGACCAGTTCAAGCGCTGTTGCTCCTCGTGGGTTCCGCCGCGATCGGGATGCGCCACCGCCGACAGCCGCCGGTGCGCCGCGCGGATCTCGTCCACCCCGGCTCCGGGCCGCAGGCCGAGAGCGCCGTAGGCCTTGGCCGTCTGCGCCGCCTCGCGCCGGAACGCAGCCTCGCCGGTCAGGTAGACCGCGAGGCTTACCCCAACCGCGAGCATCGCCGTTAACTCGGCGCCGCGCGCAGCAAGCACCGCTGCGACGAACAGCACCGTGCCTGCCAGCGCCTCGTGGCGCAGCGGCTTGCGGATGCGGCCGGTGTGGATCGCATAGATCAGCAGCCCGGCAACGATCAGCGCGAAAATCGGCATGTCAGGCGGCCGCGGCGGGTTTCGCGGCTCCACTCCATGCAGCAAGGTTGAGACCCGCCATCAGCTCGCGCAGTTCCTGCCGCGCGGCGACGTGGCTCAACGTCGCGCTCTCGCCCGCCACACCGTCGAGCAGCGTCAGCCCCGACGGGAACAGCTCTCGATAAATCACGCGTTCGCTGAGGCCGGGGATCACTCGAAAGCCGATGCGCTTCGCAAGTTCGGCCATCACGCTTGCCATGCGGCGCATGTTCCTGGCCTCGAGATGCGCCAGACGGTTGCGCAGCACGACCCAGTCGACCGTCACC
Organism: Sphingomonadaceae bacterium; assembly: GCA_032249695.1. Classification (GTDB taxonomy): domain Bacteria; phylum Pseudomonadota; class Alphaproteobacteria; order Sphingomonadales; family Sphingomonadaceae; genus JAVVHE01. Next base: position 64,352 of record JAVVHE010000003.1, on the reverse strand, counting down.
CCCTCGGCGCGCGCGCGGCGCTTGCGCGTTTCCCAAACCAGTTCGGCATAGAAGCTGGGCGCTTTCACCTTCCAGGTCTCAGGGTCGACTCGCGCCAGCAGATCCAAATCGACGAAGCTGTCGTTGAGCGGCGTCACCAGCACGTCGGCGCGGCCGAGCACGGTTTCGATCATCGGCCCATGGCGGCCGGGCGTATCGATGACGATCACCTCTTTGCCCTGCGCCCAGCCGTTCAGCGCCTCGGCCAACCCGGCCTCGCCTTCGGTCTCGCCGATGATGAGAGTCTCGGGCGCGGGCAGCGGCGTTCCCGTGCGCCGCGCGGTCGCGGCGCGGTTTTCCATGTAGCGCGCAAGGCTTCGCTGGCGGACGTCGAGATCGATCGCACCGACGCGGACGCCGCTCGCGACGAGGGCGGTTGCGATATGGACGGCGGTCGTCGACTTGCCCGTCCCGCCCTTCTCGTTTCCGAGCACGACAATCTGCGGCCCGGCCATTCCCGCTCCCTTGATCTTCGCGCGCAGCATTCCGACAAGCGCGGCTTTGAAGTCAACGGTGCCCCATGCGAATCGTCCGCGCCGCCGCCGACCTGCGCGCCGCTACATTGCCGTGGCGCAAGTCCGGGCTGGCCCATGCCTTCGTGCCGACGATGGGGGCACTGCACGCTGGCCATATGGCGCTGGTGCGCTCGGCGCGGGCGCAGTGCGACCGCGTCGTCGCGAGCGTGTTCGTCAATCCGAAGCAGTTCGGCCCCAACGAGGATTTCGATCGCTATCCGCGCACCGAGGATCACGATGCCGCGCTGCTGGCCGAGGCAGGCTGCGATCTGATGTTCGCTCCGGCCGTCAACGACATCTACCCGCCCGGCTTTGCGACCGAGGTGCGTGTCGGCGGCCTCGGCAGCCTGTGGGAGGGCGCCCATCGGCCGGGGCATTTCGATGGCGTTGCGACCGTCGTTGCCCGGCTGCTGGGCCTGGCGCAGGCCGAGGCGGCGTTGTTCGGCGAGAAGGACTGGCAGCAGTTGGTCATCATCCGCCGCATGGCCGCCGACCTCGCGCTGTCGACTGCGATCCTCGCCGTCCCTACGGTGCGCGAGCCCGACGGCCTCGCGCTGTCCTCGCGCAACCGCTATTTGAGCGCGGCCGAACGCGAGACCGCGCCGATGCTCTACGCCGAGCTGGTGCGCACGGCGGAAGCGATCAAGCAGGGATCAACCGGTCGCGCAGCGTGTGCTGATGCGGTGGCAGCGCTGACCGCGGCGGGCTTCCGGGTCGACTATGTGGCGCTCACCCATCCGGAGACGCTGGCGCTCATCAAGCACGCGCCGGGACGACTGCTCGCCGCCGCCGGGCTTGGCTCCACGCGCCTGATTGACAATCTCGACGTCGGTTAGGCACCGTCGATCTCGACGCGGCGGCGGCGCCGCAGCGCCTCCGCGTCCAGGCGGCGCATCATCGGCGTCGCCGTGGTGCCGTGGAGCAGCACCGACAGCAGGATGATGAGCCCGCACAGCCGCCAGAGGACGGGCGCCTCGGGGAAGTCCGCCGCGCCGAAGGCGTGAGTGAGATAATAGACCGTGCCGATGCCGCGAATGCCGAAGAACGCGATCAGCCGCCGCTCCAGCGCCGGGCGGCCGCTGCCCATCATCGCCAGGAAACCCGAGAGCGGTCGCACTGCAAAGAGCAGCAGCAGCGCCGCGGCGGCCTCTGGCGGCGTCAGCCCGCGCAGCAGCCCGCCCGCCAGCGCGCCGCCAAACAGCACCAGCGCGAACATCGTCAGCAGCCGTTCGAGCTGGTCCATGAAGTCGTGCATCTTCAGGTGGAAGTCGTGCTCGGGCTCGGCCGCGCGCAGCGTCACCGATGCCACGAAGACACTGAGGAAACCGTAGCCTTGGATCAGTTCGGCCGCGCCATAGGCGAGCAGCATCCCGCCGAGCGCGACGAAGCCGTCGCCCGTCGCCGACAGCTTGGCGCGGTCCGGCAGGCCGAAGGTCACGCGGCCGAGCAGCCAGCCGCTCAGCCAGCCCACACCAAGCCCCGCCGCGAGCTTCCACGCGACATCGACGCGCAGCCACTCGGCCCAGTCCGGCGCGGCTCCGGCGGCGAGCGCCAGAGCGATCGCGAGGTTGACGAACGGGAAGGCCAGCGCGTCGTTGAGGCCGGCCTCGCTCGTCAGGCTGAAGCGGACGTCGTCTACCTCGCCCGACTTCGGCGGCCCAACCTGCACGTCCGACGCAAGCACCGGATCGGTTGGTGCGAGCGCGGCGCCCAGCAGCAGCGCAGCCGCGGGCGCGAGTCCGACCACCGCATAGCCCGCCAGCGCAACCCCCAGAATCGTCAGCGGCATCGCCACGCCGAGCAGCCGCCATGTCAGCCCCCAGGCTTTTAGCCCCACGGGCCGGTCCAGCTTCAGCCCGGCACCCATCAGCGCAACGAGCACGATCAGCTCGCTGCCATGCTCGATGATCGGCACGCCCGCGGCGAGATCGAGATGGATCGGCGCGGGCGCGACCGAGAAGAGCACCCAGCCGGCGGCGACGCAGATCATCGGCAGCGAGACGGGGAGTCTCTCGATGACGCGCGGGAGCCACGCCACTGTCAGGATCAGGACTCCGAAAGCGGCCAGCGCGGGGATATACAAAATCTGCACCAGGCCGCCAACGAACGGCGGAACCGCCCGTTCAGCGCCCAGCCGCGCGCTCGTACCGTCCTATACGGTGAAGCTCTCGCCGCAGCCGCAGGTGCCCTTGGCGTTCGGGTTGACGAAGACGAAGCCCGCCGTGAAGTCGTCTTCGCGCCAGTCCATCTCGCTGCCGATCAGATAGAGCAGGCTGCCGCTATCGACGAACAGCGTGCCGCCGGGGGTTTCAATCGGCTCGTCGGCATCGTTGGGCACCTCAACATAATCGATGCTGTAGGCGAGCCCCGAGCAGCCCCGGCGCGGGGTGGTCAGGCGTACGCCTGCGACCGGCCGATCGGCGCGCGACAGCAGGTCGGCAATGCGCTGCGCCGCCGAGGCGGTAACGCGGATCGGAGCCGGGCGCGGGCGAGCGGCGGGGCGGGTGAGCGTTTCGGTGGTCATGATCGTCCCGTCCATCGTGCGATGCCATCCCCGCGGAAGCAGGGGTCTAACGGTGCCGGCAGGATCGCGCGCGGCGCGGTCGGGTGTAAGCTTCCGCTGGTACGGCCTGCGTCAATGGGCGAGCTCACAGCATCCCAAGCTCCAGCCGCGCCTCGTCGGTCATCTTGCTAGGGTCCCAGGCGGGCTCCCACACCAGCTTGACCTCGGCCGAGCCGACGCCGGGGACGGCGCCGACGCGCAATTCCACCTCCCCCGGCATCGATTCTGCGACCGGGCAATGCGGAGTCGTCAGCGTCATCGTGACCGTCGCGTGGCCGCCGTCGATCTCGACGCCGTAGACGAGGCCCAGATCGTAGATATTCACCGGGATCTCGGGATCGTAGATGTCCTTCAGGCACGCCACGACCGAATCGTGCAGCTCGCCGCCGGGCTGATCCACGGACGGCGGGGCGGCGGGCGGTTCCGCGAGGAAGCCCTCCAGATAGTCCCGGCTCTGCGCCGCGGCGGTTGCGCTCATCCGAAAATCCTCCTCACCCGGTCCAGCCCTTCGACAAGGCGCTCGACGTCACGCTCGTCATTGTAAACGGCGAAGCTGGCGCGCGCGGTCGCGGCGACGCCGAGCACGCCCATCAGCGGTTGCGCGCAATGATGGCCCGCGCGGATCGCCACACCGCTTTCGTCCAAAATGGTGCCGATGTCGTGCGGATGCACCCCGTCCCACGCGAAGCTGACAATGCCCGAGCTGTCATCCGGCCCGAACAGGCGGATGGCTTCGAACCGGCGCAGCTCCTCGCGCGCTTGCCTCGCCAGGCGGCGTTCTTGCGCATCGATGGCGGACAGGCCGATGGCATGCACGTAGTCGATTGCCGCGTGCAGCCCAATCGCGCCGACGATGTGCGGCGTGCCCGCCTCGAAGCGCGCAGGCGGCGGCGCGAAGGTGACGCGATCGAACGCAACCGTCTCGATCATCGCACCGCCGCCCTGCCACGGGCCCATTGCGTCGAGCAGTTCGCGGCGGCCGTAAAGCACGCCGATGCCGGTCGGCCCATACAGCTTGTGGCCCGAGACGGCGTAGAAATCGCAGCCGATCGCCTGAACATTGACGCCGATGCGCGGAGCGGCCTGGCAGCCGTCGACCAGCGTCACCGCTCCGGCCGCGCGTGCTGCGTCGCAGAGGCGCTGGGCGTCGGCGACCGAGCCGAGCACGTTCGACACATGCGCGAACGCGACGAGCTTCGTGCGCGGACCGATCAGCCCGATCAGCGCATCCTCGTCGATCCGGTGGTCCGCGGTCAGCGGGGCGACGTCGATCTCGGCCCCGACGCGATCCGCCAGCATCCGCCACGGCACGATGTTGGAGTGGTGCTCGAGCGCGGTCAGCAGGATGCGGTCGCCGGGACCGATATTGGCCTGCCCCCACGCATCGGCGACGAGGTTGATCGCCTCGGTCGCGCCGCGCACGAAGATGATTTCGCTTGGCGAGCCAGCGCCGAGGAAGCGTTGCGTCGCCTCGCGCGCGGCCTCGTATGCCAGCGTCATGTCGGCCGAGCGCTGGTAGACGCCACGATGCACCGTTGCGTAGTCGACCGCGTAGCCACGCGTGATCGCATCGATGACGGCCTGCGGCTTCTGCGCGGTCGCTGCGCTGTCGAGATAGGCCCAGCCATCGGGGATCGCCGGGAAGTCGGCGCGGCGGCTGGCAGGGTCCGCCAGTAAGGCGCCCCGGGGCAGCATCGGTCCGGCTTCAGCGAGGGCGAGGCTCATGCGTGGGTCTCCAGCCAGTCCGATGCGCAGGCGAGCAGCGCATCGCGCGCGGCCTCGTCGCCCGCGGTTTCCAGCGCGCCGCGCACGAACGCTTGCGTCAGCAGTGCGCGGGCGCGGGGCGCGGGCACGCCGCGTGCCCGCAGGTAGAACAGCGCCATCGGATCGAGCGCGCCGATCGCGCAGCCATGCGCAGCCTTCACGTCGTCGGCGAAAATCTCCAGCTCGGGCTTGGCGTTGATCGTCGCCGTCCGGTCGAACAGCAGACCTTTCAGACTTTGCTCGGCGTCCGTCTTCTGCGCGCCGCGGACCACCTCGATGCGTCCGATGATGGAGGCGACAGCCGAGTCGCTGGCGACCAGCCGCCACGTCTGTCGCCCGGTCGTCTGCGGGACGGCGTGGACGAAGCGGTTCATCACGTCGGGCTTGGCGCGCCCGGATGCGAGTGCAGCACCGTCGACGCTTGCGAACGCGCCCGCGCCCGCTAGCTCGACCCGATGCTCGGCGCGCGCCGAGCCCGCGCCCGCCAGCAGCGTGGTCGCGGCATAGCTCGCAGCCTGACCCACGCGCACCTCGGCCGTCTCGGTCGCGGTCACGTCCGCGCCCTCCAGCCGCCGCACGGCGCGCATCAGCCGCGCGCCCCGGTCCAGCTCGATCTCCACCGTGCTGTTGACCCACGCCGCCGCGTCGCCCGCGCTGACATAGGTTTCGATGACGCTTGCCTGCGCGTCGGCGGCCAGCCGGTAGCGGTGTGCAACGTGCGCCGGCCCCCCGGTGGAGACATGAACGATCTCGATCAGCCCCGCGCTCGCGTGCTCCGGCCCAAGATCGAGAGCGACGCCCTCGGCCGTGACGCTATCGGCGAGCGGCAGGCCGGCGCGGCCGTGCGCTGCGCCCAGCTTCGGCTTCTTGACGATGCGGCCATCGACCAGCACCCACAGCAGTCTATCGCCGACGCGCCAGCGCGACCAGTCCGCGCCGCCGCGTGCGGTCGCGGCCTGTCCCGCGGCGACGCCGCTGAGGTCCGCCCAGCGCCAGTCCTCGCCGCCGGGCCTCTGGAAATTTTCAATCAAGGTCATGCCGCAAGTCCGTAGCCCTCGCGCTCCAGCTCGTGTGCCAGCTCGGGTCCGCCCGAGCGCTCGATCCGCCCGCCGCGCAGCACGTGGACGTGATCCGGCTTCACATAGTCGAGAAGCCTTTGGTAATGCGTGATGAGCACGAATGAGCGACCCGGAGCGCGCATCGCGTTGATGCCGTCGGCGACCACGCGCAGCGCATCGATGTCGAGACCGCTGTCGGTCTCGTCCAGCACCGCCAGCTTCGGCTCCAGCAGCGCCATCTGCACCATTTCGGCGCGCTTCTTCTCGCCGCCCGAAAAGCCGACGTTCACCGGCCGCTTCAGCATCTCGTAATCGAATTGCAGCACGGCAGCCGCCGTGCGGGCGCGCTTCAGGAACTCGCCCCCGCTCAGCTCCGCCTCGCCGCGCGCCCGGCGCTGCGCGTTCAGCGCCTCGCGTAGAAACGCCGCCGAGGACACGCCGGGGATTTCGACCGGATATTGGAAGCCTAGGAACAGTCCGGCGGCTGCGCGCTCCTGCGGCTCCATGCCCAGCAAGTCGGCCCCATCGAATGTCACCGATCCGCCCGTTACGTCATAGCCCTCGCGGCCAGCGAGCACCCAGCCGAGCGTCGACTTGCCCGCGCCGTTGGGACCCATGATCGCATGCACCTCGCCCGCGCCGACGCTGAGCGTCAGACCGTTCAGGATCGGCTTGCCCGCCACCTGGGCGGAGAGATCGGTAATCTGCAGCATCAGGTCGTCTTTTTTGGGCTTACGCCGGTGTCGCGGTGGTTGAGGATCTCGATCGCCGCCTGCTCGCGCACGTCATTCTCGAATTGCTTCAGCGACGCATCGGCGAGCAGGCCGATCTGATACTCGTTGACGCAGCGGTCCTTGCGCGGATCCTGCCCCGGCCCGCACACCTGGCGGCCGAGCTTCGTGAAATCGACGACCGTGGCCTTCAGCGCGGCGCGCTGCGCTGGGCACGCCTCGACCGCAGCCTGCGCCGCCGGACCGAGCGGCTCGGCCGCAGGCCGCGCCCGCGCGGCGGCGAACACGCAGTCGCCATAGACCTTGATCGCCGCGTTCATCGCCTTGCGCGCGGCCTGACCCTGCGTGGCGGCCTGCTCAAGCTCTTTCTGGCTTCCGAAATCCCCGCACGCCGACAGCACGAGCAGGGCGAGGACGGCGATCCGTCTCATCCAACGCTCCCTTCGAGCGAGATGCCGATCAGCTTTTGGGCTTCCACCGCAAATTCCATCGGCAGTTCCTGCAGCACTTCGCGGCAGAAGCCGTTGACGATCAGCGCCAGCGCGGCCTCCTCGTCCAACCCGCGGCTCATCGCATAGAACAGCTGCTCCTCGCTCACCTTGGATGTGGTCGCCTCGTGCTCCAGCTGCGCGCTGGGGTTGCGCACTTCGATGTATGGCACCGTGTGCGCGCCGCACTTGTCGCCCAGCAGAAGGCTGTCGCACTGCGTGAAGTTGCGCGCGTTCTCCGCCGTCGGCCCCATGCGAACGAGACCGCGATAGGTGGAATTGCTGCGCCCGGCACTGATGCCCTTGGCAATGATCCGGCTCTTCGTGCGCTTGCCGAGATGGATCATCTTGGTGCCGGTGTCTGCCTGCTGGCGGTTGTTGGTCAGCGCTACCGAGTAGAACTCGCCCTGACTGTCGTCGCCGGCGAGCACGCAGCTGGGATATTTCCAAGTGATCGCGCTGCCGGTCTCCACCTGCGTCCAGCTGATCTTGGACCGCGCGCCGCGGCACAGTCCGCGCTTGGTCACGAAATTATAGATGCCGCCGACGCCGTCGGCGTCCCCCGGATACCAGTTCTGGACGGTCGAGTATTTGATCTCGGCATCGGTCTCGGCGACCAGTTCGACGACGGCCGCGTGGAGCTGGTTCTCGTCGCGCATCGGCGCGGTGCAGCCTTCGAGATAGCTGACATAGGCGCCCTCGTCGGCGATGATGAGGGTGCGTTCGAACTGACCGGTGTTCGCCGCGTTGATCCGGAAATAGGTTGAAAGCTCCATCGGGCAGCGAACGCCCTTGGGCACATAGACAAACGTCCCGTCCGAAAACACTGCAGAGTTCAGGCACGCGAAGTAATTGTCGTGCACCGGCACCACCGAGCCGAGATTCTTGCGCACCATTTCGGGATATTCGCGCACGGCTTCACTGATCGACAAGAAGATGACACCCGCGCGCTTCAGCTCCTCGCGGAAAGTCGTCGCAACGCTGACGCTGTCGAACACCGCGTCGACCGCGACCTTGCGCGCGCCCTCGACACCCGCAAGCACCTTCTGCTCCTCGATCGGGATGCCCAGCTTCTCATAGGTGCGCCGGATTTCGGGATCGAGCTCATCGAGCGACGAGAGCGTCGGCTTCTTGCGAGGCGCAGCGTAATAATAGGCGTCCTGATAGTCGATCGGAGCTACGTCCAGCTTCGCCCAGTCGGGCGGAATGAGCGTCAGCCAGCGGCGGTAGGCTTTCAGCCGCCACTCGAGCATCCAGGTCGGCTCGCCCTTCTTGGCGCTGATGAAGCGGACGGTGTCCTCGTTCAGCCCCTTGGGCGCGAAGTCGCTCTCAACGTCGCTGGTGAAGCCCCACTTATAGTGCGACGCCTCATCAGCGAGCGCGGCGACCTCGGCATTGCGCTCTGCGATCTCAGTATCCATGGGTCAGGCGATCTCCGGCGCGCGCCCGGGCATCGGCCCGGCGGCAATCTGGCTGAGCGTGACGGCAGCGAGCGCGCCGCGCACGCCCGCGCTCACCTGCGGCCAGGCGTGGCTGGCGGGGCAGGTTGCGCCGACCGCGCAATCGACGGGGCCGTGGCTTGAGCAGGTGGTGAGCGCGATCGGGCCGTCGACCGCCTCGACGACGTCGGCAAGGCTGATCTCGGCAGCCGAGCGTGCCAGCACGAAGCCGCCGCACGCGCCGCGCGCGCTGGTCAGCAGCCCGGCCTTGGCGAGCAGATTGAGCAGTTTTGCAGCCGTCGCTGCGCCCAGCCCGGTCGCTTCCGCAATCCGCGCGGCGCTCGCGCGGCCGTCCTGGCGCGCGGCGATCGCCATCACGCTGACGGCGTAATCGGCTAGGTTGGTGAGGCGGAGCATCGTGCAGCTGAAATCGGACAGTAGCAGTCCGATTTCAACCTGCGACGTCGCGATTTGCGGAGGGCCGCGCTGAGGCGTAGCATCGCGGCCACATGGCCAGTCTCGCAGCGCGTCCCGATCCGCCCTCTGCCACGCCCGGCCAGCGCGCGCTGGTGGAGCGCATCGCGCAGGCCGCCGCGCCCGAGCCGATGCTCGCCCGCATCGACGCCGCGGTCTATCTCGACCCCGAACGCTTCGCAGCGGAGCGGGCTAGCGTGTTCGGGCGCGTCGCGCTGCCATTGATCCCTTCGGCTGCGCTGCCCGACGCGGGGACGGCGCTGACGCACGACTCCTACGGCATGCCGATCCTGCTGACCCGCGACCGCGCGGGGGTGGTCCGCGCGCATCTGAACGTCTGCAGCCATCGCGGCGCGCGGCTGGTCGATGCCGACACGCCGCAGCCGCTCGCCCGCATTACCTGCCCTTACCACGCCTGGACCTACGGGCTGGACGGTGCGCTCGCCGCTGTGCCGCGCGCCGAGGCGTTCGCCGGGCTGTGCCGCGCCGACCACGGACTGACCGCGCTCTCCGTGCGCGAGGCGGGCGGCATCGTGTGGATTGGCCTTGATCCAGCCAATCCACCCGATTTCGCCAGTGTCACCGGAGAGCTCGCGGACGAGTTCGCTGCGTTCGGGCTTGCGGACCACCTGCTCTACGCCGAACGCACGCACCGCGTCGCGGCGAACTGGAAGCTGGTCGTCGACGCATTCCTCGAGCCCTATCACGTTCCCCGCTTGCACGCCGCGAGCGTAGGTCCGTTCTTCGCCGATTCGGTCAGCGTCTCGGACCGGATCGGACCGCACTTCCGTTCCGCCGTCGGCCGTTCGGACTACGCCGTCGCGCGCGCCAACGCTCCGCTCGATGCGCTGCGGCGCGCGATCACCTTCAGTTACTCGGTGTTCCCGAACGCGGTCGTAGTCGCCAGCCCCGACTATTTGAACGTGATGACCTTCCACCCCGTCAAGCGTGCCGAGACGCTGGTGCGCGATTGGATGCTGATCCCGCACGCGCCTCGCGATGCCGACGAAGCCGCGCACTGGCAGAAGAGTTGGGCGCTGCTCGACGGCCAGGTGTTCGGAGCCGAGGATTTCGTCGCGGCCGAACGGTCGCAGCTCGGGCTGCAATCGGGTGCGGTGAAGCACCTGAAGATCGGCGGGCTGGAGCGCGGGTTGACCGAGTTTCACGCCGAACTCGATCGCGCGATCGGCGCATAGGCGAACGCCCGCCCGCCAGAAAGCGGACGGGCGCAAGGCCCTAAACCGACAACGCTTTAGTTGTTCGTCGCGGCACCGTTTGCGGGGCGACCCGCCGCGTCGTTCAACTGCTGCTCAGTCATCGCGATCACCAAGACGCCGTTGCGGTCGGCGAAGCTAGACCTCGGAACGCGCACCTTCGCTTTGCTGGTTGCAACGACCGCGAGATCGCCTTCCACTGCCTCGATCGTGCCGACGCGGTTACCGCCGGTATCCTCGACCATCTTGCCGACGACCACGCCCGGGACACCCGGCAGCGCATCCATCGAGCCGCGGCCAGTGTCACGGGCGTTCATCGCCGCGCCGGCAGCCGGGCCCATCTGCTTGATGTCGTTGGCAGGATCAGCGGGCTTGCGCGCAGGGACGACCTTCTGCCCGGCCTGCTGTGCGTCGGTGCGCGAAACATCCGCCTGCGCTTTGGCCTCGACCGAGTTGGGCGCGGTTTGGGCGGCGGCGGGCAACGCCGCGGCGGCAAAGACGGCCGCGATGGAATATGTGCGAATCATGGATTGAGTCCTTGGTTGCGGATTTAGATGTCCCCTAACGGCCGCACGGCGCCAAACGCTCCGCAAGAGTCCGCAACCCGTGACCCTGCCGCGACGAGTTGCAGCCGTTCCGTCTCCGTCAGCGGTACAGCGCCACCGCCGCCGCGCAGCTGAGCGCCAGCGCCGCGACCGATGCGGCGCCGATCGCAAGCAGCGGTTTCGCTCCGGCCGAGCGCACGTCTTTCAGCGGCGCGCGCATCGCGACCGCAGCGATCGCGGCGGCGAGCAGCCCCGTCGCCAGGGCCTGCACGGGCTCGCCCATGCTACGCGGCACCAGCCCGGCGCTGTTCGCGGCTGCCGTTAGCAGGAAGCCGACGATGAACCACGGCAAGATCGGCACCCGGCTGGCAGCGCTGCGCTCGCCCGGAAACGCCAGGCTGACGAGCGCCAGCATCGGAGCCAGCATCGCCACCCGTGCCAGCTTGACGATCGTCGCCACCTTCCCCGCAGCGACGCTGAACGCGTAGCCCGCTCCGATCGCCTGCGCGACGTCATGCACGCTCGCGCCCAGCATGAAGCCCGCCTGCTCGTCGCTGAAGCCCAGCGCCCGCGCAAGCAGCGGGAAGGCGGCCTGCGCGATGGCGCTCCACAGCGCGACCACAACCAGCACGATCGCGAACTCGTGGCGGCGGATGCGCTCGCCGAGCACGCCGACGAGCGCCGCCGACGCGCTCGCCCCGCAGATCGCGACCGCGCCGCCCGCCAGTACGCCGAACGCTTTTGAAAAGCCCAGCGCGCGCGCGGCGACGAAGCCTGCGCTGAGCGTCAAGGCGATGATCGCCACGACGGCGGCCAGCGTCTGCGGGCCTAGCGCTGCGACCTCGCTCAGCGTCACCCTCGCCCCCACGAGCACGATGCCCCAGCGCAGCAGCGTGCGCGCGGCGAAAGCCAAGCCCGGAGCCAGCCGCGGCGCTCCGGTGAAGCGGTTGAGCACGAGCCCCACCAGCAGCGCCATGAGCGTCGGCGGCTGGCCGGTCCAGCGCGCCAGCAGCAGCACGGCGGCCGTCACGGCGGCAACCGCCGCCAAGCCCGGAGCCAGCACGGCGAGGCTCGGCGCCGGCGCGGCGGGCAGGGTTGGGGCAGGGGCTGGCTGCACGGTTTGCCGGCACGCCATGCCGCCGCTAGCGTCGCCCGTCAAAACAGGGAGGGACGGCTTTGGCTGAAGGTCTGTCACGGCGTCAGTGGCTGCTTGTTGGCCTGGTGTTCATCGCGGTGGCGCTGAACTATGTCGATCGACAGATCATCGCGCTGCTGAAGCCGACGTTGGAGGCCGAGTTCGGCTGGTCGAACCGCGACTATGGCCGCATGGCGAGCGCGTTCCAGTTCTCCGCGGCCGTCGCCTATCTGGCGGTCGGCTGGTTCCTCGACCGCTTCGGCCTCCGGCGCGGCTTTGCGGTCGGGGTCGGCGGGTGGAGCCTCGCCGCCATCGCGCACGCCTTCGCCGGATCGGTCGGGGCCTTCGTCGGCGCGCGCGCAGTGCTGGGCGCGTTCGAGGCGACGGGCACGCCCGCCGCGGTCAAGTCGGCCGCGACCTATTTCCAGCCGAGCGTTCGCAGCCTGGTCATCGGCATCGGCAACACCGCGCCCAATATCGGCGCGGTCGTCGCGCCGCTGACGATCCCCGCCATTGCGCTCGCGGTCGGTTGGCGGAATACCTTCGTGATCGCGGGCAGCCTTGGCCTCGTGTGGACCGCGGTGTGGCTCGCCGCGCGCCTGCCCGAGCCGCTGCCGCAACCGCCCGCGCCGCCGCGCGAGCAGGGTGCGCTCATCCGGCATCTCGGCCAGCGGCGGCAGTGGGCGCTGATCCTTGCAAAAGTGTTGAGCGATCAAGGGTGGTTTTTCCTGCTGTTCTTTTTGCCGGATTTTTTCGCAAAGACGTTCGGACTGAAGCAGGGGACCGTAGGTGGTCCGGTTGCATTGGTATACTTACTCGCGGGACTTGGGGCCTTTACTGGTGGACTGCTGACCTCGCGGCTGATTGCCCGCGGCCTCAGCATGAACGCGGCTCGTAAGCGCGCGCTGCTGATCTACGCGCTGCTTGTACTCCCGGTGCCGGCGGTACTGGGCCTCGACAGCCCGTGGAGCGCGGCGCTGCTGCTGGGACTGGCGCTGTTCGCGCATCAGGGCTTCTCGACGAACGTGTTCGGGCTGGCGACCGATCTGTTTCCGGCGCGATCGGTAGGGCTCGCCATCGGCATCGCTGCCTTCGGCGGCAATATGGGCAGCGTCGCGGTGAACGAGTTCGCGGGCTGGGCGCTCGATCGCGGCTTGGGCTACGCGCCGATGCTGTGGATGGTGGCGGTCAGCTACCTCGCCGCGCTCGCCGCCGTGCAGGCGATCGTGCCGCGTATCCCTGACCGCGAAGCCGACTCGGTGCCGCTACCGCCGGGCGCGCTGCTGGCGCACTGAGGCGGGGTCGGCGCCGCGGGTTTTCTGGGCCGGCTCGTTCCAGCGTAAGCGGGGGCCCGACCGCGTCGCAGGCGCCTCGGGCGGACCGGTCAGGTGGCATCGTCCGCTGGCATGACGGTGCTCCCAGCGTGCAGCGCCACTCCCGCGCGCCCCGCTGCGTCCACCGCCCATTGCCATGCAACGCGGCCCGAGCGGCTGCCGCGGGCGTGGGCGAAGCTCAGCGCGTCTGCTTCGCTCCACGGCAGGCCGTGGCGTTCCGCATAGGCGTGCGCGATCGCGAGATAGGTCGCCTCGTCGACCGCATGGAAGCCGAGGCTGAGGCCGAAGCGGTCGGCGAGCGCGAGCGCATCGTCGGCTGCGTCGCGCGGGTTCACGGGATCGTTCTCGGCGATCGACCGCTCCACCAGGTGGCGGCGATTGGACGTCACATACAGGCGGCAGTTCAGAGGCCGCGCCTCAACCCCGCCTTCCAGCAGCGAGCGCAGCGCCTTGGCGGCGGCGCGGTCGCCATCGAAGCTGAGGTCATCGGCGAACAGCACGAAGCGCTGCGGTGCGGCCGCAAGGCGATCGAACAGCCGCGGCAGCGAAGCGAGCTCGTCGCGCGGCGTTTCGATGAGCGTCAGCCCGTGCGCCGCGGTCGCCGCCTTCACCAGCGCCGACTTGCCCGCTCCACGCGCACCCCACAGCAGCGCATCGTGGGCGGGGAGGCTCGCGGCATGGCGGCGGCTGTTCTCGGCCAGCGCAGCCTTCTGCGCGTCGACCCCGATCAGCGCAGCAAGCGGCAGCGGATCGAACGCCCGTGCCCGCCGCAGCACGCCCCCGGCCCAAAGATAAGCGCCATCGTCGCTCATCGGCGCGTCCTCGGGTAGCGGTGGCGCCAGCCGCTCAAGCGCTGCGGCAATGCGGGCGAGCACGTCCTCCATCCCCGCCGCGCTTGGCGTGCGACCGCGCGCGGAGCAAGCCTGCCCAAACTGCCCCGCCAGCGTTATCACCGCTCCATGACCCGGAAGCGCGTGGCCCTGAACGCGTCAGCGATCGTCAGCGGCGAGGCTCATCGGCACGCGCGCTCGTTGCCGGTTCTCGCGATGATCCGGACGCGAGACGGCTGGACGATGGAAGCCGGGTGCCCACGCAACGAGCGCGATCGAGCCCATCCCCCGGTGGCGCAAGCGGTTGCTGACGTCGCTCGCGGGGTCGACCCGGTGCCGGGCCGTGTCGCGCATGAGTAGACCGGTTGCTTCAACGCCCGCGCGCGGAGGGACGCTCGGCATCCCGGCGTCCGCGCCGTGAACACCCGACGACCGAATGAGGGCTTCAATCAACCCGGGCCAGCCGCGCACCTATTCCGCTGCTAGATACACCTCCCCGCCCCGATCGCGGAACTCGGCCGCCTTCGCCGCCATCCCCTCCTCGGCTGCCAGCAACTCGTCGCTGTTCAGCTTGGCCGCGTAGTCCCGCACCTCCTGCGTGATCTTCATCGAGCAGAATTTCGGACCGCACATCGAGCAGAAATGCGCCAGTTTGGCGCCTTCTGCGGGGAGCGTTTCGTCGTGGAACTGCTCGGCGGTGTCGGGGTCCAGCCCCAGATTGAACTGGTCGCGCCAGCGGAACGAGAAGCGCGCCCGGCTCAAGGCGTCGTCACGGGCGCGGGCTGCGGGGTGGCCTTTCGCGAGGTCGGCGGCATGGGCGGCGAGCTTGTAGGTGACGACGCCCGTTTTCACGTCGTCGCGGTTCGGCAATCCCAGATGCTCCTTGGGCGTCACGTAGCACAGCATCGCGGTGCCGAACCACCCGATCATCGCCGCGCCGATGCCGCTGGTGATATGGTCATAGCCCGGCGCGATGTCGGTCACCAGCGGCCCAAGCGTGTAGAACGGCGCCTCGCCACAGACTTCCAACTGCAAGTCCATGTTTTCCTTGATCTTGTGCATCGGCACATGGCCGGGGCCTTCGATCATCACCTGGCAATCCTGGTCCCATGCGATCTTCGTCAGCTCGCCCAGAGTCTCCAGCTCGGCGAACTGCGCGCGGTCATTGGCGTCCGCCGTCGAGCCGGGGCGCAGGCCGTCGCCCAGGCTGAAGCTGATGTCATAGGCGCGCAGGATTTCGCAGATCTCGGCGAAGCGCGTATAAAGGAAGTTCTCCCGGTGATGCGCCAGGCACCACTTGGCCATGATTGAGCCGCCGCGACTGACGATCCCGGTTACTCGATCGGCGGTGAGGTGGATGTAAGGCAAGCGGACACCGGCGTGGATGGTGAAATAGTCGACGCCCTGTTCGGCCTGTTCGATGAGCGTATCGCGATAGATCTCCCACGTCAGCTCCTCGGCGACGCCGCCGACTTTCTCCAGCGCTTGGTAAATCGGCACGGTGCCGATCGGGACAGGCGAGTTACGGATGATCCACTCGCGCGTGTCGTGAATGTTCCTGCCGGTCGACAAATCCATGACCGTATCCGCGCCCCAGCGGATCGACCAGACGAGCTTCTCGACTTCCTCGGCGACGCTCGAAGACACCGCCGAGTTGCCGATATTGGCGTTCACCTTCACCAGGAAGTTGCGACCGATCGACATCGGCTCGGATTCGGGGTGGTTGATGTTTGCCGGGATGATCGCGCGGCCGCGCGCGATCTCCGCCCGCACGAACTCGCCGGTGCACATCTCGGGAATTGCCGCGCCGAAACCCTCGCCGCCGCCCTTCGCGCGTGCGTGCCAGCCGGTCGCCTCGCGCGCCTGGTTCTCGCGGATGGCGACGTACTCCATCTCGGGCGTGACGATGCCGCGCCGCGCGTAGGCGAGCTGCGTCACCGCTGCGCCGCCCTTCGCGCGGAGCGGCGTGCGCACGGGCGCGGGGAACTGCTCGCCGTGGCCGCGGCCGTTGTCCTCGGGCCTGACCGCGCGGCCCTCGTAGCGTTCGACATCGCCGCGCGCCTCGATCCACGGCCGACGCAGTTCGGGAAGGCCGCTCAGGATGTCGATTACAGCGTGCGGATCGGTATAGGGGCCGCTGGTGTCGTAGACGATGAGCGGCGGCTCGCCCGACGACGGGTCGAGCGGAATCGCGCGCATCGCGACCTTCAAGCCTCCGGGCCCGTCGACGTAGACCTTGGCTGATCCGCGGATCGGGCCGATGGTGACGGTCATCGCCCCGCCACCGCCACTGCGGCGGTCCCCCTCCACACGCGGGGGCGGCAAGTCCCCGCCACCGCGGTTCGCTTGCGCGGACGGAAACATCGGCTCGGCGTCGGCCATCGTTCGTCTCCATGCGGCGGCGGAAAACGATCGTCCCTGCCTGAAAGGCAGCCCGTCCCTCCGCCGGTATCAGCCGGTTCAGGTTCGAAGGGTCGGCGCTGGCGTCAGCGCCCTCTCAGCCCGTGCCGTCGGGCTCCCCTGGGAATGGCCGTTTGGTGCGCCGAAGCCGCGCCCAAGTCAACGCCCGCGCACCCAGCGCCACGCGGGCTTCAGCACAATGGGCACGCGCGACGCGAGGTTGTCGAGCAGCTTGGGTTCAAATCCATCGGGTCGCCCCGCCAGCCGCCACAGCGCCAGGATCGCCACCACATAGGTCAGCGCGCCGAGCAGCACTTTGGGCGCAAGCTCGATCGCCAGCGGTAGCGCGGCGGTCTGGCGCGAAGGCCCGATCGCAAGCTCTACGGCGACCATCAGCGCGCAGGCGAGGAACGTCCGCCAGCTGTCGAGGATCGGCTGCAACCACGGCAGGCCGATGAGTGTCGTCGCAATTCGAAGCGCGATCGCGGTCTCGAACAGCACGCCCGCCGACATGGCGAGCGCGCTCCCCGCCAGCGACCCGCGCTGCGTGACGAACCAGACGAGCGGCAGCGACACCACCGCCGCCAGCAGGTTGCGCGTGAACAAGAGACGCGCATGCCCCAGCGCCATCGCGAGCGCGCTCGCGCCGGCATTTAGCACCGATAGCCCGAGCGCAGGCGCGAGAATCGTAACGAGCGGCGCCGCTCCTTCCCACTTGGCTCCGGCAAGCAGCACGAGCGCGTCGCGCGACGTGACCGCCATCCCGACGGCCATCGGGAACATCACGCCGAACAGCGTGCGCTGCGCATCTCGATAAGCCTGCCGCAGCCGATCGCGATGATCGGCAATCGTTGCGAGTCCGGGCGCCACCGCATTGGCGAGCGGCTGGGCGAGATCGTGCGTGACGACGTAGGAGATGTTGTCCGCGATCGAGAACAGCCCCAGCGCAGCCTGGCCAAGGAAGCGGCTGATGATCGCGCTCGGCCCGATATAGGTTCGCAGCTGATCGAGCGTTCCCGCGAACGTCAGCCAGCCGCCAAACCGCAGGAAGACGCGCCACGATTGCAGCGACAGCCCAAGGCGGCCAGGCACGCCCCAGTAGGTCAGCGCCGATTCCAGCCCGCGCTGCACCAGCGTCGCAATGACGATCGCCCAATAGCTGCGCAGTATAACCGCACTCGCGATCAGCACGGCGGCAGAGATCCCCACCGACAGCAGCGTTCGCCGGAAGGCTCGGCTGAAATCAATGTTGCGCTCAAACAGCATGAAGCGCGGGTTCCTCAGGCCATCGAAAATCGGCACGATGGCAAGCACCCGTAGTGGGGCGGCAAGTTCGGGCGAGCGCGAGAAGGCCGCGAACAGCTCGGCGCCGCCCAACAAAATGGCGGCGATCAGAAGGCCGCGCAGCAGCGTAATCGTGAAAGCGGTAAAAACGTCCCGCTCGTCCAGTTCGCGCATCATCACGAGCGCGGCGTTCACGCGCACATCGGACACCGCCTGGATGATGCCGATGGTCGCCATCGCCAGCGCCGCGACGCCGTAGTCGGCGGGGCTGAGAAGGCGGGTGAGCGCGATCAGGTTCAGCAGGCTCACCCCGCGCACGAACAGCCGGCCGAGCGAATTGAGCACGGCCCCTTTCATCACGCGGCTGCCGACATTGGACCGGTCGCGCTCGCCGATCGGAACTGTGGTGGTCAGCTACGCCTCACATGTGGGGCGGCAGGCGCCCGCGCGGTGCCGGTTAGCGGAACAGGGCGTGCCGCTTCAAGGTTTTCAGACGGGCACGCGCTCGCCGCGCCAGTTCACGTAGTCGAACCCGCCCTTGCCCGCCTCGCGCTCCAGCGTGTCGGCCAGGCCCTTGGCGGAGGTCTCGGCATCGATCGCTGCGCCCGGGCCGCCCATCTCGGTCTTCACCCAGCCCGGATCGAGCACGCGGACGGTGCGCCCGCCCGCGTCGCCCAGCGCGAAGGCCTTCGCCATGATGTTGAGCGCGGCCTTGGAACCGCGATAAAGCGTAGCGCCGCCGCGATCGGTGCGGGTGATCGATCCCATGCCACTGGTCATGAAGGCGAAAGTGCCGTCGTGCGCGACATGCGGCGCCAGGATTTCGGCCGCGGCGACCGGACCGGCGGCGTTCGTATGGAAAATGGAGGCGATCTCGGCCGCGCTTGCGAGCGCGGGGCTCTGGTGGCGCGGTCCCCAGATGCCCGCAACCACGAACAGCAGGTCGAGCGGGCGGGTGAGGTGCGGAATGATGGCGTGGATCGTTGCCGGATCGATCACGTCGGCGGTCAGAACCGTCGCGCCGTGCGTGTGGAGGTCGCGCGACCGGTCGCGCGACCGTTGCCGCTCGGTCGCGATCACGTCCCATCCGCGCTTCAGATATTCGACCGTCAGCGCAAGGCCGATCCCGCGCGAGGCACCGATGATGAGAGCGTTTGGCATGGGTCTGATTACGCGCACCGCGGCGTTTCGTGCCACCGCGCGGCGGCTGCCTCGTCGTCGACGCGAGCTTCGACCCAGCGCGCGCTGCCGTCGGCGAATTCCTCACGCTTCCAGAACGGTGCGCGGGTCTTCAGCCAGTCGATCAGGAACGCGCACGCTTCCAGCGCGGCCCGGCGGTGAGCGCTGGCGGCTGCGACGAGGACGATTCGCTCGCCAGGGCTGAGGCGACCGTGGCGGTGAATCACGGTGACGGCGGTGAGAGGCCAGCGCGCGGCGGCTTCGTAGGCGGCGGCTTCACAGGCGGCCTGCGTCATGCCGGGATAGTGCTCAAGCGTGAGCCCGCAGAGCGCGGGATCGTCGCCGCCGCGCACGTGGCCGATGAAGCTCGCAACCGCGCCTGGATCGCCACCGTCGGCCATGCGCGACAGTTCCACGCCCGGATCGAAGTCCGCGGCCTCTACGCGCACGCGGATCGCGGTCATCCCCCCGTCACCGGCGGGAAGATCGCAACCTCGGCTCCCGGCGGGATCTGGGCGTCATCGGGGGCGATCTCCTGGTTGATCGCGAAGCGCAGCCGCGCGGGCACCCGCAGCGCCTCCGCGTGGGCCGGGCTGCGCTCAGCCAGGACGGGCAGCAGCTCGGCGACGGTCGCAGGCGCGTCCTCGATCCGCTCCTCGTCCATGCCGATGCCCTCGCGCACCCAACCGAAATAAAGGACGGTGATCATCGGCCCCGCATATGCGGCCACGCGGCGCGGAAATAGTCCCATGCCGTCAGCCAAGCGAGGATCGCGGACGCGGTCAGCAAGGCTGCTCCAGCATCAGCAACCAAGCGCTCCCGGCCGGGAAGCAGCAGAGTAGCCGCCGAGCCGATCGGCCCGGCGAGCACCAGAGCAATCGCGATCAGCTGGAGCGCGGTCTTCCACTTGGCCGCCTTGCTGACGTGCACGACCACGTTCAGCGGCCCGACAAACTCCCGCAACCCCGAGACCAGCAGCTCGCGCGTCAGGATGGCCACGCTCGCCCATGTCGACGGGTGCGGCAGCGCCGAGACGCAGGCCAGCTCGCTATCGGATACGCCGGGCATTTCAGGGCAAAGTCCCGGGTTCCACAGCCGGGCGGCAGGCAGCGCGACCAGTACGGCCGCCACCATCAGCTTGTCGGCGATCGGATCGAGGAATCGGCCGAATGCGCTAGTCTGATTCCAGCGGCGGGCGAGCCAGCCGTCGAAAAAGTCGGTCAGCGCCGCAGCCGCGAACAGCCCAAACGCCAGCAGCCAATGCCCATGCAGCACCGCCCACACCACCGGCACCACCGCGGACACGCGCGCGATCGTCAGCAGGTTCGGCACGCTCCACACGGCTGGCCCCGTAACCGCCTGACCGGCCAACCGCCAAGCCGAGCAGACCAGCTCACACGCGCTCGACGTAAATCCCAAACAGTGCGTGGGGCTCGGGCGCGACTTCGAGCCGATCGGTCGTTTCGGCAATCTGCTCGCGCTCCGCTGGCCGGCCTACGCCAAGGACCGCGACACCAACACGACAGTGGGCCGATCCGTGACGTTCGACGGATCGACCATCTGCGTCAGCGAGGAGCATGACGGCTTCCGCTGCTGATCCGGGCGTGGCCCGGCATTTTCGCGTCGGGCCACCCTTGCGCGGCAGGTCGGCGGCCGCTTTGGTCGGGAGCAGACCAAAGCACGAGGGAGCATCGACGTTGCATCGACTAACCGCCGCCGCCCTGCTTGCCGCCGCTATGCTCGCTGCGCCAGCCCACGCGCAGCGCGCCCCCGGCGCCACGACCACCACGCGCGAGACGACCGATCCGCGGGTGAAGCATGACGAGGCGCTGGCGGCCGACGCCGAGTCCGCCTGGGCGCGCCCGCCGGTGGATGAACGCACCGCGGTCAGCCGCGGTCGGGTCACCGTGCACGGCCAGACGATCCCCTACACCGCCACCGCCGGCACGCTCACCATCCGCGACGACGCCGCCAAGCCGATCGCGGCCATGTTCTACACGGCCTACACGCGTGAGGACGCGGGACGCAGGCGGCCGATGATGTTTTTCTGGAACGGCGGCCCGGGATCGGCGACGATCTGGCTGCACATGGGATCGTTCGCGCCCGTGCGCGTGACGACCGCCAATCCCGAGTATATCCGCCCCGCACCCTACGGATTCGGGCCCAACCCGCACAGCCTGATCGACAAGGCCGATCTGGTGTTCATCGATGCGGTCGGCGCGGGATGGTCCCGCCCGCTGGGTGACAAGAAGGGCGCCGATTTCTACGGTGTCGACCAGGACGCCGACGCCTTCGCGCGCGCCATCATGCGCTGGGTCACCAAGAACAACCGCTGGACCAGTCCCAAGTTCATCTTCGGCGAAAGCTATGGCACGCTGCGCGCCGGTGCCGTCAGCTACCAGTTGGAACAGCGCGGGATGAGCCTCAACGGCGTCGCGCTGCTGTCTTCGATCCTCAACTACGGCGTGCGCCAGCCGGGCTATGACCAGAACAGCCTGACGCTGTTCCCCAGCTATGCGGCGACCGCATGGTATCACAACCGCCTGCCCAATCGCCCCGCCGACCTGAACGCGTTTCTGCAGCAGGCGCGCGCGTTTGCGAGCGGTCCGTACGCAGCAGCGCTCGCCAAGGGCTCGTCGCTGCCCGCGGCCGAGCGCGACGCGCTGGCGCAGCAGATGTCGGCGATGATCGGCATCCCCGCGCCGGTGATCGCGCGCGCCGACCTCAGGATCGATTTGCCGCTGTTCCAGACCGAGCTGCTGCGCGACCAGCGCACCGCGATCGGCCGCCTCGACTCGCGCTACAAGCTCGCGGTGGCCGACGCGAACGCGGTGCGGCCCGACGAAGACCCTGCGTCGACCGCGATCTCGGGCGCGTTCATCGCCAGCTTCATGGACTATGTCGGCGGCACGCTGGGCTACAAGACCGAGATGCCGTATATGATCTCGGCGCGCGGCGAGGGCTGGCGCTGGGACTTCAGCCACCGCGCGGCGGGATCGAACTTCCCGCAGCAGACGCCCAATACCGCGGTCGACCTCGCAGCGACGATGCGCACCAACCCGTATCTGAAGGTGCTGAGCCTCAACGGCTATTACGACATGGCCACGCCGTTTTACGGGATCGAGTTCGACATCGACCACATGCTCCTGCCGCCCGATCTGCGCCGCAACGTGGAGTTCAAATATTACGAGAGCGGCCACATGATCTACCTGAACCCCGACGCGCTGGGGCAGCTGCACGACGATCTCGCGCGCTGGATCGATGCAACCGTGGGTGCGGCGGCGAGCGGGCAATTGCCCGCGCGGCCTTCGGCGAAGCAGGCGGGCGTGCGGTCACCCCAGTGAGGGGTCTAGTCGTCGCGGCGGCGCTCGCGGCGCCGCGGCTCGCCACGGGCCAGGCGTGCGCACCCGATACGCCACCGCCTGCCGGCTATGAGCTTTGGCGCAGCGCGGCGGTAGCTGCCGACAGTGGGGTCGCGGCGCAGGACGCGCCGGCCCTCGCGATCGGGCGGCTGACGCGGCTGGAGCTGCACCCGGCCGCGTCGGTGCGCTTCGTCGCTGCGCCCGAGCAGCAGCGCAAGGTCGACGCGCCGCAGGCGGGGCTTGCGGTCATCGAGGTACCGCGGCGCGGCGTCTACCGCGTCACCGCCTCGGCGCCAGCGTGGTTCGACATGCTCGCGGGGCAGGAGCGGCTGCGGAACGAAGCCTATGGCCGCGTCGGCCCGTGCGGCCCGGTGCGCATGTTCGTCGAGTTCCGGATGGAGCCCGGTCGCCACGTGCTGCAACTTTCGGGCGCGACGGACACCCACATCACCGTCGCCGTCGAGGCGCGACCGCGAAACTGACGCGCGCAGTCCGGGCTCGCCGGCGGGTTAACAACGGAACCATCATTGCCGGGCGGAATTATTCCCGCAACGATCACCCGCGATGAGCTTCCTGTCTGCTGATTGGAACTGCTCCGGGCCCTAAGGAGGTTGTGAAATGAACCGTCTGATTCTGCGATCGGCTCTGATGTGTGCGCTCTCCACGGTGCCGATACTGGCTGCAAGCCCCGCTGTGTTCGCGCAAAGCCGCGACGACGTGCGCGATGCGCGCGAGGAGCTCCGTGAGCAGCGCCGCGAATATCGCGATGCGGTCCGCAGCGGCGACCCCTACGCCGCAGCGCAGGAACGGCGCGACGTCGAGCGCGCCGGCCGCGAGTTCGATCGCACCCGCGACCAATATCAGCGCAACCAATATGGCCGGGATCGCTATGATGGCGATCGCTACGATCGCCAGGCCAATTGGGATCGCAACCGCTATTACCAACAGTATAACGGCCGTTATGCGCCTTATACCGGCACCTACAGCTACCGGAACGGCCGCTATATCCCTGGCCCGGGTGATTACGTCTATCGCGATGGGCGCTATGTCCGCGTCTACGCCAATCAGCGCGGCTATTACGGCCCCGACAATCGCTATTACAGCGACTATTACCAGTGCCGCCGCCAGAACAACCTCGCCGGCACTGCGATTGGCGCGGCGCTCGGTGGGGTCGCAGGCGGCAGCATCGCGCCGAACGGCGACAAGGGCGCCGGTGCGATCCTTGGCGCGGTGATCGGTGGCGTGCTGGGCAACCAGGCGCAGGCGTCGACCAACCGCCGCTATTGCTACTAAGTCGGGTCTGGCGCTGCGGCGCCGGAAGGCTTAACGGCCGGGAAGTTCGCGGGCGCTGGAGGCTGATCGCTTTCGGCGCCCGCTTCCTGTGCGGAGCTTCCATGACCTACGACGTCCTCGCCATTGGCAACGCCATCGTCGACGTGCTGTCGCCGGTGGACGACAGCTTCATCTCCGCGCGTGGCCTGCGCGCTGGCTCGATGCAGCTGATCAGCCAGGACCAGTCGGACGAACTCTACGCCGCGATGCCGCCGGGGCGCGAGTGCTCGGGCGGATCGGCTGCGAACACGTGCGCCGGAATCGCCGCGCTGGGCGGCAGCGCGGGCTTCATCGGCCGAGTGGGCGACGACCAGCTGGGCCGCATCTTCGCGCACGATATCCGCGCGGCCGGGGTGGAGTTCACCACCCCGCCCGCCCCTACGCCGCCGGGCACGGGTAGCTGCCTGATTTTGGTGACGCCCGACGGCCAACGCACGATGAACACCTACCTCGGTGCCTGCCAGGCGCTGAGCTGGGCCGACTTCGACGAGGCAGCGCTCGCGCGGACCAAGATCCTGTATTTGGAAGGGTATCTCTGGGATCCCGCAGAGCCACGTGCCGCGATGCGCAACGCGATCGCGCATGTGAAACGCGCGGGCGGCAAGGTCGCTTTCACGCTGAGCGACTTGTTCGTGGTGGAGCGGCACGGCGCCGACTTCGCGGCGCTGCTCAGCGAGGGTGCGGTCGACATCCTCTTCGCAAACGAGGTCGAAGCCGCGGGGCTGACCGGCACCGGCTGCGGCGACGGCGCGGCCGACGCTCTGACGGGCAAGGCGGAGACGGTTGTCATCACGCGCAGCGAGAAGGGCGCGCTCGTGCTGACCGGCGGCGAGCGCGTCGCGGTCCCGGCCGCTGCGGTAGAGCGCGTCGTGGATACGACCGGCGCGGGCGACCTGTTCGCGGCCGGGTTCCTTGTCGGCTACTCACGCGGCCTCGGGGCCGAGCGCAGCGCGCGCCTGGGCTCGGTAGCCGCGGCCGAGATCATCAGTCACTACGGCGCCCGGCCCGAGGCGGACCTGAAGGCGCTGGCGGGGGGGCTGCTCGCCTAAACGAGCGCCCCTGAGCACCAGCCTGGCTAGAGGTGGCGATGCCACTAGGGTCGTCGTTTGCCCCGCTCGTCACAAGGCCTGGCCCGAGGCGATTTATCAGCGCCACCGAACGGACGCGCAAGCGAAGACTGCTAATCGTGTGTGCGACATTTCTGTAACAGGTCGTTACGGCGGCAAATGATTCCGCCATGCGCCACATTTGATGGCATGATCGGCACGCGCGTGGCCTTCCCCACGCGGCTGGCGAGGAGGGCGAGATGATTCGTCGATTGATGCTGATTGCAGGCGCGATGTTGGCTGTGGGCGGACCGGCGGACGCGCAATTGAAGCTGCCCGGCGGGCTGGGCGGTGCAGCGGGCGGACTGCCGGGGCTCGGAGGCGCGACGACCGGCAACGTCGCCGGGCTGCTCGGCTGGTGCGTCAAGAACAAGCTGCTCGGCTCGGCGGGCGCAGGCGCGGGCGGGGTTCTCTCGAACCTGACCGGCCAGCCCGAGGTGCAGCAGTCGCCCGACTACAAGGCCGGGCTGGCGGGCATGTTACTCGGCGGCGGGCAAGGCGGGGCCGCACAATCCGGCGGAGTTGGCGGCGTGCTTGGCGGGCTGAAGGGTGCGGCGGGCGCGGCGACGGGCACCGGCGGGGGCGGCTTTTCGCTGTCGAGCCTGTCGGCGCCGCTCAAGACCAAGATGTGCGACGCAGTGCTGACCCACGCCAAAACGCTGCTTTAGTGCCCGGGATCGACCTCAACGCGATCCCGCCCACCAACAGCACGAGCTATCCACCAGATTTCGCGGGGGTCGTCGCGGGGCGCTGGTACCGCCGCCTCGCGCCCGCCGCCGGGCTGGAGGACTTCGGCATCAGCCACGTGACTTCGGAGCCGGGTGCTTGGTCGAGCCAGCGCCATTGGCATGAGGGCGAGGACGAGTTCGTCGTTGTGCTGTCGGGCGAGGCGTGGCTGGTGGAGGACGGTGGCGAGGCGCAGATGCGAGCGGGCGACTGTGCGGCGTTCCCGAAAAACTCGGGCAATGGCCATGTCCTCCAGAACCGCAGCAACGCGAGCTGCGTGCTGCTGGCGATCGGCCGACCCGCCGCGAGCGACTGCCATTATCCCGACATCGACCTGCATCTTGCGCACGGCCGCGGCTTCGTCCGGAAGGATAACACGCAGGCTTGAGGAGGGCGGGAGCGGGGTGAGCGGGCCGTCCGGCCGCACTCACCCCACCGGTTCAGCGGATGCTCGCCAGCTCGGCGCGGGCTTGCTGGTTGAAGGGCGGCGGTGCTTTCTGGGCCAGCATCGTCAGCTGCTGGCGGGCGCGGGCGCTGTCGCCGGTCATCTTATAGGCTTGCCCCAGATGAAGCTGCACGCCCGGATCGCCCGGCAAGCCGCGAGCCGCCTGCTCCAGCAGGATCAGCCCCTGCTTGCGGTCGGTGCCGCCCGCGACGAGCAGCCAGCCATAGGTGTCAAGGATCGCGGGCGCCTGCGGGGCCGCCCGGTAGGCGGCCGCAGCCGTCGGCAGCGCACGCGGATCGTTCAGCTGTGACAGCGCCCAAGCCAGATTGTTGAGGATGATCGGGTTCTGCGCCGCGGGCGTGTTGGCGATGCTCTGGTAGGTTGCGACCGCGCCGCGCCAATCACGCCGTGCCAGCTGGATGTCGCCCAGCATCACCGCGCCCAGCGGATCGCGCGGGTTGGCCTTGCGATATTGATCGATCGTCGCGATCGCGTCGGGGACGCGGCCCATGCGCGTCAGCGTGCCAACGACCAGTGCCGCCGCTTGGCCCGTCTTCGCTTGGGCGTAAACGCGCTGGTAGGCGGCGAGCGCGGCGGGGAGATTGCCCGCTGCCGACTGGATGTCGCCGGTCAGCTTGTCGGCAAGCACGGGCTGCTTGCCCTCGGTGCGCAGCCGCTCGGCCGCTTTCAAGGCGCCGGGCACGTTGCGCGCCTGCAGTTCCAGCGCCACCAGGTCGTTCAGGATCAGCGCCACTGGCGCCTGCGGAATCGAAAGCGCCTCGTCATAGGCCGCGCGCGCCAATTGTGGCTGATTGGTGGCTCGCAGCGCCCGCGCGTAGATCACGCGTGCGATCGGCAGTGTCGGGTTCTTGTCGGCGAAATCGCGCAGCGTCTTCACCGCCAGCCCCGGCTGCTTCGCCGCAACCTGCGTCGCTGCGAGCAGCTGAGCTGCACGCGGGTCCTTGGGGTTGGCGTTGAACAGGTTGTTGGCTTCGTTGAGTGCGCGGTCGATCTGGTTGTTGCGCACATAGGCCTCGACCAGCATCGCGCGCGCGGGGATCGAGCCGGGCTGCGCGGCGACACCGCGGCGCAGATATTCGATACTCTGGTCCTTCTTGCCGCGCGAAGCCGCGACCTGGGCCAGGATTTGCAGCGACTGCAGGTCGTTGGGCTCGACCGACAGAACACCCTCAAGCTCCTTCACGCCGTCGTCAATGCGGTTCTGGCCGAACAGCAGCTTGGCGAGATTGCGCCGCGCGTCGGTATATTTCGGATCGACCTGTACCGCCTTGCGGAAATCGGTCTCGGCGGCCTTGGCGTCGCCCATGCCCAGCTTGGCGGCCGCCCGCAGATTGTAGCCGAGCGCCAGATCGGGCGCGACCTGCACCAGCTTGTCGGTGATCGCGACCGCGTCGGGCAGCCGCCGCTCGTTCATGCGCAGCATCGCCAGGCTGATCAGAGCCTGCGCCGAGTTGGGGTTGGAGGTGAGCGCGCGCTGCAGCTCCTGCTCGGCGCCCTGGGCATCGCCCTGCGCCAGCTTGGTCATCGCCAGCTGCGTCTGGATCGGCGCGCGCGCCTGGTTGTCCCCCGCGCTGTTGGCACTGAGCTGCAGATAGCGCTCGGCATTCTGCATTTGCCCGGCCTGCGCGTAAGCCGATCCCAGCAGCGCCAGCATCCCCGGATCAAGCTTTTCGGGCGGCTGCTGGGCGAATGGCGCCAGCGTCTGCAGCGCGCTGCGGGCGTCGTTGGTGCGCAGCTGCGCGAAGGCGAGGAGGCGGCGGCCGGCGGGATTGTCGGGCGTAGCAGCGACGACCTTGGTCAGCGCCTCTGCGGCCTTGGTCGGGTTGTTGAGCTGAAGCGCGACGAAGCCCTGCAGCAGCTGCGCAGGCGGGTAGTTGGCCAGCGTGTTCTTGGTATCATTCAGGATCTGCTGCGCCTTGTCCCAGCGGTTGGCCTTCGCCTCCAAAACCGCCTCAAGGTAGAGCGCCAGCGGGTTGTTGGGTTGCAGCCCCTTCACCCGCTTGATGTCGGCGCGCGCGTCCTTCTCGCGGTTGAGGTCGCCGAGCGTCGCGGCGCGCTTCAGCAGCGCCTCGACATTGTTCGCGTCGGTCGCGATCACCTTGTCATAGAAGGGCAGCGACGCAGCCACGCCCTGCGAAGCGCGCACCAGCTCGGCCTTCAGCATCAGCGCGGGGGTATTATCGGGCGCCGCCGCAAGCGACTTGTCGGCAAACGCGATCGCGCCGGTCAGATCACCCGAAGCAGCGCGGAAGCGCGCGAGGTCGGCCCACACCTCGGGGTCGGTCGGCGCCAGCGTCGACGCCTGCTGGAACTCGGCGAGTGCACCGTCCTTGTCGTTGAGGCCGATCTTGGCGCGGCCGCGCATGCGGGCGGCATAGGCCGCGAACTCGGGGTCGTTGATCTTCGGGTCGGCCAGCTCGAGCGCCCGCCTTGGATTGTTCTGGAGGAGTTGCGCATGGGCGAGCAGATGGTTCGCCTTCGTTTGCGGGTAGCCCGCCTTCACCGCCTTCTCGATCTCGGCCTGCGCCTGGATGCCGTTGCCGCGCGCCAGCAGCACGCGCGCGAACAGGATGCGCGCGTCGGCATTGTTCTGGTCCTGCTTCAGCGCGGTCAGAAGATCGATGCGCGCCGATCGCAGATCGCCCTTGTTGAACTTCGTCAGTGCCGACTGATAGCTCTGCTTGGACGCGGCCGGATCGGGTCCCGACTTGCCGCAGGCGGATGCGATGGCGAGCGTCGCTGCCGCGAGGGCAGCGGTACGGAAGCGGCTGCGGTGGCTGGTACGCATGGACGGCTGTCTCCCCAGGTATCCCTAATTCGAAGGCGGTATAGCGGCGCGGTGGCTGCTCGGCAGCAGGCGGTTTACAGTGCGATCTCGTACTGTCGCGCAAGATCGTAGAGCGTTGGACGGCTGATCCCGAGCAGCTTTGCAGCTGCAGTCACGTTGCCGTCCACCCGCGCCATCGCGTGGCGGATGGCTCGCCGGTCTGCAAGCTCGCGCGCCGTTTTGAGGTTGAGCGGCTCATTCGAGCCGGCATCGAGGTCGAGGTCCGCTGCGGTGACGCGTTTGTCGTCGGACAGGATCAGCGCGCGTTTGATGCGGTTCTCCAGCTCGCGGACGTTGCCCGGCCAGTGCCAGGCGTTGATCGCGGTGCGCGCGTCGGCGGAGAGCGCCTTGCCGGTGCGGCCGAGCTCCTTTCCGAACCGGTCGAGGAAGAACTCCGCCAGCAGCGGCGCGTCGCCAACGCGTTCGGCGAGGCTCGGGATGCGGATAACGATCTCGGCCAGCCGGTAATAGAGGTCCTCGCGGAACGAACCAGCCTTCACCATCGCGTCGATATCGCGATGCGTGGCGCAGACGACGCGCGTATCGACGGGCATGGTGCGGCGGCCGCCGATGCGCTCGATCACGCGCTCCTGCAGGAAACGCAGCAGCTTCACCTGCACGGGCAGCGGCACGTCCCCGATCTCGTCGATGAACAGCGTGCCGCCCTCGGCCAGCTCGATCTTGCCCTCGGTGGACTTGATTGCGCCGGTGAACGCGCCCTTCTCATAGCCGAACAGCTCCGATTCCAGCAGCGTTTCGGGGATCGCGGCGCAGTTGATCGCGACGAACGGCCCGTCCGCGCGCTTGCTGCGGCTGTGGAGCGCGCGGGCGAGAACCTCCTTGCCGGTCCCCGACGCGCCGAGCAGCATGACCGACACGCGCGTATCGGCGACGCGCTCGATCATGCGCACCACCTTCTGCATCTCGGGCGCGGCCGTGATCAGACCCGGCAGCGCACCGGCGCCGGCGGTCTGCCGCAAGCGCCGGTTCTCGGCCTCGATGTTCGCCAGATGGAAGGCGCGGCGAACGATCAGCCCAAGCTCATCGATGACGACGGGCTTCTGGTAGAAATCATAGGCTCCAAGCTCGATTGCCTTCAGCGCGCTCTCGCGCGCGCCGTGGCCGGACGCGACGATCACCTTCATGTTAGGCTTCAGGCGCAGCAGCTCGACGAGCGTGCTGAAGCCCTCGCTGGTGCCGTCGGGATCGGGGGGCAGGCCGAGATCGAGCGTGGCGACGGCCGGCTCGTGGAGGCGCAGCGCGTCGATCGCTGCGCCGCGGTCTCCCGCCGGGACCACCTCGTAATCCTCATACGACCATTTCAGCTGACGCCGCAGCCCCTCGTCGTCCTCGATGACAAGCAGCTTGGGCCGGTCGGGCGGGGAGGCTTGCGCCATGCTCAGGCCACCTCGGCTGCGACTGGCGCTACGCTCAGCGGCTCCGCGACGGGCAGCGTGATCGTGAAGCGCGTGCCCTCACCCTCGCGACTCGCCACCTTGAGGCTGCCGCCCGCGGCGCGGACGATCTCGCGCGCCTCGTAGGCGCCAAGGCCGAATCCACCGGCCTTGGTCGATCGGAACGGCTCGAACAGCTCGTCGCGGATGAAGGCGGGCGACATGCCGGTGCCCCGGTCGGCGACGCTCACCATCACCGTGCCGCCGCTGCATGCGACGCTCATCGTCACCGGCTCGCCGGCGGGGCTCGCTTCGATCGCGTTCTGGATCAGATGCTCCAGCGCCTGCCCCAGCCGCTCGCCATCGATAGGCGCCTCGCACGCCGTCACATCGGCTTCAACCACCAGCTGCGGATAGGCCCCCCGCTTCGACGCTCCAACCTGGCGCACCAGCGCCGCCACGTCGGTCCGCCCGGCACGCGCGCCGCGGTCGGCCGGGCGCTGGCCGAGGCGGGCGAGCAGTTCGGTCATGCGGCGCGTGGAGGCATTCAGCGTCTCGATCATATCCGCGCGAAACTCGGGGTTGTCGGCATGTCGCTCGGCGTTGCGGGCGAGGAGGCCGAGCTGGCTGGCGACATTCTTGATATCGTGCATGATGAAGGCAAAACGCCGGTTGAACTCATCGAAACGGCTCGCCTCGTTAAGCTGCGCCTGGCTGACATATTCGGCAAGGTAGCTCGCCGCTTGGCGGCCAGCGGTGCGCAGCAGGTCGTAATCCTCCCAGTTCAGCCGCCGTGGCGCGAGGCTGCGGGCAATGACCACGATGCCGATCATCCGATCGAGATGCGCGAGCGGCACCGCGAGCCAGACGCGGCTGTCCGCCGCCCAGGCGGGCAGCTCGAACGCGGCGCCGTCACCGCGGTGCTGGCGTGGCTCGTCGAGGTCGAGAATGCGCCCGCGCTCCAGATACTGGAGCACGGGGTCGGCGGGAGCAATCGCGCCATCGGCCTCCAGCTGGTTCCAGCGCGCGCTGGGCGAGAGCATGCCGTCGCCATCGGGCTGGAACAGCACGCCCGCCGGGCTGTCGACGATCTGGCATATCGCCTGGATCACCCGCACGCGGATGGGCCCGGCAGCGGCCGCATCCTCGCGCGCGATCGTCGAGATGAAGCGCAGCCACTCCTCGCGGTAATCGTATTTGTACGCGAAGAAGTTCTTGTTGATTTGAACCTTGGCCCATGCCCGGAACCGGCCCGAGACCAGCACCACGGCGGCACCGAGCAGCATCGCGACGATCACGGCGGTTTGCAGCAGCTTGCCCCAGTCGCCGCCGAACTGCCGCAGCCCCCAGCCGAGGACCGACATCAGCACGAGATAGCCGCCGATCGCTGCCAAGCTGAACGTCTGGAACACGACGCGGCGGCTGAGCTGCAGCCGCCATTGGGGTACGCGCGATGCGGACAGCCAGATCAGCGGGGCGACGAACGCGTCGGCCAGCCCGCGCATGTTGAACAGGTTGGCATTCGTCGCGCCCGTCAGCAGGCCGAGCGTGTAATAGTTCAGGTCATAGGCGAACAGACCGCCCAGCCCGATGCAAAGCAGCTGGATCGACCAGCGGCCTGACTGGGCTGTGTTCACGTAGAGATTGTGGACGAGCACCAGCCCGCCGATCGCGACCGACAGGCGCGCAAACAGGAAGAGCGCCGCCGCCTCGGGGCCGATCGGCTCGCTGAAGACAGTCGCGAGCGCATCGAGCGCAAGCTGAAGCAGCACCGTTCCGGCTGCGAGCGCGGCGACCCCCGCCCGGCTCGCCCCGGGGCGCTGCGCGGCCCAGCTGGGGCTGAGCACCGCGATAAGGAACCCGGCCCAAGCGCCGGTGCGAAGCGTTTCCATCGGCGAAAGAAGCGCAAGCGCAAACGCATGTCCGCTCGCGGCCGCCGTGAAGATCAGCGCCCATGTGGCCGTCAGCGCGGCAGCGAGGCGCAGCCACGTTGCTGGCGCACCGGGCGTCTCGCGCCGCAACAGCGCGATGAAAAGCGCCGCGAAGGCCATCGCCGCGAAAGCGTGCGCGATCAGGCCGCCGAAGCTCAGCACCATGTCAGCGTGACCCGTCCTGCCACAAGACCACCCGAACCGTCTGAATGAGGATCAGGATATCCAGAAACAGGCTGTAATTCTTGATATAGTAGAGGTCATATTCCAGCTTGGCGCGGGCGTCCTCGACGGTCGCGCCATAGGGATAGTTGATCTGCGCCCATCCAGTGATCCCGGGCTTCACCACGTGCCGCTCGTTATAGTACGGAATTTCCGCCGCGAGCTGGCGAACGAAGACCGGGCGTTCGGGACGAGGGCCGATGAAGCTCATCTCGCCCTTCAAGACGCAGTAGATTTGCGGGATTTCATCGATTCGCGTCAGGCGGATGAAACGCCCGACCGGAGTAACGCGCGTGTCGTTCTTGGATGCGAACTGCGGCCCGTGCTTCTCAGCGTCGACGGTCATCGAGCGGAACTTCACCACGCGGAACGTCCGGCCGAACTGGCCGACCCGCTCCTGCGTGTAGAATACAGGACCGCGCGATGTTGCCTTGACGGCCAGCGCCGCCAGCAGCTGCAGCGGCGAGGTCATCACCAGCAGCAGCATGCTGACGCTCACATCGAACAGCCGCTTGCCGACCGCGGTCAACCGCTTCCCACCCAGGAAGCCGTCCGAGAAGATCAGCCACGACGGCCGCGTGAACTCAAGGTCCACACGGCCCGTCTCGCGCTCGATGAACGTGCTGAAATCGGTCACCGGCACGCCTGCGATGCGCACCTGCAGCAGATCGTCCATCGGGAGTGCGCCGCGCCGTTCCTCGATCGCAACGACCACTTCGTCGAGGCGCTCACGCGTTGCCACCTCGGACATTGATGGCAGCTCTGCGCGCGCAATCGCGCCTTCAACCTGCGGCGTCGCGTCGGTCATCCGGACGAAGCACACCGTTTCGAAACTGGCCCCGGGCTGGCGTGCCAGCGCCGCCACGCGGGACGCGCGGCTCCCAGCGCCGAGGATCATCACGCGACGGCGAAAATTATCGAGGCCCACGACGCGCAGAAAAACATAGCGCCACACGAGCACGAGCACGAAGCCGAACAGCAGCGCATAAATCGAGATCGAGCGCCACAGCGACACTCCGGGCACGAAGTAGAACAACGCCGCCAGCACGAGAATCGCCGTGGCGACTGCAACGACCATCCGAGTCGCAGAGACACGAAGCGATCGATAGCTGTGTGTGTGATAAACCCCGACCGCGAGCATCGAGGTCCAGACGACGGCCGCGAACACCAGCAGCTGCGGCAGGCGAGAGCCGAAGCGTGACATGCCGCTGTCGATCTGGGCCGCCCGCACCTGCCAAGCGAGTTCGGCAGCATTGAACAGCAGCGCAAACTCGATCAGCCCCAGCAGCAGCAGCGCCGCCGGCACGTGGTGGTTGAACAATCGAAGCACGCGCTGACTATACCCAGTCCCTCAAGAGCCGCCGCCCGGCCCGCCTATAGCGGGCGCTCTGCGG
The DNA here is from genome assembly GCA_032249695.1 of Sphingomonadaceae bacterium. Taxonomy (GTDB): domain Bacteria; phylum Pseudomonadota; class Alphaproteobacteria; order Sphingomonadales; family Sphingomonadaceae; genus JAVVHE01. Next base: position 30,600 of record JAVVHE010000003.1, on the reverse strand, counting down.
TCAGAGGAAGGTCCCCCCCCTTTCGATCGTCTTTACGGGTCTGTGCCTTTCTGGTTGCGACGCCCTCCACCCCCTTCTAAGCGCCGCTCGGCAATGGTTGAGGCTGGAACGGTGTGGTGGCGATCTGGCCGGTGATCCTGTCGGGCGGGGTCGGATCGCGCCTGTGGCCGCTGAGCCGGGCGGAAAGCCCCAAGCAGCTGCTGCCGCTGGCTGGCGATCGAGCGATGATCGTCGAGACTGCGCTGCGCACCGCGGGCGCGGACGGGTTCGAACAGCCGCTCATCGTCACCGGCGCAGCGCAGGCTGCGCAGATTGAACAGCTGCTGGCCGAGGCGGGGATCGCGCCGGGCCTCAGCTTCGTCGAGCCTTCGGGCCGCAACACCGCGCCCGCCATCGCGCTGCCCGCTGCGTGGCTGGAGCGTTCGGGACGCGGCGAGGCGCTGCTGCTGGTCATGCCCTCCGACCACGTGATCGCCGACGTGCCAGCGTTCCGCGCAGCGGTAGATCGCGCCGCCCCCGTCGCGCGCGATGGCTGGCTGGTCACGTTCGGCATCGCGCCCGACTCGCCCCAAACCGGCTACGGCTATATCGAGATGGGCGGCGAGCTCGGCACCGGGGTGCGCGAAGTGGCGCGTTTCGTCGAGAAACCGGCGCGCGAGCTGGCCGAGGCATATTTGGCCCATGGCGGCTACGCGTGGAACGGCGGCATTTTCCTGATGCGCGTCGACCGCTATCTAGAGGAATTGCAGCGGCACGCCCCGCTGATCGCCGCCGCCGTGGACCAGGCGGTCGCGCGCGCGGACCGGGCCGGGTCCCGGCTGGTGCCCGAAGCGGCAGCCTGGGCCGCCTGCCCGTCCGACTCGATCGACTACGCCGTCATGGAGAAGGCCGCGCGCGTCGCGGTCGTGCCGGTCAGTATGGGCTGGTCCGACATCGGATCGTGGGACGCCCTCCATGCGGTCGCCGAGCCCGACGCCGAGGGCAACGTGATCCGCGGCGACGTGATCGCGCTCGATTCGGCCAACTGCCTGCTGCGATCGGAGGGGCCGCTCATCGCGGTCGTCGGGGTCGAGGGACTGACGGTCGTCGCGACCAGCGACGCGGTGCTGATCCTACCGCGCGGACGCACGCAGGAGGTGAAGCGCATCGTCGACGAGCTGAAAGCGCGGGGACGGCCCGAGCCCGAACGGCACGGCTGCTAGCTCCGCCACGCTTCACCCGCCAGCGCCTGCCCGCTAGGCGGGACGCATGGACCGTTCCCCGCTCGCCCCCGACCGCTTCCCCGATCTGCCGCCCGTCGCCGGGGTCCGCGTCGCCGTCGCCCGCGCGCGCTACAAGGCGTGGGAGCGCGCGGACCTGACGCTCGCGGTCTTCGCTGGCGGAGCGGCGGTGGCCGGGCTGACCACGCGCTCAAAATGCCCGTCGCCCGAGGTGGAGCATTGCCGCCGTGCGCTGGCGGCAGGCGGCACTGCGCGGGCGCTGGTTGTGAACGCTGGCAACGCGAACGCGTTCACCGGCGTCGCGGGCGAGGCGGCGGTGCGGATGCTGACCGGCGCGGTCGCAGCCGAGCTTGGCTGCGCGCCCGATCAAGTCTTCGCTGCATCGACCGGCGTGATCGGCGTGCCGCTGCCGCAGGACAAGGCGCGCGCCGGGCTGGAGGGCGCGTTTGCCAAGCTGCGCGTTGGATCGGACGCCACCTGGGAGCACGCAGCGGGCGCGATCGGCACGACCGACACCTTCCCCAAGGGCGTCGGCCGCACCCTTGAGATCGACGGGCGGGCATATTCGATCGTTGGGATCGCCAAGGGATCAGGCATGATCGCGCCCGACATGGCAACGATGCTGGCATTCGTGTTCACCGACGCCCCCGTCGCAGCCCCGGCGCTGCAGGCAATGCTGACGCGTGCGGCAGATGTCAGCTTCCACGCGATCACGGTTGATGGCGATACCTCCACCAGCGACACGCTGCTCGCCTTTGCAACCGGCGCGGCCGGCGGGGCCGAGCTGGGCGAGCATCGAGCGTTTGCTGCAGCGCTGACCGAGGTGTGCCGCGAGCTGGCGCTGCAGATCGTCCGCGACGGCGAGGGGGCGCAGAAGCTGATCGAGGTGCGCGTGACCGGGGCCGAGGACGACCGCGCCGCCAAGCGCATCGCCATGTCGATCGCGAATTCGCCGCTCGTCAAGACCGCGATCGCTGGCGAGGACGCCAACTGGGGCCGCGTGGTGATGGCCGTGGGCAAAGCGGGCGAGGCCGCCGACCGCGATCGCCTGTCGATCCGCTTCGGCGGAGTCGAGGTCGCAGCCCGCGGCATGGTCGTCCCCGGCTATGACGAAGCGCCGGTCGCAGCGCATCTCAAGGGCCGCGACGTGCTGGTCGAGGTCGATCTGGACCTCGGCGACGGCCGCGCCACGGTTTGGACGTGCGACCTGACGCACGGCTACATCTCGATCAACGCCGATTACCGCAGCTAGGCGGCTCAGTTCATCCGCTTGACGCGGAGCGCGGTCGCCTGCCCCTCGGCTTTCAGGATGAAGCTGCCGAGGATGCCCTTGCGCACCTCCACCTTCGCGCCGGGCTTCAACACATCGGTCGACCGGCCGCCGTCGAGCTCGCGCCAGATCGATCCATCGGCGAGCAGGATCACCCACAGCTGCGTCTCGGCCGGCCGCGTGGCGCCGGCAATCGTCGACTGGATGGCCTTGACCTCGATCGGCCGCGGCGCGTCCGGGGTATCGCGCGCGAGCCCGCGCTTCTCCTTGGCGCGGCGGACCGGCTCGGCCTGGCCGAACTCGCGCGTCTGCCGCTTCAGCTCTTCGCGCTTCAGCGTGACGCGCAATTCGCCCGACGCACGGGTCCGCTCGATTTCGGCCGCGGCGCTGTCAAGACAGGCGAGGCGCTTCTGCGGATTGGCTTCCGCGCGGCACGCGATCAGCTGGTCGACAGGGTTTCCCTGCGCGAACGCCAGCGTGGGGGCGAAGATCAGGACGGCGGCAACGGAACGGCGCAAACAATCCTCCCGGTCAGAGCTATGATGCCTACCCCGTCCGACAAGCTCACTCAACGGCTTCCCCTCGCGCGGCAAACTGTGCCCTCGGCGACACAGTCGTTCAATTTCAGTCGCATTTTCGCGTCAAACGTTGACGATTGCCCCGCGGGTTCGTTTTGATCTGCAGTGACCGCATCGGGAAACACCCGGGCGGAACGATAACACGCGCCGGAAACGCGCGCCCGTTCATAGGGGACGTTGATGACCTTGAGCCTGTTCCGCAATCGCCTGCTGGCGACCACGATCTTCTGCACCGCCGCGTTGCCTGCGTTCGCAGCCGATCAGCCCGCCGCGCCTGCCGCGCAGGGCGCGCAGCCCGCCACCCCCGCTGCCCAGGAGCAGCCAGCTGCCGCCGAGTCCGGCGACAGCCAGCTGATCGTCGTCACGGGTTCGCTGATCCGTAACCCGAACCTCGTCGCTGCGCAGCCCGTGACCGTCATCGGTGCGGACGAGTTGAACCTGCGCCAGACAAACATCGCCGAAGAGACGCTCCGCCAGCTGCCTGGCGTCGTCCCGTCAATCGGTTCTGCCGTCAACAACGGCAACGGCGGCGCCAGCTTCGTCGATCTTCGCGGTCTGGGTTCGTTCCGGAACCTGGTGCTGATCGACGGCAACCGTTTGGTCCCGTCGGGCCTCGCCGGCCGCTTTGACTTGAACAACATCCCGGTCGCGCTGGTCCAGCGCCTCGACGTGCTGACGGGCGGCGCCGCTGCGACCTACGGCGCCGATGCCGTCGCTGGCGTGATCAACTTCATCACGCGCAAGGACTTTTCGGGCGCCGAACTGCAGATTTCAAATTCGATCACGGGCCAGGGAGACGGAGCGCGCTTCCGCGCTGACGTGACCGTTGGCGCGAACACCGAGGACGGACGTGGCAACGTCACCCTGTCGATCGGCTATCAGCATTTCGATCCGGTCTATCAGGGCGCGCGCAATGTTTCCGCGGTTCAATATGATTCGTTCAGCGGCCTGCCCGCGGGTTCAGGCACGACAACCCCGTCGCGGATCGGCCTCCCTGCGCTGAACCCGGACGGGAGCCCCCGGACGTCTGGCGGCGCTGCGATTCCGTCGCTCGGCACGCGCCAGATCAACCCGGCGTTGGGCGCTTTCAACAACGACACGTCGCAGATCCCGTTCAACTTCAACCCGTTCAACATTTTCCAGACGCCGTTCGATCGCTTCAACGTCTTCGCGCAGGCGCACTATGAAATTTTCGACGGCGTTGAGTTGTACACGCGCGCGCTGTACTCGAAGAACACGGTCTCCACGATCATCGCGCCGTCCGGTTCGTTCGGCACGCCGGTCGCGTTCTCGCTGAACAACCAGTTCATTCCGGCAGGCGTCCGCGCCACCTTCTGCGAACGCCTGGGCGTGACGACCGCGCAGTGCAACGCGGCTTCGACCGCGACCGGGCCGGGCGACCCGAACTATCTGGTGTACGGCACGCCGAACAGCCTTGCGTCGCGCGTCACCCTGTTCCGTCGTACGCCGGAGACCGGCACGCGTAACAGCAACTACACCACGCAGATCTTCGACTACAAGGCGGGCCTCACCGGCAAGATCACCGATACGATCAGCTGGGACGTCTATGGCAGCTACGGCGAGAGCGAGAACCGCCAGGTTATCACGGGCTACACCCTGAACTCGCGCTTCCGTCAGGGCCTGCTGACGACCTACAATCCGGTGACCGGCAAGAACGCCTGCGTCGATCCTACGGGTGGGTGCGTCCCGCTCAACGTCTTTGGACCGACCGGCTCGATCCTCCCGGACCAGGTCGCATTCCTGACCGCGGCTGCATCCACGGTGACCAAGACCACGCTCGCCCAGGCGCGCGGCGTCATTTCGGGCGAAGTGCCTGTCGCCAGCCCCTTCAGCACGAGGGCGCCGTCGTTCGCCATCGGCGGCGAGTATCGCCGCTACACCGGCGAGCAGAGCGCGGACAGCCTGACGAACTCGGGCGATCTCGGCGGCGCGGGCGGCGCTGTCCAGAACATCAAGGGCGCGTTCGACGTGAAGGAGGCGTTCGCCGAGCTGAACGTCCCCGTCGTCGAGGACAGGCCGTTTTTCCGCAGCCTCGAGATCGGCGGAGGCGTCCGCTATTCCAGCTACGCGCGGTTTGACACGACGACGTGGCAATCGAAGCTGAACTGGGAGCCGGTCGAAGGGCTTCGCCTGCGCGGCACCTACGCTCAGGCCGCTCGCCAGCCCAACCTTGGCGAGCTGTTCGCGCCGCAGAACACGGTTCTGACCAACCTCGCCAACGACCCCTGCGCCAGCATCAACGACAGCGGCGCGCGCATCCGGCCCGCGCCGACGGGTACGCTGCGTGACGTCTGCATCCTGCAGGGCGCGACGGCGGCGACCATCAGCAACATCCCGCAGCCGATTGCCGGACAGGCGCAGACCACCACGGGCGGCAATATCAACCTGCGTCCGGAAACGTCGCGCTCCTACAGCTTCGGCGCTGTAATCGCGCCGCGGCGCGTGCTCCCGGGCTTCTCGCTGTCGATCGACTTCTTCGACATCAAGGTCTCGAACGCGATCACTTCACCAACGTCCGGCACCGTGATTGCGTCGTGCTTCAACAACCTCAGCGTCACCAACCCGCTCTGCGGCCCGAACTCGATCTCACGTAACCCGGCGGACGGATCGCTGTCGGGCGACCCGGCGACGACGAAGGGTCTGTTCACCAACCTGCAGAATCTCGGCCGCCTCGAAACCAGCGGCATCGACCTGACCGTCAACTATCAACGCGACTTCGGAGCGATCCGCTGGGCGAGTTCGTTCGCGGGCACGTACACGATCAAGAACCGCGGCCGCGCGACGGTGGGCGATCCGCCGGTCTCCGGCGTTGCGGGCACGACCAACCGGCGTGAGTGCGTCAATTTCATCTCCACCAACTGCGGCTCGCCACAGCCCGAATATCAGTGGAATATGCGCAATACGTTCACGTGGAAGGATGTCGACCTGTCGCTGCTGTGGAACCACATCAGCCCGCTCCGCCAGGAGCCTGCTGACGTGGTCAACGGCGCAGGCCCGGCATTTGCTGGCACCATCCGCCAGAACTTGGCCGGTCAGCTGAACGGCAACCCGTTCCTGGGCCAAACGGTCAATTTCGGCCGCATCCCGGCGTACGACTACTTCGATGTCACGCTGCGCTTCAACGTGACCGAGAACGCGTCGCTCTCGTTCACCGTCCAGAACCTGACCGACGAGCAGCCTCCGCTCGTCGGCAACACGATCGGCAGCACGACCTACAACAGCGGCAACACCTATCCGTCGACCTACGACGCGCTGGGCCGCCGCTTTACGGTGCAGGCGCGGGTCCGCTTCTAAGCGGCAGCGTCCACCGCTGGACCGATCGGGAGGGGCGGGCCGCAAGGTCCGCCCCTTTTCGCGTGGTGGGCCGGGCGGCTGTCCGGTGGCTCACGCAAGCAAACTCGGCCCAAGCTCCATCGGCACGCTGCTGTTCGCCGCGACCGCGCGCGTCCAAGCGGCAACTTTGGCGATCTCGTCGGCATTGGCCTGCGCCGGCCCGGCATGAACCGCTGTTCGCGCGGCGACGTCGAACGCTTCCCCCGTCTTCGCATTGCGCAGGAATTCCGGCCCGCTCGCCAACCCCGCGGCTGCGTCCGCGCTCAGGTTCAGGCGCAGATGCCGCACGATCGCGGCCAGCGCCTCGGGCGCCCGCGCAAGGAACTGCTCGCTGTCAATCGCGGCGACGCGCGCCGGGAAACGACGGGCCAGTTCGTGGAACAGCCGATGCTGGCCCAGCCACCCGATCGCCGCCACCTGCAGATCGGTCAGCCGAAACTCCTGCTCGGGTGTCAAGCCGAAGTCGATCGTGCCCCATGGCTTCAGCTTCCACGCAAGCTCGCGCACCCACATGCGCCCTTCGACCCCCTTGCTGGCGACAGACGTCAGGAACACTTCGAGTGGAGCGAAGAGCAGCACCACATGCGCCTCCGGCCGCAAGGCCATCAGCGTCGGCGCGAGCGGGTTGACGAGGTTGGAGGGCTTCAGCACCACCGCTTCTCCGGCCTCGAACGGGCGAGCAAGCAGCGCCAGGGCGTCCGCCGTGGCCGCTGAAAGCTCCCGCGGCTGCACCCCTCGCGCCCGCAACCCGGTCAGATCGTTCAGCAGCACGGGCTCCTTCACGACCGAGGCCGCGCCTTGCACGTCGAGCAGGTTGGCGAGCAGCGTCGAACAGCAGAAGGCCGAGTGCAGGATGAGCGCGAGCGGTGCGCCGGGTTCCGCCACCGCGGCCGCGGCACGCCGCTCGACCCACCCGTCCGGCAAGCCGGCCGGCAGATACTGATCGGTCGCAAACGCGGCACGATGGCGGGCCGCGCGGTCCGCACGCAGCATGCGCACATGCGCGGCGTCCTCGGTCAGGCGGTGCGCGAGCCAGACCGGATCACGCACCAGTTCGGGGCTGGCGATGGCGCTCATGGCCACTGTGGTGCGGGGGCAAACCGATCGGCGCAACCCCGCTGACAACGCCTCGCTCGATCTGATAGTGGCGCACACTTAATCACCGGAGACACCCGATGCGCATTGCCGCAACTCTTGTGCTGATATCGTGCCTCTCGGCGCCTGCGTTCGGCCAGACCGCAGCCAAAGCGGCTGAAACGGGGACCACTTCGCAGACGAAGCCCCGGAAGGAGAAGCTGATCTGCCGCCGCGAGGTGGAGACCGGCTCGCTCGCCGCCGCGAAGAAACAGTGCTTCACGCAGGGTGAATGGAACAAGATGAGCGACGCTGCACGAGTCAACTCGGACTATATGGTCGACAAGACCATGGGTCGCCCCTCAGGCAACTAGCGCTGCCGCGCGCTCGGCGGTAGCCTGCGCGGGTGACTGCCCAGCCTGCCGCGCCTCAGCCCACCGCCGCGCAACTGAACGCCGCAGCGCTTACGGCGCTCGGCCAGGGCGACGCCAGCCGTGCTGTTCCGCTGCTGGAAGCCGCAACCGCGGCCGACCCGGCAGGCCTGCCGCTGTGGCTCAACCTCGCAGCCGCGCGGCGGATGCTGGCGGACACGCCGGGCGAGCGCGCAGCGCTGAAGCGCGCGCTGGAGGTCGACCAGCGCGACCTGACCGCCAACCTTCGCCTGGCCGAACTGCACGAGCGTGAAGGCGAACGCGCGCAGGCCGCGCTACGCTGGGGCGGAGTGCTGATGATCGCGGGCCAGTTGCCCAACCGGACCCCCGCGCTGGAATCGGCGCTCGCCCACGCGCAGGCATATCTTGCGGACTACAACACCGGCTATGCGCGCGCGATCGATACGGCGCTGGCGCCGGTGCGTGAGACAGCCGACGCCGCCGAATTACGCCGCTTCGATGCCTGCGTCGCCGCCGCGACCGGCCGCCGCCGAATCTACACGAACAATTGCGAGGGCGTGCATTTCCCCTTCCTGCCCGCCGACGAGTTCTTTGAACGCAAGCATTTCCCCTGGCTTGCCAATCTGGAAGCCGCCACGCCAGCCATCCGCGCCGAGTTCGAAGCGCTGATCGCGAGCGGCGGCGAGGGCATCTCCCCGTATGTCGAGATGGCGCCGGGCACACCGCGCAACATCTGGTCCGAACTCGACGGCAAGCTGGATTGGGGGGCGTTCTTCCTGTGGAAGTTTGGCGATCGGATCGAGGAGAACATCGCCCGCACGCCCGAGACCGCGCGCACGCTCAGCCAGCTTCCGCTCGCCGAGATGCCGCGCCGCGCGCCGACTGCGTTTTTCTCGATCCTGAAGCCGGGCACGCGGCTGCCGCCCCACACCGGCGTCTCCAACCTGCGCGCGATCTGCCATCTGGCGCTGGTCGTCCCGCCCGGCTGCGGCTTCCGGGTCGGCGGCGAGGTGCGCGAGTGGCGCGAGGGCGAGGCGTTCGTCTTTGATGACACGATCGAGCACGAGGCGTGGAATGACAGTAACCGCCTGCGCGCCGTCCTGATTTTCGATGTCTGGAACCCGCACCTCACACCCCGCGAGCGCACGCTGATGCAGGACTATTTCCGCATCGCCGATTCGAGCGGCTACGACCCTGCGGTCAGCCGCGTCTCGGACTGAGCCCGCCCGCTCTACGCCACCGCCCGAGCCCCGCTGTCCGGGCTGGCCGGATGCAGTTCCAGCCGCCCGTCGCCTTCGTCGACACGCACGGCCGAACCGTCGAGCACCTCGCCGCGCAGGATCAGGTCGGCGAGGGGATCCTGCAGATAGCGCTGCACCGCGCGCTTCAACGGCCGCGCGCCATAGACCGGATCGTAGCCCACCCGCGCCAGCCAGCGCCGCGCGGCATCGGTCAGTTGCAGCGTCACCTTGCGATCGGCGAGCAACCTGCGCACGCGGTCGACCTGCAAGTCGACGATCGCTGCCATATTCTCCATGCCGATGCGCTGGAACAGCACGATCTCGTCAAGCCGGTTCAGGAATTCGGGCCGGAAATGCGCGCGCACGACCTCCATCACCGCGGGCTCGGCTTGCTCGACGCTGGCGCCGTCGGGCAGCGCCGCGATGAACTGCGAACCGAGGTTCGACGTCAGCACGATGAGCGTGTTCGTAAAATCCACCGTGCGCCCCTGGCCGTCGGTCAGACGGCCATCGTCCAGCACCTGCAACAGCACGTTGAACACGTCGCCGTGCGCCTTCTCGACCTCGTCGAACAGGATCACCTGGTAGGGGCGCCGCCGCACCGCCTCGGTCAGCACGCCGCCCTCCTCGTATCCCACATAGCCCGGCGGCGCGCCGATCAGGCGGCTGACGCTGTGCTTCTCCATGAATTCCGACATGTCGATGCGGACCATCGCTGCGGGATCGTCGAACAGAAAGGCCGCGAGCGCCTTCGTGAGCTCGGTCTTGCCCACGCCGGTCGGTCCGAGGAACAGGAAGCTGCCCAGCGGCCGGTTGGGATCCTGCAGCCCGGCGCGCGCGCGGCGCACGGCAGCGGCGACCGCGCGAATGGCCGCGGGCTGGCCGACCACGCGGCGGCCGAGCTCCTCCTCCATGTGGAGCAGCTTCTCGCGCTCTCCCTCCAGCATCCGGTCGACGGGGATGCCGGTCCAGCGGCTGACCACGCCCGCGATGTCCTCGCTCGTCACCTCCTCGCGCAGCATGGCGGACTTGGTGACGGCCTCGGCCTCGCCCAGCTGGCGCTCCAGCCCGGGGATGACCGAGTAGGCCAGCTCGCCCGCGCGCGCGAAATTGCCGCCGCGCTGCGCCTGGTCGAGCTCGATGCGCGCGGCGTCGAGCTGCTCCTTCAGCCGGGTCGCGGCCGACAGCTTCTCCTTCTCGGCCTGCCACCGCTGCGTCAGCTCGGCCGACTGCTGCTCAAGGTTGGCGAGGTCGCCTTCCAGCTTCTCCAGCCGGTCGCGGCTGGCAGCGTCGGTCTCGCGCTTCAGCGCCTCGCGCTCGATCTTCAGCTGCAGGATGCGCCGGTCGAGCGCTTCGATCTCCTCGGGCTTTGATTCCACCTCCATGCGCAGGCGGCTCGCAGCCTCGTCCATCAGGTCGATCGCCTTGTCGGGCAGGAAGCGGTCGGCGATGTAGCGGTTGCTAAGCGTCGCGGCCGAGACGAGCGCGCCGTCCGTGATGCGCACGCCGTGATGCAGTTCGTACTTCTCCTTCAGGCCGCGCAGGATCGAGACCGTGTCCTCAACGCTCGGTTCGCCCACGAATACCGGCTGGAACCGACGCTCAAGCGCCGGGTCCTTCTCAACGTATTTGCGATATTCGTCGAGCGTGGTCGCACCGATGCAATGCAGCTCGCCGCGCGCCAGCGCGGGCTTCAGCAGGTTCGAAGCATCCATCGCGCCATCGGTTTTGCCCGCGCCGACCAGCGTGTGCATCTCGTCGATGAACAGCACGATGCCGCCGGCCGCAGCCTTCACCTCGTCGAGCACGCCCTTCAGCCGCTCCTCGAACTCGCCGCGATATTTGGCGCCTGCGATCAGCGATCCCATGTCAAGCGCCATCAGCTTCTTGTCGCGCAAGCTCTCGGGCACGTCGCCGTTGGCGATGCGCAGCGCCAGCCCTTCGGCGATCGCGGTTTTGCCGACGCCCGGCTCGCCGATCAGCACCGGGTTGTTCTTGGTTCGCCGCGCCAGCACCTGCACCGTGCGCCGGATCTCCTCGTCGCGACCGATGACCGGATCGAGCTTGCCGTCGCGCGCCGCTGCGGTCAGGTCGCGCGCAAACTTCTTCAGCGCGTCATAGCGGTCCTCGGCGCCCGCTGTGTCGGCGCTGCGGCCCTGGCGCACCTGCTCGATCGCAGCATTCAGTCCCTGCGGCGTCACGCCCGCGCTTTTCAGTGCCGCGCCCGCTTCGGTGTTCGAGAGCGCCAGCGCCAGCAGCAGCCGTTCGACGGTGACGAAACTGTCGCCCGCCTTCTGCGCGATCTGCTCGGCCGAATCGAGCACGCGCACCGTGTCGTTGTCCCACGTCACATTCTGCGCGCCCGAACCGCTGACCGCCGGAATCTTCGCAAGCGCGGCATCGACCTGCGCCAGCGCCAGCTGCGGCTGGCCTCCGCTCGCGCGGATCAGCCCAGCGCACATGCCCTGCTCGTCCTCCAGCAGCGCCTTCAGCACGTGGTCTGGCGTCACCCGCTGGTGGTTCAGGCGGATGGCGACGGTCTGCGCCGCCTGCAGAAAACCCTTGGCGCGATCGGTGAACTTCTCGATATTCATGCAGCCAAATTAGTGTTGCCCAACGGCAACACAAGGCCGACCGCCTGCCCGCTCCCTGTTCGCTGGAGCGACCCGTCCGCCTATGCCTCGCGAAAGGAGTGCCGGATCGGTGGTAGACGGCGCTCAGTCGCCCGTCGTGATCCGCTCGACCAGCTGCTTCACCGTTGGCACGAAGCCGTTCGAATAGAATGGGTCGCGCGCGAACTGGTAGGCGCCGTGGCCTGCGAACATCAGGTTCTGCTCGGTCGATCCGCCATGCGCGATGTCCTGCAGCGTCTTCTGGATGCAGAAGCTGCGCGGATCGGCCAGCCGCCCGGTGGTGTGGTCGCCATGGTCCTTCCACGCCGAAAAGGCGCAGTGCGACAGGCAGCCCATGCAGTCGGCCTGATCGCGGCGGACCTGCTTCGCCTCGTCGGCGCTGACGAACACGATCGTGTTGTCGGGCGTCTTCATCGCGGTGTCATAGCCGATGCCCGCCCATTCGCGGGCGCGCAGCAGGTCGCCCAGCGTCACCCAATAATGCTTGCCGGGCGATACGCCGACGTCGAGCAGGAAGCGGTGATCGCCCGCGTCGACCTCCGAGAACGCGATCTGGCGGTGCGACCGGTCCTCGAGATTGCGCAGGAACGCGTTTCGGACCGCCGAGGAATAGAACCCCGTCGGGCTGAACTTGTGCAGCAGGATGTCGCCTTCCTTCAGCGTCAGCAACGCGTCCTTCCACTCGTCGGGGATCGGGCTTTCCTGCGTCAGCAGCGGGCGCGTGCCGAACTGGAAGGCGATCGCGCCGAGCTCCGGATTGCCGATCCAGTCGGCCCAGTCGCGCAGATACCAGACACCGCCCGCCATGATGATCGGCACGTCGTCGCTGATCCCCGCCTCGCGCATCGTCGCGCGCAGCTCGCGCACACGCGGATAGGGCGGCTCGGGCTTCAGCGGGTCTTCGGCGTTCGACAGGCCGTTATGCCCGCCCGCGAGCCACGGATCCTCGTAGACCACCGCGCCCAGCCACTCGGCGGCCTTGGAATAGGCGCGTTTCCACAGCGCGCGGAAGGCGCGGGCGCTGCTGATGATCGGGTAGTAATACACGCCGTTCTTCGCAGCGATCTCGCTCAGGCGGTAGGGCATGCCGGCGCCGCACGTCACGCCGCTGATCAGGCCGCGCGCGCGCTCCAGCACGCCTTCCAGAACGCGCTGCGCTCCGCCCATTTCCCACAGCACGTTGATATTGATCGCACCGCGACCGCTCGCGATCTCGAACGCGCGCTTCACCTGTTCCACCGCGCCGTCGATCGCGTAGCGGATCAGCTCCTCGTGGCGCTCCACCCGCGTGCGCGCACGATAAAGCTGGGGCACTGGGCGGCCGTCATCATCGTAGGAATCGGCGTTCACCGCCGAAACCGTGCCGATCCCGCCCGCTGCCGCCCACGCGCCCGACGAGCGATGGTTGGTTGCGCTCACACCCTTGCCGCCTTCGACAAGCGGCAGGACCTCACGCCCACCGATCCTAATCGCATTCACCGCGATCATTCACGTCCTCCAGAACCGGGGCGCGCGTCCCGGCGGTAATGTGGCGATATAGTGGCAAGGAGCACGAAAAGCTACCGCGGCCGCGTGCCGCTTCCTTTGTGCCGTGCTGCCGCTATGCGAGCGTGGCATGACCGCTCCCGAGCTTCGCGACGCAGCGCTCGCCTCGAAGGCCTGGCCGTTCGAGGAAGCGCGCAAACTCCTTGCCCGGCTGCCCAAGGACGGGCGGCCGGTCGTGTTCGAAACGGGCTATGGCCCAAGCGGGCTGCCGCATATCGGCACGTTCGGCGAGGTGGCGCGCACGACGATGGTGCGGCGTGCCTTCGAAGCGATGACCGGCCACCCGACGCGGCTGATCGCGTTCAGCGACGATCTCGACGGTCTGCGCAAGGTTCCCGACAACGTGCCCAATCGCGAGGCGATGGCCGCGCATCTGGGTCGGCCGCTGACGTCGGTGCCCGATCCGTTCGATCCCTCGCGCAGCTTCGGCGCTGCGAACAACGCGCGGCTGCGCGCGTTCCTGGACGGCTTCGGCTTCGAGTACGAGTTCCTGAGCGCGACCGAATGCTACCGATCGGGCCGCTTCGATCCGTTGCTGCGGCGCGTGCTGCAGCGGTGGGACGCGGTCATGGCGATCATGCTGCCGACGCTTGGCGAGGAACGGGCGGCAACTTATGCGCCGTTTCTGCCGATCCACCCCGAAAGCGGCCGTGTCGAGCAGGTGGCGGTGCTTGCCCGCGATATCGAAGCCGCGACGATCACCTGGGCCGACGCGCAGGGCCGCGAGTGGACGACGAGCGTGCTTGGCGGCTGCGCCAAGCTGCAGTGGAAGGTCGATTGGGCGATGCGCTGGGTGGCGCTCGGGGTCGACTACGAGATGGCTGGCAAGGACCTGATCGACAGCGTGACGGTCAGCTCGAAGATCGCGCGCGCGCTGGGCGGCACGCCGCCGGCCGGGTTCACCTACGAGCTGTTCCTCGACGAGGACGGCCACAAGATCAGCAAATCGAAGGGCAACGGCCTGACGATCGACGAGTGGCTGAGCTACGCCGCGCCCGAGAGCCTCGCCTTCTACATGTATCGCGAGCCCAAGGTGGCGAAGAAGCTGCATCTCGGCCTCGTGCCGAAGACGGTCGACGAATATTGCGACTTCCTCCGCCGCTTCCCCGCGCAGCCAATCGAACAGCAGCTGGGCAATCCCGTATGGCATGTCCACGGCGGCCAGCCGCCCGCGCAGACGCCGCCGGTCAGCTTCGCGCTGCTGCTGAACCTGGTCGCCGCGGCGGGTGCGGGGGACAGCGCGGTGCTTTGGGGCATGGTCACGCGCACGCTGGGGCTGAAGCCCGGCGAAGATCCCGCGCTCGATGCGATGATGGAGCGGGCGATCCGCTTTCACCGCGACGTGATCGCGCCGACTCTGAAGCGCCGCGCGCCGCACGACGCCGAGCGCGAGGGGCTGAAGGAACTGGACCGGCGGCTCGCGGCTTTGGCTGAGGACGCCGATGCCGAATCGATCCAGCACGAGGTGTTCGAAGCCGGCAAGGCGGCCGGGTTCGTTCAGCTCCGCGACTGGTTCACGGCGCTTTACGAGACGCTGCTCGGCCAAAGCCAGGGACCACGGATGGGAAGCTTCATCTCGCTCTACGGCATCGCCAACAGCCGCCGCCTGATCGCCGAGGCGCTCGCCTAATGCGGCGCGTGTCCGGTTGGGCCGTGGCTGCGGCGCTCATCGCCGCGCCCGCGCACGGGGCATTGACCCCGCGCCAGTTGCTCGACCGCGGCGACTATGCGGCTGCCGCCGACCAGGGCCGGGCACGCGGCGACGCCGACGGACTGGCGGTCGCGGCGCGCGCCGATCTGGTGCGCGCAGCGTTCCAGGCGACCGACAAGGCCGCCGCGCTGGCGCTGATCGATCAGGCGCAGCGCGATGCCGAGGCCGCCGTCCAGCGATCGTCAGGCGCGTATCTCGCGAAGCTCCAGCTTGCGTCGGCAGTCGGCTACCGAGCCTCGCTGACGACCAGCCGCAGCCTGGGCAAGGAAGCCAAGCACAAGCTGGAGGAGCTGACCCGCTCGGAACCTCAGCGGCCCGAGGCGTGGATCGCGCTCGGCGTCTGGCACGGCGAGGCAATCCTGAAGCTCGGCGGGCTGATCGCGCGCGCGGCGCTCGGCGCGACCAAGGCCCAGATGAGCGATGCGCTGGATGAAGCAGCGCGGCGCGACGGTGGGCTGCTCGCGCCGGGCTATCGCGGGCTGCTGCTGGTTCGCATGGGCGACGTGATGGCGGCGCGCCCCTATCTCGCCGCCGCGATCGGCCAGCGCCCGCGTGACGCGCACGAGGGCGACATCCGCCAGACTGCGATCGACGTCGCGCGGCTGATCGACAAGGGCGACGTCAAGGCGGCCCGCCGCCGCGCGGACGAAGCCGCGGCGTTCGGAAAGCTGCACAAAAGCTAGATGGCCTCGCCGGGCTACGAACGCCGAAACGCTGCGCGATCTTGGCTACACCGTAGTCACCACCAGTGGCTGCCCGGCACGCCCTTGAACGGCCCGGCGACACGCGATGTGATCCAGCCGCCGTAGAAGCCGCCGGGCTGCGGAGTTACTGTTTCGCCGTCGACGGTGCAGCGATCGAACGGCGCCGCATAGAACGCGACGTGATCGCGCAGGGTGGAGAAGGCAGGCATCGGATCGGGATAGCTCCATGCGACGCGCGACAACGCCAGATCACCCAGCACCACGTCCCAATAGGCCGCCACGCCCTTCCACTCGCAGACGGAACTGCCGCCCGCGCGGCGCAGAACAGCGGGCGCGATGTCGGCGGGCGGAATGTAGTAGCTCGGCGGATGGGTCGTCTCTAGCGTGCGGATCGCGGCGCGCGTGTCGGCGATGAGGTAACCGCGATGCTCAATCCGGACATGCGCCTGCGCAGGTTCGGCGATGGCCGGACGCGGATAGGCCCAGACGCTTTCCTGGCCCGGGCCCGCCAGGTCGGGCGTTGGCCTCACGCAGCGACCCAGCGTGCAACGTGCTGCAGCCCCGGCCGAACGCGAAGGAAGCCGACATACGCCGCCTCGAGCAAGCGCAGCACCACGGACGAGCGTGCCATGAGGCCTAGCGGCCGCAGCAGCGGGATTGCGCGCCACATCGCAGCGAAGGCCGCAGCGCCCGACAGCAGCCGGCCATCTTCGCTGGCATGGAAACGTGCGAGCAGCGTGCGGCGATCGAGCGGGCACACGTCCGGCCCGGGCCGCGCCACATCTACAAACCGGATCGAACCGCGGCGATCGAGGCGGCGCATCAGCGCGATTTCCGCCCGGCAAAGCGGGCAGCCGCCATCGTGCCAGACGGTGAGATCAGTCATGCCATACGATATAGGCAGCAGCCGGTCCGGTTCGCAGTGCGGCGCCTTGGCCGGCCCCGTTCAGGCGCTACCGGCGGCTGCAGCGAGATGCGCGACGTCAACGCCGAGGCGAGCGAAAGCCCGCGGCCAGCGCTGGTCAGCGGGCGCATCGTAGATCAGGTCGTCCAGCCCCGCCGCGTCGAGGCTCCTCCAGCCATGTCGCCGAAGCTCGCCATCGAGCTGGCGCTCGCCCCAGCCCGCATAGCCCAGCGCCAGCAGCCAGCGCTCTGGCCCCCGCCCCGAAGCAATGTCCTTCAGCACCTGCTGGCTCATCGACAGCGACCACACGTCGGCGACTTGGATAGTGCCATCTGTCGTGTAATCCTGCGTGTGGATCACGAACCCGCGCCCCGGCTCGACAGGCCCGCCGGCGTAGACCGGCGCGTCCTCAGGCGTACAGCCGGGATCGATGTCCAGCTGCTCCATCAGCTGCCGCGCGGTCAGCCCGTCATGCAGTGCCGAGATGATGACGCCCAGCGCGCCGTTGTCATCGTGCACGCACATCGCAATGACCGACCGTTCGAAGCGCGGATCGCCGATGCCCGGCAGCGCGAGCAGCAGCTGGCCAGATAAGTAGCGCGGATCGAGCATGTGACGGCAAACCTAGCTTGCACCCTTCGCGGCGGCAACGCGGCAGGGGCGCGTCTAGACCCAAGCCGAAGGCACCTCTAAGCGGCTGCCTGAACACGGAGCCGGAGGCACGAGATGACGATCGCTGTTGGAGAGCGCGTTCCCGAAGCCACGCTGATGAAGGCGACCGACGACGGCCCGCGACCGGTGACCACCAAGGAGCTATTCGACGGCCGCACCGTGGTGCTATTCTGCGTGCCCGGCGCCTTCACGCCCACCTGCTCAGCGCGGCACCTACCGGGCTATGTGGAGAACGCTGCGCGCTTCGCGGGTGCGGGTGTCGCCGAAATCGTGTGCGTGGCCGTGAACGATGCCTTCGTTATGGGCGCGTGGGGCCGCGCGCAGGGCGCCGACGGCAAGGTGACAATGGTTTCGGACGGGAACGGCGACTTCGTGAAGCGGCTAGGCCTAGAGTTCGATGGTTCCAAGTACGGGATGGGCATACGCGGCCAGCGCTTTGCGATGGTAGTGAGGGACGGCACCGTTCAGCATCTGTTCGTCGAAGAGCCCGGCGCGTTCAAGGTGAGCTCGGCCGAGCATGTGCTGGAGGCGCTGGCCGCCTGATCGGTGCGGCGGGCGCTGCGGCCGACGGTAAATCGGGCCCAACTCGGTGCCGCTCCGATCCGACACTTCGACACCTTGCTGGAGCGCTGTGGCCGTTGAGCGCCGCGCCTGCGCTGACCGACGTTGACTGTCCCGCGCCTATGCCCCGGGTTTAAGCGCGGCGAGGTAGTCGAGGATCGCTGGCACATCCTCGTCGGCGATCGGGGCCTTGTAGACCGAGCGCATCTTGGCGACCTCGGCTGCCCACTCGTCGCGGGTTAGCTTGGGCTGCGTCAGCACCATTGCGGGCGAGTGGCACGCCGCGCAGTAGCCGTTCATCGCGTCGACGCCCGGCCCATCGGGATAAAGCGTCGTGTCGTCGGGCAGCGTGATCGCCCGCGCGCGCGGAGCGAACGGGTCGGCAGCTAGCGCCGTGCGCGCGGGAGCGGGGCGGCGCGCCGATGGCAGAGCAGCGGCGGTCAGCACGGCGGCTGCCAGCAAAAGAGCAACGCGCGTCATCAGATCTCCACCCGCACCGGCTCGACGCAGCTGCGCTGATAGCCGCTGGGGTTCCAGTTGGGCTTCATCGGCTGCGCGACTCCCTGCACGTTCGTCGCCCGCGCCAGCAACGTGCGCGCGCCTCGCGCCGCGGGAGCGGCCAGCGCCGCACTGAAGCGCCGGAAGCTGTAGGGCCCGTAGTCTTGGCCAAGCGTCGCCGGAGCCCAGCTCGCCCCGCCATCGGCCGAAACCTCCACCGACCGCAGCCCGCAATCGCCACCGAACGCGACACCCTCGATCGAGAGCGGCGCGCCGGCCGCCAGCTTCGCGCCGTAGCGCGGGGCGGTGATGAAGCTGCGCGGCGGCATCCGCCCGATCGGAACGGTCGGGTAGTCCTTCATGCCCGGCGCAACGTCGGCCAGCGGATTGGCTGGAATCTTGTACGCCTTTGCCATCCAGAAATTGTCGTCCGGCCCGGTTAGCACCTCGATGTCGTTCAGCGCTTTGACCCAGTAGGTGCTGAACCACCCGGGCACAATCAGCCGCAGCGGCGCTCCGTTCAGGATCGGCAGCGGCGCGCCGTTCATGCCGAACGCGATCAGCACGTCCTCACTCAGCGCGTGATCGATCGAGAGCGATTTCAGAAACTTCGGCCCATCGGGCACGATGGGCTGGTCCGCTCCGCCGAAGCGCACCGTAACCGCGCCTGCGCGCACGCCAACCAGCGCAAGCACATCGCGCAGCCGAACGCCCGTCCAGCGCGCATTCCCCATCGCGCCATGCGCCCACTCGCCGCCCGCGACGCGCGGCTGGAACAGCCCGCGGCTGTTCCCTGAGCATTGGTTGACCGCGGCAATCTCGGTACGCGGCAATCGCAGCAGCGCCGCGTAGCTCAGCGCCTGCGGCCGCTCGACCGCACCGCGCAGCTTCACGCTCCAGCTTCGCGTATCGATGCTAGTCGGTATGTCGGCCCAGTGCCAGCGGACGAAGAACCGGTCATTGGGCGTGAATACACCGTCGGCGAACACTTCGAACGGCGTTTCCAGCAGCGGCGGGCGCACGCGCTGCACGATCATGCCGCGCTTGTCGGCGAACCGAGCAGCTAAGGGCCGCAGCGACGGCCCGCCGGGCAATCTAAGGTTGGCGGTCTGGCCGAAGGTAGGCGCAGCAGCGACAGCGGCGGCTCCCGTCAGGATCGTGCGGCGCGGAAACACGCGTCGCGCCTAGCGGCGCCGGCGCGCGAGCGGAAGAGGGCGCGTGGGCGCGGACGGTGCGAGAGCCGATCAGCCCCGCAAGCGCAGGGACCGCGACGGCGCGAATGGTCAACCACGGCGGGTACGGTATGTGCGACACGTTCGGTGCATCGCCCGCTGCACCCAGCTCAGCAATCACCTAGGCAGGCCCCGCCAGCCAGCACAAAGCGCAGCATCTCAGGCCTCCCAGTGCTCCGGCTGTAGCGGCACCGGCGGTTATCCGCCGGCGTCGGGCTGGACCGCCGGGCGGGTACGCGTCACATCGGCCCGGTGCGGCGGTTCGCGATCGGCCTTCTTGGGCTTGGCCTCGTCATCGGCCTCGTCGCGTTGATGCGCGTTCGCTTTGTCGAACGCTTCGTTCAGGGCGAGCTTGCCTCGCGCGGGGTGGCAGGCAGCTTCACGATCGATCGCGCCGGGACCGGCGGCGTGCACGGGCGTGACGTGGCGCTGGGGCCCAAGGGACGGCCCGATTTCCGCGCGCGGGCGATCGACGCGACAATCGGCTGGGTTGGACTGCGGCCCACCGTCACCGCGGTGAGGCTCGACGGCGCGGTACTGCGAGCGTCGCTGGACCGCGAGGGGCGGCTGCATCTGGGCGCGCTGGACCGGCTGCTACCGCGCGCGCAGCCAGGCGCGCCGGTGCTGCCGACGATGGCCGTCGACATCCGGAACAGTCGCCTGCTGCTGGTGACGCCCTATGGCGAGGCCAGCGCGGAGATACGCGCTGAGGGCCGAGTGGCCAACGGCTTGCGCGGCGAGCTGGCGCTGGCGGCGCCGCGCGTTGGAACCGGTGGTTGCGTGCTTGAGCGGCTGGCGGGGCCGCTGCGGTTGACCTCGCGAGCGGGCGTGCTGCGCGTGATGGGTCGTCTGACCGCGGCGGGCGGCGCGTGCGCCGGAGCAGCAGTTGGCCCAACCGTGCTCGCGCTCAATGCAAGGGCCGACACGGATTTTGCCGCGCTCGACGGTTCAGCCGAGTTGAGCGCGCGCGACATCTCAATGGACGCGGCGGGCGCTGGACTGCGCGCATCGGTGAATAACGACGGCCGAGCCGCGCAGCTTAATGCGCGCTTTGTGGGCCGGGCGGGTCGGACGGGGGCGGAGGGCCACTTGTGCCTTGCCGCGTCCGGGCTGGCGAGTGGCGGGTGGAGCGCGGCGACCGTTGCGGCCGGTGGGCAGCTGGCTGCGCGAGCCGGGCGTACGTCGTTCGATGGGCCGGTACATGCGAGCGGGGTTCGGCCCGAGCGCGTGCTGATCGATGGACTAGCGCAGTCGACCGACGCGCTGGCGGCGACACCGCTCGGACCGATCGAGCGCGCGCTGCGCGCCGAATTGGCCGCCGCCGGCCCGTTTGACGCTCGCGCCAATGTGCAGCTGACGCGCGAGCTGCCGGGGATTGGCGTCACCGCCAGCGCGCTTCGGATCGCGAAGCAGGTTGGGCGCGCTGCGGCCACTGATCCGCGCCGTATAGAACTGACCGCCGCTGGACCGCTGCGTTGGTCGAGCGGGCACGGCCTCACCGGCAGCGGCACCCTCACGCTGCGCACCCCGACGATCGGGCTTGCACGCTTCACCCCCGCTCGGGCCGGCGCCGCGGGCGATGGAGCGTTGCAACTGGGCCGTGTCACAGCGCCTGGCGCTGCCATCGAACCGACAACGCTCGACGTCCGCTGGGCGCGCGACGCGGTGCGGATCGTCGGGCCGCTGACGATGACTGGCCCGCTCGGCCCCGGCCGCGTCGAGACACTGACACTGCCGCGAGCGGACCTTGGCGTCGCCCTCGCTCGCCCCGCCATCAGCGTCGCGCGCTGCACCCCGGTCCACGCCGCGCGCGTGATCCAGCCGAGCTTCACCTTCACCACCGCAGCGCTTAATCTGTGCCCCGCTGTCGGGCCCGTGCTCGGTCTTAGCGCAGGCCGCCTCACCGGCGCCGCCACGCTGCGCGATATCCGGCTCGGCGGCCGCGCGGGCGAGCAGCCCTTCCGCGCCACCGCCTCAGCGCTGCCGCTGCGGATCGGCGGAACCGTCGCAGCAACCGAGGTCACGCTTGGCCCGGCGCCGGTGTCGTTGTGGGCGGGCGAGCGGCGGCTCGATCTCGCCTCGGCCGACGCTACCGCGCGCTCCACTGCCGCAGGCTGGCGCATCGACGGCAGCGCGAGCGGCGGCACGTCAAGCCTCGGCACCGCCGACGCCAGCGCCATTGCGGGACGCTTCGCGCTGTCGCCAGAGGGCGCGTTCAGCCTTACCGGCCTCAGTGCGATCGTGCGCGACGCCGCCCCGCGCCCCGCCTTCGCGCCCATCCGCGCGAGCGGGGGCGAGCTTAGCATCAGCGACGGCGCGGCGCGCTTCCGCGCCAACCTCGCCCACGCACCGACCGCCACCCCGCTCGGCACCGTTGAGGGCCGCTACGATCTGGCAATTGGCCGGGCGGCGATCGAAGCTGCGCTCGCCGTCAGCTTTAGCCCCGACTTCCAGCCGTTCCAGCTGAGCGAACGCGCTCGGGGCCAGCTGGAGGACGCGACTGGCAAGGTCCGCGTGACAGCCGCGCTCACCTACGCCGAGGGCAAGCTCTCCGGGCCTGGCCGCATCACCATCCCGGCACTCGACTTCGCTACCGCCGCGCTCGGGCCGGTGAAGGGCGTCCGCGCCGACATCGCGCTCACCGATCTGCCCGAACTCGTGTCAGCACCCGGCCAGATGGTGCACATCGGCTCGATCAACCCCGGCCTCGCGCTTGGCCCGATCGAGGGGCGGGTGACACTGCTCGGCCAAGGCCGCACGCAGATCGAAAGCCTCACCGCGCCCTTCTCGGGCGGCACGCTCAGCCTTCGCCCCGCGCTGATCGACCCCGCTGCCGCCGACCGGTTGTACACGCTCGACGTCACCGGCCTCGACGCGGCGAGCTTCGTGCAACTCATCGACCTCAAAGACCTCGACGCTACCGGCCTGTTCGATGGCGCGATACCGCTCAGACTGTCGCAAGCGGGCACGCGCATCGCCGGTGGGCAGCTCGTCGCGCGCGCTCCGGGCGGACGTCTGCGCTATGCGGGCAAGTTCGGCCCGGGCCTGCCGCAGGGCGCGCGGCTGGCCTTCGATGCGCTGCGCTCGATGCGCTATCGCACGCTGACTCTGGGGCTGAACGGCGAGCTCGACGGCGAGATCGTCACGAGCCTAACTTTCACCGGCACCAACGAGGCGGCAGTCAACGCGGGCGGTGCCGCCAAGCTGCCGCCGGGCGTGCCGTTCCGCTTCGGCGTGACGATCACCGCGCCGTTCCGCCGCCTGCTTGGCACCGCGGCCGGCTTCAGCGACGCGCGCCCGCTGATCCTCCAAGGATCGGCACCCGCGCCCGATCCGTTAACGCCCCGTTCGCCCCCGCCCGGCCATTGACAGTTCCATGCCCAGGGCCGCAGCGGCAGCGATGCGATTTATCCCCCTGCTCCCGCTCGGTCTGTGCGCCTGTGTCCAGCTGCGGGCGCCGGACAAGCCCATCGAGATCAACCTCAACGTGAACATCAAGCAGGAGGTTGTCGTGAAGCTGGAGCGCGACGTGCAAGGCCTGATCACGCAGAACCCCGACCTGTTCCCTACGAGGAAGCCGCAATGAACGCCCGAGCCGCCTGCATCGCCGCCGCCCTGCTTTGCGCCGCGCCGCTCGGCGTCAGCGCGCAGGACGCGATGGTCGCAGCCGCGCTGTCCGCGGGCACAGTTGGCGAGGGCGCCGACGGGTATCTTGCGCTGCGCGGTGGCGGCGGGGCGGACCTGAAGGCGCGCGTGGACCAGATCAACATTAAGCGTCGCGCGGCATACACCGACCTTGCCGTGCAGCGCGGCGTATCGGTGCAGGACGTCGCCGCCGCCGCTGCGTGCCAGGTCCACGCCACGATCCCGCAGGGCGGCTGGTGGCGCAACGAAGCGGGCAGCTGGATCCAGCGCGGCGCGGGCGCCTTCCCTAAGCCGGGCTGGTGCGGCTGACGGGCATTCCTGCCACGCCAGTCTGACGCTCCTTCCGGGATCTCGATATGGCTCGCGATGAGGAGCTAATTCCGAATTATTGCAACCTTGCCGCGCTCTGCATTCCCGAAAAGCGCACGCGTAATATCGTGCTTGCTGGGCTGGGCGTCAGTTAGAAATTCAGCATGCCGTCTGACGCGGGACCGCTCGCAATTTTTCGCGTCATGAGGCTCTAAACGCCCTCTCCGTCCCGCCGGGCGCTGATGATCTTGACCGGCTCGGTGAGCATCTGCCCTTTCATCACGCCCTCACCCCTGTTGGGGTCGGTCGGCTGCCCCAGTATTTTCCGCACGGTTTCCATGCCGTCCACCACATGGCCAAAAGCTGCGAACCCTTGGTTGTCACCGCTCGTCTTGGCGTCGGCGTCAAGCGAGGGAACCTTGCCGACGATCAGAAAGAAGTCCGCCTGGGCGCTCCCGGGCGCGGCGCGTGCCATCGAGATCGCGCCGTCGTCGTGCGTCAGCCCGGTCTCGGTCGTCGGCTCGTGCCTGATCGCCGGGTAGAGCTTACGCGCGTCGCGGATGCCGCCCTGCACCAGCCCTGCCGAGCCATCGGGCAGCAGTTTCAGCGCCCGATAGAAAACCGCGCCGTCATAGCGGCGCGCATCGACGTAGCGCAGGAAGTTCTTCGCGGTGACCGGAGCGTGGCGCACATCGACCTCGACGGTGATCGGCCCAGCGCTCGTCTCGATCCGCACGCGCGATTTCTCGGCCAGAGAGTTTGGCGGGATCGTGCCGTTGTCGACGACCTGCGCGGATGGGGGCGAGGGGGCGAGCGCGAGGGCGGCGAGGAGGAGGAGGAGGCGGAGCATGGGCTGAGCCTACGCGCGGCGCGGCGGCAGGCCAAGCTGGCGCAGCAGCCGGCGCACCGCCTGCAGCGTGGCGCGGCGGCCCCGGCCGGTGGGGATGACGACATCCGCCTGCGCACGCTTCTCCGTATCGGGCAGCTGGTGCGACAACACCGCGGCGAACCTCGCCGCGCTCATGCCCGGGCGGCCGAGCACGCGCGCTCGCTGCACGCGCGCCGGGGCGCTGACCACCGCCACCAGATCGCAATGCCGGTCGCCCCCGGTTTCAAACAGCAGCGGAATGTCGAGCACCACGAGCGGCGCGCGCGCGTGGCGCTTCAGGAACGCCCGGCGCTCGGCTGCGGCGAGCGGATGCATGATCGCCTCCAGCAGCCGGAGCGCGTGCGGATCGCCGAACACGCGCGCACCGAGCGCCGCCCGGTCGACCCCGGCTGCCGAGGTGACGCCCGGAAACGCAGCTTCGATGAGCGGAAGCGCCCGCCCGCCCGGCCCCTGCAGCGCGCGCACCGCCGCATCGGCATCGAACACCGGCACCCCCGCCCGCCGGAACATCGCAGCCACGGTCGACTTGCCCATCCCGATCGAGCCGGTGAGGCCAAGAATCCGTCGCCTGCGGGGTGGATCAGCGGTTCGCCGACTCCTCACCGGCTGCTGCTCCGACGCTGGGGATGACAAGCACCGGCGTGCCCTTGGCTTCGATGACGCTGTCAAACTCATCCGTTTGGCAGAGCCTGCCGAGCCGGATGTCGTGATCGGACAGGCTGAGAAAGCCTCCCCTCGTCTCCTCGTGGGGAGAAACAGATTAGAACGTTGTGCAACTGTCCGTCGCCACGCTGCAAGATTTCAGCTTCAGCGCTGCAACCCGGCCGGACCCAGGTCACAAACACTCCTCACTCGCTCAACACGCCGCGCCGCCGCAGCTCGTCCAGAACGGGAAGCAACGGCAGGCCGCGCACGGTGAAGTGGTCACCGTCGGCCTTCAGGAACAGCTGCCCGCCCAGCGCTTCCAGCTGATAGCCGCCGACGCTTGTCAGCAATTCTGGCCCGCCGACCGCGAGATAGCGCTCTAGGAACGCGTCGGAGAAGTCGCGCATCTGCATTCGCGCCTCGTCGACCGTGCGCCATACGACCGCGCCGCCGCACGCCAGCGCAGCAGCCGAGATCAGCCAGTGGTCGCGTCCGCGCAGCTGCCGCAGCTGCTCGCCCGCTTCGGCCAGATTCTGCGGCTTCTCGAACATCACGTCGCCCGGCAGCGCCAGCACCTGGTCCGATCCCAGAACCAGCGCATCGGGGAAGCGGCGGCTGACGCGCAGCGCCTTGTGCTCGGCCAGAGTCTCCGCGACCCTGGCGGGCTTGCCCTCCCCCTCGGCCTTGAGCGCCTCGCGGACCTCGTCCTCGTCGACACCGGGCGCCTGCACCTCGAATGGCACGCCGGCTGCACGCAGCATCGCCTTGCGGCTGGCACTGGTTGAGGCGAGGATCAGCAGCATCGCGTCAGGCCCCGTTGGCTGCTTCCGCCCGCTCCTGCAACAGGTTGATGATCGCGGCCGAGGTCTCCTCGATCGAGCGGCGCGTAACGTCGATGACCGGCCAGCCGTTGTCGGCGAACAGCCGCCGCGCGTAGGCCACCTCGGCGCTGACCTTCGCTTCGTCGACATAATCCGTCGATGGCGTCTGGCCGAGGTGGATCAGCCGGTTGCGCCGCACCTGGATCAACCGCTCGGGATGCGTCGTCAGCCCCACGACCAGCGGCTTCTTCAGCGCGAACAGCGATTTGGGCGGCGGCGACTGCGGCACCAGCGGGATATTCGCAGTCTTGTAGCCGCGGTTGGCGAGATAAATGCTTGTCGGGGTTTTGGAGGTACGGCTGACGCCGGCGAGGACGATGTCGGCCACCTCCCAATCCTCGGCGCCTTGGCCGTCATCGTGGCCCATCGTGTAGTCGATCGCCGCCACGCGCGCGAAATAGGCTGCGTCCATCACATGCTGACGCCCCGGCCGCGCGACCGGCCCCTGGCCCAGAACGTGGCCGAGTGCATTGATGACTGGATCGAGCACCGGCACCGCCACCACGCCGAGGCGGCGCGTCGTCTCCTCGAGCCGCTCGCGCAGTGCGCCGGCCACCAGCGTGTAAAGGACCAGCCCCGGCCGCCGCTCGATATCGGCGAGCACGCGATCGAGCTGGCCGCGCGCGCGGATCATCGGCCAGAAATGGCGCACCGCATCCACCTGATCGAATTGCGCAAGCCCCGCGCTCGCGAGAGCATTCAGCGTCTCACCGGTGGAATCGGACACGAGATGGACGTGAAGGCGGGGCACTGAGGGACCCTGTGGGCAACCGGTGCGCAGGGGCTTAGGCCCACGGCGCAAGCCACCGCAAGCCACAGCGGCGGGATGCCGCCACCAAACCGTCATCAAACCGCCCACAGGTGGACGGTTCCGGCGACCCGATTGGAAAGCTGTGGACGCTTCACGGCGACTCGTGGGCGCACGCGGCGCCCCACTTGGTTCCGCCTGTTGGCGGATCGGGGCGGGGCGGCTAATCCCCGTCATCCATGCCCCCTACCACTCACTTCGATTCTCTAGAATCTCAGATCAGCTAATGGCCGGGCCGCTTCTCGACGTGCTCTGCGGCGAGCGGCGCGATCCGCCGCCCGTATGGCTGATGCGCCAGGCCGGTCGCTATCTCCCCGAATATCGCGCGCTGCGGAGCGAGGCGGGCGGGTTCCTGAACATGGTCTACGTGCCCGAGCGCGCCGAGGAGATCACGCTGCAGCCGATCCGGCGCTTCCGGATGGACGGGGCGATCCTGTTTTCGGACATCCTCGTCGTCGCGCACGCGATGGGCCAGGAGCTGAGCTTCGTCGAAGGCGAGGGGCCGCGCCTCGTTCCGACGCTTGAGCACGCGGCGCTGGAGATGCTGACGCCAGCCCATGAGCGTTTCGAGCCGGTTTGGGAGACCGTCGGCCGCCTGTCGCGCTCGCTGGCGACGGACGTGACGCTGATCGGCTTCGCCGGCTCGCCCTGGACCGTCGCGAGCTATATGGTCGCGGGCGAGGGCGACCGCGACCCGGCGCGGATCCTCGCCTATAGCGACCCGGTGCGGTTCGGGCGGATCATCGACCTGATCGTCGACGCGACGGTCGACTATCTCTCCGGCCAGATCGCGGCCGGGGCCGAAGCAGTGAAGCTGTTCGACAGCTGGGCGGGCGCGCTGGCAAGCAGCGAGTTCGATCGCTGGGTGGTCGGCCCGACTCGTGCGATCGTCGAGCGCCTGAAGGCGCGGCATCCCGGGACGCCGATCATCGGCTTCCCGCGCGGGGCAGGCGCAGGCATCGTCCGCTACGCGCATGAGACCCGCGTCGACGCGCTGGCGATCGACGAAACGATCGACCCGGCAGACGCGCACGAGGCGCTGCCCGCCGGACTGCCGGTGCAGGGGAACGTCGATAACATGGCGCTCGTCGCCGGCGGATCGGCGCTCGACGCAGCCGTCGACCGCTGCGTGGCTGCACTCCGCGGCCGGCCGCACGTGGTCAATCTGGGCCATGGCTGCGTGCCGCAGACCCCGATTCCGAATGTGGAACGGCTGCTGGCGCGCGTTCGCGGGGCGAAAGCATGAGCAGCTGGGCCGGATGGCTGGGCGACGCCTATCTGTGGGTGAAGGCCGCGCACGTCATTTTCGTCATCTTCTGGGTCGCCGGGCTGCTGATCCTGTCGCGCCACCTCGCCTACATGGCCGCGACCCCGCCCGGCTCACCCGAGGAAGCGCGCTGGAGCGAGCGGTTGGGGCTGCTGCGCAAGGTGATCCTGACGCCCGCGTTCGTCGCGGTGTGGGTGCTGGGGCTGGCTGCTGCGGTCAGCTATGGCTTCGCGGGCCAGGGCTGGCTGCACATCAAGATCGCGCTTGTCGTGCTGATGACCGCCTACCACCACTGGCTGATCCCGATCGGCCGCCGGATGAGCCGCGGCGAGCGGCCCAAGACCGAGCTGTTCTTCCGGCGCACCGGCGAGATTCCCGCGGTGCTGACCGTGGCGATCGTCATCCTGGTGGTGGTGAAGCCGTTCGTCCGCTAAGAGGCGCGGCGCCGCCGGGTTAGCTCAGTTGGTAGAGCAACCGCCTTGTAAGCGGTAGGTCGCCGGTTCGAGTCCGGCACCCGGCACCATTTCGGTCCAAAACCGCGAGTCCCCTAGCGGCTCACCGCAGGAATAAGGGGGCGTAATATCCGGGTTGAGCAATGTCGGAGAGTAGGTCGGGCCCGGACGGCTTCCAACCGGTCACCTCTCGCGTGCGCTCGCTCGACGCTGCCATGTCTTCGGCAGCGAAATCGGCGAGCCAGCCGAAATGCTCGCGGTCCCGCGGCTCGATCGGTACGCCCAGGACCCTGCCAATGACGGCCGCGATTTCCCGGAACGGCACGCCCTCGTCCGCGGCAGCATGGTAAGCGGTCTCGGTTATCCCCTGTTCGAGCGCCAGCCGATAGAGCCGTGCAGCATCCAGCCGATGAACGCCGGCCCAGCGGTTGGCCCCGTCGCCGATATAGGCCGAAACGCCGGTCCGCTTCGCCAGCCCGATCAAATACGGCACGAAGCCATGCGTTTCCCCGACGCCGTGGACGGAGGGCGCCAGACGGATCGTCGCGATGCGCCCGCCTCGCTCGCGCACCACCTCTGCCGCAGCCTCAGACTGCCGGGCGAAGTTGGCGTCGGGCTTGTCCCTCTCGGTGACAAGGCGCCCCGAGGCAATCTTGGCGAGCCCGGAGGTGACGAGCATCGGCCGCTTGGACCCTTCGAGCGCGCGGCCCATCGCCTCGATCGCACGACGATCCTCCCCCGCCCCCGCAGGGAAGTTGGAGAAGTCGAACGCGGTGTGGATCACTGCGTCGGCGGACGCGGCGGCCTCGGCGAGGACGTCCACCTCAGCAAGGGAGCCCCGGAGCACGCGGGCACCGGCCGCGCCGAGTGCCAGGCCCTTCTCCGCGGTGCGCGAGAGACCGGTGACTTGGTGCCCGGCGGCTATCAGATCGGCGACGATGGCTGAGCCGACCCAGCCGGTGGCACCGGTGACGAAAACGTGCATGGTGATTCTCCTGAAGCGGGACAGCGCTCAGCCGACCTTCATCGAAAGCTCGACGTCTTGGGCGACAGGAAGGGACAGATAGCCCTGCTCTGGATCCCGCACGCGAGTGACATAGTCGGGGCAGAGATCGGCGTTGTCGGCCACGATCAGCGCGCCTGGCCGCAGGCGGCTCTCCACTCGATCGAGAATGTCCGAATAGAGGCCCTTCGCACCGTCCAGGAGCACGATGTCGATGCTCTCCGGCAAGTCGCGGCCAAGCGTCTCAAGGGCGTCTCCTTCGCGGAACTCGACCAGGTCGGCGAGCCCTGCGGACCCGAGGTTCTTCTTCGGGCGGGCGATCTTGCCCGGCTCGAACTCGCTCGTGATCAGGCGCCCACC
This sequence comes from Sphingomonadaceae bacterium, assembly GCA_032249695.1. GTDB lineage: Bacteria > Pseudomonadota > Alphaproteobacteria > Sphingomonadales > Sphingomonadaceae > JAVVHE01. Next base: position 752 of record JAVVHE010000003.1, on the reverse strand, counting down.
GCCATTGTCCCGTAGCGCGGCCGCGAGAATAGAGCGTCGACAGTCCGAACGAGGTGCCGAACTCGACAATCGAAGTCGCACGGGCATTGCGCGCCAGCATGTAGAGCAGCAGGCCGGTCTCACGCGACACGGCGAGGGGAATGTCCTTCATCCGGCTGTAGAACTCCGTATAATCTTCCTTGCTGCGCACCAGCCGTGCCTTGTCTTCGCCGGTAAGCCCGTTCCAATAGTCGGCGACGGAAGGTGTCGTGGCGGGATCGATCGCATCGACCTCAGCAAATTGGATCTGGGAGCGTCATCGCGCTACGAAGAAATACGAATGATCCGTCATATTTCCAATTCGCATTGAGCAGAGAGCGCATGCCTACGAAGGCAAGTCCTAGAATTTCCACGCGAAAGAACCCTAAACAGGCACGCTCTGCTGCTCTGGTTGAGGCAGTGCTGCAGGCGGCGGCTCAGGTTTTGGCTAACGAAGGCGCGGCGCGATTCACGATGGCTCGGGTAGCTGAGGCCGCCGGAGCGAGCGTCGGATCGCTTTACCAGTATTCCCCAAACAAGGCGGCGCTGCTGTTCAGGCTACAGAGCGATGAATGGCGCGAGACGACCGAGTTGCTTCGCGCGATACTTGAGGATAGCGCCAAGCCCCCCATTTAAATGCGACCGACCCTCGTCCACGCCGTTATTAGGTGGGCGTGCGTTGAGGCGGCAGTGCGGGTGGCGCTGAACGACGCGGCGCCGCTCTATCGAAGCGC
>JAVVHE010000002.1:0-188470 GCA_032249695.1 Sphingomonadaceae bacterium | reverse complement strand
TGGCCGGGCGCTTTCTGTTACTTTTTGGCTTACAGTATGGTTTTCTGGTTTCTTCCCTCCCGGCCCTTGGGGGGCTACACGCCCCCCAGCGCCCGGCCCGCGTGCCGCACCGCGTCGGTGCTCGCCGGCGCGGCCTCGGCAAGGCGGCGCTGTGTTTCGGCGAGCACGTCGGCGGTGAAGGCGCCGATCACGTCGCGGATGAACTGCGGCCACAGCCGCTCGGCCCCGATGCCCGGCAGGCGCGCGCGCGTCTCGCTCCAGTGGCGCGCGAGGAAGGGCTGCATCGTCACCAGATCCAGCGGCAGCAGCCCGGCGCGGTGGCCGTCATCGAGATCGTGGCAATCATAAGCAATGTCGTCGGCGAGCGCGGCGAGCTGGGCTTCAAGGCTCGGCTGGGTGGCGAATTCGAGCCGCCAGGCGGCATCGGCCTCGCGCAGCGCCCAACCCGGCTCCAGCACCGGGCCATTGTGCTTGGCCAGCCCCTCCAGCGTCTCCCAGCTAAGATTGAGGCCGTCGAAGCCCGCATAGGGCGTCTCCAGCCGGGTGACGATCCTCAGCGTGTGGCCATTATGGTCCCAGCCGCCGCTAGCGCCCAGCGCGTCGTTCAGCGCCGCCTCGCCGCCATGACCGAAGGGCGGGTGGCCCAGATCGTGTGCGAGCGCCACCGCCTCGGTCAGCGCTTCGTTGAGGCCGAGCGCACGGGCGAGCGTGCGCGCGATCTGCGCCACCTCCAGACTGTGCGTCAGGCGCACGCGGTAGTGATCGTGCTCGACCGCCACGAACACCTGCGTCTTGCCGCGCAGCCGCCGGAACGCCGCCGAGTGCACGATCCGGTCGCGGTCGCGCGCGAATGCATCGCGCGTGGCGCTGGGCGGTTGGGGGTGGAGCCGCCCCCGGCTGTGCGCGGGATCGCTGGCGTAGGGCGCTGGCATGCGCGGCCCTATGGCGGGACGGCGGCGTGCACGCCAGCGCGGCGAGCGTTTGGCTGATGTGCGTTTGCGCGGATCGCGGCGAAATCGGCTTGGGTCTCGGTCTGCCGGCCGCCTTCGGTCAGGACCGCCGCCCGCAGGGCCAGCGCGCCCGGCGTGCGCCCGTCCAGCGCCGTGTCGCGTGCGGCGATCGCCTTCAGCTACTGCCGCAGGACCAGCCGCTCGCGCGCCGGATCGTACCAGTAGCGCCCGTTCTAAGGCGCAAGCTCGGCCGCGCGCTCCAGATTATCGAGCGCCCGGCGGCAGTCGCCGCGCGTGAACGCGGGCGTCCCGCGCCGCATGGCCGTCAGCGGTGGTGGGCGTCGCCACGCTGGGCATCGGCATCGCAGCAACCGCAGCCGCGCCACCCGTCAGCGCCGCCTCGTCCGAAACGTCGCGCGGCAGGGCCTCCGCGTCGATGTTGAACATCCTCCCACCATTATAGGTAAACAATATACGGTCAGTGCTGTACGAGACGAACACGCGCGTAGACAGGAAGAAATCGGCGCCGATCAACAAATCGAATCCACTCGATTCGAGCGCGGCCATACGGATTCTGGTATGGAGGATCTTGAGGCCATCTGCCTGAAAGCTCTCGATCGGAATGGTATAGGCCTGCACCAGCCGCTTGCCGATGCCGGCGGACATGCCCGCTGCCTCAACACCAGGACTATCGGGCCGGATGCCGATCTTGCGCGCTGCGGCGGCGTTGAGGATGGTCCTCTCCGCTCCGGTATCGAACACCGCGCGCATCGGCACCGCGTTCAGCTGCACGGTGGACTGGATGCCGCGCGTGACGCCCTCCCGCGGCGCGAGCTTCAGCATCATCGTGGGCGCGTCGCCCGCCCAGTAGGCAAGGTTCGCCCTGCCGCAGCCGCTCGTCTTGAACAGCCGGACGAAGCCATTCGCCAGATCATATTCCACATCCCACGCTGCGAGCAGGTTCTGGCCGAGAACGCCGTCCGCCGCCCCGCCGACCTCACGGCCTGCAATGACCATTTGCGTGCGGTCGATCTTCGATCCGCCAAGCTCGAACGTCACCCATGCGAGCTGCGCGTTGACCTCCCCCGTCACGCCCACGACGCGTAGGCCCTCCGGCAGCTCCGACGAGATGACTCTCGCGCCCAGCCGCTGCGCGCCCGCGGCCGACAGCGTCGTCCAGAACGCGCCGGTATCGAGCAGCATACGCGTGTCCTGCCCGTTGATGCGGACGTGGACGATCGGGCGCAGGCCGCTCATGGTGACGGGCAGCCCGCCGACGCGCCTGACAGTGCAATCGGCGCGAGCGGGGGCCGCCAGCTGCAGCGCCACCCCAACGAGCACCATCGTCCGCAACACCGGAACCTCCATGTGACCGGGCTTAGGCCAGCCGAAGGGATTAAGTCGATTCAGACACGCGGCGGACCGTAGCGGCCGCACGGGCGGAGATTATCGCGGCCGTTCGTAATCCCGGGAGCGCCCGAACAGTCGGTGACGCGGAGCGGGCTCCATGCCCACGCCGGCCGGCGCTACATCTCGTCGCCGCCGTCGTCGCCGGGGCTGGTCAGCAATGCTTCGGATACGCCCGCCGAGTTGGCGCGGATCGCTGCTTCAACCTTGCGCGCCATATCCGGGTTCTCGTTCAGGTATTTTTTGGCGTTCTCACGGCCTTGGCCGATGCGAATACTGTCATGGCTGAACCAGGCGCCCGATTTCTCGATGATCCCGGCCTTGACGCCCAGATCGAGGATCTCGCCCGTCTTGCTCACGCCCTCGCCATACATGATGTCGAACTCCACCTGCTTGAACGGTGGAGCGACCTTGTTTTTTACCACCTTTACGCGAGTCGTGTTGCCGACGATGTCGTCGCGGTCCTTGATCTGCCCGGTGCGGCGAATGTCCAGGCGCACGGACGCGTAGAACTTCAGCGCATTACCGCCCGTCGTCGTCTCCGGGTTGCCGTACATCACGCCGATCTTCATGCGGACCTGGTTAATGAAAATGACGATGCAGCGGCTGCGGCTGATGCTGCCCGTCAGCTTTCTCAGCGCCTGGCTCATCAGCCGCGCCTGCAGGCCGACATGGCTGTCGCCCATCTCGCCCTCGATCTCGGCGCGCGGCACCAACGCTGCGACCGAGTCGACCACCAGGACGTCAAGCGCGCCCGAGCGGACCAGCGTGTCGGTGATCTCCAGCGCCTGCTCACCTGTGTCGGGCTGGCTGACGATCAGGTTGTCGACATCGACCCCCAGCTTTTTTGCATAGACGGGGTCGAGCGCGTGCTCGGCGTCGACGAACGCGCAGATGCCGCCCGCCTTTTGCGCTTCGGCGACCACGTGCAGCGCCAACGTCGTCTTGCCCGACGATTCGGGGCCGTAAATCTCGATCACGCGCCCGCGCGGCAGGCCACCGACGCCGAGCGCAATATCCAACCCCAGCGATCCCGTTGAAATCACTTCGACTTCCAGCGCCTCGCGCTGGCCCAGTTTCATCGCCGAGCCCTTGCCGAACGCCCGGTCGATCTGCGCGAGCGCTGCGTCCAACGCGCGTTGCCGGTCGGTCCCAACCTCAAGCTTGGTGACGCTTGCCATGTTCGCTTTCCGTTCCGCTGCCATACCGTGCCTTAGCGCATCGTGGCGCAATGGCAAGCGGTCAGCCAAGCGGCCAGTTAACTTGCGTGAACGGTCCGCGCTTCGTCGAGTGCTTTGAGGATCGCCCGCTCCACGGTCTCGGCCGCGTACGGCTTGCCGAGCACGCTGGAGGCTGGGATCGACGACGGCAGGTCATCGCCGCCACTGCCAGTTGCGAAGATGATCGGTCGTCCCGCCGCTGCAATGCGCTCGGCAACCGGGAACACCGTTTCGCCATTCAGCCGCACATCGAGCAGCGCGAGATCATAGCTCGTCGCGTCATCGGCGAGCGTTCGCGCCTCGGCAAGCGTCGAGGCCGGGCCGACAACCTCCCATCCAAGCTCTTCGAGCATGTCCTGGAGCACGATCGCAATCAGTGCCTCATCCTCCACGACGAGAACGCGGGCAGGGGGATTTATGCTGGACACACGTATGGAATAGCACAGGCCACAGCGGCCTGCACGCACGGAGATCATTTACGCGGTCAAACGTTCTCTCACTGCGGCATTCAACTCATTGACCGTAAACGGCTTGCGCAAAAGCGCCGCCGAGCCGATTTCTACGCGCTCGCGAATTTGCTCTTCTGCGTATCCCGATATAAAAAGCACCTTGATGTCAGGCCGTCGCCGCCGCGCTGCCGTCACGAAGGTCGGCCCGTCCATGCCCGGCATCACGACGTCGGAGATCACGAGATCGATCGGCTGCCCTTCGAGCAGTTCGAGCGCTTCCTCGCCGCTCTCGGCCGACACTACGTCATAGCCGTTGCGGGTCAGCGCCCGCGCGGCGACCATGCGCACCATCGGCTCATCCTCCACCAGAAGCACGCGGCCCTGCCCCATCTGCTCGTGCACGATCACCGGCACCGGTACGGGGGCAGGCGCCACCTGTGGCGGGAGCGCGGGCAGATAGATGGTGAACGTCGCGCCCTCGCCCGGCGGCGACTTTGCAAAGATATAGCCACCGGTTTGCTTGACGATCCCGTAGACGGTTGCGAGGCCTAGGCCAGTGCCCTTGCCGACGGGTTTGGTCGTGAAGAACGGCTCAAAAATATGGTCGATGATGCCGGGTGGGATGCCGAGGCCGTTATCCTTGACGGTGATTGCGATGAAATCGATGGTCGGCATCACACGGTGACCCAGCCGAGCCACATCGCGCGCTGCGATTAGCTGCGTGCTGATGGTGAGGTCGCCGCGTCCCTCCGGCATCGCATCGCGCGCGTTCACAGCCAGATTGATGATCACCTGCTCAAGCTGGCTGGGATCAACCCGCACCGGCGGCAGGTCCGCGCCGTGGATCAGCCGCAGTCGCACCCCCTCGCCCAGCAGCCGCCGCAGCAGATGGCCCAGGTCGCCTAGCGTCTCGGTAACGTTGACCACGCGTGGCAGCAGCGTCTGCTGGCGTGAGAAGGCGAGCAGCTGACGGACGAGGTTGGCAGCTCGCAGCGCATTCTGGCGGATCTGGTCGACATCCAAATGGTCTTGCCCGCCTGGCGTATGACGCATCAGCGCAAGGTCGCAGATGCCGATGATCGCCGTCAGCACGTTATTGAAATCATGCGCCAATCCGCCAGCCAGCTGGCCGACCGCCTGCATCTTGGTCGCCTGAAGCACCTGCGCTTCCAGCCGCATCTGGTAGGTCGAATCGCGCAGAATCACTGCTAACTTGTCGAAGCGACGAATGCGCACGACGATGACTGCCAGCCCCTCATCGGGACGTTTGGCAGGGATGGCACGGTGTTCGCGCAACGGAGAGCGGTCTTCGGCGACCGCCATCACAGTCTGGTGGAGCGCCGGGCGGTCGCCCTCCGCGAACAGATCGAGGAGGTTCGCCCCGCGCGCGCGCCGCGACAGCCCCAGTAGCCGCGAAAAGGAGCGGTTGGCGCTTTCGATCACCAAGCTATCCTGAACGTAGGCGAAGCCAATACCCGAATCGTCGAAAATCTCGCGCATGAACTCGGGCGCAGCAGGCTCGCCGAAGCCTCGGCGCGGCCAGTCTTTGGGCAGCGACATACGCGGGAACAGCGCCACGAGCGCGACGCTCAAACCCGTGACGCCGGCTAGCAGCCCGGGCCATCCGCCGACGAGCCAGCCGACTTCGGCGGCCGACGCGATACCGACGGCGATCAGCGCAGGCTTCGCCCGCTCCCGCGCCCGTTTCACTGCCGGTTCCGCCATGAGCGCCGCATCAACAGCAAAGTCACTTGGGTTTGCAACGACTTCAGCGCGTCAGGCGGCAAGCTGAAAGCGGTGCAGACGATCCGCCGCGGGGATCAGCGCCGCCGCCGGCCGGCCCGCCGCCGCGAGGATCGGCGCCGAGCGCGCATCGAGCCCGCCAGCCAGACTGCCGAAGGCTGGCAGGATCAGCTTGGTCGGCCCGATCACGAAGCAGCGGCGGCTGACCAAACGCCCGCGCGCTCCGACCGAAAGCTTGGGGTGGAAATGCCCGCTGATCTCAGGCGCAGCATCGCGGGGGTCCGCCTCGTGGCGCAGCGTGATGCCGTCCAGCGCCACGTAGGGCAGCGCCTCGCCGGGCGTGCCACGCGGATCGTGGTTGCCGGTAATCCACACCAGCCGCAGTGCCGCCGCCAGCCGCTCGATCAGCGCGCAGGCGTGATCGCTCAGCCGCTCGGGCCCGTCGCAATCGTGGAAGCTGTCGCCCAGCAGATAGAGCACATCCGGAGCCAACCGGGCGGCGAGCCTGTGCAGCCGGCCGAGCGTCTCGACGCTGTCATAAGGCGGCAACATCTGGCCGCGGCGCGCGTAATGGCTCGCCTTCTCCAGATGCAGGTCCGCCGCGAGTAGCGTCCGGCGAGCAGGCCACCACAGCGCCCCCTCGGACAACGGAACGAGCGTGTGGCCAGCGAACGGAACGGGAACCATTAGACCGCCGATAGCAGGGCCCAGCGGATACGGGGAAGCGCGTGCGGCAACTTTCCCGAGCCGTCCACAAGCGTCCTGTCTCAGACGTCTTTGGTCGCTTGAGGCGGATCGGCTCTAGACGGGCGGAGGGAGGCGCGGGTCGCAAGCCGACATGGAGGAGAGGTCCCAGCGCCATTCAAGCAAGCAGCACTCAGCAAGCACGCCGAGCCAACTTCGGCCATGCTGATGTTGCGCAGACAGCACGAGAGGGTCGAAATCGCTATTCGGCGCCGAGACAGCGAGCCGTCACCGCCGCCCGCCGTCGTATCAATACCGTCGATGATATCACGGGGCGCATTTATCGCCCCGCAGGCGCAGCGCACGGTAGTACCACGGCCCGGCAGGTCACCTGCCGTTCCGCCCTCGCAAGGGTTGGGAGCGCCCGGCGTATTCGTGTGAAGGGGCCTCGCACGGTCTCGGCGGCGCAGTGTGCGGTCAGAGCTCGTCGCCGCACCGCCGCGCTCCACGCGGGTCGCCCTCTCCCCACGCGGAGGAACGTCTGCTGCGCATGGCGCTGGGCAGCCAGCCGTCGTGGGCAGTGCGCAGCTTGGTGAGCTCGATGCTGTGCGGAGTAGCGTCGACGATGAACGTGATAGCGTCGCCGCCGGTAAAGCCGACGAACGCTGCGCCCAGCCCGGCGGCCTCCGCGGCGCGCGTGACGTCCCAGCCGAGGTCATCATTTTCGACCGTCAGGACGTAGTTACCCTGATCCTCGGCGAACAGCCAGGCGGCTGTCCCCTGCCCCGCAGGCCACTCGATCTGCACGCCGACGCCGCCCGCCAGCGCCATCTCGGCCAGCGCGACCGCCAGTCCGCCATCGGATACGTCGTGGCACGCGCTCACCACGCCGCGCGCGATCAGGTCGGCGACGAAGCGCCCGGCGCGCAGCTCGTGATCCAGGTCGACGGGCGGAGGCGGCCCCTCGCGGCGACCATGCACCACGTCCAGCCACATTGACTGGCCCAGGTGACCCTGCATCCGACCCACAATCAGGATCGCGTGCGGCTCGCCCTTCAGTCCAAGGCTGACGGTCCGCACCCAATCGCGGATCAGCCCGACCCCGCCGATTGACGGTGTGGGCGGGATGGGGGTGCCGTCGGTATCGTTGTAGAGGCTGACGTTCCCGCTCACGATGGGGAAATCGAGCGCGCGGCAAGCGGCGGCGATGCCCTCGATACTGGCGGCGAACTGGCCCATTACCGCCGGATTCTCGGGGTTGCCGAAATTCATGCAGTCGGTCGCTGCGATGGGCTCGGCGCCGACCGCGATCAGGTTACGCCACGCCTCGGCGATGGCCTGCTTGCCGCCCTCGTAGGGATCGGCTGCGCAGTAGCGCGGCGTGCAGTCGACGGTCAGCGCGAGCGCCTTCCTTGTGCCGTGGACGCGTACCACGCCCGCGTCGCCGCCGGGACGCTGGACGGTGTCGGCACCGACCATGTGGTCATACTGCTCCCAGATCCACCGGCGGCTGGCGAGATTTGGGCTCCCCATCAGCTTAAGCAGGTCCGCCGCCGGGTCGGTACAGGCGGGCACGCCACTAAGCGGCGCGGGTGGTTCGGTGCGGACCCACGGCCGTTCGTATTTGGGGGCCTCCTCGCCAATCGGATCAAGCGGGAGGTCGCAGACGGTCTCGCCATGCCACTTCAGCACCAGCCGCTGCGTGTCGGTGATGCGACCGATGACGGCGAAGTCCAGCTCCCATTTGCTGAAGATCCGCTCGGCCTCGGCCTCGCGCCCGGGCTTCAGCACCATCAGCATCCGTTCCTGCGACTCTGACAGCATCATCTCGTAGGGTGTCATCCCCGCCTCGCGGCAAGGCACTCTCTCCATCGTCAACTCGATGCCGACGCCGCCCTTCGATGCCATCTCGACGCTGCTGGATGTCAGCCCCGCCGCGCCCATGTCCTGGATGGCGACGATCGCGTCGGTCGCCATCAGCTCCAGGCACGCCTCGATCAGCAACTTCTCCAGGAACGGATCGCCCACCTGCACGGTCGGGCGCTTCTCCTCGGTGTCTGCGCTGAACTCGGCCGACGCCATCGTTGCGCCGTGGATGCCGTCACGCCCGGTCCTGGATCCGACATAGACGACCGGGTTGCTTACCCCCGCAGCGGCCGACAGGAAGATCTTGTCGGTGCGCGCCAGCCCGACGCACATGGCATTGACCAGGATATTGCCGTTATAGCCCGCGTGGAAGCGCGTCTCGCCGCCGACGGTCGGCACGCCGACGCAGTTGCCATAACCGCCGATGCCGCTGACCACGCCAGCGATCAGGTGGCGCATCCTGGGCGCTTCCACCTCGCCGAAGCTCAGCGCGTTCAGCAGTGCCACCGGCCGCGCGCCCATCGTGAATACGTCGCGCATGATGCCGCCGACGCCCGTCGCCGCACCCTGATACGGCTCGATGAAACTGGGATGGTTGTGGCTCTCCATCTTGAAGACGACCGCGTCGCCTTCGCCGATATCAACGACGCCCGCATTCTCACCCGGACCGTGGATCACGCGAGGACCAGTGGTGTGCAGCTTCCGCAAATGCACGCGGCTGGATTTGTATGAACAGTGCTCGGACCACATGACCGAGAAGATACCGAGCTCGAGCAGGTTGGGGGCGCGGCCCAGCGCACGTTCGATGCGGGCGTATTCGTCGGGCGTCAGACCGTGCTCGGCGACGGTGGCGGGCGTGATCGCAGTCATGCGCGCGGCTTAGCGGCGGCGGCGGCGGGGGGCTATGGTTTCGTCTCTAGCGAGGGAGGCGTCGCATGGGTCAGCCGGCTAGCGACGGACGGATGCTGCCGTATCGAAAGCAGAAGTCGTGCCGGTCCTGCCCGGCGAGCTGTCGGTCGAACCAATCAAAGAGTTGCGGCCCGCGGGCTGCATGAACGTGTGGTGGCTATGTCCGATCGCAGCATCGCTCATCAACAGCGCGGCGGCAGCCGGAAGGATGCGTATCTTGTCTGTCTCCATCGATTACGGCGCGGAGCGAGCTTCTGCGGCCCTGCACGGTGAAAACTACCTGACTTTGCCAGTGGTCTACTTCGGAGATTAACTGTCAGGTAGCCCAAGTTGCTTGCGATCAACAGATGCGGCTGCAAGTTCGGCACGCGCCTGGGCACGGCGGAACTCGATGTCGATCTGCCGCAGCCGCGCGTCTGCTGCGGCCTCCTCGCGGATGTTGACGAGGAGCAGGTCGGATACTCCCAGGCGGAAGCGCTTGCGCTCGGCCTCGGCCAACTGCTGCGCCAGTCCCGCCTCGCTCGCGGCGAGCGTGCGCAGCTGCTCCTGTGCACCGACCTGCAGAACCAGCCCGTTCACTTCGGTCATGATCTGATCCTCAGTGATCCGGCGCCGCAGGCGCAGTCCCTGGATTTCGGCCTCGGCCTCCGCGATGCGCCCACGCGCGCTGCGCTGCTGCAACGGCACCGAGAAGCGCAGGCCAACATAGCCGCGCGCGCCGTCGCGCGACGGTCCGCCCTCGCCGACCGCACCAAGCGACTGCGCCGCCTCGCCGCGCAGTTCCAGCCGCGGCCTCAGGTCGTTGCGAGCAAGCTCGAGGCGCGTGCTCTGCTGGAGGATGCGCGCTTCGATCGCGTCGAGATCGGGCCGCTCGACCGCGCGCGCCTGCGCTGGGGTCAGCATTGCGACCTGGAAGTCGGGGAAGCTCTGTGGCAGCCGGTCGGGGCCGGGCTGGACGGGGTTGCCATCGGCATCGCGGTAGAAAAAGCTGAGGTCGTTGGCAGCGCTCGCCAGCTCCTGCGTCGCGCGGACAAGCAGCGCCTGCCGGCGGACGATATTCTGCAGGTTCTCGGCGCCGACGATGTCCGCGCGCTGGCCGAGGCGGATTTGCGTCTCGATCCCCTGCTGACGCTCCTCGGCGAGCGCGACCAACTGGCGGTAGGCTGCTACGCGCAGACCAGCCGCGACCCACGCTTGATATGCGGCGATCGCGCGTCGCTGCACGCCAATCGCGACCATCTGGCGATCGAAGTCGGCGATCGCGATGTCGGCTTCGGCCTGCGCGAGTGTCGCGCGGCGGCTGTCGATGAAGCGATCGCGCAGCAGGTTGTAATACCCGCCAATGAAGAGATCGCCGGCCTGGTTGGTGTAGTATTTATCCTCGTAGATCGGGAACTTGCCGCCGCTGATCCGGTAGCCTCCATAAAGACCGCCATTATTGTTTTCGAGCGGGCGCGTTGCGCGGGCTTCGGCGTAGGTGCCGTCGTAGAAGCCGAAGGGACGGTTGAATAGCTCGCCGTCGAAGACGGTATCGAACGCGCCGCGCGCGGAGAGCGCCTTCCCCTCGGCGACGCGCACCTTTACCAGCGCCTCCAGGATTTGCGGCTGATACTGGACCGACGAGGCGAGCACCTCGGACAGCAGCAGCGGCGACGCAGCGGGCTGCTGGAGCGCGGGCGCGGGCGCTGCCGGAGGCTTCGGCGCGGCCTGCGGTGCCGCAGCCGCACGGCCACGCTGCGGCGCCGCGTCGGACGCCATCAGCGGCGCAGCCGGCAGGGCCGCGGAGATGCAGGCGGCAACGATCGCCCTCACTTCTTGGCTTGGTCCTCGCCGCCCTTGTCGGCCGCCTTTTTAGCAGCGCCTTGCTGCGCGGGGCCGGCGCCGAAGGTCGGCGCGCCCTCGTCGGCGGGGCGGCGGAACTCCAGCGGGAAGTCGTTCACCTGCCGCCAGATCTCATAGCCGACCTTGACGGTCTCCATCTGAATCCAGCCGCGTACCTTCGCGCCAAGCTTGATGTACTGCGGCCCCGGCCAGCGCGATTCACCGGGCGATTCCTCGATCAGCACCCGGAACAGCCCGTTCGCCTGCGCCGATGGATCGACCGATCGCACGCGCCCCCAGAACAGGCCGTTCGATGCAGCGGGCCACCCCGAGATCTGGATCGCGGGCCAACCTTCAAACTCCAGCCTTGCGCGTCGGCCGGGATGGACGAGCGCCACGTCGCGGCCATCAATGAACAGCTCGATCACGCGGACGGGCTCTTCGGGCGCGAGCGTCGCAAGCGTCTCGCCCGCGGACACGATCGATCCGCCCGCATTTCCGACGATCCCCTGGATGCGACCTGAACGGGGTGCGCGGATCAGCTGCACCGACTGGCGCGCGAGGCTCACGTCGATCCGGTTGAGCTTGCCGCGCCCCTCGGCAATTTTCGCGCGCGCTTCGGCGAGCTTCGCCTGGCCGTCGGCGACCTTGATTCGCGCCAGTTCATAGTCGCGCCGCGCAGCCAGCCCCGCGCGGAACAGCTCGGCCTGGCGCGCCTCGTCGATCTGCGCCACCTTGACTGAGTTCTCGACCGACGCCGCGCTCGCGCGAGCGCTCTCGATCTCGGACAGCAACGCCTCGCGCTCGTCACGCAACCGCTCGATCAGCTGCGGATCATTGTCGATAATCTTGGCAATCGGCTGTCCAGGGCGGACCCGCTCGCCATCGTGGACGAACCACCGCTCCACGCGGCCGCTGACAAGCGCGGTGATCGGCTGGACCCTGTCTGCAGGGTTGAGGGCGATCACCTGGCCATAGCCGGGCGCGGTCTGCACCCACGGCACCAGCGCCATCACGGCGATCACAAAGGCCAGCCCACCCAACAGCAGCCACGCCAGCACGCGCGTGGCGCGCGGCGCTTCAAGGCGCCTCAGCGTCGGAAAATGATCATAGTACTCAAGCGGGAACGAAGGCACGGCCCGTCCTTTCCGCCCGCTCGCTCAGCGCCGCCGCCGAAGGCACGCGCATCTGCTCGGTCCGGCCCAGCCACAGATAGCCGTCGGCGTGCGTCTCCTCGGGGCGACGCGTCACCTGCAGGACCGTCGTCCCGCACGATCGCAGATGCCGCAGCGCCGCGCGCAGCCGCTCCGGCGGCAGCACATCGAACAGCGGGCCCAGCATCACGACCTTGGGCTGCGCGAGTAGCGCCATCGTCAGTTTCATCGCCATTGTCTCGCCAACCGAAAGCGGGCGTCCCGACGCTGACAGCGGAGTATCGAGGCCCATTGGCAGCGAGGCGATGCGCTCGGCGAGGCCCGTCACCTCCAGCATGTCCATGACGCCGCTCGCGCCGTCCCGCCCCGACAGGCGGAAATATTCGCGGATGGTCACGTCGACGATCTGCGATCGTTCAAACACCATGATTTCCGACCGCAGCTTGAACATATCGAAATTCTCAATGTCCTCTCCGCCCACCATCACGATCCCACGGTCCGGGTGGACGTGGCGCTTCAGCAGTTCGGCGAGCACATGATCGGCGTCCGGCTCGGAGACGATCGCGAGCTGCTCACCGGCAGCAACAGCAAAATCGAAGCGCAGCGCACCGCACGCCACCCCGCGCAACCGAATCGCGCCGTCGCGCGGGCCGATATTCGTGCAATTCTGCTGCTCCTCCTGCTCGATGCCGTAAAGGAGCGACAGCTCTTCCAGGCTCGCCGACAAGTCGTAGAACTTGTCGAGATAGACGCCGAGATGGCTGATACCGTAGAACACGCCGGAGAGGATCAGCTCGGCAGCGACGAGCTGCCCGATCGACAAACTTCCTCCGATGATCAACCACCCACCCAGCGCCAGCAACGACGCGCTGGCAACCGCGTAAAGGCCGAGAAACGCGAGTGTCTGGCGGAAGCTGTAGCGGAAATGCCGCTTGTGCGCGCGCACATAGCCCGCGATCATCGCCTCCGACCGGTCGAGCGCGAAATTGAGGTGGCGGCCGGACTTATAAAAGCCGTTCGATCCGCCGACCGACTCCACCCACGCCGCCGCGTCATGCTTGGCGTGACTGACCTCGATCGCCGTGCGGATCGCAGACCCAACCCAAACCTGCCAGATCAGGAAGGTGACCAGCACCAGCACGGCGTTGAATGCCAGGAAGAACGGGCTGTAGAAGCTGGTTATCGTCAGCCCCACCGCCATCTGCAGGAAGATGCTGAAGCCGCCGATCAGCAGCTCCGGCACCGCCTTCTGTACCGTCACCAAATCGAAGAAGCGGTTGAACAGCGCGGTCCGGCGCTGATCGCCGAAGAACGGGTTCTGGGCATGGACCGCGCGCATCGTTACCTCGGCAACCACGCGCGCAAAGAGCCGCCGCTCCAGCAGCGCCATCAGGTGCACGCGCAAGGCCGACAGCAGCGCCCAGAACAGCAGCATCGCCAACAGCAGGCCCGATAGCCACAAGAGCGGCGCAGGCAGCGCCGTGTTCGCGACCGAGTTGATGAGCAGCTGCACCGAAATCGGTGTGGCCAGCGCCAGCAGCGCGATCCCCACGCCATAGACCAGCGCCAGCCGAAAAAAGCGCGTGTCCGGCCCCAGAATCAATGCGATCCAGCCGAGGACGTCGCTCACGCCAAAACGTTTGGAAGAATGTTCGGCCATGCCGCGTCCAGGATCCTGCTATCGTCGCTGCGTGCTAGGCCACTCGACGATCGAGAGTGCCAAGACGCAAATGCAAAGGAAAGGGGGCGTGCCAGCCCGCCACCCGGCCAACATGTAGATTTTGTAATGCGTTCCGCTAGGGGGTGCGCAACCCCGGCGGAGGGTGGGAGCGGTCAATCGCGTCCGCGCACCCGTTTGACGGTCGACCGGGCGCAACGCGCCGGGAGCGACATGGGAGCGTCACCGCGCAAGCTTGATCGAGACCGCGCCTAGTCGGACGCGATGTCGATCAGCGGTGCGCCTTCCACCACCTGGTCGCCCTCGGCGACGCCCACGCGCGTGACCGACCCCGCGGTCGGGGCGGACAGGCGGTGTTCCATCTTCATGGCTTCCAGCACGAGCAGCCGATCGCCAAGCTCGACGCGCTGGCCGGGGCGGACATGGACCGACAGCACGCGACCCGGCATCGGCGCCTTCACGCGGCCATCGAAGCTGACATCAGCCCCGGACCCGGCGCGCGGCGCATGACGCGCGAAGCGGAAGCTCTGACCATTCGACGACACGGTCACGTAATCCGCGTCAACATCCACCCATGCGGCATAGGACGGCTCGCCGGGCGAGCCCAACAGCTCGACATGGCGGCCATTGCGGCGGGCGGTGAGGGGAAGCGCCTCGGGCGTATGACCGTCGAGCGCTCCGCCCGTTAGTCTGAGCGCATGGTGGCGCGCGCCGTCCCAGAGGTCGATTCGACGCTCAACCGGCAGATTGAGACGGAAGTCGCCAAAGCGCGCGAACGGCCCCGGCCGCGGCGTCTCGCCCGCGATCGCGAACGCTGCGGCGGCGACCGCGAGCGGTGGCGACTCGGCCACAGGTGCAAGCTCGGCCGCGTGTTCGGCGATGAACGCGGTGCTGACCTCGCCCGCAACAAACGCAGGGTGGCTGGCGAGCCGCGCGAGGAACGCGCGGTTGGTGGTCACGCCCCGCACCAGCGTGCCATCGAGCGCTTGTGTCAGCCGCTGCAGCGCGGTCGCGCGGTCGGGGCCATGCGCGATCAGCTTGGCGATCATTGGATCGTAGAACGGCGTGATCGCCTGCCCGGCCCGCACCCCGCTATCGACCCGCACGCCCGGAAGCGCAGGGAAATCGAGTGCGCGCAGCGTTCCGGTCTGCGGCAAAAAGCCGTTGTCGGCGTCCTCGGCATAGAGCCGCGCCTCGACGGCGTGGCCGCTGAGCGTGATCTCGTCCTGCGAGAGCGGCAGCGGCTCGCCGCGCGCAATGCGGATTTGCCATTCCACCAGATCGAGGCCCGTCACCATTTCGGTCACCGGGTGCTCCACCTGGAGACGGGTGTTCATCTCCATGAAGTAGAACTTGGGATCGCCGTGCTCGTCGGGATCGGCGGCGTCCATGATGAACTCGATCGTGCCCGCATTCACATAGCCGACCGCACGCGCGGCCGCGACGGCGGCCTCACCGAACGCAGCGCGAAGGCGCGGGGACAGGCCCGGCGCGGGCGCTTCCTCGATCACCTTCTGGTGACGGCGCTGCGCCGAGCAGTCGCGCTCGAACAGGTGCACTGCGTTGCCGTGGGCGTCTGCAAAGACCTGCACCTCCACATGGCGGCCGCGCGCGATGAACTTCTCGATGAGCACGCGGTCGTCGCCGAACGCCCGGCTCGCCTCGCGCTGCGCGGCGACCAGCGCCTCGGCGAACTCGGACGCTGAGTCAACGCGCCGCATGCCCTTGCCGCCGCCGCCTGCGACCGCCTTGATCAGCAGCGGATAGCCGATCGCACGCGCCGCCGACTCCAGCCGCATCAGCGACTGGTCCTCGCCCATATAGCCGGGTGTTACGGGCACGCCTGCCTCACGCATCAGGCGCTTGGCGGCGTCCTTCAGCCCCATCGCACGGATTGCGGCGGGGGGTGGCCCGACGAACACGATGCCCGCCGCGGCGCAGGCTTGGGCGAACTCGCCACTTTCCGACAGGAAGCCGTAGCCCGGGTGGATCGCGTCGGCTCCGGTCGCGCGCGCGGCGGCGAGAATGAGGTCGGAGCGCAGATAGCTCTCGGCGGCCGGAGGCGGGCCGAGGCGGACGGCGCTGTCGGCCAGGGCAACGTGGGGAGCGTCTGCGTCGGCGTCTGAATAGACGGCGATGGTCCGCAGACCCATCGCGCGGGCCGTACGGATGATGCGGACAGCAATCTCGCCGCGGTTGGCGATCAGAAGCGTTCTCATGCGCCGTGCGGCTTAGCGGGCGCCTACGCCTGCGTCACGCGGTAGAGCGGGCGTCTGCCACGCCTGGCCGCAGCGGCTTGGCTGGCATGCGCGCGGGGACAGCGTATGACGGCGCGCGGGGGACGGAGGCGGCTGGTGCAGCGGAGTGTCGAGATCGTGGTAGCGGCGGGGCTGCTGGCGAGCGGATGCGTCGCAAAGACAGCCTACAACGTCGCGGCCGCGCCGGTGCGAGCCGTCGCCAAGGTTATCGACTGGACCGCGACCAGCGAGGCCGAAGCCGACCGCAATCGCGGCCGCGCCATCCGCAAGGCCGAGGGACGCGAGCGGAAGGAGCGCCGCCGCCGCGAGCGCGAGGAGCGCGAGGCCGAACGGGGCGACTGACCGCGCTTAAGGCTTGAAGTCGCGCCCTCGGGCGACGGTTGCCGCGTCGGGCAGCCCTACCAATGCTCGCCGGACAGGGCTTGGTCGAGCCATCCGCCTGGCGTCTCCGTTGTCACAACCCGTCGCCGGTAACGTGTCGAGCCGCTCTGCGCACCAGTTCCTCGATATGCGTCGAGTATCACGCGCGACCCGATTAAGTAGTCGTCGCGGGGCAGGATTTCAGGCCGCCGCGCGCTTGGCGCGCTTGCGCTCGTGCGGGTCGAGGTGGAGTTTGCGGAGGCGGATAGACTTGGGCGTCACCTCCACCAGCTCGTCGTCCTCGATATAAGCGATCGCCTGTTCCAGCGTCAGCCGCCGGGGCGGCGTCAACCGGATGGCGTCGTCCTTGCCGCTCGCGCGGAAGTTGGTCAGCTGCTTCGATTTTAGCGGATTGACTTCCAGGTCCTCGGGCTTGGCGTTCTCGCCGATGATCATGCCTTCGTAGACCGCCTCGCCCGGCCCGATCATCAGCGCACCTCGCTCCTCCAGCGCGTTCAGCGCGTAGCTGACCGCCTCGCCGCCCGCGTTCGAGATCAGCACCCCGTTCAGCCGCCCGGAAATCGGGCCCTTGTGCGGGCCATACTTCTCGAACAGCCGGTTCATGATGCCGGTGCCGCGCGTGTCGCTCAGGAACTCGCCATGATAGCCAATGAGGCCGCGCGACGGGGCCGAGAACACCAGCCGCGTCTTACCGCCACCGCCGGGCCGCATCTCGGTCATCTCGGCCTTGCGCAGGCTCATCTTCTCGACGACCACGCCCGAGAACTCGTCGTCCACGTCGATCACCACCGTCTCATACGGCTCCTCTCGCCCGCTGGGGCCGTCGCGGAACAACACGCGCGGGCGGCTGATCGACAGCTCGAAACCCTCGCGCCGCATGGTTTCGATGAGCACGCCCAGCTGCAGTTCGCCGCGGCCCGCGACCTCGTAGGCGTCGCTGGTCGCCGAGACCGTTACGCGGATGGCGACGTTTGATTCCGCCTCGCGCAGCAGCCGGTCGCGGATCATGCGGCTCGTCACCTTGCTGCCCTCGCGCCCGCCCAGCGGCGAGTCGTTGACGCCGAAGGTCATCGCAAGCGTCGGCGGATCGATCGGCTGCGCGCTGACAGGCTCGGTCACCTCCGGGTCGGCGATGGTATTCGCCACCGTCGCTTCGGTCAGCCCCGCGATGGCAACGATGTCGCCGGCCGAAGCTTCCTCAACGGGCACGCGCTCCAGCCCGCGGAAGGCGAACACCTTCGACGCGCGCCCGGATTCCACCACCGATCCGTCCGGAGCCAGCGCGCGGATCGCGCTGTTGACGCGTAACGTGCCGGATTGGACACGCCCGGTAAGGATGCGGCCCACGAAATTGTCGCGGTCGAGCAGCGTCACCAGCATCTTGAACGGCCCGGACGCGTCGCCGCGCGCGTCGGGCACGTGCGAGACGATCTTCTCGAACAAGGGCACCAGATCGCCCGAGCGAACGTCGCTCGTTTCGCCCGCATAGCCGCCGCGGCCAGACGCGAACAGCACCGGGAAGTCCAGCTGCTCGTCGTTTGCGTCCAGGCTGACGAACAGGTCGAACACCTCGTTCAGCACCTCCTGCGGGCGCGCGTCCGAGCGGTCGATCTTGTTGACGACGACGATCGGACGCAGCCCCAGTCCCAACGCCTTGCCGGTGACGAACTTGGTCTGCGGCATCGGCCCCTCGGCCGCGTCGACCAGCAGAATAACTCCGTCGACCATCGACAGGATGCGCTCGACTTCCGCTCCGAAGTCGGCGTGGCCCGGCGTGTCGACGATATTGATCCGAGTCGATTCGCTGCCGCCGGGCGGCGCCCACTCGATCGAGGTGCACTTGGCAAGGATGGTAATTCCGCGCTCTTTTTCGAGATCGTTCGAATCCATCGCGCGCTCGGCAACCCGCTGATTGTCGCGGAAGGTGCCCGATTGGCGGAACAGCTGGTCGACAAGCGTGGTCTTGCCGTGATCGACGTGCGCGATGATCGCCACGTTGCGGAGGCGCATGGATGGTCCTGGGGAAAGCGGGAGCGGAGACGTTCACCTAGTGTCATTGCTGCGCCGCGGCAATCCGGGCCGGCTGGCGTCGCGCCATCGATCCAATCAGGTCCGAATGCACAGGTTCCGCGCGCTGGTGGGATCGCTATAGCGGCCGACCGTCTGCGCTGGCCGCGCTTGGGGATTTTGCGCTGAGAACCCTATCGGGACTCCGCGGCGCGACGTTCGACGATCGGCGGTCGCATCCGTCCAAGCTCGGCACCGCCGCGCAGTGGCCGGGCTGGAGCGGACGCATGGGCCAACCGCCCGCACGTTCCGGCTCAAAGCGCGGTGCGAACGGGCGGGAGCACGTGATCAACCGCTACATGCGTGAGCAGCGGAGCGCAGGCGGGCAGTTGCTGCCGCCCCCCCCCCCGGCGTCCCGCTATTGCGCGAGCGCCGCCTTCAGGCCCGGCACCTGGTCGGCGCCCTCCAGCACCTTGATGGACGAACCCTTGAAGTCGTCGCCCACCGGCTCGATCCTGCCGCCGAGGCACTTGCCAAGGAAGCTCTCGGTAACGGCGTTGAACGACAGGTTGTTCTCGGGCCGCGCGAAGCCATGCCCCTCGTCGGGGTAGAGCACGTACGTAACGGGCAGGTTCTTGGCCTTCATCGCAGCGACGATCTGGTCGCTCTCGGCCTTCACCACGCGCGGATCGTTGGCGCCCTGTCCGATCAGCAGCGGCACACGGATCTGATCGACCTTGGTAATCGGCGACTGCGCCATCATGCGCGACACGTCGGCTGCGTTCTCCGGGTCGCCGATGTGCTTGTAGAAGGTGCCCGCCAGGATCGGCCGCCAATAGGGCGGGAAGCTCTGCATCAGTGTCTTCAGGTTCGAGGGGCCGACGATGTCGACGCCGCATGCAAAGCGGTCGGGCGTGAAGGTGACGCCGACGAGTGTCGCGTAGCCGCCATAGCTACCGCCCATGATCGCGGTGCGCTTTGGGTCGGCAATGCCCTTTTGCTGGGCCCAGTTGATGGTGTCGATCAGGTCGTCATGCATCCTGCCGGACCACTGGCCGACGGCTGCGTTGACGAACTGCTTGCCGAACCCGGTCGAGCCACGGTAATTGACGCTGATAACCGCGTAGCCGCGGTTCGCCAGCCACTGATGGTAGCTGTTATACCCGTAATTGTCGCGCGCCCACGGACCGCCGTGGACGAACAGCACCGTCGGCAGCGGCCGGTCTGGCACGCCGTCACCGTTCGCGTCCGCGCCCGCTGGGATCGTCACGTACGTCGGCAGGCTCAGCCCGTCGCGTGACTCCACTTCGTAGGCGTACATCGGCGAGAGCTGATAGGGTTTGAGCTCGGGCCGCACCTCGATGAACCGGGTCAGCTTCTTCGAGGGCCGGTCGTAGATCCAGTAGACCGGTGACTTGTCGGCCTGCACCTGCACGATCAACGATCGCTTCAGGTCGTCGGTCGACGAAATGATGTCGAACTGGCCGGAAAGCTGCTTCTTCAGGTACGAGATGTCCGCAGCCAGCGTCGGCCCGAGCGGCGTCCAATCACTCTTCAGTCGATTGGTCGAATATGCGATTGGTTCGAACGTCTCTGGGTGCAGCAGCACGCGATTCATATCGGACACGTCACTCGCAGCGATCGTGCGCGTCTTGCCGCTATTCACGTCCAGCGCAACAAGCGCGGTGGTGTCGCGGCCGCGGCTATCGAGCAGATAGGCGCTGTTGCCGTCCTTCGAAAAGCCGATCGTACCAGAACCGAAAAAGTCATCGGCCTTGATCGTGAAGAACTCGCTCCACTTGCCGTCGGCGCCGAGGCGGAAATACTGAGTGTCGCCTCCGGGGACGGTCTTGCTGCCCATCCGCGGACGGAGCTGGTTGTCGAGAGCAATGTTGCCGTAGCCGGGATTCTGCAGCAGCAGCTTCTTGTCACCGGTATTGACGTTCACCTCGTAGAGATCGAAGTACCGCGGGTCGCGCTCGTTGACGCCCAATACGACCGTATCGGGCCTCAGGCGGCTGACACCGCTCAACTCCACACGCGCGCCCTGCTTGGCGGGGAGCAGGTCACGGTCGGTGCCGGTTGCGATATTGACCGCGTGGACGCGCCAATTCTCGGTCCCGCCGTCGTCCTGCTGGTAGAGGATCGACTTCGAATCAGCGGCCCACGCGTAGGTGCGCAGCGGGCGCTTGGTCTCGGCGGTCACAGGCTTGGCGGCGTTCGGGTTGTCCGACGAAGCAACCCAGATGTTCAGCACGCCATCGCGCGGCGCCAGCCACGAGACGTAGCGGCCATCGGGGCTGAGTTGCGCTCCGGTGCGCTGCGGGTTGCCGAACAGCAGCTTGCGCGGGATCAGCCGGGTGTCGGCAGCCATCGCGGGCGCAAGCGTTCCCGCTGTCCCAAGCGCAAGCAGGGCGGCGGCCAACGTCTTTCTCATCTTCGGTGTCTCCCTCAGATAGGGGAAGTGTGTTAGCTATGCATTACAGTGCGCGCAAGCGCCTGACCGCCGTGATCTGGTTGCCGCGCGCGACGGCGTCGGCAACCGGCTCGGTCACCACGCGCATCCAGTAGGCGTTCGCGTGCAGCAGCTGATCGGCATCGGCCATCAGCCCCACATGGCCGGGGAAGAACACCAGGTCGCCGCGGCTGAGCGGAGCGGCGTCGTTGAGGGCGGAGCCGACCCGTTCACGCTGCTGGTCGCTGTCGCGCGGGCAGGCGATCCCGCACGCCTGCAGCGCGACCTGCACCAGACCCGAGCAGTCGATCCCCGCCTCGCTGCGGCCACCCCAGCCATAGGGCGCGCCGAGAAACTTCTCGGCGATGGCAACGGGGTCAGCCTCGGTTGCGGTGACCGGGGCCGTATGGCGGTCGTGCAGATAGCCGCCGCTCTCCAGCGCCAGGAACCGTCCCTCCGCCTCGGTCGCGTGCAGGCGGGATCCGAATGGCAGCCGCTGAATGACCGGCGCCTTGATCGACGGCGTGGCGAAGACCAGCGCCAGACGCTCGGAGACACGATGCGTCGGCTCCGCGCCGGCGGGCGCGAGCGCGGTGGCATGGACGTAGCCGCAATACCCATCATGGACGCTGCGGCCCCACGCCCAACCGCCGCTGAGTTCGATCGCGTCGAACGGCTCGCCCCACAGCAACTCGGACACGGGTGCGCCCTGGGAGTCGGCCTTTGCGAACATCGGCACGTGCGGTTGGACGCAGCGCAGCCTCATCGGCTCCGCATAGCTTGCAGCGAGCACGTGCCCGGCAAGACCGATCTCCGCAAGATCGGCCCGCCATAGTGCCGCGCGGTGGTCGAGCGTCGGCGGAGTGCCCGCGGCTCTACTCGGCGGTGGTACGGGCCGGGGCGCGGGCGTGCTCATCGGCACGCTTTACGATCATGCCGGCAAACTCGTCCAGAAATGCCCGGCCCTGCGGCGTACGCTCGACGAAGATGTTGCGAAGGTCGCTCTCGTCCTTCTGGCGGCGCAGGTAATTAAGCGCGCCGAGCGTGTTGAGCGCTCGCGTCACCACCGGCTTCGAAACGCCCAGACGCGCCGCCAGCCCGCGCACCGTATGCGGCCCGGGGTTGAGATAGACGACCATCAAGAGCGCCATCTGCCGGTTGGTGAGGTCCGGCCGCGCCGAGCGGACGTAACTCACCAGCGTCTCCATCCAGCTGCCCAGCGCCTCGCGCGTTGCGCGCTCGCGTTCAAACTCGATCATCATGACTACACCTCGTTTCAGGCCTCGTTCCCGCCCAATTCAAAGCCGAAACGATGCGGATGCCGATTGTTTCCGACCGTTTGCGGCGAGCCGTTCAGTTGAGCGGTGTGCCGTAGAGGTCGTATTCGTCGGCGTCCTCGATGAGGACGGTAGTCCGATCACCAGCGTTCAGCCCGGCTGCGCCGCGCAAGTGCAGTTCTCCGTCGATTTCGGGCGCATCATGGATCGTTCGGCCGGTCGCGCCGCCCTCGCCATCGGTGCCGTCGATGATCGCGGGAACCGTGCGGCCGATTTTCGCAGCCAGCTTCGCCGAGCTGATGCGCTGGGCGGCTTCCATGAACCGGTCGCGCCGCTCCTCGCGAAGCTCTTTCGGCAGCGCGCCGGGCAGGTCATTGGCCGCCGCGCCTGCCACGGGCTCGTAGGCGAAGGCGCCGACACGATCGAGCTGCGCTTCCTCGAGCCACTCGAGCAAATAGACAAAGTCCGCCTCGGTCTCGCCGGGGAAGCCGACGACGAAGGTCGATCGCACTGCGATGTCCGGCACCGCGCGCCGCCATGCGGCCAGCCGGTCGAGCGTCTTCGCCTCGTTCGCCGGGCGGCGCATGGCCTTCAGCACCGCCGGCGCCGCATGCTGGAACGGGATGTCGAGATACGGCGCGATCAGCCCATCGGCCATCAGAGGGATGAGCTCGTCGACGTGCGGATACGGATAGACGTAGTGCAGCCGCACCCATGCGCCCAGCCGTCCAAGTTCGCGCGCCAAGTCGGTGATGTGCGCCCGCAGCTCGCGCCCGCCGAGCATGTCGGCGCGATGGCGCAGGTCGACGCCGTAGGCGCTGGTATCCTGCGCGATCACCAGCAGCTCCCGTACGCCCGCCTTCACCAGCGCCTCGGCCTCGCGCAGGATCGCGGCGGGTGGGCGGCTGACGAGGTCACCGCGCAGACTGGGGATGATGCAGAACCGGCAGCGGTGCGAGCAGCCCTCGCTGATTTTCAGATAGGCATAGTGCCTGGGAGTGAGCTTCAGCCCGGCATCGGGCACCAGCTCGGTGAAGGCATGGCGCAGCGGCGGCGCAACCTCGTGCACCGCATCGACCACGTCCTGGTACTGCGCAGCCCCGGTGATCGCGAGCACCTGCGGGAAGCGCGCGCGGATCAGCTCGGCGTCCTTCCCCAAGCAGCCGGTGACGACGACGCGGCCGTTTTCGGCGATGGCCTCGCCGATGGCCTCGAGCGATTCCGCCTTGGCACTGTCCAGGAAGCCGCAGGTGTTGACGAGCACCACGTCCGCCCCTGCATAATCGGGCGCGAACTGGTATCCGTCGGCGCGCAGGCGCGTCAGGATGCGCTCGCTGTCGACAAGCGCCTTGGGACAGCCGAGGCTGACCATGCCGACCTTCGGCGGGCGGGGGAGAAGCGTTGCCATGGGAAGCGCGCCATGTAGGCGGGCGGGCGCGCGATGACCATGGGCGGGGTGGGTATGACGGTCGCCTCATACCGTTTGAGGCCGATGTGCGCGAGCCCGCGCGCACGACGATGACCCGCAAGGGCGGGTTCCCGTCCCCCGCTCGCTCCGCGACTGGGCGGGGCTTGAAGCACGGGTCTCGCGTGGGGATTCTGTCCGGATCCGATGCAGCGGTCGCTCGTCCAGCCCGCAAAGCCCGAACTGACAACCGGAGAAGGGCCGGCCGGGACCAGAGCGGTGCTTTCGGACGTCCTGATCTGCACGCACGCGAGAGTGCTCGGCGTTGGCACGCTGACGCGTGACCGCGCGCGGTTTCACGGCTATTCCCCGAGCGCACCCTCAGCGCTCTGGAGACCGACACGCCATGACCACCCCCTTCCGCATCGATGGCGAGACCGGGGCGTGGGAGATCGTCGTCGGGCTGGAGGTGCACGCGCAGGTCGTCTCGAATGCCAAGCTCTTCTCGGGCGCATCGGCGACCTACGGTGCCGAGCCCAACGCGCAGGTGAGCTTCGTCGATGCAGCGATGCCGGGAATGCTGCCGGTCATCAACGGCGAGTGCGTGGCGCAGGCGGTGCGCACCGGGCTGGCGCTGGGCGCGAAGATCAACCTGTGTTCGCGGTTCGACCGCAAGAACTATTTTTACGCCGACCTGCCGCAGGGCTACCAGATCAGCCAGTACCAGCACCCGGTCGTCGGCGAAGGCGAGGTGCCGATCGAGGTCGATGGCGAAGTCAGGCATATCGGGCTGGAGCGCATCCATCTGGAGCAGGATGCGGGCAAGTCGGTGCACGATCTGCACCCGCAGATGAGCCTTGTTGATCTCAACCGATCGGGCGTCGCGTTGATGGAGATCGTCTCCAAGCCGGATATGCGCTCTCCCGCCGAGGCGGGGGCCTATCTGCGCACGCTGCGGCAGATCCTGCGCTATGTCGGCTCGTGCGACGGCAACATGGAGGAAGGCTCGATGCGCGCCGATGTGAACGTGTCGGTGCGCAAGCCCGGCGCTCCGTTCGGCACGCGCTGCGAGATCAAGAACGTCAACAGCGTGCGTTTCGTCGAAGCCGCGATCACCTACGAAGCCAAGCGCCAGATCGAGATACTGGAGGGCGGCGGCACCATTCGCCAGGAGACGCGTCTGTTCGATCCCGACCGCAGCGAGACGCGCAGCCTGCGCTCGAAGGAAGACGCGCACGACTACCGCTACTTCCCCGATCCCGATCTGCCACCGCTGGAGCTGGAGCCGGACTGGGTCCAGGATCTTGAGCGCGCGCTGCCCGAGATGCCCGGTCCCAAGCGCGCGCGCTATGTCGATCGCTTGGGGCTCACGCCCTACCAGGCGGGCGTGCTGACCGCCGAGGTGGAAACCGCGCGCTGGTTCGAGACGCTGCTCGCGACAAGCGCCGCCAAGGCGGGTCGACCAGAGGCTGATCTGGCGCCGCGCGCTGCCAACTGGCTGATCTCGGACCTGTTCGGCGGCCTGAACAAGCTGGGCGTCGGCCTCGACGCGTCCCCGATCAGCCCGGCGCAGGGCGCGGCGCTGCTGGCGTTGCAGGCCGATGGCACGCTTTCCGGACCGCTGATGAAACACGTGTTCGAAGCGATGCTGGAAACCGGCCGCGATCCTGGCGCCATCGTCGAGGAGCGCGGCCTGCGCCAGGTGACGGACACCGGAGCGATCGAGAAGGCGGTTGCCGAGGTGCTTGCCGCCAACGCCGACAAGGTCGCCGAATATCGATCGGGCAAGGACAAGCTGTTCGGCTTCTTCGTCGGCCAGGTCATGCGCGCGATGGGCGGCAAGGCCAGCCCAACGGTGGTGAACGAAGCCGTCAAATCAGCGCTGGCGGACTGACGGCCACGCAACGGGAGCAGGCGCGCCCGAAACCACTCGTCCGCGTTGCTCCCACTACAGCCTCCCGTCGGAACCTTCATTGAGCGTTCCGGGCGGGCAGGCTCTGGCCTATGATGCCGCATGCCCGCGCCTCAGTCCCAGCCTCTTGAGCAATTTGAAGCATCGCTGCCCGGCTGGCTGTATCACGATCCGGAATTCTACGCGGTCGAAGCCGAGCGGGTTCTGCGTCCAGCGTGGGTTGTCGTGTGTCACGTGTCGGACATTGCCGAGCCCGGCGAATGGCGCACGATCGAATATCTCGGCGAATCGATCCTCGCCATTCGCTGCACGGACGGGGCGGTTCACGCGCATCTGAACCTCTGCCGGCATCGCGGATCCCGCCTGGTCGATGGCGGAGGGGGCTGCGTGCGCAAGCTGGTCTGCCCCTATCACGCATGGACCTACGAACTCGACGGACGACTGAGCGGCGTGCCCGAGCGTCAGCAGTATCCGGGCCTCGATCCAGCGCGGCTGGGGCTGCTGAGCGTGGAGCACGAGGTCTGGGAGAGCTTCGTGTTCGTGCGACTGAAAGGTGGCGGCCCGAGCGTGGCAGCGATGATGGCGCCGCACATGGACTGGATCCGACCATATCGCTTCGCCGATCTGCGCGCGATCGGCCGCGTGACGATGCGCCGGCGCGAGCTCAACTGGAAGACCATCGCCGACAACTACTCCGACGCGCTGCACATTCCGGTCGCGCACCCCGGCCTTACGCGGCTGTTCGGCCGCGGCTACGGCATCGAGGCTAATGAGCATGTCGACCGGATGTGGGGCGAGCTGGTCGACGCGCCATCGGTGAACCCCTCCGAGCGCGCGTATCAGCGCCTGCTTCCGCGCGTCGCGCACCTGCCGGAACAGCTTCAGCGGCTGTGGCTCTACTTCAAGCTGTGGCCGACGACTGCGTTCGATATCTA
Organism: Sphingomonadaceae bacterium; assembly: GCA_032249695.1. Lineage (GTDB taxonomy): Bacteria > Pseudomonadota > Alphaproteobacteria > Sphingomonadales > Sphingomonadaceae > JAVVHE01. The sequence continues at coordinate 161,959 of JAVVHE010000002.1, read as the reverse complement.
CCCGGACCAGATCGACTTCATGCAGTTCCTGCCGACCGGACCGCGCTCGGCCACGATCCGCGAAATCAGCTACGCTCTGCCCGACGACCGGCGCGAGATGCGGGCAGCGCGCTATCTCAATTGGCGCATCAACCGACGGGTGAACGCCGAGGACACGGTGCTCATCAGCCGCGTGCAGGCGGGGATGGAGTCGCCGAACTATCGCCCCGGGCCGCTTGGCGAAAGCGAGGTGGCGCTGCGATCGTTCGCGCGGCGGCTGCGCGGCCTCATTCCCGAGGCGCGGCTGGACAGGCCGCCACCACCGGGTTGGTCGCGCGCCCGCGGCCACGCGACCGCGTGAGGATCAGCACCGGCCATCCAGCCGCGAGGAGCCCCGCAAACCACAGCAGTGCTCGCCGCTCGGCGCCAGCGATCGCCCACAGGGCGAACGCCGTCGCAAGGATCGCTGAGATCAGCCCCGGACCGGTCAGCGCGCGCAGGCGGACCGCGGCTGCGGTGCAGGCGAGATAGGCGACCAGCGACGCGAGGACCGCGAGCTGCGCAAGGAAGTTGAACAGATCTGTAGCGCCGCTGGTGCCGGAGAGCGCGACAACGGCGGACAGCATGGTCGAGGCAACGATGTGCGCGGTGACCGGCGTGCCGCGTGCGTCGAGCCGCGCGAGCGGGCGCGGGAAGACGCCGCCTTGCGCCATCGCGGCGGGCAGTTCGCCCTGCAGCAGGATCCAGCCCACCAGCGCACCAAAGGCGCCGACCGCTCCGATCACCGCGACCGCGCGACCCGCCCACGGGCCCGCAAGGGTCTCCGCGAACGTGGCGAAGGGTGCAGGCGAGCGCGCAGCCTCCCCGGCGGGCAGCAGGAACTGCACCGCAAGCGTGACGGCGGCGGCGATCAGCGCCGCGCAGAGCGTCCCCGCGAGCGTCGCCAGCGCCACCGTGCGCGCCGGATCGCGGACCTTGCCCGCAGGGACGGTCGCCGATTCGAGCCCCAGCACCGCCCAGAAGGCAAGCGTCGCAGCCGCCGCGGTGCCGCCCAGTGAGACCGGGGCAGCCGCCGCCGCCGAGGTGGGGTGGCCGCGCGCCAGCAATATCGCCGCTCCGACGCACGCGACAATGAGCGGCACGAGCTTCAGCACCGTCGTCCACAGGATCAACCGGCCCGTGACCAGGCTGCCGCGCAGGTTGAGGAGCGTCGCGCCCCACACGCTGGCGACCGTTGCAGCGGCCGAGATGGCAGGGTCGGCAGCGAGTGTCGGCGCGAAGCGGCCGAGATAGGCGACCGGCGCGACCGCGACCGCGGCGTTGCCGATCCACAGATTGGCCCAATAGGCCCACGCGACGAAATAGGCGGGAACTCGCCCGAATGCCTCGCGCACGTAGGCGTAGGGGCCGCCTGACGCCGGCAGCATGGCTGCGAGGCGCGCGAAGACGTGGGCCAGCGCGAGCCCGCCGACGATCACCGCGGCCCAGCCGGTCAACGCGTTCCAGCCAAGCGGCGCGAGCGACGCCGGGAGCAGCAGCACGCCCGAACCGACAAGATTGCCGACGACGAGCGCCGTCGTCACCCACGGCCCGAGCAGGCGCGGCCCGACCTGCCCGGCCTCGGCCGTCATGGCACTAGCGCGGTCAGGCGCGCGCGTAGGCTGCTCGCAACAGGCTTTGGAAATGCCACACGCCCGCCTCGCGTCGCGGCGAGAGACGGCCGGGGGTGTAGATGCCCGCGCGAAGATTGCGGTCGACCGCGGCGCAGATCGCGGCGTCCTCCTCCTGCACGGTCGCCGTGAAGGCAAGATCGGCTTCGGCGCGTGTGACCGCTTCCGGCGTGTAGAAATTGCCGAACAGCACCCGTGTGCGGCGTGGGCCGAGCGGCACGACCTGGTTCAGCTGCAGCCGCCCGCTGACTACGTTTAGCATCGTGTTGGGCCAAACAAAGTAATACCACATCCGTCCGCCGCCATAGGCCGGGTCGTCATCGGCGACCGCTGTGTGCTGCAGCGAAGACCACTCGGCCAATTCCGTGATGTACTGGCCATAGTCGATCGGCCCGACGAGCGCGGGATGCACGTAGGGGACGTGGTAGCCTTCCAGATAGTTGTCGACGTACACCTTCCAGTTGCACTCGACCTCGTAGGTCTGTGTGCTGTGCAGCTCCATGCCCGCGAGCGTTTCCGGAGCGATCCGCTCGGCGATGCCCGCGGCCATGTCGGTAAATGGTGGCGCTTGCGCAGGTGCGAGTGCGACGAAAACATGGCTTTGGAACTCGGCGACGCCCACCGGATAGAGCGGGTAGTCCGCCGGATCGAAGCCCTGCGCCGTACCCATCTCCGGTGCCGAGCGGAGCTGGCCGTCCAGCCCATAGGTCCAGCCGTGATAACGGCAGCGCAGGCGGCCGGCGTTGCCGCATCCCTCCGCGAGCGGCCCGGCGCGATGGCGGCAGAGGTTGCGATAGGCCGCGAGCTGCCCGTCCTCGCGCATCACGATGACCGCCGATCCGCCCGGCAGGTCGGCGGTCAGATAGTCGCCGGGCTTCGCCAGAGTGGAACGCGTCCCCGCCCATTGCCAGCCGGCGCGGAACACGTGGCGCAGCTCATGGTCAAGCCAGCCGTCCTCCACATAGTAGCGCGGGTCGAGCGCGTGCGCGTGCTCGAGGCCGGGCGCGGCGGCTGCGGGGCGGAGCGTGCCGAGCGGGCTCACGGCTCCGCTCAATAGCGCTTGCTGATCCGGATGCCGACGGTCTGCGGGCGCGTGGGCACAACATAGGTGGTGCCGCACAGCGGTGTCAGCGGCACGCCCGAGCTGCTGTCACGCAGCACCGGAGCGCACGCGTTGTAGCGGCTGACATTCCCCCGGCTGTCGAACGCGTTCTGCAGGAACAGCTCCATCGTGATGCGATGCGGCAGCGCGGCACCGACGTTGAAGTCCACCTGCTGGAACGCGGGCAGCCGTCCCTGCACCGGCTGCTCAGCCTGGCGAAGATCCTGGAACGAGGAGGATTGATGGCTGATCGAGCCTTGGATGTAGGGCTTCACCTGCCCCCAATCCCAGCTGTAGCGCGCGGTTGCGTTGAGTTTCAGCTGCGGCACCACCGGCAGGCGGCTACCGCGCGGTGCCTGCGGCCTCGGTGCCGGGCCGTTATTGCGCCCGCCCGGGTTGCCGGGGACGCAAATCGTTTGCGGCAGCGATGAGTTGGTTGCGAGCATACCGCAATAATCCGCCGACGTCGTCGCGTCGGTATAGGCGAAGCCTCCGTTCAGCGTCAGCCCTCGTGCCGGCGCGACATTCAATTCGCCCTCCGCGCCATAGACCTCGGCGAGACCAAGCAGGTTGCGGATGACGGTTAGGCCGTTCTGGCCCAAGAAGCCGAATTGAAAGTTCTTCCATCGCCCGTAAAAGCCGGTGACGTTGACCGTCAGCCTGCGATCAAAAAACTGGTTCTTGGTGCCGATTTCCAAATTGGTCAGGAAGTCCGGCAGGTACGGATCACCGCCGCGCCGGTTGACGCCGCCGGGCCGGAAGCCGCGGCTGTAGGTGAAGTAGACCAGGTGGTCGCGATCGAATTTGTAGGTGATGTTCGCCTTGGGCGTGATGCCGTCACCCTTCGCCCGCGCATCGAGATTGGTGCACGGCGCGCGGCCCAACGCCGGCTTGCCCGCGATACAGCGCCCCTCGCCCGTCGAGCTGCCGAACGGGTTATTCGCTCCGTAGCCGAAAAAGCCGAACAGCGTGTTGTCGTACCAGAAGGCGCGTGCGCCGCCCGTCAGGATCAAGTGATCGGCGATCGGCTCCCACGTCACCTCGCCGAACACCGCGCTATCGCGGTCGACACGCCGCTGCTGCGTCAGCCACAGCGTCCCCGGATTGCCGGTGACGGACGCCGCGGGAGCGAAGCCCGAGATGAAATAATCCTGCAGGATGTTATGCTGCTGGCGCTGATAGAAGCCGCCGATCACCGCGCGGATTGGCTTGTCCAGCGGCGTCGAGATGCGCAGCTCGTGGCTCTGCCGGTAGAAACGATCGCCGCCGAACACGCGCTGCGCGGGGTTGATCGCGCCGCCGCGCGCATCGGTGAAATATTGCGCGAAACCGGGAAACACCTGATCGTAGGCAAAAGTGTAGTCCGAATAGTCCTGGATCGTATCGACTGCGCGCAGGAAATAGCTGCCGGCGTAGACCAGATCGAGATTGTGGATCTTGCCCTCGATCGTCGCGGCAGCCTGAATCCAGTTGTCCTTGTTACGCTCGGGCGAGTAGACCCGCACGCTGAGGTCGCCCGCGGTCGGGTCATAGCCGAAGCGGCCGCCCGCGATCTGCTCCTGCGCCTGCACGCTGGGCGTGATCGTCCAGTTGTCGTCGAGATCGACCTTCAGAGCCAGGCGGCCACCATAGGTATCGACCTGGTTGATATCGCGCCGCGGCGTCGTGCGAATCGTGACACCGTTCGTGAACGAGCGCGATCCGGGAACGATGTCGATGAATCCCCCGTCGCGCTCATACCAGCCGACCACGCGCAGCGCCGCGCGTTGCGATAGAGGTGCATTCAGAAACCCTTCGGTCTTGAAGCCGAAGCCGCCCTTGGTGACTTTGTTCCCCTCAAAGTCGACGCCGGCTTCCCACTTGGTGGAATCGGGCTTGTTTGTAATGATCCTGAGCACGCCCGCCTCGGCATTGGCTCCGTAGAGCGTGCCCTGCGGACCCGCGAGCGCTTCGACGCGCGCGATGTCGTACAGATGCAGGTCGGGCGTGCCTTGGATCGTCGTGACTGGCTGCTCATCGAAATAGACGCCCACCGTCGGCTGCGGGCCGGAATGGTTGCCATTGTCCGCGCTGGCGATCCCGCGGAAATAGAAGCGCGTCAGGCCGGGGCCGAGGGTCTGGACGTTCACGGTCGGTAGGAAGCGGATCAGGTCCGATTGCTGCGTGATGTTGAGCTGCGCCAGCTTCTGCGTGCCAAGTACTGCGATCGAGATCGGCACCGACTGCAGCGTCTCGGTTCGCTTCTGCGCGGTGACGACGATCTCCTCCATCGCCGGGCCGGTGTTCGGCGCCAACGCGTTCGTCCCGTTGACCGCAGCGCTGCCGCCCTCGGACGGGGGCGGCGCGGTCTGCGCGACGGCGGGCTGCACCGCCGCGGCCCCAAGCAGCAGAGCGGAACGCGCAACCCGCAGGCTCCAGTCAGACGTCACCGCCATTGATCCTGCCCTCGTATTCTTCTTATTGCGACGAAGGCTCCGGCGTGGCGCGGAAATCGTCAAGCGCATCGCCCAGGCTTTCGATCAGCGGCTGTAGAAAGGCCGCGTACTGTTGCCATTCTTCAACAGACTGATCGCTGATCGGCCGCCGCACCTGTTCGGCCGACGGGGTGCGGATCGCGCGCCGTGTTTCGTGCGGGCTGAGGCACGCTGCATCGAACGGCAGGCCGCAATGCGCCAGCAGCGCGCGGATCGGAGGCTCGGGCGCTGCGACGAGTTTCTCGTACTGCACGCGGTGCACCCGCCCCGGCAGCGCGCGGTCGAGCGCCGCCATTACGCGCGCGTAATCGCGCCAGTAGCGGCCCAGCCACCCGAGGTCGTAGGTGAAGCCCGATCCGCGCGCGAAATGCTGCCGGAACGCTGACCAGCCGTTCGCAAGCGGATGGCGGCGCACGTCGATGATCGTCGCCCCCGGCAGGATCAGGTGGATCAGCGCGGCGTGCGCCCAGTTGCCGGGCGTCTTGTCGATGAAACGCGGGCGACCGGTCTTCCGGTAGGGGCGCGTGCGGTCAAGATACTCGGCGCCGAGTTCGGCACGCTCAGCCGGGGACAGTTCGGCCAGCAGCGCGGGGTAGCGCGCGGGCTCGCCGGGCCTGCGGTTGCCCGCGAGCCGCCGTGCGATCAGCGGCAGATCGGGTAGTTCGGCGGTGCCCTCCACCTGCGGATGCGAGGCCAGAATCTGCTCCACAAGCGTCGACCCCGCGCGCGGCAGGCCGACGACAAAGATCGGCGCCGAGCTCGAATTCCCGCCGGGGCCGAGACGGTCGAACAGCCCGGGCGTCAGCAGCGCCTCGTAGCGGTCGGCCAGCGCGCTGGTCTCGTCGGGATCATAGCCCGACCGCCGCGCGCCGATCGCGTTGCCTCGCGCATAGTGGCCGAACGCGGCGGCCGGATCGACCGCGTCCTCGGCCGCCTTCCCCAGCGCGAACTCCAGATGCAGTCGGTCCTCGTCGCCGAGATCGCCGAGAGCAGCCACATCGCGCATCGCTTGCACATCCGCGGGCGTGAACCGGTAGGTTTTCATGTTGGCCAGCGCGAACCACGCCTCGCCGAGCATCGGCGCCAGCGCGGCGGCGCGGGCATAGCGCGCAACCGCATCGGCGCTGCGGCCCACGGTCTTCAACGCATGGCCCAGGCTGAGGTGCAGCCGCGGTTCGCGCGGCAGGCGCGCGGTCAGCCGCTCCCAGCGCTCAATCGCGTCGGCATATTCGCCCGTCAGCGACAGGCACGCGGCCTCCAGGTTCAGCAATTCCGGATTGTCGGGATCGGCCGCCAGCAGGACGCGGAGATGCTTCAGCGCCGCCACCGCCTGGTTCTGCCGGTGCAGCACCACCGCCAGATTGTGCCGCGCTGCCCCGAACGATGGCGCAAGCTCCAGCGCACGCTCCAGCAGCGCCGCCGCGTCGGCATAGCGGCCAAGCCGTGCGCCGAGTTCGGCGAGCATCCGCATCGCCGCTACGTCGGTCGGATACTCGCGCAAATGCTGCCTCAGCGGATCCTCCGCCTCGGCCAGCCGACCGTTGGCGAGCGCCGTCGCTGCCGCCCGCAGTCTCCCATCGTACACCGAAGCCCGGACCCCGGCCATATACGCCCGGTCCGCCAACTCCCGCTGCCCCGCTGCGAGCAGCCGGTCGCCCAGCGCTCGCCAACCGGCGGGATCGGTCGCCGCGGGTTCGGCTCGGGGAGCGCGGGATGCCATCGCGGGGCGAAGCAGTGCGGCCCGCGCGCCGTCCGCGCAAGCGCCTGCTCTCAGACCAGCGCTTCGGCGTCTTCGCTGAGCGCCCCGCCAACCTCGCCCGCGTGGAGCAGCATCTCGTTGTGCGCGGCGCCACTGGGGATCATCGGGAAGCAGTTCTCCAGCTTTGCCACGCGGCAATCGACCAGCACCGGACCGTCGTGCGCCAGCATTGCGGCGATGCCGTCGTCGAGCGCGTCGACGGTGTCGATCCGCAGCCCGGTCCATCCGTACGCGTCGGCCAGCTTCACGAAATCCGGCAGTGACTCCGAATAACTTTCGGCGTGGCGGCCGCTATAGGTGAGGTCCTGCCACTGGCGAACCATACCCATATATTCGTTATTGAGGATGAACACCTTGATTGGCAGGCGATATTGCTTGGCGGTCGACAGCTCCTGAATGTTCATCAGAATCGACGCCTCGCCCGCGATGTCGATGACGAGCCGGCCCGGGTTCGCCAGCTGCGCACCGATCGCCGCCGGCAGGCCATAGCCCATCGTGCCGAGGCCGCCGCTCGTCAGCCATCGGTTGGGCGCTTCGAAGCCGAAATGCTGCGCGGCCCACATCTGGTGCTGCCCGACCTCGGTGCTGATGATCGGATCATGGCCACGCGTTGCTTCGTACAGGCGTGCGACTGCGTGCTGCGGCAGGATCGTGGGGCCGCGCTGCTCGAACGCCAGGCAGCGGCGCGCGCGCCAGCCTGCGATGCGCGCCCACCATGCCCGAAGGTCGGTAGCCTCGCGCGTGCCCCAGCGCTCGACCAGCGCGGTGATCGCGCGGCCTGCGTCGGCCTCGATCGTCAGGTCGACCGGCACGGTCTTGTTGAAGCTCGACGGATCGATATCGACGTGGATCTTGCGCGCGGCGGGAGCGAAGGCGTCCACCCGGCCCGTCACGCGATCGTCGAAGCGCGCGCCCAGGCAGACGATCAGGTCGGCCCCGTGCATCGCCAGGTTGGCCTCGTAGGTGCCGTGCATCCCCAGCATTCCCAGCCATTGGGGGTGGCTGGCGGGCAGCGCGCCCAGCCCCATCAGCGTCGAGGTGACGGGCGCTCGGGTCAGCGCCGCCAGCCGGCGCAGCGCGTCGGACGCGTGCGGCCCGGCGTTGATGACCCCGCCGCCGGTATAGAGCACCGGCCGCTCGGCCGCGGCGAGCATCTCGACCGCGGCGGCGATGCGCTCCGCGAGGGGCTCGGTGCGGGGCGCGAACGCGGGTGCCAGCACGCGGCCGGGCGGAGCATAGCGTGCTCGGGCGACCTGCACGTCCTTGGGGATATCGACCACCACGGGGCCGGGGCGGCCTTGAGTTGCGATCCGGAACGCCTCGTGGATCGTCGGCGCCAGCAGGTCGGGGTCTTTCACCAGGAAATTGTGCTTGGCGCAGTGGCGCGTGATGCCGACCGTGTCGCACTCCTGGAAGGCATCGGTGCCGATCAGGTGCGTGGGCACCTGGCCGGTGAGGATCACGACGGGGATCGAATCCATGAACGCGTCGGCGATGCCGGTGACCGCGTTGGTGGCTCCCGGGCCGCTCGTCACCAGCACCACGCCGGGCCGCCCGCTCGAGCGCGCATAGCCCTCGGCGGCGTGGACCGCGGCCTGCTCGTGCCGCACCAGAATGTGCCGGATCGCCGCTTGCTGGAACAGCGCGTCGTAAATCGGCAGGACCGCGCCGCCGGGATAGCCGAACAGATGCGTGACGCCCTGCTCGGTCAGCGCTCGCACCACGGCCTGGGCGCCGTTCATGGGGGTCATCGCGGATCGGCGGCGATTGCTGGGCGACGCATCAGCGGGTCAGAGCAGCTTAGATAATGCGCCGTCAACCAAAATTGTAGCAATAATGTTGCGCAGTCTGCTCGCCGCGAAGGTCGCGAAGGTCGCGAGCCTCGCGAGCGTCGCGGGAGCGGGTGGAGGAGGCGGAAGCTGAGGAAGACAGCGTGCGCCGCGCGGGCGCGTCGCGAGGCGCCCCAAGCGCCTCGATCAACGGTGTCTTTCATAACCCATATGGTTACTTCTGTCAAGGGAGCCCACCTCCCCGGCACGGGCAGGGGTCGGAACGCCAGCGGAGGCGGTGGGCAGCGGCGGCCCTCAACCCCAGCGCTGTCATTGAGAGAGCACCGTTCCGTGCCGGGGCGGGCCGTTGAGTTTTGCCACCCACCCCTCGCAGTCCGCCACCCGCTCCCACGAGGCGCACCGGTTGCGAAACCAGGTTCGCTGGCGCTTGGCATATTGGCGCGTCTCGGCGAGCGCGGCTTCGCGGGCGGCTGCGGGCGACAGCGTGCCGCCGAGTTCGGCCAGCAGCGGCCGCACGCCGCACGCCTTCATCAGCGGCAGCCCGGGATCGATCCCCGCCAGCCCCGCCACCTCGTCGCGCGCGCCGGCGGCGACCATCCGATCCCAGCGCCGCTCGATCCGCGCCGCCAGCTCGGCGGCGGGCCTGTCGATGACCACCGCGCGCACCTCGGCCGCCTCGCCCAGCCCGCCGGTCCGCAGCGCCTGCCACGCGCAGAGCGGCGATCCGGTCGACAGCACCACCTCCAGCGCGCGCTTGACGCGCTGCGGGTCGCTTGCCCGCAACCGCCCTGCCCCCGCCGGATCGGCGCGGCGCAGCGCCGCCCACGCCGCGCCTGCGTCCATCGCGCGCACGGCCGCGCGCACGTCCGCCGCGATCGCGGGCACCGGCGCGATGCCGTCGATCAGCGTGCTAAGATAGAGCCCCGTGCCGCCAACCAGTACCGGCAGCCCCCCATTGCGCCACGCGCGCTCAACCTCGGCGCGCGCCAGCCCGGCCCATTCGGCCGCCGAGCAGGGCTGCGCGGCGGGCCGCACGCCGAACAGCCGATGCGGCGCGGCGCCGAGGTCCTTAGGTCCGGGCCGCGCGGTCAGCACGCGCAGCTCGGCATAAAGCTGCATCGAATCGGCATTGATGATCGTCGCGGGGCGGGTGGCGGCGACGGCGAGCGCCAGCGCCGACTTGCCGCTTGCCGTCGGCCCTGCGATGACCAGAACGGGCGGACGGGGAGCCATGAACGTCGTCACACTCACCCATCCGGCGGGCCTGCCGTCAAGCGCGATCGCTGCCGCGCGTGACGCGCTGCCCGGCGGCGAAGCGCGCTGGCTAGACGAGCCGCACGCGATCGACCTGCTGACGGACGAGCCGCTCGCCGCGGTGCGCGCCGCGCTGCGGCCGGTGGAGGCGCAGGCGGACGTGTTCGTGCAGCCGGTGGCCGGGCGGGCGCGGCTGCTGCTGGTGGCCGACATGGATTCGACGATGATCGGGCAGGAATGCCTCGACGAGTTCGCGGACTATGCTGGGCTGAAAGCCGAGATCGCCGCGATCACCGCGCGCGCGATGGCGGGCGAGCTGGATTTTGCAGGCGCACTGCGCGAGCGCATCGCGCTGCTCGCGGGGGTGGAAACCGCGCTCGTCGAACGCTGCCTCGCCGAGCGCATCCGCCCTGCCCCCGGTGCCGCGACGCTGATCGCCACCGCGCGCGCCGAGGGCATCCGCACCGTGCTGGTGACGGGCGGCTTCACCGATTTCGCAGCGGCGGTCGCCGCAGCGCTGGGCTTCGACGCGGTCCGTGCCAACCGCTGGGAGGTGCAGCGCGGGCGGCTGACCGGACGTGTGCTCGATCCGATTCTTGGCGCCGACGCCAAGCGCGCCGAACTGATCGCCGAAGCGGGCGCGCTGGGGCTGGAGCCTACCGACGCCGTGGCGCTCGGGGATGGAGCAAACGACGTCCGCATGTTCGAGGCAAGCGGGCTTGGCATCGCCGTCCACGGCAAGCCCGCGGCGCAGGCGGCCGCGCACGCGCGGCTCAACCACGGCGACCTGACGAGTGTGCTGTGGGCGCTGGGCATCGCGCGCGCGCGCTGGGTGAACCGGACTTGACCTTGGGCGTTTGACCGGCACCCATGCACGCCGTGACCCGCCCCGCCGAAGAGACGCCCGCGCCCGCCGCCGCCACGGCGGATCCGCGGATCATCGCGGTGGAGCTGGACGAGCGCACGATCCTGTGGCGCAACGCCGACGTCGAGCAGGAGCGCCGGGTTGCGATCTTCGACCTGCTGGAGGCGAATCATTTCGCCCCCAGGATCGACGGCGAGGCCTATGGCGGCCCGTGGCGCGTGCTGCTGCGCGTGGAAGAAGGGCGGCTGGCGATCGACCTGTCGCGCGCCGACGGCGAGGCGGTGACGACGCTGCACCTCAGCCTCAGCCCGTTCCAGCGCACGATCCGCGAGTATTTCGCGATCTGCGACAGCTATTACAAAGCGATCCGCAATGCGTCGCCCGCGCAGATCGAGACGATCGACATGGCACGCCGCGCGATCCACAATGACGCAGCCGAAGCGCTGAAAGATCGGCTGGACGGCAAGGCCGAGATCGACTTCGACACCGCTCGTCGGCTGTTCACGCTGATCTGCGTGCTGCACATCCGTTAGCGTGCCCCCTCCGGCAGGGTGAGGGAGCCGCGCGCGGCGCGGTTAAGGGGCTGCGCTGGCGCTGGGGCCTGCGCCCTCGACATCGCCGCCCGCTCCACTCCGCCCCGCGCCTCTGTAGCGCCGGTCCGGCAGTCTCGCGCCCCGGAATTCATCGGGGCTGGCGGGATCAGGCCCGCGCCGCGCGCGCTGCTGCGATCGCTGCGTTCGCCAGTGCGTCGGCGCGCTCGTTTTCGGGGTGGCCCGCGTGGCCCTTGACCCAGCGCCAGTCGATACGGTGCGGCGCTGCGGCCTGCAGCAGCGCGCGCCACAGATCCTCGTTCTTCACCGGCTTCTTGTCGGCCGTGCGCCAGCCGTTGCGCTGCCAGCCCTGCACCCATTTGGTAATGCCGTCGCGCACGTAGACGCTATCGGTCGTCAACGTCACCGCGCATGGCCGCTTCAAGGCCGCCAGCCCCTCGACCGCCGCGGTCAGTTCCATGCGGTTGTTGGTGGTGAGCGGTTCGTAGCCCGAAAGCTCGCGCTCGTGGCCGCCAGCGACAAGGATCGCGCCCCAGCCGCCCGGCCCGGGATTGCCCTTGCACGCTCCGTCGGTAAAAATCCGAACTTCGGTCATTCGCCCGCGAAGTGCGCCAGGCGGCGGGCGAAGCTCAAGGGGTCCTTGCGCGTCACCAGCGCGTCGGCGGGCGTGTTCAGCCAATCCCACGCGCGCGTCAGCAGGAAGCGCAGGCACGCGCCGCGCGCGAGCACCGGCAGCGCCGAAAGCTCCGACGGCAGCAGGCCGTGCGCGCGATGATAGCCCTCGATCAGCGCGTCGGCATGCTCGGGCAGGAACCGGTCGCCGGCATCGAACGCCCAGCTGACCAGCATCACCGCCAGATCGTAGGCGCGCAACTCGGTGCAGGCGAAATAGAAATCGATCAGGCCCGAAACCGCGCCATCCAGGAACAGCACATTGTCGGGGAACAGATCGGCGTGCGTCGTCGCGATCGGCAACGTCGCAGGCCAGATGCGGTCGAGCATCGCGCGCTCGCCGGCGATGGTTGCGTCAAGGCCCGGCGCGATCTCGTCGGCACGCCCGCCGATGCGCGCGGCGAGTTCGGCCCACCCCTTCGGCCCCAGCGCGTTGCGCCGCCGCAGCGGGAAGTCGGCGGTTGCCCGGTGAAAGCGCCCCAGCGCGGCCGCCGCGGCTCCGGCCTGCTGAGGCGTCGGAGTCGGCGTCCACGCGCCGTCGAGAAACTCGATCAGCGCAGCGGGCCGCCCGCACAGCGTCCGCAGCGGCTCGCCCGCGCGGTCGGGCACGGGCCGCGCGGTCGGCACCCCGCGCTCGGCCGCATGGCGCATCAGCGAGAGGAAATAGGGCAGGTCGGCCGCAGCGACGCGCTTCTCGTAGAGCGTCAGGATATAGCGTCCGCGCGTGGTCCCGAGGAGGAAATTCGAATTCTCGACCCCCTCCGCGATCCCCGCGAAGCTGACCGCCTCGCCTACGTCATAGCGCTCAAGGAACGCCTTAAGCTCGGACGCGGGGACGCGCGTGTAGACGGCCATGAACCGGTCCCTACCCGCTCCGCGCCGCGCCGCAACCCGGTGGATCCGCCCGAGCCCCGGAGTTGCGGGCGAACCGCTTTGCGCAAGCGCCGATCGCCGCTCCCCTACCCCGCCAGCCCCTTGGGCAGCTTGAAGATCACGTGCTCGTGCGCCGTCGTCACCAGTTCGGTCGCGAGCTCGTAGCGGTCGGCGAGCGCGCGCAGCACGCCGTCGACCAGCTGCTCGGGCGCCGACGCTCCGGCGGTGACCCCCAGAGTCTCCACGCCGTCCAGCCACGCCCATTCGATCTCGCCCGCGTCCTGCACCAGCCGAGCGGGCGCGCCGCAGCGCGCGGCGACCTCGGCCAGGCGCACGCTGTTGCTGGAATTGGGCGCGCCGATCACCAGCACGAAGTCAGCCCGCGCTGCGATCGCCTTCACGGCTTCCTGCCGGTTCGACGTGGCATAGCAGATGTCGTCCTTCGATGGAGCCTCGATCGCCGGGAAGCGCCGGCTCAGCGCCGCGACGATGGCGTGGGTGTCGTCGACCGACAGCGTCGTCTGCGTGAGGTAGGCGAGCGGCCCGGGCGGCACATGGCAGCTCTCTGCATCGGCGGCCGACTGCACCAGCGTCATCGCGCCCGGCGGCACCTGGCCGAAGGTGCCGATGACCTCGGGGTGGCCGGCATGGCCGATGAACAGGATGTGCCGCCCGGCGAAATGCAGCTTTTCCGCGAGCTTGTGGACGCGGCTGACAAGCGGGCAAGTTGCGTCGATCGCCACCAGCCCGCGCGCGTCGGCCGCGGCGGGGACGCATTTCGGAACGCCGTGCGCGGAAAATACCACCGGCACGCCGTCCGGCACGTCGGTCAGCTCCTCGACGAAAATCGCGCCCAGCGCCTTCAGCCGCTCGACGACATGGCGGTTGTGGACGATCTCGTGGCGCACGAAGACGGGGGCGCCGTAGCGCTCGATCGCCAGCTCGACGACCCGGATCGCGCGGTCCACCCCGGCGCAGAAGCCGCGCGGGTTGGCGAGCAGCACCGTCAGCCGTCTTGCCGCGCCGCCGATCGCGCGCCTATGGGTCGGCACAATCACCGGAGCATCGAGAGCCGTTGCGTTATCCACTCGTCCTCCTCGGCCTCACCGCCGCGGCGCTCGCAGGCTGCGAGCGGGATCCGTTCATCGTCAAGCGCACAACGTGTCCGGCCGTCGCCATACCCCAATATGCGGGTGAGGTGACCCGCTTCAGCCCCGCCGACAGCCGCGACCAAAGCGCGCTAGACTTCACCGCCGCGATCACCGGCGTGCGATCGACCTGCGACGAACGCGGAGCCACGGTGGATACGGTCGCGACCTATGACGTGGTTGCGATGCGCCGCGCGCCCGGGCCCGCGCGCGAGGAGACGCTGCCGGTCTTCGCCGCCGTCACGCGCGGCGGGCAGAGCCTGGTTTCGAAGGAAGTGGGCCAGGTTGTCGTGCGCTTCGCCGACGGCCAGACGCGCGGGCTTGGCCGCGGCCAGGCGCGCAGCGCGATCAACCGCGCCGAGGTCGCGCTGCCCGGCGATATCGTCAAGAAGATCACGCGCGAGCGCAAACCCGGCGATCCCGACGCGGCGCTCGATCCGCTCGCCCGGCCCGAGGTGCGCGACCAGGTGCGCCGCGCGACGTTCGAGCTGTTGATCGGCTTTCAACTGAGCGCGCCCGAGCTTGCGTACAACGCGCGCAAATAGGCGCGAGGCCGTCAGAGGCCGAACGCCGAATCGGGCAGCTTGTCCCACTCGACCGAGCCGTTGACGCGCCACAGCTCGCGACCGTTCGCGTCGTAAAGCACGGTCATCGGCAGCCCCGCGGCCTTCAGTGCGACCGCGAAGTTCGTATCCTTGTCCGATCGGAAATCGAGCGCGGGGAACAGGCCCGGCTTGGCGAAGCGGCGGATGTCGCGCCAGCCGCCGAGGTCCTGGCTGATCGCAAGCACCTTCAGCCGCTTGCCGGTACGGGCCTGCAGCCGATCAAGCGTCGGCAGCTCGGCGATGCACGGCACGCACCACGTCGCCCACAGGTTCACCAGCACCGGGCGGCCGCGATAGGCGGCGAGCGTCTGCTTCGCGCCGCGCTCGTCGGCGAACTCGGCGGCGGGGGCAGCGGTGCCTGCCTGAGCGCGCGTCGCCTTGGGCGGCAGCGCAAGCTTATGCGCCGCGCCGCGATCGCCTCCGCCGCTGCGCGGCGCCGGCGCGGGTTGTCCGGCCGCGGCGCCGGCCCTAGCAGCGGCGGCGAGCACGAGGAGAGCAGCGATCGAAAGCGAGCGGGACGGCGGCACGGGCAAGGCTCCGGATGCGATGTGGGGCGGGCGCTTTGCGGAAGGCCCGTCCGCTCTGATGCGCCGGATCAACAACTCGCTGCAAGTCGACCGGCGACTGTGGCGCGAGGACATCCGCGGTTCGAAGGCCCATGCGGCGATGCTGCGCGACCGCGACATCATTCCGGCGGAGGACGCCGCGGCGATCCTGTCCGGATTGGACGCGATCGCGGCCGAATGGGCCGCAACCGACGGGCCTCCGCTCGACTGCCGGGCCGAGGACATCCACATGGCGGTCGAGAAGCGCCTAGCCGAGCTGATCGGCCCGGCGGCGGGGCGGCTGCATACCGCGCGGTCGCGCAACGACCAGGTCGCGACGGATTTCAAGCTCTGGGTGCGACAGGCGGCCGACCGTGCACTGCTCGGCTGCACGGATCTCGGTGAGGCTCTGCTGCAACGCTCAGAGCAACACGCCGCTTCGATCATGCCCGGCTTCACGCACCTACAGGTTGGTCAGCCGGTGACACTCGGTCATCATCTGATGGCGTATGCAGCGATGCTGTTGCGCGATCATCTCCGGTTTACGGACATCCGGGTGGAACGGTGCTGTGGTAATCCGCTCGGTTCGGCAGCGCTCGCCGGCACCGCCTTTCCGATTGATCGCGAGCAGACGACACAGGAGCTGCAATTCGGCTTCTGCACCCACAATTCCATCGACGCCGTGTCCGACCGTGACTTCGCACTCGATTACCTGTCTGCCGCCGCGATCTGCGGGCTGCACCTCAGCCGCCTCGCCGAAGAGATCGTGATCTGGGCGAGCCAGCCGTTCGGGTTCGTGACGCTGCCCGACGCGTGGTCGACCGGCAGCTCGATCATGCCGCAGAAGCGCAATCCCGACGCCGCCGAGCTGATCCGCGCCAAGGCCGCGCAGCTGCTGGCCGCGTTCCAGAATCTTGGCGTCGTGCTGAAGGGGCTGCCGCTCGCCTATTCGAAGGATCTGCAGGAAGATAAGCGCATCGTGTTCGAGGCGGCGGACACGCTGGAGCTGTGCCTCGCCGCGATGACCGGCATGATCCGCGACCTGAAGTTCAACACCGAGCGCATGGCCGAGGTGGCCGGGACGGGCCACTCGACCGCCACCGACCTGGCCGATGCGCTGGTGCGCGAGGCGATGGTGCCCTTCCGCGAGGCGCACCACATCGCCGGCCGCGCGGTCGCCGAGGCCGAACGGCGCGGCTGCACGCTGAGCGAGCTGTCCGACGACGCGCTTGAAGCGATCGACCCGCGCGTGCGACGGGACTATCTGATGACACCCGCCCAGTCCGCAGCGTCGCGCACCAGCTTCGGCGGCACCGCCCCCAATCGCGTCCGCGAAGCCATCGCCGCCGCGCGGGGGGAGCGGCCGTGAGCGCGCGCGCCGCCCAGTTCCTTCGAGGTCCGCGATCGGGGAGGAAGTGGGGCTTGACGGCCGCACTCCTGCTGCTGGCTGGCTGCGGGCACAAGGGGGATCTGATGCCCCGGCAGGGCAACGCGCTGCCGCCTGCGCCCTACTGGGCCGCGACGCCCAAGCCGACTCCGCAGATGCTGGAACGCCCCGCCGACGCTGCGCCGCTGCGCGTCGACGACCTCATCCGCCGGCCCGAGCAGGAGCGCCCGCGCGACCCGTTCGATCTGCCGCCGAAGCAGTGAGCGCGCCGTTCCATCAATCCGTCACCCCGGGCTTGATCCGGGGCGTAGCATCCTGTCGCCACCCGGCTGCGCGCCCGGATCGGGTCCGGGCCGGTGGAGGCGCTGCGAGCAGGGCCACCGTCCGATGACCGCCGTCCCCAACTCCGCCGGCTTCCATCGCACCGCCAGCGGCGCGCTGCACTGCGAGGGCGTCGCGCTCTCGGCGATTGCCGACGCGGCGGGCACGCCGGTCTACGTCTACTCGGCCGCCGCGATCGAGGAGCGCTATCGCCGCCTCGCAGCCGCGCTGCCGCCGAGCGCGCTCATCGCCTATGCGGTGAAGGCCAACCCCAATCTCGCCGTCGTCGCCACGCTCGCTCGGCTGGGCGCAGGCGCGGACGTGGTTTCGGGCGGCGAGCTGGCGCGCGCACGGCGGGCGAGCGTCCCCGCCAACCGGATCGTGTTCTCGGGAGTCGGCAAGACCGTCGGCGAACTGGAGCGCGCGCTGACCGAAGGCATCCTTCAGCTGAACGTCGAGAGCGAACCCGAGCTTCACATGCTCTCGGCGGTCGCCACGCGCCTTGGCCGCACCGCGCCGATTGCGCTGCGCGTCAATCCCGATGTCAGTGCGGGCACGCACACCAAAATCTCCACCGGCCGCGCCGAGGACAAGTTCGGCATTCCCGCCGCGCAGGCGAAGGACGCCGCCCGCCTCGCCGCGTCGCTCCCCGGTCTCAGCCTGCAGGGCCTCGCGGTCCATATCGGCAGCCAGCTGACCCAGCTCGAACCGATGGAGCGCGCCTTCGCCTCGCTCGGCAGCCTCGCGCAGGCGCTGCGCGCTGAAGGCCATGCGATCCGCACGATCGATCTCGGCGGCGGCCTCGGCGTGCCGTACGAGCCCGGCCAGCCCGCCCCGCCCTCGCCCGAAGCCTATGGAGCGATGGTCGAGCGCGTGTCGGCCGGCTGGGGGGCGCGGCTGATCTTCGAGCCGGGGCGCTTCCTGGTCGCAGAGGCGGGGGTGCTCGTCGCGAGCACGATCCTCGTGAAGCAGGGTCAGGACCGGGTGTTCGTGGTGGTCGATGCAGCGATGAACGATCTGATGCGGCCCACGCTCTACGGCGCCTATCACGGCATCGAACCGCTGGAGGCGAAGCCCGGCCGCATGGTCGTCGACGTCGTCGGCCCGGCGTGCGAGAGCGGCGACACCTTCGCCAAGGCCCGCGAGATCGGCGCGGTCGGCCCCGGCGACCGTGTCGCGCTGATGACCGCGGGCGCCTATGGCGCAAGCCTCGCGTCCACCTACAACTCGCGCCCGCTGGTCGCCGAGGTGCTGGTGCGAGGGCGCGACTGGCGGGTGGTCGCCAACCGCGTGCAGCCCGAAGCGATGATGGAGCTGGAAGCGATTCCCGACTGGGGCTGATCCGGCGCAAGGCTGCTCCCGACAGCCGCGCCACAAGGGCGCGCTTGCACCCGAACCCGCAATTATGCGTTGATGGCATCCCTCAGGCGGAGGGAGAAGACGTGATCGACCAAGACTACCTGAAGCAGATGCACGGCTATGGGCTGACCACCGGCGAGTTCCGCTACTACATGCCGGACCATCCCAGCCTCATCCAGAGTTTCCTCTGGCAATTCTATGATGTCGCGCCAGGTTTCCCGGTGCTGCACGACTTCCTGGACCACTGGATGCGCGAGATCGAAGCTGCGCTCCATTCGGTCCGGATCGCGCACAAGGGCCTGATCGCGCCCGCCGAGTGGCGAGCGGTGAACGGCGTCATCTCGATCCAGTAGCGTCTAGCGCGCGGGCTCGGCCTGCGCGGGCACGACGTCGATCAGCTCGATGTCGAAGGTGAGATCGGTGTTGGGCGGGATCACCCCGCCCGCACCTTGCGGGCCGTAGGCGAGACGCGACGGGATCGTCACGCGCGCCTGCCCGCCGGGGCGGAGCAGCTGCAGCGCCTCGCCGAAGCCGGGCACGACCTGGTCGACGCGGAACTGCGCCGGGCGGCCGCCGACGAAACTCGAATCGAAAATCTGCCCGTCGGGCAGGCGACCGACATAATTCACGACGACTCCGTCGTGCGGCCCCGGCGGCAGGCGCTTTGGATCGCCCTCGCGCACCAGCTGATATCGCAGACCGCTCGGCGTCTCGTGGCGCACCAGCGGCGCGGTGCCCGCAATCGCGACGCCCGCGCCGATCGCAACGAGCGCGCCCAGCCCCAGCACCCACGGCGTCCAGCCCGCGGTGGCGCGCTTGGGCCCCTTCAGCTCCGGCTGCGCCATGACGCGCGGCTTACTTCGCGTTCTCGCGGTCGGCGCGCTTGCGCTCCAGCTTGCGGGCGCGGCGGATGGCGGCGGCACGCTCGCGCGCGCGGCGCTCGCTCGGCTTCTCGTAATGGCGGCGCAGCTTCATCTCGCGGTAGACGCCCTCGCGCTGCAGCTTCTTCTTGAGCGCGCGCAGCGCCTGCTCGACATTGTTATCGCGGACGATGATCTGCATGAATGAACGCCAAAGCCTTTCGTCGCTGTTTCAAAGGAGAAGCGCCCGTACGGCCGGGGCCGCGGGCGCTTATCCCGTCGACACTAGCCGAACGCGCTGGTGCGATCAAGCGTCCCCGATGATGAGGTTCGTCCCCGCAAGCGACGCGATGCGTGCAGACCGGCGCTTCCCGGCCCTGTGCGACGGCATCAGGCTGATGAACGGCTGGAAGCAGCGGGGCGTGACGGCCGATGTCCTGAAGCGCTAGCGCCGCCCGACCTGCGGGACCGCACTGTCGCGGGCGCGGGCGTTGCACTTCGCCAACGCCTCGTCGCTGATCGCCGCGCCGTCGACGCTGAAGCGCGCCACCCTGCCCTGCTCGCGCGCAAGCCGCTCGCACAGCCGCGCGGGCGTATCGCTCATCGCGCCGGCCGAGGTGCAGCCTGCGCCATCGCACCGCCAGTTCGCTCCGGAGGAAATCAGCTGCGCCCGTCCCGGCAGGTCGCTGAACTCGGCGGTGAACAGGTGCGACCCGGCCAGAGCGCTCGCGGGCAGCAGCCATGCCAGTCCGATGACGATCCGTCTCATATGTCCGCTCCTTCGTTTGCGTGCAGCCTCTCGACAAGACGTACGCTAACGAAACTGGTATTCCTTTGCAACTGGTTTCTCTTGCAACTCGGGCGATGCCGCGCCATGTTGCGCAGCAGAGGAGAGCAGACGCCCCCGTGCCCAAGCGCAGCGCGCTACCCGGATCGTGCATGGTCGCCCGCAGCCTGGAGGTATTGGGCGAGTGGTGGACGTTCCTGATCATCCGCGACGCCTTCTTCGGGGTGCGCCATTTCGAAGGCTTCCAGTCGAGTCTCGGCATCGCGCGGAACGTTCTGTCGGCGCGGCTGGGCAAGCTCGTCGAGACGGGCGTGCTTGATCGCCGCCCCGACCCGAACGATGGCCGCCGCATCGAATATCGCCTCACCGCGAAGGGCAAGGCACTGCTGCCGATCATCGTCGCGATCGCGCAGTGGGGCGCCGAGCACATGCGCTGCCCCAGCGAGGAGCTGCCCTACCAGTTCTTCGATCGGCGCACCGGCGAGCCGATCCCGCCCGTCGCCGTTCGCTCGGTAGCGGGCGAGGTGCTCGGCCTGCGCGACATCGGGATCGAGGTGCTGGCGCGCGGCGATGGGCCCGATTGCCTCGACGACGGAGCTGAGGCACCGATCGCAGCATGATGCCGCTCGACGAGCTGACCCCAGCCGAACTCCGCCTGCCGCTCGTGGAAGCGATGCTGCCCAACGTGCCGTTCGATGGCTGGAGCATCGCCTCGCTCGATCTCGCAGCGGATTCGCTTGGGGTGCCGCGTCCTCGCGCGCGGCTGGCGTTCAGCGGTCCCGCGGACATGGCCGACGCCTATATCGAGCTCGCCGACCGACGGATGGAGGAAGCGCTCGCCGCGCTCGACCTGCCATCGCGCAAGATTCGCGACCGCATCCGGCTGGCGGTCATGACGCGGCTGGAACAGGCGGCGCCGCACAAGGAAGCCGTGCGTCGCGCGCTCGCGGTGACGATGCTGCCGCAAAATGCCGCCCGCTCGGCGCGCGGCCTGTGGCGCACGGCCGACTCGATCTGGCGCGCCGCGGGCGATAGGGCGACCGACTACAACCACTACACCAAGCGCGCGATCCTGGCGGCCGTCTACTCGGCGACGCTGCTATATTGGCTTCAAGACGACAGCGAGGATTTCGCAGCCACGCGCGTGTTCCTCGATCGCCGGATCGAGGGGATCATGGCGTTTGAAAAGACGAAGGCACGGCTGCTGTCGGTGGGCAGCGGCCTGCCCGATCCGTTGCGCTTCCTCGGCCGCCTGCGCTATCCGGTGCGCGGCTAGCCACCCGCGGAGAGGCCGCCCGCGGGGGCGTCCCACGGGCGGCATCCTGCGTCGGCATCGGCGGACCGTCGCGTTATTTGCTGGCCAGCTGGAAGCCTGGGCGCGTCTCGGCTCGGGCGATCGCGACGGTCATCTGCCGCTTGGCCGCCTTCTGCGCATCGATGCGGCACTGCATCGTCTCGACCAAATTGCCGCTCTGGCTGGGGCAGACGCGCCGAACCGCAGCGTTGATCCGCAGCTGCAGCCGGTCGGCGCCTTCCTTCGACGCGAGGTTGAGATCGCCGTACGGGACCTGCTCGGTCCGCACCGCTACCGGCTGCGCCGCTGCCGCGGCCGAAACGGCGAGGGCTCCAATGAGCGCCAGGGGCGCCAGCATCACATGTCGCATGTTCTGTCCTCTCTGGTCTTCGTGAACCCCGTCCGCGACCATCGCGTCCGGTGAGAGGCTTGTGCGCCATCGGCTCGCAGAGCAGCGTCAGCCGCGCGTGAGAAAGCCAGCAAATCCTTGCCGGGTGATCCGGCGGAAGCCAGAACGGCGCCCGGTCGTCAGCCGAGCCGCGTCATTTCCAGGAACGACTCGCGGCGCGCGGCCCTAAGCTCGTCGCGGCTGAGCGGAGTGAGGCGGCGCAATTCCTCCACGAGCGCGGCGCCGACACGCCGGATCGCGAGCGCCGGGTCCCGATGCGCTCCGCCCGCGGGCTCGTAGACGATCCGGTGGATGAGGCCGAGCTTCAGCAGCTCTGCTGCGGTGATGCGCATCGCCTCCGCCGCCTGGGGCGCGCGCTTGGCGTCGCGGAACAGGATCGACGCGCAGCCCTCGGGCGAGATCACGCCGTAGACGCTGTGCTCCAGCATCAGCACCCGGTTGGAGGTTGCCAGCGCGACCGCGCCGCCCGAACCGCCCTCGCCGATGATGACGCTGACGATCGGCACGCCGAGCTCCAGGCATTCCTCGGTGCAGCGCGCGATCGCCTCGGCCTGGCCGCGCGCTTCGGCGTCGACTCCGGGGAATGCGCCGGGCGTGTCGACCAGCGTGATGACGGGCAGGCCGAAATGATCGGCCATCCGCATCAGGCGGATCGCCTTCCGGTAGCCCTCGGGCCGCGCCATTCCGAAATTGTGCCGGATGCGGCTGGCGGTATCCTCACCTTTCTGCTGGCCGATCACCATCACCGCCTGGCCGGCCAGCGCCGCCGGGCCGCCGATGATCGCCTGGTCGTCTCCGAACGCGCGGTCGCCCGCCAGCGGCGTGAACTCATCGAACAGCTGCCCGACATAATGCTGGAAGTGCGGGCGCGCCGGGTGGCGGGCGACGAGCGTGCGCTGCCACGGCGGCAGATGCGCATAGAGGTGCGCGAGCTGCGCGTCGGCTCGCTCCTCCAGCGCGCGCGCCTCGCCCTCATGCCCGCCTTCGCGCCGCAGCTGCTGCGCGCGCAGATGCAGCGCCTCGATCGGTTTCTCGAACGGAAGATAGTCGGTCACTTCGCGCGCGATGCACCGCCGGAGCCGGTTGCGGCAAGCGGTTCCCGTGATTGGGCGCGCGCGGGCTCGGCGCCCCTCAGCGCTTCGGCTTCAGAAAGCGGTCGAACCAGTCGATCGTTTTCTGCAGCGAATCGATCTGATTCTCGCGCTTCACGAAGCCGTGGCCCTCGTTCGCGTAGTATGTCGCCTCGACCACGCCGCCCTTGGCCCTGATCGCATCGACGACCTGCTCGGCCTGGCCGCGCGGCACGCGGATGTCGTTGTCGCCCTGGAGAACCAGCAGCGGGGCCTTCACCTGGCCGATATAGGTCATCGGGCTGGTGCGCCGATAGACCTCGGGCTCCGTGTCGGGTTCGCCCAGCAGGCCGCGCTGATAGGCTTGCAGCGTCGGCGCCTCGGTCCTGTACATCGTCACCCAGTCGATGATCCCGAACAGCTCCACCCCCGCGGCCCACATGTCGGGCGATTTGCCCAAGGCCATCAGCGTCATGTAGCCGCCGTATGAGCCGCCGGTGATGCCGATGCGCTTCGCGTCGACGTAGCCGGTCGCTGCGAGCCAGCGCGCTCCGGCGACTTCGTCATCGAGGTCGCCGCCGCCCAGATCCTTGATGTTCGCGTCCTGGAAAGCCCGGCCATAGCCGGTTGATCCGCGCGGATTGGGCGCAAGCGTCACGTAGCCGCGCGAGGCGAGCGCCGCCGCCGTGCGGCTGAAGCTGTCGACCGTCTGCCCCGTCGGCCCGCCATGCGGCAGCACGACGGCGGGCGCGGTGCCGTCGCGCTTCAGGTTGTAGGGCATCGTCAGCACCGCCGAGATGACCGTGCCGTCGGCGCTGCGATAGTGGACGATCTGCGTCGGCGGCAGGCGTCCGGGCGGCACGGCGTTGCCAGCGAAGCGCGTCAGCTGCGTCAGCTTCCCTGTGCTCAGATCATAGGCGTAATACTCGGACGGCCGCGCGCCGCCCTGGCTCGACACGATCAGCCGCCGCCCGTCGGGCGAGAACGCCTTGTCGCCGTCCGCCGCCAGCGCGTTCACGCCGGGATTGAGCGGCAGATCGCTCACCCGTCCGCTGGCGACGTCATAGCAGGACAGCGTGGTGCGCCCGTCGACATTCGTTTCGAAGATGATCCGCGCGCCGTCGGGCGAGATCGCCCGCGCCGATTGCTCCCACACGCCGGGCTTCAGCAGCCTGACCATCCCCGTCGCTGCATCGAGCACGCCCGCCTGCCGCGTTCCGCTCGCGGTTTCCACCGTCACTGCGATCCGGCGACCGTCGGGCGATGCCGCGGCGGCATCGACGCGCTCGCCGGGCTTCGACAGCAGCCGCGCGCGCCCGCTCGCCACGTCGATCGCGTAAACCTCGCCGACCGCTCGGTTGAAGTCGCCGCGCGAGGCGATGATTGTGTGCGCGTCGCCGGTGATGGCGACCACGCTCCACTGCCGGTCGCGCTCGCGCTCGGCAGTCAGCTCGCGCACCTCGCCGGTGCCGAGGTCCATCACCGCGATGTTCGTCTGGGGCGCAATCTTCAGCCGCCGCCCGAACGCCACGAAGCGCCCGTCGCGCGAGATTTCGGCGCCGGTCTCGATCACGTCCGGCGTATTGGTGAGATTGACCGGCTCGCCGCCCGCCAGCGGCACCGCCCACAAATCCCACATCTCGTTCCCGGCGCGGTCTTGCTGATAGAGGACGCGCCCGTCGCGCAGCATGGTGGGGCCGCCCTGCCGGTCGTCGGACTTGGTCAGCTGCACCGGCTCGCCGCCATCGGCCGACAGACGCCACAGGTTGAACCGGCCAGCGAGGTTGGCGCTCATCACCACGCTGCGCCCGTCTGCAGTCCAGACCGCGCCCTGCCCGCCCTTCAGATCGTAGAGGCCGGCGACCGAGACCGGCCCGGCCTGCGGGCTTTGCGGCGAGGTGATCGACCGCGGATCGGTCAGCGCGCGCTCGGGCGCCGGAACGGCTGCGTGCGCCGCCGTCGCGCAGGCCAGAATCGCAATCGCCAGAGCCCGCTTCATGTCCGCCGCTCCCTCATTCCGTTGGCACAGGTGTCGCGCGCCCGGCCGCTGCGCGCAAGCCGACGGCAACCGCGGCTCAGCCCGCGTCGATCGCCTGCGCGAGCGCGACGTCACGCTCGCTCAGTCCGCCAGCGTCGTGTGTCGTCAGCACGATGTGCACGCGGTTGTAGACGTTCGACCATTCGGGATGGTGGTCGGCGCGCTCGGCGAGCAGCGCGACGCGCGTCATGAACCCGAACGCTTCGGGAAAATCGCGGAAGCGCCAGCGTTTCTCGATCGCATCGCGCCCGGCCATCAGCGTCCACCCGTCGAGGGTAGCCAGCGCTTGCGTCCGCTCCGCCCCGCTCAGCCGTCCGATCGCCACCCGCCCTCCCCTTCGCGTCCGCTCTGCCCTATGTCGGCGCCGTGGCCGCCTCGCGTCAAACACTTGCGCCCGATCTCGATGCGATCGAGGCGATCGCGCGCGCCGCCGCCGAGCGCCTGCCCGATCTGTTCCGGCGGCATCTGGGCGGAGTCGTGTTTCGAGTCGACGAGTTTCCCGATGACGAGACGCTTGACGAGATGGGCCTCGAATCGCCCTTCGATCTGCTCGGCCTCTATCGCGGCTACCATATCGGCATGGCCGAGGCGGTGCCCACCGGCGCGCAGCCGACGATGATCCACCTCTACCGGCGCCCGATCCTCGATCACTGGGCCGAATCGGGCGACAGCCTGGAGGCGGTCGTCACCCACGTGCTCATCCACGAGATCGGGCACCATTTCGGCCTGTCGGACGCCGACATGGATCGGATCGAGGCGGAGGCGGGGTGATCGCCGCTCCCGAATGGCTCGTGACGCCCGGACTGACGCCCTATCCGGACGCAGTGGCCGCGATGGAAGCGCGCGTTCAATCGATTCGCGCCGGGACCGATCGCGAGCTGATCTGGCTGGTGGAGCACCCGCCGCTCTACACTGCGGGCGTGTCCGCCCGGCCCGAGGAGCTGCTGGACCCGAATCGATTCCCCGTGTTCGCCGCCGGGCGCGGCGGCAAGCACACCTATCACGGCCCCGGCCAGCGTGTTGTTTATGCGATGATCGACCTCGATCGCCGCGACGCACGGGATCTCCACAGATTTATCCAAGCGCTGGAGGGCTGGATCATCGCGGCGCTGGCAGCGTTGGGGGTGGAAGCAGGGCGCGTGGCGGGGCGGACGGGAGTTTGGACCGGCGGCGCCAAGCTCGCAGCGATCGGGCTTCGCGTCCGCCGCTGGGTCACATGGCACGGTGCGGCGCTGAATGTGTCGCCGCGGCTGGAGCATTTCGACGGCATCGTGCCGTGCGGAATCGCCGACGCAAAGGTCACAAGCCTTGCAGCGCTTGGCGTCCACTCGCCGCTTTCGGCGGTGGATTCGGCGCTTCTAGCAGCGTTTCCGGGCTTTCTAGCAGCCATTTCCGAACGAGCGATGAACCCGGCGGGCGTGGAAACCGTTCTGCCGCACGATGCGTGCGCCTCGGCTTGAGTTGACGGGACGCTCGCGTTAAACCAAACGGCGTTGGTGGGGATAAGGCAACAACCGCACCCCCAACTTTGCCTCAAGGAGTGAGATCACATGGGTGACATCGTCAAGACGCTGAAGACCGCCGCGATCGTCGCGGGCGTTGCCGTCGCGGTTGCGGCGTGCGGCGAGAAGAAGGCCGACGACGCGAACGCGGCGGCCAACACGACCACCTCGACGACGACGACGACGACCACGACCGACACCGGCGCGATGGGCTCGACCAACGCGATGGGCACGACCAGCACCGACGCCGGCGCGATGGGCACGACGAACGCGATGGGTTCGGACACCGGTGCGATGGGCGCGACGAACGCGATGGGCACTGACACGGGCGCGATGGGCAACACGACCAGCACCACGGCGACCACGACCGAGACCACCAAGAAGTAAGCTCGGCTTCGTCACTACACGAGTATCGGGAGGGCCGTCCGCCAGTAGCGGGCGGCCCTTATTCTTTCTGGCGATCAGGAAAGGGCAGCGCAATGACGCTTGACGAGATCACCCGGGGCTTGCGCGAACGCGTCGGCACCAACGCAGGGCTGAATACCACGGTGAAGTTCGATTTCGGCTCCGACGGCGTGATCGTCGTCGACGATACCGCCAGCCCCGCGACGGTCGACAACAGCGATCGGCCGACGCAATGCACCTTCACCGTCAGCAAGGACGATTTCGAAGAGATCGCCGCGGGCCGCCTCGACCCGACGATGGCCTATATGAGCGGCAAGCTCCGCGTGGACGACATCGCTACCGCGATGAAGGTGGCGGCGATCCTCAAGTAAACGGGATTGCGGGCGGAAGCATCGGCAGCCTCCGCCCACGCCCGGCGCCTACTGTCGGCGCATCGCGAATTTGGTCGTGCTGCCCTGGACCTTGTCGTCGTAGCTGGCGGTCAGCATCTTGCCGTCGGCCGACAATTCCATCGTCGCGGTGCCGACCACCTTGCCGCCGCGCAGATCGGTTTCCACCCATGTGCGCGGACCGGTCTTTTTGATCGCGGCCATCGTGCCGGCGCTGTCGGTCTTGATCGCCACCGGCGGCCCGCCAAGCTTGGCCGTGTAGCCGTATCCCGTCGGCGTCTTGTATTCGAAGACGTCGCCCTTCTCGCTGACCATCGCGATCAGGGCCGAATCGGACGCGTTCGTGGCTCTCATCGCCTGCCACTCGCCCGAAACCGCATGCGCGCCCTTCGGGGCTGTTCCGATGCGCGTCTGCGTGCCCTTAAATTCGGAAGTCTTCGCGCCGGTCATGTCGGTCCAGCTGCTGACCAGCGATTTGCCATCGGCTGAAACGGACAGCAAACCCTCGCCGGTCTGCTTGCCCGCCTTGCGGTACATTTGCTTAACCGTGCGGGAGTCGACCTCTTTCACGGCTGCCTCGTCCCAGTAGGGCTGGCCCTTCACCGCGTGATACTGGCCATCCGCTTTCACGCTCCATGCCGGACTGCAGCTGTCGCAACGATACATGCCGTCTTTCAACATCCGCTTGGTTGGCTTCTCGACGATCTGAACCGTGGAGACGTCCGTCTTCCACGTGCCGCTGATCGATTCGGCAGCGAGCGCCGAGGCTGGCATCGCAATCGTGGCCAAGCCTAAGATCAGTAGAGATTTCATTATACCCTCCGTTGTCGCGGCGCGATTCAGTCCCCGTCGCCGCTGGAACGGATGCGCCTTGCGGAAC
Organism: Sphingomonadaceae bacterium; assembly: GCA_032249695.1. Classification (GTDB taxonomy): domain Bacteria; phylum Pseudomonadota; class Alphaproteobacteria; order Sphingomonadales; family Sphingomonadaceae; genus JAVVHE01. The sequence continues at coordinate 133,971 of JAVVHE010000002.1, read as the reverse complement.
GACCCGTCAGATCGACCAGCACGCGCGCCTGCGCACGGTGGCGCCGGCGGACCTCACCCGCCATATTCGGCCCATGCCCGCCATCGCGATCCGCCGCGGGGTTGCCGAGCCGACGCGCGAGGCACCCTACATCCCGCACCGCCCCGACCGCCCCGAGAAGAGCGAGGGCGGCCGCTCGTTCGTGCTCAAAAGCGACTATCAGCCGGCGGGCGACCAGCCCGCCGCGATCGCCGAGCTCGTGGGCCAGGCGAATGCGGGCGAGCGCGATCAGGTGCTGCTGGGCGTGACGGGCAGCGGCAAGACCTTCACGATGGCAAAGGTGATCGAGGCTACGCAGCGCCCCGCCCTCGTGCTCGCCCCGAACAAGATCCTCGCCGCGCAGCTTTATGCCGAGTTCAAATCGTTCTTCCCCGACAACGCGGTTGAATATTTTGTCAGCTATTACGACTATTACCAGCCGGAAGCCTACGTCCCTCGCACCGATACGTATGTCGAGAAGGAATCCTCGATCAACGAGGCGATCGACCGGATGCGCCACTCCGCGACGCGCGCTCTGCTTGAGCGGGACGATGTCATCATCGTCGCGTCGGTCAGCTGCCTCTACGGTATCGGTTCGGTCGAGACCTACTCGGCGATGACCTTCAGCCTGAAAAAGGGCCAGACCGTTCCAGCAGGCGAGATCATTAGCAAGCTGGTCGCGCTGCAATATAAGCGCAACGACATGGGATTCGCGCGCGGTAACTTTCGCGTGCGCGGCGACAACATGGAGGTGTTCCCCTCACATTATGAGGACAGCGCCTGGCGTGTGTCGTTCTTCGGCGACGAGATCGAGGAGATCAGCGAGTTCGATCCGCTGACTGGACAGGTTTCAGCAAAGCTGGATTATATCAAGGTCTACGCCAACAGCCACTATGTCACGCCCGGCCCGACGCTGAAGCAGGCCGCCGAAGCCATCAAGTTCGAGCTTGCCGAGCGACTGAAGGAGCTGAATGCCGAGGGCAAACTCTTGGAAGCCCAGCGGCTGGAACAGCGCACCAACTTCGATCTGGAGATGATCGCCGCCACGGGCAGCTGCGCGGGCATCGAGAATTACAGCCGCTTCCTGACCGGCCGCCTGCCCGGCGAACCGCCGCCGACGCTGTTCGAATATCTTCCCGACAACGCGCTTTTATTCATCGACGAGAGCCACGTCACCGTGCCGCAGATTGGCGGCATGTCCAGAGGGGACTTCCGGCGCAAGCTGACGCTTGCCGAATATGGCTTCCGCCTGCCCAGCTGCATCGACAACCGGCCGCTGAAGTTCGAGGAATGGGACGCGATGCGCCCGCAGACGCTATTCGTCAGCGCGACACCCGGAGACTGGGAGCTGGAGCGCACCGCTGGCGTGTTCACCGAGCAGGTGATCCGCCCGACGGGCCTGATCGACCCCCCGGTCGAAGTGCGCCCCGTGGAGGATCAGGTGCAGGACTGCATCAACGAAGCCCGTGCGGTCGCGCGCGCCGGTTTCCGGACGCTGGTGACGACACTCACCAAGCGCATGGCCGAGGATCTGACCGAATATATGCACGAGGCGGGGCTGAAGGTCCGCTACATGCATTCCGATGTCGAGACGCTCGAACGCATCGAGCTGATCCGCGACCTGCGGCTGGGCGTCTACGACGTGCTCGTCGGCATCAACCTGCTCCGCGAGGGGCTCGATATTCCCGAATGCGGCCTGGTCTGCATTCTGGACGCCGACAAGGAAGGTTTCCTTCGCTCCGAAACCAGCCTTATCCAGACGATCGGTCGTGCGGCGCGCAATGTGGAGGGAAGGGTGATCCTCTACGCCGACCACGTCACCGGATCGATGGAGCGCGCGATGCGCGAGACCGAGCGGCGGCGCGCCAAGCAGCTGGCCTATAACGCGGCGCACGGCATCACGCCTGCGACGGTCAGGAAGCAGATCGCCGACATCATCGGCGATGTCAGCCAGCGCGACAGCGTGATCATCGGCACCGGCGACGACGAGGCGCCGACGCTCGTCGGCCATAATCTGCGCGCCTACATTTCCGACCTTGAGGAACGGATGCGCAAGGCCGCGATGGACCTGGAGTTCGAGGAAGCTGCGCGCCTGCGTGACGAGATCCGCCGCCTCGAGGAGGAAGACCTTGGCATCTCCGCCCTCCCCGGCCCGTCCGCCGCTCCGAAATCCGCAGGGCGCGCAATGGGCGGACGGCCGGGGACGCGCACGACGATGGCCAGCAAACGCGCCAAGGCGGGATCGGGCAAACGGCGCGGCAGCGGCGGGCGCTGACGATCCGCGGGCAGTCGGCCGAGCGACGCGCGCTGGTCTCGAAGCCCTGAGGCCTCCACCGGTGACGCTCGCGCGAGATCGCATCGGGCGATGAGCGCCAAGCTCAACGGCTGCAGGAACCGGCAGGATGAGCGGCCGCTCGGCGAACCGGCCGGCGCGCGCCGCCAAGGGGCCGGGACGCCCGGCCCCGGGCGCGGCAGCGGCGGGCGCTGACGATCCGCGGGCAGTCGGCCGAGCGACGCGCGCTGGTCTCGAAGCCCTGAGGCCTCCACCGGTGACGCTCGCGCGAGATCGCATCGGGCGATGAGCGCCAAGCTCAACGGCTGCAGGAACCGGCAGGATGAGCGGCCGCTCGGCGAACCGGCCGGCGCGCGCCGCCAAGGGGCCGGGACGCCCCCGCCCCGGCGCGTCAGGCCGGCTGCGTCAGCGAACGCTGGATGGTCGCGTTGAGCTGCTTGGTCAGCCCGCTCAGGCCACCGTTTTTCAGGCCAGCCGCGAACTCGGCGCGCTGCACGTTCAGCTGGCTCACTCCCTCGCTCACCACATCGAGGATGCGCCACTGGCCGTCGCTGCCCGGCCGCAACCGGTAGACGAGCGCTGCACCCTGCCCGTTTGAGCCCGTGATCCTCGCGCGGACCAGCTTGTCGGTTCCGCGGGTCTGGACGGCCGGTTCCACGGTGAACTTCTCGCCCGAATAGCTGTCGAAGTTCGCTGCATGGCGCACCGCGTTCAGCCGGTTGAGCGCAGTCAGCGCCGCCTGCCGGTCCGCTGCGGTTGCCTGCGCATAGGACGCGCCCGCGATCAGCCGCAGCGCGCCTTGCGCATCGTAATATTGCTCCACCACGGGCTCGTAGCGGTCGGCGCGGCCCTTGATGCCCAATTTGGCGCCGCCCTTCATCACCGGCATCAGCGCCGCGAAATAGCTCTCCACGCGCTGCGCGGCTGGATCGGTCACCTGCGCCCGGGCTGTCACGGGAGCAGCGAGCGCGACGAATAGGACAAGATTCTTGAACATGGCCGGGCAGATTGGTTCCGCCCCCCGCCGCGTCAACGCCCGTTGCCGAGGCGCAACGCCCGTTGGCCGAAACACCTCCGGAAAGCTGGATGTGGCTGGCAACCGGCTTCACCCGGCATTAAGCGCCTGCATTCAACCTGGGACCTGTCCGCCCAGGCGGCTGGGGAGCAGGAAGGATGCGCGACTGATGAAGGTTCTGCTCGCACAGCCACGCGGCTTCTGCGCGGGCGTGATCCGCGCGATCGAGATTGTCGACCGCGCGCTCGATCTGGCGGGAGAGCCCGTCTATGTGCGCCACGAGATTGTCCACAACAAACATGTCGTCGACAAGCTGCGCGCCAAGGGCGCGGTGTTCGTCGATGAGCTCGATGCGGTGCCCGACGGCGCGGTGACGGTGTTCTCCGCCCACGGAGTGAGCAAGGCGGTGGAAGACCATGCGCGCGATCGCGGCTTGCCGGTGCTCGATGCCACCTGCCCGCTGGTCACCAAGGTGCACAACCAGGGCCGTCGCTATGTCGCGAGCGGGCGGACGCTGATCCTGATCGGCCATGCCGGCCACCCCGAGGTGGAAGGCACGCTGGGCCAGATCGATGCTCCCGTGCATCTGGTCGGCACCGCCGAGGAGGTCGCTGCGCTGCCGCTGCCCGCCAACGAACCGGTCGCCTACATCACCCAGACGACGCTGTCGGTCGACGACACGCGCGCGATCATCCAGGCGATCAAGGCGCGCTTTGCCGACGTGACCGGGCCCGATACCAACGACATCTGCTATGCGACACAGAACCGCCAGACCGCGGTGCGCGAGCTGTGCCGCCACGCCGATGTGCTGCTGGTCGTCGGCGCGAAAAACTCCAGCAACTCGAACCGTTTGCGCGAGATCGGCGTTGAGGAGGGGTTGCCGTCCTATCTGATCCCCGATGGCTCGGCGCTCGACCCTTCGTGGTTTGCCGGCGTGGGCGTCGTGGGGTTGACGGCGGGCGCATCCGCCCCCGAAGAGCTGGTGCAATCGGTGATCGAGGGCCTGCGCGCCATCGGTCCCGTCGAGGTCGACACGCTCGACGGCATTGTCGAGCGCGTGGAATTCCGGCTGCCGCCCGCCCTGTCGCGCCTCGGCGCGGCGCGCGTGGCAGCCGAGTAAACTGAAGGATTACGGGCAGTGGGACTTCCGATTTCGCAGGCCGCCAAGATCGGCGGCTATGTTCTTGGCAAGCATCTGTCTGGGCAGAAGCGCTATCCGCTGGTGCTGATGCTGGAGCCGCTGTTCCGCTGTAACCTCGCATGCAAGGGTTGCGGCAAGATCGACTACCCTGATGATATCCTCAACCTGCGCATGTCGTACGAGGACTGTATGGCGGCGATCGACGAGTGCGGCGCGCCCGCCGTTTCGATCGCGGGCGGCGAACCGCTGATCCACCGCGACATGCCGCGCATCGTCGACGGCTTCGTCGCCAAGAAGAAGTTTGTGATCCTGTGCACGAACGCGCTGCTGCTGAAGAAGAAGATCGAGGAATACAAGCCCTCGCCCTACTTCACCTGGTCGATCCACCTCGACGGTGACCAGGCGATGCATGACAAGGCCGTCAGTCAGGACGGAGTCTATGAGATTGCGCGCGATGCGATCCTGCTGGCGAAGGCCAAGGGTTTCCGCGTGCAGATCAACTGCACCGTGTTCGACGGCGCCGATGCCGACCGGCTGGCGGCGTTCTTCGACGAGATGATGGCGATCGGGCTCGATGGCATCACCGTCAGCCCCGGTTACGCCTACGAGCGCGCGCCGGACCAGCAGCATTTCCTCAACCGGCACAAGACCAAGACGTTCTTCCGCGACGTGCTGAAGCACAATACCGGCAAGGGGAAGAAGAAGTGGGCGTTCACCAACAGCCCGTTGTTCATGGACTTCCTGGCTGGCAATCAGACCTATGAATGCACGCCGTGGTCGATGCCGCTCAGAACCGTGTTCGGCTGGCAGAAGCCCTGCTATCTGCTGGGCGAAGGCTATGTGCAGACCTTCGCCGAGCTGATGGATGAAACCGAGTGGAACGATTACGGCGTCGGCAAATACGAGAAATGCGCCGACTGCATGGTCCACTGCGGGTTTGAGGGTACCGCGACGGTCGACAGCGTCAAGCGGCCCTGGAAGGTTGCGCGCGTCGCGCTGGGCGGCGTTCGCACCGACGGCCCGATGGCCCCGGAAATCGAACTTTCGAACCAGCGCCCGGCGAAATACGTGTTCTCAGATCACGTCAGCCGCGCGCTCGCCCGCATCCGGCAGGAGAAAGCGCGGGCCCAGGAGAACGCGTCCGCGAAGTAGCGCGCGCAGCGCCGTCATGGCGTGGCGCGCGGCGCGGACGAAGGCGGGCAGCTGGCCGGGCCGTGTGGCAAGGCTGGCGATCAGCGCGGCATAGTCGGTGCCGCCGCCGGGCTGCATCGCGACGGCGAAGGCAGGCGGCAGCGCGTCGGCGGCGCTATCGCTGATCACGCGCAGGATCGCGAAGGGCAGGCCGTGGTCGGCGGCGACGCGCGCGGCGATGTGGCTTTCCATGTCGGTGGCGAGCGCTCCGGTGCGGGCGTGCAGCTGGCGCTTGGCTTCGGCGGTGGCGGCGAGCGAGCCGTCTGCCCAGATCCTCGCCAATCGCCGATCGGCGGGGGGGACCGCGCGCAGCGCGGTGGAGGAGCTGACGGGTGCAGACTTGGCGCCGGGGCCGCCTTCCACACCCTGGGCCGCTCCACCGCCGTCCGGGCGGTCCCCCTCCCCTACCCCGGATAGGATCGGGGAGCGGGGAAAAATCGCCGCCAACGCCCGCACCCACGGAAGGTCGCAGTCCGGGCCGGCGTGGAGGCCCTCGCCCACCACCCAGTCGCCGACTCCCAGGCCGGGCGCCAGCGCGCCCGCCAGCCCGAAGCTCAACACGCCCGCCGCGCCGCGCCCGGCGGCCGCGCGCAGCTCGCGCTCAAGCTGCGCCCCGTCACCGCCGCCCGCCACGGCTAACAAGCCGCCGCCAGCGCCGCGCATCGCGATCGCCGCCTCGCGCGCTATTCCGCAGGCGACCAGCAGCGGGCGGGCAGGTGAACGGGCCATTTTGCCATTATTCAACCCGCACGGCGCAAAAGGCGAGGCTGTTCGTTTCCGCTAAGCACGCTTTGCAAAGGACCGCCCATGCGCAAACCGATGATCGCGCTCGCGCTCGCCGCCTCGGCCGCCACGCTTGGCGGCTGCGCGAGCGACTATTATGGCTCGGGCTACTCGGCCTCGATCGGCTACGGGCGCCCATATTATTATTCGGGCTTCTACGACGGCTTCTACGGCCCGGTCTATGATGGTTATTGGGGCGTCGGCGGAGCCTATTATTATCGGCGCTTGCCGACCGAGCGCTTCTACTATCGCGCCGACCCCGGCCATTTCTACCGCTACAGGCCACGCTATGGCGGCAACTGGCAGCCCTTCCGGCACGAATTCCGGCCTGCCCCCGGCCTTCGCACGCCCGGCTGGCATGGCGGCCGCGGCTGGCGGCGCTGACCCGCCCGCGCAGTGAGCGCGCCCCCGGTGCGCTACCGCAGCGTCGTTTCGCCGCCGGCCGATCGCGCGCCCGGAGGCTCCGCCCGAGCCGGGCTGCGGCCAGCGCAGCCGCGAGGGGAGAAGGCTGCCCGGGAGCCTGCGAAGCGTCCGCCAGCGCACGCGGCTGACCGCAAGCACCGGCATCGACCGGCGGATTCCCCCTATTGCGGGCAGTGGGGCGCTGGCGCGGAGCGCGGGCCTTTCACACCAGCCGCCCGCGCACGCGCAGATCGACGCAGTGCGCGACACCCGCGCCGGCGAGCGCCGCGGCGATCCACGGCCACGCCGCTCCCGTCAGCGCGGCATAGAGCGCCGCCACGAACAGCACTCCGGGCATCGTTGCTGCGAGAACGACGCTCGGCGGCCGGCCGCGCGCCAGCAGCCACAGCGCCTCGACGCCCAGCACCGCCCACAACAGCCAGCACACCTGTCCGGAAGTGAAGAACCCGGTCAGCGTCGGTTCGCCCGATAATAATAGTCGAACCCGGTCTGACACATCAGGAAGTCATCGCCCGACGCGGTAGCGCGGACACTCGCGTAGGGCGAGGGCGTTAAACCCGTCCTGATCTCAAGTTTCGGGAGCGTGACGTTGGGGAAGTCGAACCCTTCCGTCGGGTAGCTCGAGTCGCTACGCTGGCAGGAAAAGGTTGCGCCTGCGCTGGGCAGCGGCGCGGCCCACCCGCTGGCGGCGAACACCGAACATCCTGCAATGAATAGCAGGGTCCGCATCTGATGCCCCTCATGACATGCACCCCGGAGACATTATAGCCGATTCGCGCCCGGTCATAAACCGGCGCCGACGAAGCTGCCGTTCAACCTCACAATCTCGAAATTCAGATACGCGGCGAAGCTGACCCACGCTGCATAGGGCACCAGCAGCCACGAGGCAGGCCGCGACGCGCGCGCCACCCGGAAGATCAGCACGATGATCGAGGCCCACAGCGCGATCACTTCGCTCAGCGCCCAATCGGGCCGGTGCAGCTTGAAGAACAGCGCGCTCCAGAGGACGTTCAGCGCCGCGTTCAGCAGGAACAGCGCGAGGATGCGCCGGCGCAGCCCCTCGCTCGGCGCAAAGCGCCACGCCAGTACGCCCGCGGTGGCGATCAGCGCGTAGAGCGTCGACCACGCAACCGGGAAGACCCAGTCCGCCGGGTTCCACCACGGCTTGTTGAGCCCCCGGTACCACGGCCCGATGTCGGTCAGCGCTCCTCCCGCCGCCCCCACGCTGAGCGCAATCGCCGCAGCGACAAGGATGGGCTTCCAGAGCGGGGGGCGCAGGGTCATGGGCGGTGGCTTAGCCGCCCTGCCCGCGCGTGCGAAGCGTGACGTGTCGGCGCCCTAGCCGTGCACCGGCGCCAGCCCCAGCAGATGGCCCATGTCCTTCAGGAAGATGCGCACGTGGGCCAGCGGTTTGGCCCTGACCAGCTTCTTGTGCATGTAGGCCTGCCAGGTCAGTTCCTGCACGTCCTTGTCGGCGCAGATCGCGACGAAGCGCTCGCGGCGCTTGTCGGACGAATACCAGAAGCGCTGCATCATCCCCAGGATCCAGAACACGCGCCCATGCTCGCCCAGAAACCGCTTGCGCACGCGCGACAGTGCGCGCGCGTCGCCGGTCGACAGGAACAGGTGCACGCCTTCGGCGGCGTGGCGCGCGCAGGCCATCGCGTAATATATGCCCTCGCCGCTTGCTGGCGCGACCACGCCGGCGGCGTCGCCGCACAGCACCACGTCGCGGCCATTGTCCCAGCGCGGCAGCGGCTTCAGCGGAATCGGCGCACCCTCGCAGCGCAGCGTCTCGCACTCGGCCAGCCCCGTTGCGTCGCGCATCCGCTTCACCGCGTCGCGCAGCTCATAGCCCTTGTTGGCGCTGCCGACGCCGATGCTCGCATGTGGGCCGTGCGGGAACACCCAGCCGTAGAAATCGGGGCTGAAGCGGCCCTGGTAGAACACATCGCAGCGTTCGGGCCGGTAGGCGTCGGACGTGATCTCGGGCGAACGGATCACCTCGTGATAGGCGAACACGCACGGGTTGCGCTCGCTGCCGGGAATCGCCGCGCGCGCCACCCCGCTGCGCGCGCCGTCGGCGCCGATCACCGCGCGCGCGCGCAGGCGCAGATCGGGCTCGCAGCGCCTGCCCTTGGCGACGACCACGGCCGTTCCGTCCGGATCGCGCTCCAGCCCGGTGAAGGTGCCGGTGCGGCGCTCGGCGCCCAGCGCCTCGGCACGGGCGCGCAGCCATTCGTCGAACACCTCGCGGTCAACCATGCCGACCCAGCCGCCAACCTCCATATCGACCGCATGGTTGGACGGCGCGATCATCCGCGCCTGCGTCGCGCGCGCGACCAGCAAGTCTTCGGGCACCGCGAAGTCTGAGAGGAGCCGCGGCGGCACCGCTCCGCCGCACGGCTTGATGCGGCCCATGCGATCGAGCAGCAGCACGTCGCGCCCCGCGCGCGCGAGGTCGGCGGCAGCGGTCGCCCCGGCGGGCCCGCCGCCGACGACGATGCAGTCATAGATATGCTCGGTCATGTCGCCTCCCTAGCTCCTCCCCGGCACGGCGAGGGGGACCGCGCGCTGCGCGGTGGTGGGGACGGCCGAGCGCAGCGGAGCCGTTTCGACGCGGCAGCCAGGCGTCCGCGCTCCCTCCTTCGCCCCGAGCGACGCCCGAGTCGTCCCCCTCCCCGTTTCGGGAAGGATCGTTCTGGCCAGCAGCGCTGCGCCCAGGAACAGCGCGGCTTCGATGGCGAACATCGTGTGGAATGCGGTTGCGGTCTCGACCGCGATGCGCAGCAGCTGCACGCCAACCGCGCCGATCAGCCCGCCCAGCCCGAACGCCACCGCCTGCGCGGCTCCGAACACGCCCATGCGCACCCCCGCCGCGCCGTGGCCCTGGCTGCCCGCCAGGCCGACCATCGATCCGATCGCCGACACGGTGAACACGCCGTTTGAAAAGCCCAGCAGCATCAGCACCGGCCGCAGCGGCCAGCCGGGCACCGCCTGCGCCAGCAGCAGCAGCGCCAGCGCCGCGCCGATACAGCCGCCGACCATCCAGAGATCGAGCCGGGCGTAGCCGCGCCTGGCGAGCACGCTCGCGCCGAGGCCAGCCGCGATCATCCCGACAAGCACGCCGCCATGCTGCACGCTCGCAAGGCTGGTCGACTGGCCCGGCGTCAGCCCGAAGACGAGGCCGCCGAACGGTTCGACGATCAGATCCTGCACCGAATAGGCCAGCATCGACAGGAACACGAAACCGGTGAAGCGGCGCGCAGCCGGCTCGGCCCACATCGAGCGGAAGGCGGCTCTGAACCCGTCCCGCTCCCGGGCCGCCGGCGCGGCCGGTCCCGCTGCCGCAAGCGCGTGGGCGTGACGGAAGGCAGCGCTCGGCGCCGGCCCGCCGGTCCCGATCCGGCGGACGCGAGAGGGCACGCGATGCTCCACCCCCCACAGCGCCAGCACCGGCAGCACCACCGCCACCGCGCACACCCGCGCGACCGCACCCCACAGCGCAGCCTCCGAATAGGGCTCCAGCAACCGCCCGGTGATCCCCGCGGCGACCACGATCCCCGCGATCATCAGGATCCAGCACGTCGCAGCCGCTCCGGCGCGCTGCGCATCGTGAACGCGCGCGGCGAGCAGCGCCAACAGCGACGTGCCCGCGCAGCCGACGCCCGCTCCGATCGCCGCGAAGCCCAGCACCCCCACCAGCGTGCCCAGCGCCCGCTCGCCGCGCATCAGCAGCGTCGCCTGCGTCGCGATCAGCGCTCCGGCTGCCAGCAGCACCATGCCGCCGACGATCCACGGCGTGCGCCGCCCGGCACGGTCGCTGCCATGCCCCCACAGCGGCCGGGCCAGCTGCACCGCATAATGCCAGGCGATCAGGCCGGCGGGGATCGCTGCGGCCGCGCCCATTTCGACGACCATCACGCGGTTGAGGACGACCGTCCCCAGCATCACCACCGCCCCGATTGACGCCTGCACCAGCCCCAGCCGCGCAATGCCGAACCAGCCGAGCCGCCGCGCAACGTCCGAGCGAGGCTCGGCTTGGGAAGCGGGACCGCCGGGCGCGGCCCGACGGTGGAGCGGCCCGGCGGCAGACCGCGCAGCGACACCGCCGGGGACGGCCGACCGCCCGGCCCCTCCACCATCGTCGTGCGCAGGCCGGTCCCCTTGCGCGCACGGGACGTGGGCAGCAATGGCGCTGTCGCCGCGCGGCTCCATCAGATCACGCCCCCCAGCCCAAGCGCGGCGGCCATCATGCCCAGCACCGACAGCGAGGTTCCCGTCGCATGATACCACGGCGTCTGGCCCAGCGGATCGCGCAGCAGCCGCGGCATCAGCGCCAGCTGCGCGGCGAGCGCAGCCGCGACGAGCGTCGCTGGCAGCGCATGGCCCCAGGCGGCAAGCAGCGCCATCACCAGCAGCTGCGGCACCGCCATCACCACGCACGCGACGCGCGCCGCGCGGTCGACGCCCAGCACCACGGGCAGCGAGCGGATGCCCATCTGCCGGTCCCCCTCGACCGCCTTGAAATCGTTCAACGTCATGATCCCGTGCGCGCCCAGACCGTAGAGCAGCGCGAGGATCGTCGTCGGCCAGCCCGGCCACGCGCCGCCCGACAGCAGCGCGGCGCCCGTGAACCAGGCGAGGCTCTCATAGGCGAGGCCGGTGACGCCCGGGCCCCACAGCCCGCTCATCTTCAGGCGAACGGGGGGCATGCTGTAGGCCCAGCCGCAGGCGAGCGCAGCGAGCGTCGCCACCAGCACCAGCACCCCGCCCATGGCCGCAGCGAGCAACAGGCTGGCGGCCGAACCGATGAGCGCGATGGCGAGGCCCCAGCAACCGGGGATGCGGCCCGACGGGATCGGACGGTTGGGTTCGTTCAGCGCATCGACGTGGCGGTCGTACCAGTCGTTCGCAGCCTGCGACGCGCCGCAGACGAACGGGCCGCACAGCAGCGCGCCGAGGATCAGCAGGTCCCAATGACGCCCCACCGCTTCCGGCGCCGACACCGCACCGCACAGGAAGGCCCACATCGGCGGGAACCACGTCAGCGGCTTCAGAAGCGCCAGCACGTCGCGCAGCGCAGGCATGGACGGCCGATCGGCAAGGCGCACAGCGGGCTGCATCAGACAACGAGGCTATGCCCGGGCCGAGGCAGTGTCAACGCGCGTGGACAATCAGGATCGTCCGGTTGAGTTGAGCGGGCGACGGAGGCGCCGACTCGATCGTCGGGGATCAGCCCGGCCCGATCGCGGTCTGGCCGGGGTCAGCCTTTCCGCGCCCTACGCCGTCCGGCGCGGCCGCGAATGGACGGCCCGCTCCGGGATCGGGCGCGGGACCCGGTGCAGTCGGTGCCGGAAACAGCGACGGGCAGAGTTTAACCGCAGTTATGCGTGCGCTTGAGGTCGATAACGCCGCCGTGAAGGCGTGGAAACACCCTGCCACACCCTGCCAAACGGGTGGAAATGGGCCCGTCCGCGCGTGGCAATCGTGGCAGTGGAGGCAACGGTCGCTAGCTTTCCTCGTCGCCGGCGCCCGCGCGCGCCATGCCGAAGCGGTTGAGCTTGGAATAGAGCCCCTGGCGGCTAAGGCCCAGGATTTCGGCTGCGTTCGCGCGGTTGTCGCTGGTGTAGCGCAGCGCCGCCTCGATGCAGAGCCGCTCGATCAGGTCGGTCGATTCGCGGACGATGTCTTTCAGGCTCATACGGCCGACGAGCTGGGTCAGCTGCTCGATCGAGCTGGGGTGGTCCAGGTTGGTCACCGGCACCTCGCGCCGCAGCGGCGCTGGGCGCAGCGTGAAGCTGTAGCGCACCGCGTCGCCCTCTGGCGTCGCTGCGGCCGATACTTCGACTTCGTCCTGCGCCCCGAAGCGCCCGAAGGCTAACGTCCCGAATTTCCTTAAGAATCCATGCTCGCGCAGCTGCGCTGCCATCAGCGGGCCATCGATCCCCGGGCGCCCCAGATACTGCGCCAGCGGCCGCCCTTCCACGTCCTCGGGCCGCGCGGCGCCGACCAGTTCCAGGAACGCGGCGTTGGCGGTGATGACGGTCATCGAGTCGTCGGTCAGCACGAACGGATCAGGAACACGCTCGGCCCAGCTGGCGTCGCCCGCCGCGGGCGCGCCGCCTTCGGGCAGCAGCCGCGCCAGCAGATAGCTCGCCCGCCCCTGTCGGAACAGCGAGAGCGACAGCCGGATGCGGCGGCCGTCGGCCGCCAGCCGCACTAGCACGGGCTGCGCCTTGTCGCTGACCAGCGCTGCTCCCACGCCCACCATCACCGCTTCGCGGTCGCGGTCCTGCGCCAGCGCCGACAGCGGCTCGCCCGTCCAGCCGTCGCGTGCAGTCAGCGCCAGCGCTGCGCGGTTCGCCTCGATCACGCGGCGGGTTTCGGCGTCCACGATCATCATGGGTTCGCCCGACAGATCGAACAGCGCGCGGTAGCGCGTCTCGGCCTGGCGCAGCGCCAAATGGTCGCGCTCCATCGCCTGCTGCGCCTGGATCAGCCGCTGCTGCAGCTCGGCCGCAGCGCGCAGATCGCGCCCGACCGCGAGCATCCGGCCGTCGGGGCCGGCCTCCATCGCGATGAAGCGCAGCGGGATCTCGCCGCCCGCGATCAACTGGTTGACCTGCCGCCAGCGGCGCGGCCGGACGCGATCCTCCAGCATTTCCGCTACTTTGACTCTACTGTCGGGCGCCACGGTATCGGTCCAGCGGCGGCCGATCCAGTCGGCGATGCCCAACGCTGCCAGCTCGGGACTGGCTGCGGCCAGATCGAAGATCACCCCCTCGGCGTCGAGCACCAGCGTAACGTCGGCGGCCGCCGCGATCACCCGCGCCGTCGCTGCGCCGAGCGCACCCAGCCAGTCCGCGGCGCGGCGGAATGGGAGCGGTTCGGGCCAGGCGGGCGTCGAGTCCAAACGGGCTCCCCGTGGGTCAGAGGGTTCAGCAACGGGCCGAAGCGGCCACGGTCGCTCGGTGATGCTCCTCGGCAAGCTGGACGGCGGATGCTGCGTCGGCCGCCGTTTCGTCGGCTCCGAGTGCGCGGGCGAGCGCTTCGTCGCCGCCGATCGCAGGGCCGCCCACCAGGATCAGCGACAGCGGATTGAGCGACCAGGTGCGCAGCGCGGAAATCAGCGATTCCGCGGCTTGACACTGGCCGGCCTGCGCGACGCTGAGCGTGATCGCGTCATAATAGCCGCCCGCTGCCTGCGCGGTCAGCTCGTCGGTAGAGACCGCGTCGGTCACCAGCTGAGTGCGCCACCCGGCGAGGCGGAAGCTCTCCTCAAGGATCAGCGGGCCGAAGCTGTGCTGGTCGCCGGGAATCATGCACAGCAGCACCGCGGGCGCGTCCGGCCCCGGCGCGGGCGCGTGGGTGGCGGTGATCTCGCGGGTCAGCTCCTGCAGCCGCCACAGCCCCATCGTCACCTCGACGAAGCTGATCGTATCGTCCTCCCACTGCTCGCCCAAGCGCCGCGCCGTCGGCACGAACAGATCGAGAAGCACCGAGCGGACGGGCACGCCGCGGGCGAGCAGAGCTTCAACTTCCGTAAGCAGGTCAAGCGTTTCCGTCGTCAGCAGCCGCGGCGCGAAGGCGTCGGCCTCGCGCTGCGCGATCGCGATCGGGGTGCCGCCGGACAGGTCGCGCGGCGGGTGATCGCGCAGGCCCGCGCCCGCCGCCTGCATCGCCGGGCCAAGCAGCAGCCGCGGCAGGATCTCGTCCTCAACAATCCGGGCAACCGGCCCATGGGGCTCGTCGGAGTGGCCCGTATTCCGGCGCAGCCGCACCGCCTCGCGCCAGCTCGGCAACCGTTCGACCCAGCCTCCGACCCGCTGCGCCAGCCCTAACGAAACAGTCGCCATACGGTCCCTCCGACCGTTGGGCACGGGGAAATTCCCGACCCGGCCGGAGCGCCTCTTAACGGGCATTACGCTTCCGGACATCTAGAGCTAACACCCAATTTCGCATCGACGCAACCGCCAGCACAGCATCCGACGACACGTGCGCGCCTTCGTTCGAGGACAGAATCGGCCTGAAATCGACAGCCAAGCCCGCGACGTCACACGCTTATCGACAAAACGCCGGCGCAAGGCGCGGCGTTCGATCGCGGCGCAGGCAGCGGTGGCGGCGGAGCCCGTGCAGCGTGCTTGACGCTTCAGTCCGTCCACAGGCGTTTCAGATCGCCCGCCGCGCGACTCGCCTGGCCGCCGCTGTGCAGCTTTGTCTATCGGCCTTTACGTCCAAGCGACTTGACACTCTAGCGACCGCCGCCCTAGCTTGCCGGACGACAAGGGAGGTTGCGCAAAACCGCGCCGATGATGCGAGAGACTGGGACTCGAACTGGATCGCGCCGCGCCCCGCTCTACTCGCCCGAGGAGCGCGAACGCCGCGACTCGACCGCGTGGACGACGGTGCAGGCAGTGCTCGCCCCGTTGCAGTTTCTGGCCTTCGCCGTCAGTCTTGTCCTCATCGCACGCTGGCTGCTGACCGGCACCGGCGAGAGCGCCGCCGACGGGTCGGTGATCGTCAAGACGGGCTTCCTGCTGACGATCATGGTGACCGGCTCGATCTGGGAAAAGCGCGTGTTCGGCGTGTGGCTGTTCGCACCCGCCTTCTTCTGGGAGGACGTGGTCAGCTTCGGCGTGATCGCGCTCCACGTCGGCTATGTCGTGCTGCTGCTGAGCGGCTCCGCACCCGGCGAACGCTTCGGCGTCGCGCTCGTGGCCTACGCAGCCTACGCGGTCAACGCGACGCAGTTTCTGCTGAAGCTTCGCGCGGCCCGCCGCGACGACGCCGCGACGGCCAATCCGCCAACCATGGTGCCCGCGTGAGCGCGCTCGCCGAGCTGTTACCTCCCGCGGCGAGGGAGGGGGACAGCGCAGAGCGTGGCGGGGGTATCTCGGCGCCCGCGGCGGCCCTTCCACCTTTCGCCGATCGCGGCCTGTCCCCCTCCCCGTCCCGGGGAGGTGAGCGCGGCCAGCGCGCGGTCTTCTGCGGGCTGACCGGCATCGTCTGGCTGCACCGCAAGATGGCCGACGCGTTCTTCCTGGTGGTCGGCAGCCGCACCTGCGCGCACCTGATCCAGTCGGCGGCGGGGGTGATGATCTTCGCCGAGCCGCGCTTCGCGACCGCGATCATCGAGGAGCGCGACCTCGCGGGTCTTGCCGACTGCAACGCCGAGCTCGACAAGGTCGTCACGCGCCTGCTCGCGCGGCGGCCCGAGATCCGCACGCTGTTCCTCGTCGGCTCGTGCCCGTCGGAGGTCATCAAGCTCGATCTGCATCGCGCCGCACAGCGGCTCGATCGCGTGCACGGCGTGCGCGTGCTGAATTACTCCGGCTCTGGCATCGAGACGACATTCACCGAAGGCGAGGACGCCTGCTTGGCAGCGTTGGTGCCGGAGGCGCCCTTGCCCTCTCCCGCGAGCGAGAGAGCGACAGACACGCCGCAGGCGGCGGGCCCGGCAGCGGGCATCGCCGACCTGATCATCGTCGGTGCGCTGCCCGATATCGTCGAGGACCAGTTTGTCCGGCTGTTCGCCGAGTTGGGCATCAACGCCCGCTCGCTGCCCGGCCGCCGCGCGATGGAGCTGCCTGCGGTCGGCCGGGGCACGCGGTACATCCTGGCGCAGCCGTTCCTGACCGCCACCGCCACCGCGCTCGACGCGCGCGGCGCCACGCGCATCCCGGCGCCTTTCCCCTTCGGCGCCGAAGGCACCGCCGCATGGGTGCACGCCGCCGCGCGCGCGTTCGGCGTGCCGGATCTCCGCATCAACGCTGCGATCGCGCCCGGCCGCGAGCGCGCCAAGCGCGCGCTGGAGCATTACCGTCCGCTGCTCGCGGGCAAGCGCATCAGCTTCCTGCCCGATAGCCAGCTGGAGGTGCCGCTCGCGCGCTTCCTCGCGGCCGAGCTGGGGATGATCCCGGTCGACGTCGCGACGCCCTATCTCAACACACGCATCCTTGGCCCCGATCTTGCGCTGCTCCCCGCGGGCACGCGCGTTGCCGAGGGCGGGGACGTCGACCGCCAGCTCGATTCGATCCGCGCAGAGCGCCCCGACCTCACCGTTTGCGGGCTGGGGCAGGCCAATCCGCTGGAAGCCGAGGGACTGGCGACCAAGTGGTCGATCGAGCTCGTCTTCTCGCCTGTCCACGGCTTCGACCAGGCCGGGGACCTTGCCGAACTGTTCGCGCGGCCGCTGCGGCGCCGCGAGATGCTGAGGCTCTGATGCAGCTGGCCGCCTGGACTTACGAGGGGCCGCCGCACGTGGGGGCGATGCGCGTCGCCACCGCCATGAAGGGCGTGCATTATGTGCTGCACGCGCCGCAGGGCGACACCTACGCGGACCTCTTGTTTACGATGATCGAGCGTCGCGACCATCGCCCGCCGGTCACCTACACCACCTTCCAGGCGCGCGACCTCGGCACCGACACCGCCGAACTGTTCCAGTCGGCGCTGCGCAACGCCTATGAGCGCCACCGCCCGCAGGCGATGATCGTCGGCGCAAGTTGCACCGCCGAGCTGATCCAGGACGATCCGGCGGGTCTGGCCGAGGCGGCTGGGCTGCCGGTGCCCGTCATCCCGCTCGAGCTGCCGAGCTACAGCCGCAAGGAACATTGGGGCGCGGCCGAGACGTTCTACGCGCTGGTACGCCGCCTGGCCGACCGCGACGCGCGTCCTGCTTCGCGTGAGGGGCGCAAGCCCCGCGCCAACCTGCTCGGCCCGACGGCGCTCGGCTTCCGGCACCGCGACGACGTGGCCGAGGTGAGCCGGCTGCTGGCCGCGATGGGCATCGAGGTCGCGTGCGTCGCCCCGCTCGGCGCCTCGCCCGCCGATCTTGCGCAGCTGGGCGCGGCGGACGTGAACATCGTGCTCTATCCCGAAACGGGCGAGACCGCCGCAGCGTGGCTGGAGCGGCAGTTCCGCACGCCCACCGTCCGCATCGTGCCGATCGGCATTGGCGCCACCCGCGAATGGCTGGCCGAAGTCGCCGCGAAAGCCGGAGTTGACGTTCCGGAAGACATCGGCTCGGGACGGCTGCCGTGGTGGAGCTGCAGCGTCGACTCGACCTATCTGACCGGCAAGCGCGTATTCGTGTTCGGCGATGCAAGCCACGCGGTCGCCGCCGCGCGCATCGCGGCGGACGAACTGGGTTTCCTCGTCTGCGGGCTCGGCTGCTACAATCGCGAGGGTGCGCGCGACGTGCGCGCGGCGGCGGCCACCTACGGATTAGAGCCGCTGATCACCGACGATTATCTGGAGGTCGAAGCCGCGATCGCCGCTGCAACGCCCGAGCTCATCCTCGGCACGCAGATGGAGCGGATGATCGGCAAGCGGCTGGGCATCCCGGCTGCTGTCATCTCGGCGCCGGTCCACGTCCAGGATTTCCCGGCGCGCCACTCGCCCCAGATGGGCTTCGAGGGTGCGAACGTCATCTTCGACAGCTGGGTGCACCCGCTGACGATGGGGCTGGAGGAACACCTCCTCGCCATGTTCCGCGACGATCCCGAGTTCGGCGACGCGCCGTCGCACACGAAAACCCAGTCCCGGTTTTCCGCCAAGCCCGAAGTGGGGAGGGCGACCGTGCCGGCCCCGGCCGAAGCGGTGGAGGGGGCAGCAGCCGCTGCTCCGGTCTTCGCGGAAGCGACAGTCGCTGTCCCGGGCGCTCATGTGCCTCTCCCGCAAGCGGGAGAGGGTGGCGGAGCGCCAGCGAAGCCGAGCGGGAGCTCGGTCTGGACGCCCGACGCCGAGTGCGAGCTGCGCAAGATCCCCTTCTTCGTTCGGGGCAAGGCGCGACGGAATACCGAGCGGTTCGCAGCCGAACACGGCCGCACGCGGATCGACCTTGCCACCCTTTACGACGCGAAGGCGCACTATGCTCGCTAGGCCTTCGATCCCGGTCCGTGTGGCGATCGTCACGCTTGACAGCCACCTCGCGGGAGCGGTCGAGCGCGCGCAGGCCGAGTTCCAGGGCGAAGGCACCGCGGTTAGCGTCAGCCTGCACGCGGCCGCCGAGTGGGACCGCAGCCCGCGCGCATTGGAGGCGACGCTCGGCGCGATCGCGGAGGCGGACATCATCATCGCGACGATGCTGTTCGTCGACGATCACATCCAGGCGGTGCTCCCGGCGCTGCACGCGCGGCGCGAGCAGTGCGATGCGATGATCGGGCTGATGAGCGGCGCCGAAGTCGTGCGGCTGACGCGGCTGGGCCAGTATCGCATGGATGCGCCCGCAACGGGACCGATGGCGCTGCTGAAGCGGCTCCGCGGCAAGGCCAAGCCCGGTGCATCGAGTGGCGCGGGGCAGATGAAAATGCTGCGTCGGCTGCCGAAGATTTTGAAATACATTCCCGGCACTGCACAGGACGTACGCGCCTATTTCCTGACGCTGCAATATTGGCTGGCGGGTTCGGACGAGAACGTCAGCGCGATGATCCGCGCGCTGATTGACCGCTACGCCGACGGCCCGCGCCGCAGCCTGCGCGGCCAGTTCAAGCCGCAGCCGCCGCGCGCCTATCCCGAGGTGGGCGTCTATCACCCGGCGGCGGGCATCCGCGAGCGCGTGGAAGACCTCCCCTCTCCCGGCGCCGCGCTGAGCGCGTTAGCACCCTCTCCCCCCAGCGCGAGAGGGACGGCCGCGTCAGCGGCGGGGAGAGGGCAGACGGGCACCGTCGGCCTCGTCCTGCTGCGCTCGTATCTGCTCGGGCGCGACACCGGTCATTATGACGGCGTCATCGCGGCGATGGAGGCGCGTGGTCTCCGGGTCATCCCCGCCTTCGCCAGCGGCCTCGACGCACGCCCCGCGATCGAGCGCTTCTTCACGCGCCGCGGCCGTTCGACGGTCGACGCGGTCGTCAATCTTACGGGTTTCAGCCTGGTTGGCGGGCCCGCGTACAACGACTCGGGCGCAGCGATCGAGACGATGAGGGGGCTCGGCGTGCCGCTGTTCGCAGCGCAGCCGGTGGAGTTCCAGACGATCGAGGCGTGGGGCTCGCGCCCGCAGGGACTGCTGCCGCTCGAAGCGACGATGATGGTCGCGATCCCCGAGCTCGACGGCGCGACCGCTCCGACGCTGTTCGGCGGCCGCTCCGAGGCGACCGGCACCCGCTGCACCGGCTGCCATCGTGGCTGCGTCCACGGCGCCGCGGCGACCTCGCGCGCGATGCGCTCGTGCCCCGAGCGCGCCGAGATGCTCGCCTCGCGCGTCGCGCGGCTGGTGGCGCTGCGCCGCTCCGCGCGGATCGAGCGGCGGCTGGGCATCGTGCTGTTCAATTTCCCGCCCAATGCCGGTGCGGCTGGCACCGCCGCGTTCCTGGGCGTGTGGGAATCGCTTCACGCCACGCTCGCGCGGCTGTCCGCCGAGGGTTACGACACGGGAGCGCTGCCCGAGACTGCCGACGCGCTGCGCGAGGCGGTGCTGGGCGGCAATGCCGACCGCTACGGCTCCGACGCGAATGTCGAGACGCGCATCCCGACCGACCAGCACGTGCGCCACGAGCGCTGGTTGGAGGAGATCGAAGGCGCGTGGGGGCCGGCACCCGGCCGCCACCAGGCCGACGGCCACGGCATCCACGTGCTGGGTAAGCGCTTCGGCAACGTCTTCGTCGGGCTGCAACCCTCGATGGGGATCGACGGCGACCCGATGCGGCTGATGTTCGAAGGCCGCCACACGCCGACCCACGCCATGAGCGCCTTCTACCGCTGGCTGAGCGACGATTTCGCCGCTCACGCGGTGCTCCATTTCGGTACGCACGGCAGCCTGGAGTTCATGCCCGGCAAGCAGGCGGGCATGTCCGCCGCCTGCTGGCCCGACCGGCTGATCGGCGACCTGCCGAACTATTATCTCTACGCAGCGAACAATCCCAGCGAGGGGCTGATCGCCAAGCGCCGCGCCGCCGCGACGCTGGTTTCCTACCTCACGCCGCCCGTCGCCAAGGCGGGGCTGTATCGCGGCCTCGCTGACCTCAAGGCGCTGCTCGAGCGCTGGCGCGGCTGCCTCGACGCTGGCGAGCGCGCCGAACTGGAGACGTTGATCCGCGACGGCACCGCTGCGCTCGATCTCGACGCGGCCGACCTGACGACGCTGTCGGCGCGGCTCTACGATTACGAGGCGGCGCTGATCCCGGCGGGGCTGCACGTGCTGGGTTCCGCGCCGACGGGTGCCGAGCGGCGCGAGCTGCTGGAGGCTGCAGCCGCTGCCGATGCGAACGCCGACCTCGATGCGCTCGCAGCCGCGCTCGATCGCAATGACGAGTTGGGCGCGCTGACTGCCGCGCTAGATGGCGGCTTCGTTCCGCCGGCGCCGGGCGGCGACGTCCTTACCAATCCGCAGGTGCTGCCGACCGGCCGTAACCTGCACGGCATCGACCCGTTCAAGATGCCGACACGCTTCGCGGTGGTGCAGGGCATGAAGGCAGCCGACGCGCTGCTCGCGCGCCATCCGGTGACGCCGCGTGCGATCGCGATGGTGCTGTGGGGCACCGACAATCTGAAGTCCGAAGGCGCGCAGCTGGCACAGGCGCTGGCGCTGATCGGCGCGCGCCCGCGGCACGACGGCTACGGCCGCCTCTGCGGCGCCGAGCTGATCCCCTTGGGCGAACTGGGACGCGCACGCGTCGACGTGACCGTGACGCTGTCGGGCATCTTCCGGGACCTGCTGCCGATGCAGACCCGGATGCTAGCCGAAGCCGCATGGCTGGCAGCGAGCGCCGACGAGCCCGAGCGTCTGAACCCGGTCCGCGCCCACGCGCTCGCCGCAGCCGCAGCGCACGGCATCAGCCTGGAAACCGCTGCATTGCGCGTCTTCTCGAATGCCGAGGGGCAGTATGGCGCGAACGTCAACCTGATGATCGAAGGCGGCGCCTGGACCGATCCCGAAGAGCTGGCCGACTGCTTCGAGCGGCAGAAGGGCTTCGCCTATGGCCGCAGTGGAGGCCCGCAGCCGCAGCGCGCGCTGATGGCCGAACAGCTGGGCCGGATCGACTTCGCCTACCAGAATCTCGAATCCATCGAGACCGGCATCACCGACCTCGACCAATATGTCGACACGCTGGGCGGCATCGCGCGGCTGTCGGCCAAGGCCAAGGGCGGCGAGGCCGCGCCCGTCTACATCGTCGATGGCACCGTCGGCGCGCCGCGCGTGCGCACGCTCGCCGAACAGGTTGATCTTGAGACGCGCACGCGGACGCTCAACCCCAAGTGGTTTGAGGGGATGCTGAAGCACGGCTTCGAAGGTGTGCGGCATATCGAGATGCACGTTACCAACACGCTTGGCTGGTCGGCGACTGCGGGCGCGGTGCCGGCGCATCTCTACCAGAAGATCAGCGAGACCTTCGTGCTCGATGCCGACATGCGCGCGCGGCTCGCGCGACTCAATCCGAAAGCATCGATGCGCGTGTCTGGGCGCCTTCTGGAAGCGTGCGAACGCGATCTTTGGCGGCCCGATGCCGAGACTTTGGCGGCCTTGCGGGCCGCGCATGACGACCTGGAAGACCGTTTAGAGGGAGTACGGACGCAATGACGCTACTTGATGCGCCAACGCGCGCGCCCGATGACGGCGAGGGTTCGGTGCAGGTGCAGCTCGATCCGCGCCTAAAGATCGACGGAGCCAAGGTCTTCGCCGTCTACGGCAAGGGCGGCATCGGCAAGTCCACCACCAGTTCCAACCTGTCGGCGGCCTTCTCGCTACTGGGCAAGCGCGTGCTGCAGATCGGCTGCGACCCCAAGCACGACAGCACCTTCACGCTGACCAAGAAGCTGATGCCGACGGTTATCGACGTGCTGGAGGGCGTCAACTTCCATCACGAGGAATTGCGGCCGCAGGACTATATGTTCGAAGGCTTCAACGGCGTAATGTGCGTCGAAGCCGGCGGCCCGCCCGCGGGCACAGGCTGCGGCGGCTATGTCGTTGGCCAGACGGTCAAGCTGCTGAAACAGCATCATCTGCTGGAAGATACCGACGTCGTGATCTTCGACGTGCTGGGCGATGTGGTCTGCGGCGGCTTCGCGGCGCCGTTGCAGCATGCCGAGCGCGCTGTGGTCGTTGCTGCGAACGACTTCGACAGCATCTTCGCGATGAACCGCATCATGGCGGCGATCCAGGCCAAGGCGAAGAATTACGAGGTGCGACTGGCGGGCGTGATCGCCAATCGCAGCCACCAGACCGACGAGATCGACCGCTTCGCAGCCGCAACTGGCCTGCGCCGCCTCGCGCATCTGAAGGACGTCGACGCGATCCGCCGCAGTCGGCTGAAAAAATGCACGCTGTTCGAGATGCCCGACGGTCCCGAGGTTCAGGAAGCGCGCGATGAATATCTGAGCCTCGCGCGGACGCTGTGGGCGGGTGTCGAACCCTGCCCCGCCAAGCCGATGAAGGACCGCGAAATCTTCGACTTCCTGGGGTTCGAGTGATGCCGGCTGGCGCACTCTCCCACGAATTGCGTGCCGATCCGACACGTGGCGGGGGGAGCTATGGCGCCACGCGCGAGCGGCTGGAGACCTATTTCGATTCCACCGCGCACCAGGCCTGGCTCGATCTCACCTCCGACGCACCCGTCTCGGGCGTGCGCGCGACGGTGCGTGCGGGCCGCGAATCGATGCGCGCGGCGCTGCTTGGCTGGCTGGGGCAGGATCTGCGGGGGATGCGACTGCTTGATGCAGGTTGCGGCACCGGCGCGCTGGCGATCGAGGCGGCGCGCCGCGGGGCGGACGTCACCGCGATCGATATCAGCTGCGGTCTCGTCAGCGCGGCGCGCAACCGCACCCCGATCGACCTGACGATCGATTGGCGCACCGGCGATTTCCTCGATCCGGCGCTTGGCCGCTTCGATGCGGTGGTCGCGATGGACAGCCTGATCCACTATCGCGCGCCCGACATCGCCGATGCAGCGGCGGCGCTGCTATTCCGATCGAGCCGCGTGCTTTTCACCGTTGCGCCGCGCACGCCGCTGCTTTCGGCGATGCATCTGGCGGGCAAGCTGTTCCCGCGCCGCGACCGTTCGCCCGCGATCCAGCCGGTCGCACCTTCGCACCTCACGCGCCTGCTGGAGGACCGCGGCGTCCCCGCTCCCGTCGCCGAGCACCGCGTCGCGACGACCTTCTACATCAGCCACGCGCTGATGGTGCGCGCATGAACGCGGCGCGCTTCTGGGGCCAGCTGAGCACGCGCGTGCTGCCGTTCGCCGACGCGGCGACGCCCGAGCTGCCGATGGGGCGCCTGCTGCGCCTCAGCCTGTTCCAGGTTACGGTCGGCATGGCGGCGGCGCTGCTGATCGGCACGCTCAACCGCGTGATGATCATCGAGCTCGGCGCATCGGCGAGCCTCGTCGCGTGCATGCTGGCGCTGCCGCTGATCTTCGCGCCCGCGCGCGCGATCGTGGGGTTCAAGAGCGACCACCATCGTTCCGCCTTCGGGTGGAAGCGCGTGCCGTATCTGTGGTTCGGCACGCTGCTGCAGTTTGGCGGGCTGGCGATCCTGCCGTTCGCGCTGCTGGTGATGAGCGGCGACAACCATGCGCCCGTCGTGCTGGGCCAGGCAGCGGCTGCGTTCGCGTTTCTGCTGATCGGCGCGGGGCTGCACACCGTGCAGACCGCGGGCCTCGCGCTCGCGACCGACCTTGCGCCCGAGGAGGCGCGGCCGCGCGTCGTCGCGCTGCTCTACGTGATGCTGCTCGTCGGCACGCTGCTCAGCGCGGTGGCGATCGGCTGGGCGCTGAAGGATTACTCGCAGCTGCGCCTCATCCAGGTGATTCAGGGCGCGGCGGCGCTGACCGCTGCGCTGAACCTCGCTGCTCTATGGAAGCAGGAAGCCCGCAGCCCGAGCGAGGAGCGCGGCGAGCGTGCCGATTTCAGCGTCGCTTGGCGCGGCTTCATCGCGCGCCCGCGTACGCGACGGCTGCTGATCGCAATCAGCTGCGGCGGCGCCGCCTTCGCGGCGCAGGACGTGCTCGTGGAACCTTATGGCGGCGAGGTGCTGGGCCTGTCGGTTGGGCAGACGACGTGGCTGACCGCGCTGTGGGCGGGCGGGACGCTCGCCGGGTTTGCTGTCGCCGCGCGTCAGCTGAAGCTCGGCGCGGATCCGCTGCGGCTGGCCGGGTTCGGCGTGGCTGGCGGCATGATGGCGTTCCTGATGGTCATCATGGCGGCGCCGCTCGCATCGGCCCCGCTGCTCTCGGCTGGAGTCATTGCGACGGGGGTCGGCGGCGGGCTGTTCGCGGTCGGGACGCTGGTCGCGGCGATGATGCTTGCCGAGGCCGAAGGCTCGGGCCTCGCGCTCGGCGCCTGGGGCGCCGCGCAGGCGACCGCGATCGGCGTCGCCATCGCGGGCGGCGGCATCGCGCGCGACCTGATCGGCCGCGCGGCCCTGTCGGGCATGTTCGGCGAGGGGCTCGTCAGCCGCACCACCGGCTATGTCAGCGTCTATTTATTCGAAGTCGTTATGCTTCTGGTGACGCTCGCCGTGCTCGGCCCGCTCGCCGGGCGCAATCTGAACGACGATCCTGAGACGGCAGCGCCGCCGTTCGGCGCGATACGACCCACGTTATTGGAGGAGACTGCTCATGGGTAGCAGCGTTGTCTTGGTGGGCGGCATCGACGTCGCCGAGCTGGCTTTCTGGGCATTCGTGCTGTTCTTCGTGTGGTTGGTGATCCAGAACCGGCGTGAGGACCGCCGCGAAGGCTATCCTCTGGAAAATGAGGTGACCGGACGGCTGGAAGACGTGGGCGGGCCGCTCACGATCCCAACACCGAAGGTCTACCGGCTGCCGCACAATCGCGGCGAGGTCAGCCTGCCGCGCTATGACCGCGACGCTCGCGATCTCCCGGCTCGCCAGCTGGAGCGCAGCGAGGGCGCGCCGTTCGTGCCGACGGGCGATCCGCTGGTCGATGGCATCGGCCCGGCGAGCTGGTGCGCGCGCCTGCCCGAGCCCGACCTCGACATGGAAGGCCGCGTTCGCGTCGTGCCGCTCAGCCAGGATCCGGACTTCTACCTCGCAGCTGGCGATCCCGATCCACGAGGCTGGCCGTTCATCTGCTATGACGGCCGCGTCGGCGGCACGATCAACGACATCTGGATCGACCGCTCGGACCGCGTGATCCGCTATTACGGGGTGGAAATCCCGGGTGGCCGAACCGTGCTCGCGCCCTTTTTCCAGACGAGCGTCGACAAGGAGCGCCGCGTCGTCATCACCGACTCGATCAGCTCGCACCAGATGGCGAACGTGCCCGCACTCGCCGATCCGGCCGTCATCACCCGGCGCGAGGAGGACCAGATCATGGCCTATTATGGCGGTGGCTACCTCTACGCGACCGCAGCCCGCGCGGAGCCCCTGCTGTGAGCGACACCCGCATCCTCTGGCGAGGCAAACCCGACGCGCGCCTGCTCGCCCGCTCGGCGTTCCATACGCGGACGCTCAGCTTCTACTTCGCGGGGCTGGCGCTCCTTGCGCTGGCCGTCGGCCAGCCGGTCGGCGCGGCGGTGCTGGCGGTACTCGGCACCTTCTGCGTGGGACTGTTGTCGCTGATCGCGTGGGGCATGGCGCGCGAGGCGGACTATGTGCTGACCTCACAGCGGCTGGTGATGCGGATCGGGCTGGCGGTGCCGGTGACGGTCAACATCCCGCTGAAGGACATCGGCGCGGCGGACATCCATCCGCTCGGCCGCGGCGCGGGCGACATCGCGCTGACCCCGACCGATGGCACCAAGCTCGCCTACTTCCTGCTGTGGCCGCATGCGCGGCCGTGGAAGCTGGCGCGCCCCCGCCCGATGATGCGTGCGCTGCCCGATGTGGCGACAGCCGCCGCCGCGCTAGCCCGCGCCTGTGGGGAGGTCGTCCCCATCGCGCGTACGCCGGGCGACCACGCTCCGGCCGCAGCGCCCGCGCCCGTGCCCGTGCCAGCCCACGCACCCGCGACGAGCGGCGTGCGCACCGGTGAGCTGGTCGGAGGTCTCGCATGAACGCCGCCGAGCATCATGACGAGATTCCCGTACCCCGCAGCGTGTTGTGGGCGGCGGCTGGTGTCATCGGCCTGACCCTCGCCTGCGCGGCGGGTGTGCGCTCCGGCCTTCTTCCGGCCGAGCCGACCGCGGCGCAGCTGCGCGTCGAGCGCCACGTCTCACCGGTCGCCGTGCGCACGCTGCGGTTCGGTGACGACAGCGGGGCGGTCGCGGTCACCGACGCTGCAACGGGTCGGCGCGTGGCTATGCTGAAAGGCGACAGCGCCGGCTTCGTGCGCGGCGTGATGCGTGCACTCGCCCGCGAGCGGTTGCAGCACAAGCTGGGCGCCGAAACTCCGTTTCGCCTGACGCAATGGACCGATGGCGAGCTGACGCTGGTCGACCTCGCGACCGGCCGCACGGTCGAGCTCTCGGGCTTCGGTACGACCAACCGCGCGGCCTTCGCTGCGCTATTGAAAGGCTGAAACCCGCCATGCGCCGCCGTTTTGATACGCCCTGCCGGATCGAGATCGAGCAGAGCCCCGAGCATTTCCATGCGCATGTGGAGCTGGAGGGCGATATTCGGCTGCAGCCCGGCGACAAGGTGCGCGTGCATGGCCGCCCGATCGCATTGCCGTTCGGCGCGAAGGTGATCGAAACGCGTATCGCGACAGTCGAGCGCGCGACTGCGCTCGAACGGCTTCTGACACGCATCAAGGCGCGCTTCGAATTGGGCGAGCTTTATGAGGTCAGCTTCAATCCGGGGAGAATGTAAGATGAGCGCGGCCGTGATGGAACGCCCCGATACGCTGTCGATGGCAGTCGAGGACACAGTCCTTAGCCCCCGCTTCTATACAACCGACTTCGAAGCGCTCGATTCCATCGACGTCTCCAGTGTTCGCCGTGAATGGGACGAGCTGATGGACGAAATGGAAGCGGACGTGAACAAGCGTCATTTCCGCCGGACCCAGGCTTTCGACGGCATTATTGAGAAGTTACCCCCGCCCCTTCGGCGCGAGTTCATCGATTTTTTGGTTTCAAGCCTGACGGCCGAGTTTTCCGGCTGCATTCTTTATGCCGAGATCGCCAAGCGAACGTCCAACCCCGACGTGAAGCAGCTGTTCAAGTTGCTGGCACGCGACGAGAGCCGCCATGCCGGCTTCATCAACGAAGTGCTGAAGGACGCCGGGATTGGCGTGGACCTGAGCTTCCTGACCAAGACGAAGAAGTACACATATTTCAAGCTTAAGTTTATCTGGTATGCAGTTTACTTAAGCGAGAAGATTGGCTACGCGCGCTATATCAGTATCTACCGCCAGTTGGCTGCGTATCCGGAGTTTCAGTTTCATCCGATCTTCAGCTGGTTCAAGGAATGGTGCCAGGACGAGTTCCGCCACGGCGAGGCGTTCGCGTTGCTGATGCGCGCCGACCCCAAACTACTGCGGGGCGCGAACAAGCTGTGGATCCGCTTTTTCCTGCTGTCTGTCTATTCGACGATGTACATCCGGGATCACGCGCGGCCTGAGTTTCACAACGCGCTGGGTATCGATCCGACCGATTACGACTACCGTGTGTTCAATATCTGCACAGCTATCAGCCGCCAGGTATTTCCGGTGACGCTCGATACCGATTGCCCGCGCTTCCGCGCTGCGATGGAGTCGCTGCGTGTCGGGGCGGAGGCGGTGGAGGACGGCAGGCGCCGCGGCGGCATCGGCGGGTTACTGATGCGCGCAGGCGGCATGGCGAGGGTCGGCCTCAGCTTCGCCCGCATGTATTTCCACCGCGCGCCTTCGAACGAGTTGCCGGCGAGCGTGCGGATGCAGCCCGCGTGGTAGCAGCAGCGGGCCTGGCTCTGGCGCTTGGCGTCATCACGGCGCTGTGGTTCGCGGGGACGGCGCTGGTGGCGTGGGGCGCGAACCGCCCGCGCGCCACCTTCGGGCGCAGCCTCGCGCTGGCCGGGCTGATGGGGCTGTGGGGCATGGGGCTGATCGCCTTGTCAGCGCACGATCCCGCGCCGCGCGCTGCCTATATCGGTGCGCTCGGCGCGCTGATGGTCTGGGGCTGGCACGAGCTCGCCTTCCTCAGCGGTGCAGTCACCGGCCCCAACCGGCTGCCCTGCCCCGCCGACCTTGGCGGACTTGCTCGCTTCCGGGCGGCGACCGGAGCCGTGATCCACCACGAGCTGGCGCTGGCGCTGACGCTCGCGCTCATCGTCTCGCTCAGCTGGAACGCATCAAACCCAACGGGCGCGTGCATTTTTGGGCTGCTCTTCGTGCTGAGGCTGTCGTCAAAGCTAGCGATCTTCGCCGGCGTACCGAGCTTCTCGGACGAGCTGCTGCCGCCGCACCTGGCCTATCTGAAGAGCTATTTCGGCCCGCGGCACTTCAGCCCGGCGCTGATCGGCGCGCTGGGCTTCGCGGCCGCGCTGACCGGCTGGCTTGCCGGACGCGCACTTGCAGCGCCTGCCGGAAGTGCCATGGGTGTGGGGCTTTGTCTGCTGTTCGGTCTCAGCGCGCTGGGGCTGCTGGAGCATGTATTCTTGGCAATTCCGCTGCGTGACGCGGCGCTTTGGCGCTGGGCGATCCCGGCGCGCACCACTATACACGGTTTGGCGGGAGAGCACCGAAATGGACTATGAGGCCCTGTTCCAGAGCGAATTGACGCGGCTGCGCGCCGATGGGCGTTACCGCGTCTTCGCCAATCTTGAGCGCAAGGCCGGCGCTTTCCCCCGGGCGACCCGCCATAAGGCGGGTGAAGCGCAGGATGTCACCGTCTGGTGCTCCAACGACTATCTGGGGATGGGCCAGCACCCGGTCGTTGTTGAAGCGATGCACAGCGCGCTCGATCAGTGCGGCGCCGGTGCGGGCGGCACGCGCAACATCAGCGGCACCAACGTGCACCATGTCGCGCTGGAGCGCGAGCTGGCTGACCTGCACAACAAGGAAGCGGCGCTGCTGTTCACCAGCGGCTATGTCTCCAATTGGGCGGCGCTGGGTACGCTGGCGGCGAAGCTGCCGGGCTGCGTGGTGTTCTCAGACGCGGCCAACCATGCCTCGATGATCGAGGGCATCCGCCACAGCCGCGCCGAGCGGCATATTTTCAAGCACAACAGCCCCGACGACCTTGCACGGCTGCTGTCCGAGACCGATCCGTCGCGGCCCAAGCTGGTAGCGTTCGAAAGCGTCTATTCGATGGACGGGGATATCGCGCCGATCGCCGAGATCCTGGACGTCTGCGAGACCTACGGCGCGATGAGCTATATCGACGAAGTTCACGCGGTCGGCCTCTACGGCCCGCGCGGCGGCGGCGTTGCCGAGCGCGAAGGGCTGATGGACCGGATCACCGTCATCGAAGGAACGCTGGGCAAGGCGTTTGGCGTGATGGGCGGCTATATCGCTGCGTCGGCGGCGCTGTGCGACTTCGTTCGCTCGTTCGCGTCGGGCTTCATCTTCACGACCGCGCTGCCGCCAGCGATCGC
Source organism: Sphingomonadaceae bacterium (assembly GCA_032249695.1). GTDB lineage: Bacteria > Pseudomonadota > Alphaproteobacteria > Sphingomonadales > Sphingomonadaceae > JAVVHE01. Next base: position 103,699 of record JAVVHE010000002.1, on the reverse strand, counting down.
CGCCGGTGCCTGCGCTTCGGTCAAGTATTTGAAGCAATCCCAGTGGGAACGTGCCAAGCATAAGGAGCGCGTGGCGAAAGTCCGCGCGCGACTGACCGGAATCGGTATTCCGCACTTACCGAATGATAGCCACATCATCCCGGTCATGGTCGGCGACGCGCACAAGTGCAAACGCATCAGCGACTGGCTGATGGACAATCACGGCATCTACGTGCAGCCGATCAACTACCCAACCGTGCCCGTCGGGACTGAGCGTCTGCGGATTACACCGTCGCCCGTGCATACCGATGGCGATATCAACCGGCTGGTGGACGCACTCTCTGAAATCTGGAGCCAGTGTGCGCTTGCCCGGCGAGCGATCGCGGCCTGACGCGCGCTGCACCGCTGAACCGAGGGGCGCTCCGGCAACGGAGCGCCCCTTCTACGTTTGGCTCGGGCGATCTTGCGCATTGATCGGGCTGCGACGATCGCGAAGCCGGCGATCGTCGCCCGCACCGTCCGGCTTTTTGGGCGCGGCGAGGATCAGGCCGCCTGCCACCGGCTCGCGCACGCCGTCGCCCCGGATGAGGCCGCTTCGGCGCGGCAGGCCCGCTTGCTTGGCGACCACCTTGGGCGCAAGCACTGGTGGCAAGGCCAAGGCCGATCGAGGCCGCCGCGAGCGGCAACGAGATGAGCGCTGATGTGCGGTGGCGCATCCAGTGTTTCCGGCGGCGGGTTCAGGCGGCAAACGCCCGATCCCGCCATCGCGCTCGACCGCCGCGGCGCTTACTGGGCGCCGCTCGTGCCTTCGGCGGTGCCCGCCGCGCGGCGCAGATAGCCCAGCTGACGCGCGCAGGCATTGGCTGCGAGAGTCTGGGTGAGATCGCCGAGCGTCGCCGGCTGCGCGACCGGCTTGATCGACAGCACGTGCGCCTGGCCGTTCGACGTGGCTGTCACCTCGGCCTGCGCCGAGCCGGGCGCGAGCGCGGCGGGCCACGGCACCGACGACTGGCCGGCAGCGAAGTTGACCGTGACGGTGCGGTTGTCGCTGGCGCGCGTGAGCGTCACCGAGCGCGCGCCGCCGCTGTCGGCGCGGTAGAGCGTCACCTCCGACGGATTCATCACGCAGTAGCTGCCGTCGCCATCGACATCGATTGCGTAGAGGCTTGGGATCGAACTGATGACGGTGCCGCGCACGGCGCCGATGCGCGCCATGCCGCGTCCGGTCTGCCGAGTGAGGCTGGAGAGCGAGTCGGCCAGCCCCGTCGCCTGGCTCGGCCCGCTGGCCAGAACATTGCCCGGACCCTTCAGCGAGCGTGTACCCTTGCCATCAAGCACGACGACCTCGTCGCCGGGCTTCAGCGCAAGAACCGCGTTTGCCGGGATCGTCGTCCCCGTTGCATAACGGCCGGCCGACGGACCCGCCGAGCGCACGACGAGAAACTGGGCATGCGCGCCGACAGTCCCCGCCAGCAGCATCCCAAGCCCAAGCACGAACGATTTCCGCATCTCAACCCGCCTCCTAGTTGCCGTGCGCGCAGCCACGCCGAACTGCTGCGCCCCAGTAATGCATGACGACCGCGCCCTGCAGCAGTGCTGAACGATACCGTCGCCTGCCCGAGCCTCTACCCAAGTCTACGGACCAAAGGTAGCGCCGGTTGCGCTGCGGCTATTCCAGTGCGAATGCGCCGCCCGGCCCGATCTGGCGCAGGCGGAATACGAAGAAGTCCAGCGCGATGTCGTTGGGAGAAGCGGCGGCGATCAGCTTCAGTTCTTCGATGGCCGAGCGGTCACCGTCATCGAAGCGGCGATACAGGCGATCGAGCAGCTGGCCGTCGGCGGCGTTCTCGCACGGCTCGTAAACCTCGATCGGCGTCTCGCGGCCGCGCAGCACGATGCGCCCCATCGGCCGCAGCCCCGGGCCGCCCGGCGGCACGCGATCCTTCACCTCGCGGCTGATCAGCGCCTTGGTTTTCAGCGATTTGTTCGCAGCCTCCAGCCGCGCAGCGGTGTTCATCGCATCGCCGAGCGCAGTGTACTGGAAGCGCCCCGATCCGCCGAAATTGCCGACGACCACCGGCCCGAAATGCAGCCCCACGCGCGTCCGGCCGATGTCTGGCGATCCGTCGGCGAGATCAACACTCAGCCGCATCGGCCGACACATCTCCACCGCCGCGGCGAGCGCATTCTTCGCGTCGTCGGGCCGGGCGACCGGCGCTCCCCAGAACGCCACCACCGCGTCGCCGATGAACTTGTCGATCGTCGCGCCATAGCGCAGCGCGATCTCGCACAGCTGGTCGAGATAGGCGTTCATGTAGTTGCCGACCTCGGCTGGGGTCAGGCGATGGCTGCGCTTGGTGAATCCCTCCAGATCGGTGAACAGTGCGTAGATTTCGCGGTCCTCGCCGCGCAGCGCCAGCCGCTCGGGCTCGCGCAGGATCTGCGCGGCGACGTCCTTGGGGAGGTACTGGCCCAGCGCGCCCTGCGCGAAGCGGCGCTGTTCGGCCGAAACCGATCGCGCTGCCGAGCCGACCATCACGAACGCCAGCAGCCAGCCGATCACCCAGCCGAGCGCCGGGAAGCTGTAGGTGTCGATCCGCTCGGCGGCGGCGAGCAGGAACGGCCCGGCGAGAAGCGCCGCGAGCTGAAGCACCAGCGCGATGCGCAGCCACCAGCTGCGCTGCTCCTGTACCGATGTGTAGGCGCCGGCTGCGACCGCGGCCAAGGCGCACAGCCACAGCGCCCAGGGCGGGATGCGCGCGGGCCATGCGCCGTCGAGCGCCTGCGCGGCCATATGCGCCAGGATTTCGGTTCCCGCGGTCGATTGGCCGGTCAGCGCATAGTCGGGCGTCGGCAGCCGGTCCTCGGTCGGCAGGTCGGCCCCGACCAGCACGATCTTGTCCTTGAACAGCGGTGCCAGCGCCGCGCCGACTCCCGGCGTCGCCAGCAGCTCGACTCCGACCTTGTTGAACACCGGCCGGTCCTTGAACAGCGGCTGGCGGAAGCGCACCGCGGTGCGGCCGTCATGCGTGGTGGCGGTGATCAGCTGCGCGATCGGCCGCGCGTAGGGCGACGAGGCGGGCCAGCGCCGGATCACGCCGTCGCCGTCGGCCTCCAGCCGCACGCTCGCCGGACGGACGGCTGGTTCGACGGCCTTGAAGAAGCCGCGCAGATGCTCCTCCTGCCAGGGCAGGATGAAGGCCGAGGTGTCCTCGGTCCCGGCGAACGCGAAATAGGTCGGTGTCCTCAGTCCCTTAAGCGCAGCGATCAGCCCGCCGTCCTCGTCGGGCATCGGCGAATCGATCAGGATGTCGACGCCGATCGCCTTGGCGCCCGCCCGGTCGATCCCCTGCAGCGCGGTCGCCAGCAGCTTGCGGTCGAGCGGTGAGCGGCGCTTCGATCGCTGCAGCGTGCCCTCGGTGAACACGACCATCGTGATGCGCTGGTCCTGGTCGACTCGCGGCGCAGCGAGGGCGGTGCGGAGGTCGTACAGCCCCGCCTCGGCCTGGCGCAGGATCGGCGTATCCCATGAAAAGCGCGCGAGCAGCAGCCCGACGACCAGCGCGAGCGCGGTGGTCAGCACCCGCTCCGGCCCGATCCGCTTCAGTGCGCGCGCACGGCCGGTGATCGGCTGCACGATCCGCGGCACCAGTGGCCTGGCCGCGGGCGTCGTGCTCACTTGGGCGTAACAGGCCGCGTGCCGTCCCCGATGACGGCGAAGGCTGCCCAGTAGAAGGGATGGCTCGTTTCGGCGGCGTTCATCAGCTGCAATTGCCCGTGCCGAAGCGCTGCGCCAACCCCCGTACCCGCCGGAGCGGTAAAAAGGCTCGAAATGAGGCGGCCGGTGGCGTTGTAATCATCGGGCACCGGCCAGTGCGAGGCGACGATGGTGCGGCTGCCCGCGCCGACGAACGCGCGCACCAGCCCGTCGAGCGCGAACTCGCCGCCGCTGGCAACGCCGGCCGAGCGCGCGGCCGCAGCGCTTGCCTCGCCAGCGGTGTCGCAGGCGGACAGCACCACGAGGTCGGCGTTCAGCCGCATATCGAACACCTCGGCGAAGCTCAGCAACCCGTCCGAGTCCCTGTCGCCGAACGAGGTGATCAGCGCGGGGCTGGCGGGGCAGCCTGCTTTGGGCGGCGTCACCAGCCCGTGCGTCGCGAAGTGGAGGATGCGATAGCTGGATAGGTCGGCGCGTGTGAGGATCGCGCGATCGGTGAATGCCGCGCCGCTCACCACATCCTCCGGCCCGCCACCCAGCAGCTTGTCGGCAAGCACCAGCTCCTTGTTCGAAATCGGCTGCGACCACTGCGCGATCGGCCAGCCGCAGCCTTCGCCGACACTGCCGACCAAGCCACCGTGCTTGGCCGCTGCCTCGACGATCGCGGGCGAGGGCAGCGCGTTCTGGCCGAAGCCCAGATAGGGCCGCTTGGCCGAAGAGGGCGGCGTCGCGCGCAGGTCGCGGAAGGCGAGCGCTGCGACCGCGGTCGATATCTCCATGCGCCTGCCGATCCAGGCGAGGTTGCGCATGTCGAATGGGTCGCCGCCCTTTGCGTCGGCGCGCTTGCGATAGTCCGCGACTCCCGCCGGGTCTTCGATCAGCAGGGTCAGCGGCAGCTTCAAGAGCGCGCCGTCGGGCTCGTAGATCAGGTGCGTCACCTGCCGCAGCTCGGGCGCGACGGTGCCCAGCACATCGGCATAGAGACGGCTGGCGAGTTCGGCGTCGAACGGCGGTGTCAGCGTCTGGCCCTGATCGATCTGCACGATCGAGCTGCGCAGGTCCGCAACACGTGTCGCCAACTCGGCGGGTGTTGCCCCCAGCCGGTAGATGCGCGCAGCCGTAGGCGAGACGATCAGCCCCCACGCGGTCGGCCCGGCCATCGAGATTTTCAGATACGCCTCGCCCGGCCGCAGCGCGCGCTGGAGGTCGGTAAGTGTCAGCGTCGCGGTGGCGACAGCCTTGTAGCGCGGGAAGGCGGCTAGCTGGGCGGTCGTCTCCACCTGCGAGCGCGACAACCGGTCGAGTTCGGCGGTCAACTCGGTGCGGCGCACGGTCTGCTCGGGCGTCAGCTCGGCGAGTGCGTTGAGGCGGCCGAGCTCGACGCGCACGCGCTCGACATCGCGGGTGAGATCGACCGACTGGCGAAACAGCCGCGCGGCCTCGTCGCTGCCACCCGAAAGCTCGCGTGCGAGCACGGCCTGCGTCTGCGCGACGCCCGGGCGCACCAGCAGCTGCGCTGCCGCAAAGAAATCCTCGACAAGCGCAGGGCGGCTGGACGATTCCTTGGCGAGCAGCTCGAAATAGGCTGGCAGATTTGCGCCGACGCCCGGCACGGGGCTACCCGCAGCAGCAGCCGCGGCCACCACCTCGCGATAGAGCGCGAGCGACGGATCGGTCTGCCCGCGCTTTGCAAGGATTGCTGCGAGCCGCGCGCGCGCGGCGAGGTCGGCAAGGCTGCCGGGGAACTCGGTCTCGATCGCGGCGATCGCCTGGCGCTGCCACTGCTCGGCCGCCGCGAGATTGCCCTGGGCCTCCTGCAACCGCCCCACCTCGGCGAGCGTCGCCGATTCGAGCCGAGCGATCGAGACCGCACGCGCGGCGGCAACGCGCGCCAGCTCCGCGCGCGCGGTGTCGAAGTCAGCCTGCGCGCCCGTGTTGTCGCCCATCAGCCGCCGCGCCGAGCCGCGCAGCTGGACGAGCTGAATATCGAGGATCTGCGCGCGCTCCTGCGGGGTCAGCTTGTCCGGGTCGGTCGCGATCCGCGCGCGGCGGTTGAGTGCAGCAGCGGTCGCCGCGTCGATCCTGCCCGCGCTGGCGCGCGCCGGGCCCGAGGCCGCGACGCTGGGCAGAGGCTTTTCCAGGATTTCAAGCGCAGAGCGCGGGCGGCCCTGGTTCAGATACTGGATCGCGATCACGTTGCGCGCGACGCGGCCGGTCACCGGATCGGCGCGGTCGACGGCCGGCACGCGCGCGATGAGCGCGTCGGCGGCGGCGTAAGCGCCAAGGTTCGATTGCTGGAGCGCGGCGCCGAGCAGCGCCTCGGAACCCTGCTCTCCCGTGCCGCGGCTCGCGAGCACATCGAAAAACTCCGCCGATTCGGCGTAGGCGCCGCCGTTGTTGCGCCGGTAGGCTTCGGCAAGCGCTGCCTGCGGATCGAGCGCCTGCGCCTGCGCGCGCGCAAACGCCGCCGCGTCGGTCGCAGAGGTCGCCGCCGCGACGATCGCGCCGGGTACGACGCGGTCGCTCACCGCCGAGCGCAGCGCGAGCTTCAACGCATCGTCATAGCCCTTCAAGCCTTCGGCGACATAGAGCGTGCGGCCGCTCTGCACCTGATAGACGCTGTAGTCCGCACCCGATCCGCGCAGCTTGCAGGCGGTGACGAGCACGCCGCTCTCGGCGCGCTGCGTTCCCGGCTGGCAATCGGCCTTGCTGGCGCGCAGCTTGGCGAGCGGCGCGAGCCGCTCCGAGCCGCCGCGCAGCGCATAGAGCCGCCCGACCGCAGCCGCCGCGTCGCGGCAGGTGATCGTGTAGGCGCGATCGAAGGTGCCAGGCGCCGCCGGATCGAGCGGCTGCGCCTGCACCGCGCATTCAATACCTTCGCGATTGCCGATCGTGAAGCTGTCGCGCACGCTGAGCGGAGTCGGATTGGCGTCGGCCACCGCGGGCAGCGCAACCGCCGTGAGGCCGGCGAGGATCAACCGCGTCACGCTCACGGCTTGGGACTTCCCGTCTGGGGTTGAGGCGTGTCGCTGCCGCCGCGTTCGGAGCCGACCGATTCCGGCGAGCCGCCCGTGCCGCCGTTGGGCCGCGTGCCGCCAGCGTTTTGATTTTCGCCGCCGCTCATCGTGCCCTGGCTGGCGGGCGCGTTGCCGCTGTTGCGCTCCGAACCGATCGAGCCGGTGGACCCCGTACCGCCGCCGTTGGGCTTGGTGCTGCCGCTGCTCTGCGTCTCGCCGCCGCTCATCGTGCCCGGATTGACCGTCCCCGTGCCCGCGTTGCGCTCGGAGCCGATCGAGCCGGTGGACCCCGTACCGCCGCCGTTGGGCTTGGCGCTGCCGCTGCTCTGCGTCTCGCCGCCGCTCATCGTGCCCGGATTGACCGTCCCCGTACCCGCGTTGCGCTCGGAGCCGATCGAGCCGCTGACGCTGCCCGCATTGTTGCGGTTGCTGCTGCTGGAGCCGCCCGCGCCGGCCTCGCTGCCGCTTAAGGTCCCTGCGTCGACGGTCGGCGCACCGGCATTGCGTTCGGAGCCGATCGCGCCCAAGACGCTGCCGGCGCCGCCCGTCGGGCGGTTGCTCTCGCTGCTGCCATCGCCCGCGTCGGTGAAGTTGCCGGCGGGCGACGGCGCCCAGATCGCATCGTTGCCGGCGCCGCCTGCGGGCTCCGCGACAGCGCCGGTGATTCGAATGACGCTCGGGTCGACCAGATCCGTCCGCAGCGGCGGCACGATCAGCGGCGGCGTCTGGTCGCCATCGTGGCGCACCGAATGATCGGCAGGAGTCGGATCGCTCTTGGTTTTCTTCTTCCGCTCCTCGGCTTCCACCGAGTCGGTCGCCGGCCGGATCACCATCTCGCTCACCATCTGCGCGACACTGATCGGATCGCCGTCGCCGATCGGGCTGAGGCAGGCGCCGCCGCGCAGGTTGCAGCCGTTGATCTCCGACGTCTCGGTCACCTGTGCCGCGACACGGCGGACCGGCGGCACGAAATCGCCGTTGATGACAACGCCGCTGGCGGCCGACTGGCGGCCGAAAGCGATCACGTTCGCCTCGCCGGTCTGCCGCAGCGCCTGCTCGACCGAGGCGATCGAGCCGTAGTCGGCGGTGCTGGTCGCTGCGAGCGCGCCCTGCCGGATGCCGAGACCGCCTGCGCCGACGCTGAGGCCCGCATAGACGCCTTGGCCGCCGACATTCTGAAACAGTGCAGCGGTCGCGGGCCGCAGTTCGATGCGGTCGGCCTGCAGGAAGCCTTCGGGCCGGATGGTGCCGTAGTTGGTGGCGAGCGCCCGCCGCAGGCTTGCGCCGCTCTCGCCGCGGTCGATCGCGGCGAGCGTCTCGGTGTAGCCGGCGAGCACGCGCGTACCGAGCAGGTAGATCTGCCCGGCCAGGGCACCACCCGGCCGCGTGACGCTCGCGCCTGCAGCTCGTGTGGGGGACTGGGTGGTCGCCCCGCCGGCCGCCGTGGTGGTGCTGGTGGAGCTGTAGCTGCCGAGCAGGAAGCGGAGTTCGCCGCCGGCGATCATGGCCAGGCTGTCCGCGCCGCCTGCGTTCGCGATCGCCGCCTGCCCGATCACGCGGATGTTGCTGCCCGTCGTGATGACCAGCGTCGGCGCCGAGCCCGGGTTGAGGTTGGGGTTCTGCGCGGCCGAGCCCTGGATCGTGAAGCTGTCGACGGTGATGTCGACCGGTGCGCCGCGCGGGTTCGCTGTGACGGTGACCGGACCTGACAGATCGGCGGAGCCCCCCTGCCCGCCGCCCGCAGGCGACTGGACGGGATCAAGCACGATCGTGCCCGCCCGGATGCGCGTCAGTTCGTCCGCGTCGATCTGATAGCCCTGCGCACCCGCCGCGCCGCCGACTGTCATCGCACTCGCCTTGGCAGCGCTGGTGAGGAAGGTCGCGCGCGAGGTGTTCGCGCCGCCGATGCTGGCCGTCGCGCCGATCGCGATGTCCGCCGAGTCGACGCTGATCGTCGCCGCGCTGAAGCGCGAGTTGATCCGCACCAGCCCGCGCGCGTCGATCGCCGCGCCGCCGCTGACCGTTACCGGCCCGCCGAGCGTCACCTGCCCGTTGGTGCCCGTCGTCAGCACCGCAAGGCTGCCCGAACTGAACTGGTTGCCGATCACGATCGGCCCGAGCGCGGCCAGTGCCGCATCGCCGCTGACGCTCACTACCCCGGTGAAGCTAGCCGACCCGGCGTTCACGCCAAGCTGGCCCGCGGTCAGCGCACCAGCGGTGAGGCCCTGCGCCGCCGACAGCTGCGCTGCGCCCTGCAACGTCACCGGCCCGGCGAAACCGACGCTGCCGCTCGCTCCCGTCGCAGTCGCGCTGAGGCTACCCGCGTCGACCGTGCCGCCGAAGCTGATCGGGCCCGCAGCCGTCGCGGACAGCAGGTTCGTGACTCGCGCCGCGCCGGTGATGGTGACCGACGTGCCCGAATTGAGCGTCGCGCCCGAACTTGACAGCGACGCGAACTGGATCGCGCCCGGCGTGGTCAGCGTCAGCGTGTCCGCGCTGAACGGATTGATCGCGCTCACGCCGCCGCCCGATGTGATCCCGGCGCCGCCGCCGATCGTCACCGCGCCGCCGAACTGCACCGCAGCAACGTTCAGGTTGAGCGAGGCGGCCTGCAGCAGCCCGCCAAACGTGGTTGACCCACCGCTCACGCCGAACGCGCCGGTCGAAACAACGTCCGCGAAGCGCGCCGTGCCGACGGCGGCGGTGACGTCGCCGCCGCGCAGCGTGCCGGCGAGCGCCAGCTGCTGCCCCACCGACAGCGTCGAAGGCGCGCCGAGCGTCAGCGCGGCGAAGCTGGCATTGCCTGGCGTGGTCAGCGCCAGCGATCCTGCGCTGAGCGCACCCTTGCTGCCGACATCGGCCGACGCGGTGACGGCGAGCGCGTTCGTGATCGTGGCGCCTGGCCCGAACGCGACGGTGCCGCCCGCGCCGGTTGTGTTCACACTCACCGAGGGCGCCGTCAGCCCGCCGCTGAACGCGACCGGTCCGGCAGCCGTCAGCGCGACGGGGCCGGTCGCGGCAACGGCCTGCGCGAAACTCAGACCCGCCCCCAACCCAGCCGAAGCCAGCGTTAGCGCGCCCGTGTCGAGCCTGCTCGCGAAGCTCAGCGCTCCAGCGTTCGCGGTGAGGTTGACCCCGCCGCCGACTTGGACCCGCCCGCCGAACGACGCCGATCCGACCTGCGCGGCCAAGCTGAGCGCACCGATCGAGCCCGCGTTCAGAGCCTGCGCGAAGCTCGCCGCGCCACCGACGTTCAGGCCGAGCACGCCCTTGACCGTAATCGGTGCATTGAACGTCGCAGCGTTGCCGGCGGTGACGTTCAGCGAGCCAGCCGTGACGGCGCCGCTTGCGATGAGGTTGGAGCCAGCGCTCAGCGTCGCAGCGTTCGCCACCTGCACCGGGCCATTCAGCGTCAGCGCGCCCGCTGCTCTGGCTGCCGCCAGCGCCAACGAATCCGCCGTGAGCGAGCCGACGGTCAGCGCACCCGTCGTGCTGACATTGGCTGCCCCGCCTGCGTTCAAGGCGGCAAGCGTCACCGGAGCTCCGGCGGTCAGCGTGATGCCGTTCATTGCCGTCAGCGCCGCAGCCTCGCTCGCGCCTTGGTCGAGCGTTAGTGCAATGCTGTTGGCGGCCACGGTCCCCGTGCGCGTTCCTGCGAGCGAGCCGCCCTGCCCGGTCAGCGCTCCGCCGACGATAAAGCCCGAACCGTCGCTGTTCAGGTTGATGACGCCGCCCGGTGCAGCCGAGCCCGTCGCACCCTGAGCAGTCGCGTCGAGGTTAAGGGCGCCCGCGATCGCCAGTATTCCGCCGTTCGACGCGCGCACATTGGTCTGTCCGCCACCCGCGGTCTGCCCTGCGGACGCTGATGCCGTGGAGATGAGGGTTGCGGATCGCGCGCTGAACCCGCTGCCCGATCCATCGACGATCACCCCCGATATGCCGCCGCGAATCACCCCGGGGGCGGTCGGGTCCACACCCGCGCCGCGAGCCGAAAGCGTCACGTCCCCGCCGACGGCGAACTGGCCACCGGCCACCGCATTGACGACCGAAAACCCGCCGCCGCCCGGCTGAGCCGGCTGCCCCGGCGCTTGCAAGCCTCCACCCGCTCCGTCCGAGCTGAGGGACAGGTTGCCGCCGACGGAGATCCGGGAGCCGCCTGTGGCGATCATTGCGGCGCGCCCGCCTGCGATGACTCCGGTCGAACCCGGAACCGCGGCGCTCGCGACGCTGACAGTGCCGCCGATCGACAGCGTGCCGCCGTTCTCGGCATCCGCTTCGAAATTGCTTCGGACGAGCTTCGCGCCCGCTGGCGCTGCAACGGTCAGATCGCCTGCGATCTGAAGGGTTTGACCAGATGCGTCGAGGTAGACGCCTGCGCCGCCCCCTGCCGCGACGGAGCCATCGAACCGCAGCGCAGAGGCGGTTTCACCGGACGCATTGGGACCGCCCGCGAGGACGTCGACGATCCCCGACGCGACGGCGCGAACGTTCGGCCCGTAGGAGCCACCCCGGAACGCGACGCTGCCAAGCGCGGCCGATGTGGACGGGACGTTCGCGCTCCCGCTGATGCCCGTCGCGGACGCGCCCGAGGCGAGCAGGATCTCGCTCGCCCTCGCACCCGTCTGCGGCGCGCCGAAACTGATTGCGGCGTTGAGCCTGCTCGCCGCGCTGCCGCTGCTTGGAGCAACGACGGCGACAAGGCTGCGGCCGCTCCCGGCGCTCGCGCCTGAGCCCGTGATCGAGCCGCCGAGATCGACCGAATAGAAGAATGACAACGATCCATCGGGCTGCAGCAGTTGCGAGAAGTTGCTGGGCGTGACCGCTCCGCGCGTGATGTTGACCGCATAGGTCGCGTCCGGATTGAAGGTCAGCGTCCCTGCTTCCGCCGAGACGAACGCTGCGGTCCCGGCCACCTCAATCGCACCGGCCTGCGCCACGCGCGGCCCGAACAGCGCGACGAAGCTGCCTTCGTTCAAGGCGCTGACCTGCGCACCCGACTGGATCTGCACGAGGCTTTGGCTTCCGGCCTGCGCGGCAAGGCTGAATGTGCGCCCGTCGTTTGTTGATACGTCGGCGCTCGTCAGCAGCAGCGAGCCGACCGAGACTTGCGCGGTCGTGCCGATGATGACGCCGCCCGGTGCGTAGAACACCACCGTGCCGCCGGTCGACGTGGCGCCCTGCGTCGTCTGCAGCTGCGACTGGATGGTCCCGTTGAGCGCGATCGCCCGCGTCGGGTCGCTGGGCAGCACGCGGTTGATGACGGTGAAGCCCGTCAGCCCCGGCGCACCCAGGAAGCGCCCGATGTTCCCCGCGGGCAGGAAATCGACTGGACCGGTCCCGGTGCTGTCATAGGGCGTCCAGTTGAGGACGGTCGGCACCGACGTGTTGAGTGTGACGATGTCGAGCGTTGGACTGCGCTGGAAGTCGGCGGACCCTCTCGCGACTTGCGGGCTACCCTGGAACGCTCCGCCGCAGGTGGGCGCAAGCAGGTTGCAGTTGTTGATGAAGCTCGGATCGCTGAGCGCGGCGGGGAAATACTGCACCGTCCGCGCGAACTCGAAGCCGCTGGTGGTGACACCGTTCACGACGCTGCGGCCAAAGCCGATCACCTCGACCGGCACCGTGGAGCCGAGCGGGCGCACGCCGACGCTGAGACCGCCCGCGCCGGTCGTCAGCCCCGCGAACGGCCCGGTGAGCGTGCCGCTGTTCTGCACGTAGATTTGGCCCGTCGAAAGCAGCTCGATCGCACCGGCCTGCACATAGCCTGCCGTGTTGACCGGGCCGTCGTTCATCGCAATCCGCGCGCGCCGCGCATCGGCGCTGGCGGTCGCCAGTCGGGCGAGATCGGTGCCGAGCTGGTCCGAGCCCACCAGCACCTGGCCGAGCACGCGATTGGATGACGTCCCGGCATAAAGCTGCGCGGTGCCGGTCAGCGATCCATCGGGCGCGGTGATCGAAACCGAGCCCGTCGGCGTCACGACCTGCAGATTACGGCCGGCGCTGAGACGGATGATGTCGCCCGGCGCGGCCTGCGTGATCGCCACGGCATCCGTCACCCGCAGATTGCCCTGGCTGGTCAGCTCCAATGTTGAGGCGGTGAGGTTGGGATCGGCCGACAGCGCGCCGCGCAGCGATAGCGCGCCGACGCTGAGGTCGCCGGGAGCGTTGAGCGTAATCGTCTGCGCGACCATCCGGCTGAACTCGCCCTGGTCGACCGAGAACACGCCCGTGGCGGGGGCGCCGCCTGCGGCCGTGCCGTTGCTGTTCGTGGACCTGAGCGTGATGGTGCTCGTGCCCGTGCCGCCCAGCCTGGCGGTCGCGCCGAGCTGGAAGTCGCCGCCGGTCACCGCGGTCGAGCGCGCCGCGAGCGAGCCGCCGACCGTGACAAGGCCGGTCGCGGTCAGCGCTGCGTTGCCCGTGATCTGCCCGCCAGCGATCCGCAGCTGGCTGCCCGACGCGCGCAGCGATCCAGCGGTCACCTGTCCCAGCGTGAGCTGGCCGACCGCATTCACCACCGCGCCGTTTGTGATGCCGAGCGCGCCAAGGCTGGCGTTGCTGCCGACGCTAGCGTTGAGGCTGCTGCCGAAGAGATCGCCGGTGCTGATCAGACCCGCGGAGGTCAGAGCCAGGTTGCCGCCGCCGATCGCGCCCGTGCTGATCCCGGCGCTGCCGAGTGTGGCGAGCGTGACGTCGCCGCTTGCGCTGAGGTTGCCGAGCAGCGTGATCGGGCCGGTGATGTTCGTGGCGCTGAGCGAGCCCACCGTCAGCGTCTGGCCCGCCTGCCCCAGCGTGACCGAGGGCGCGCCGGTCAGGCTGACCGGTCCAGGCACGTTCAGCTGCGCGATCGTCTCGGCCGCTCCGCCGGTGATGGTTAGCGACGGCGCGCTGATCGCGCCCGTCTGCAAGGTCGGCGGTGTCACCGTGTTGCTCGCAGTGGTCAGCGTGACCGCCCCGCCCGAATTGATCGCGCCCACGCGCAGCAAGCCACTCGCGCCGCCGCTGGTCGCATCGGCCTGCAGGCCGCCCGCGCCTGCGCTGATCGCAGCGGTCACGATACTGCTTGCGGCCAGCGACACGCGCCCGCCGGTCAGCGTACCCGCGCTGATCGAGCCCGGGAGCGAGCTGATGACGATCTCGTCCGCCACCCCCTGCCCGCCCGTGGTCGTCACGTTGCCGACCGTCACCGGCGACCCCAGCGCCGCTAGCGCAAAGCGCCCTGCGGTGACTGGTCCGGTGATGGTGGTCGGCGTGGCCGTCCCGGTCGCCGCCAGCACCACGTTGCTGGTGCCAGCATTGACCCCGCCGGTAATCGCATAGCCGGTCGCCTGGGCGTCGATGGCTCCGCCCGAGAGCCCGCCGCTCTGCACATAGCCCGCGCTGCGAACCGTCAGCCCGCCGCCCGCCCGCAGCGCCTGCGCTTGTATGCTCGGGCTGCTCGGGCCGCCGGTCGAGCGGCTGGTGAGGCTCACCGGTCCGTCGAGCGACTGGTCGGCCACGAACACGACCGTCCCGTCCGCGTCCATCGAGACCGCGCCCGGCACGCGAAGCGCTCCCGTTACCCGCGCGGTGCCGTTCGCGCCGCGCGCAGCCACGCTGAGCGACGGCGCGGCCGCGTCACCGATCGTCGCCTGCCCGTTCGTCGCAACCACCGCCGCACCCGCGCCGCTGGCGCTCGTCGCGCGGAGCGACGGCGCCGTGACCGACGTGCCGGTCAACGACAGTTGGCTTCCGATCGCAGCGCCCTCAATCGTCAACGCACCCGCGGTCTGCACGCTGAGCGGCCCAGTCGCGGTCAGCGCGGCACTGGTGCCGAGCGCGCTGTTGCCGAAACTGCCCGCGCCGCCGCTGACGAACAGGATCGATCCTGCAGCCAGCGGCTGGTTGACCGCGAGGTCGCCCGCCGCGTTGACGTTTGCTGCGCCGCCCAGCGTCGCCGCGCCGTTCAGACGGACGAGCGCGCCGTTCGTCGTGACGAGGCTGAGGCTGCCCGCGGACAGCGGCCCGCCGAAGTCGATCGCGCCCGTGCTCTGGATCGCAGCCGCCCCGCCGAGATCGGTCGGTCCCGCGACCGAGAAGCCGGCGACCAGCGCCGGGCCGGCGTTCGGCCCACCGATCGACGCCGCCGACAGGCTGGAGCCGATCGCCGTCGCACCCGAGGTCGCCAGCGTCAGCGCGTTCGTCAGGCTGACGATGTCGCTGAACGCCGCCGTCCCGTTCGCGCCGGTCGCGGTGACGCTCAGCCCCGCCGCCTGGAGGTTGCCCGTCGCGATTGGGCCGGCGGCGCTGAGCGTCACATCGCCCTGCCGTACGCGTACCGTGCCCGCCGTGACGCCCGCGCCGGTCGAGACGAGTTGCAGCCCGCTGACCGTGTCGATCGCGCCTGCCGCGATCGCGCCCGCTGCGTTGACTGTTGCGCCACCGGTGGAGGTGAGCGCGCCGAGGCCCGCGCTCGTGCCTGCCTTGAGCGTCAGCGTGCCGCCGGACAGATCGCCGGTCGTCAGTTGACCCGCAGCGTTCAGCGTCAGCGTACCGCCAACGCTCGCCGGCTGCGTCAAGGTGATCGGCGCGCCGTTCGCGGTGGTGGTGATGGTGAGCGACTGCGCGGCGAGCGGCCCGGTGATCTGTGCCTGCATCCCCGTCGTCAGGCTGACGAGGCCGGTCGGCGCGCTGATCCCAGCGAAACTCGCCGACCCAGCGCTGACGCTGAGCGCTGCTGCCTGGAACAGCGCGCTCGCGTTCACGGCGCCCGGAGCGCTGAGCCCCGCCGCTCCGCCGATGGTCGCCGGACCGGTGAAGCCGATGCCGCTGGTCCCCCCCGCCGCCGCCAGCGCAAGCGAACCCGCGGCGAGCGTGCTTCCAAACGAGATTGACCCGCCGGTGGTCGACAGCGCCAGCGCGCTGGTAACCGAGACCGGACCGCTGAACGTGGCCGACAGCGCCTGCGCCGGACCGCTCTGCGGCCCGCCGACCGACGCAGCCGTCAACCCCTGGCCGAAGCCGAGCGCAGCCGACAGGTTCGCGGTGAGCGCGCCGCCCAGCGTTACGGGGCCGTTGAACTGCGCGCTGCCGTTCGCCCCCGTGGCCGTCAGCGCCAGCGTCGCCGCCTGCACCTGGCCCGCGACGCTGATCGGTCCCGCGGCGCCCAGCACCGCGTCGCTTGCAAACAGGTTGGAGAGAAGGGTGATGCCCGCTCCCGTCGAGCGCAGCGAGACCGCGAAGCGCCCGCCCGTCAGGAAGCCGAGCGAGCCGCTCACCTGTAACGACCCAGCCGTCCGGATCGACAACGGTCCCTGCGGATTGAGCGCAGCGAACGTCCCCGCGCCTGCGCCCGTGATTGTTGTGGTCTGCGCGGTCAGCGTGCCGCCCGCGGCGACGTCGCCCGAAGCGTCGATCATCAGCGCACCGACGGTCGTCGCGCCGCCGCGCAGCTGCACCGTGCCCGATGCAGCCGTCGTCGTGATGCCGATGCTGTCGGCGATCAGCTGGCCGGTGACGTCGATGGGCCCAGCCGCGGACAGTGTGACGCCGTTACCCGGGATGACAGACAGGCCGCCGCCAATCGTCAGCCCCGACGCCGAATTGAGGCTGACAGCTCCGGTCACCCCGACCGGCTGCGCGAAACTGATCGCGCCCGCGCTCGTCGTGACGCTGAGCCCGCCCGCATTCACCTGCAGGCGGCCGTTGAAGTTGACCGCGCCCGCGCTCTGCAGCGCCAGCCCGTTCGCCAGCGTCACCTGTCCGCCGAAACTCGCGCCACCGGTCTTGGCGAAGCCGCCTGGGCCTGAGAGCGAATTCGCGGTGAGCGTGCTGTCGAGCGTCAGCAGGCCGCTCGTGGACGCGCTGAAGTCGCCCGGCAGCCCGGTGACGCTGCCCAGCTGTACCGGCCCGCGCAGCCGGGCGGTGCCGTTCGCGCCGGTCGTCGTCAGGATCAGCGCGCCCGCGCTCGTGGTGCCGGCGATGTCGATCGGCCCGGCTGCGAGCAGCCGCGCCGCGCCCGTCAGCGCAACGGCGAGGCCATTCCCCAGCGTCATGCCCGCGCCGGTGGAGCCGAGCGTCGCCGAGACGCTCGCGTTGACCGGCCCGGACACGGAGAGCAGCCCGCCCGATTGCACCGTCAGCGCTCCGCCCGACAGCGACGCAAAGCTCGCCGTGCCGCCCGCGGTCGCGTCCAAACTGCTGCTTCCGGTCGAGACCGCGCCCACGCTGATGCTCTGATCGGCGTTGAGCGTCAGAGCAGCCGCAGTCGTCGCAGACCCGCCGATCGTGATCGAACCAGTCGCGCCGGTTGCGGCGAGCGTGCCGCCGACCCCCTGATAATTGCCCGCGATCGCAATCGGCCCGGTGGCGGTGACGTCGGCTCGCCCAGTCCGAGCGAGCACGCTTGGCGCGTTCAGGCCACCCGAGCGGCTGATGCCGAGCACGCCCGTGTCGATCGCGCCCGTGCCAATCAGCCCGGTGCCACTGTCGATCGCGGTCGCGCCGGTGACGGTGAGCGCACCCAGCGTCACGGGCGACGATCCGCTCGAGGTCAGCGTCAGCGCTCCGGTGCTGGTTGCACCGCCGATGCGGACGCCACCCGCGCTCGTCGCAAGCGTGACGGCCGAGGGCAGGCTCGGCGCACCGGTCGTGGAGACACCACCAAGCAGCTGGATCGGCCCCGCGGCGCCCGTCACGCTCAGCGCGCCGACCGTCAGCGTCTGCCCCGCCCGGCCCAGAGTCACGCCGCTCTGGCCGCCGCTGATCGTGATCGCGCCGCCGATGGTCAGCGTGGGCAGCGTCAGCGCACCCGTCGAGCTGATCGCCAGCGCCGAGGCGCTGATCGACGGAGCGGTCAGCTGCCCAGCCGCAGTCAGCTGCACCGGACCCGACGACGCGATCGAGCTGTAGGCGATCGTCCCCGTCGCCGCGGGCGCTCCGGCGTTGCTGGCGCTGAACCCGCCCGTGCCGGTGCTGACCGTCGTGCCCTGGATCGCGCCGCCAGCGGTGATCGAGCCGCCGCTGGTGAAGCTGATCGCCTGCGTCGTCACCCCGCCGCTGACGGTGATCGCTCCGTTCGATGCGCCGAGCGTGCCAGCGCTCAGCGTCGTCCCGCGCGTGACGTTGAGCGCGGTCCCGGCCGACACGTTGCCCAACTGGATCGCGCCGTCGCTGCCGAAATTGGCGTCGCCGGTGACCGTGACCGGCCCGGTCGTCACTGCGTTCCCAGCCCCGCGCGCGTTCAGATCAACGCGGCCGCCATTCAAGGCACCGGTCGTCACCGAGCCGGGGGCGTCCGCGGCCACGCCAAGCAGGATCTCGTTCGTAAGACCAGCACCGACGATGTCGCCCGTGACGATCGATCCCCCGCGGCCCACGGCAATGCGGCCGGTGCGCGTCGTGCCGGTGATCGTCAGGGTGCTCGCGCTCGTCCCGCCGAACAACGAGACGCCGCCCGGGCCTACATCGATTCCAGCCTGGAAGGTCTGGCTTCCGCCATTCTCGGCGAAGATGCCGCCGCCAGTCACCGCGCCCGAGAACGTGATCGCGCCCTGGGCCTGCATGTTGATGCCATTCGTGCCGTGCGCTGCACGCAGGCGGATGTCGCCGTTGCTCCCGCCCGTCGAATAGACGCCGAAGATCAGGCCACCCGCCGCGAGGTCGACGTTCGCTGTGATCGACCCGTTGGCGTCGGTCTGCCCGGATCCATTGACCGAGACGAACCGCGCGTTGCCGGATACGGTCAGCGCGCCGTTGATCGTGATGTCGGACCCGGGCCCGTTCGCTGAGACCGACAACGACGGTGCGTTGATCGCTCCGTTCAATGTCACCAGGCCGTTCGTCGTCGTCACGTTAATGCCCGGCCCGGCGCTGTCGGTGGCGATCATCGCGCCGAGCACCGCCGACCCGCCGGTCACGCCGATGCGCGTGCCTTGCGTTGTGCCCGTCGTGCTGACCCGGCCCAGCGTCGCGTTCAGCGTCACAGCATCGGCAGCGGTCAATCCAGCGAAGCTGGTGCGGTTATTGCTGCTTGCGTCGACATAGCCGGTCGCGGACGTCGCGCCGCTCACATCGATCGTCAGCCCGCGCAGGAACAGGTTTGCGCCCGATAGCGCGCCGTTGAAGCTCAGCGCGCCCGCGTTCGCGTTGGTGATCGCGGTCACATCGCCCTGCGCCTGCACCGACTGGAAGCTCGCCGACGCTGCGTTGACGCTGACGAACCCGGGGAGCGTCAGATTCTGTGCAACGCTCAGCGCACCCGACGCGCTGACGTTCAGGTTGGTGATCGTCAGCGCCCCATCGAGGTTGACCGTCGACAGCGACGGATTGCCGATCGGCCCGGCGGTCACCGTCAGATCGCCCGCCCGGATCGCCCCCGTCACCTCGGTCGGCCCGCCCGAGGTCAGCGACACCGCACTGCTGCCACTATTGATCGATGCGATCGTCAGCGCGCCGCCGGTATTGACCGACGCGCCTGCGTCGGAGCGAAGATTGCCGATGATGGTGTTGGCGCCACCACGGATATTCGCCGCCTGTTCCAGCGACTGAACGTCAGCGAAGCGGAAATCTCCCGATGCCGGCTGCGGGCTGCTGACATCCAGCTGCATCGCAGCCGTCGGACTGCTGACCGTGATGACCCGCGCGGACAGCGGAGCACGGAGGAACAGCTGCGTTGTGCCCGATACGCTGAACGAGTCCGCGACGCTGATGCGTCCGAAATTGAACTGGCCGGTACCGTCGCCGGAAGCGCTGAAGCTGGCTGCGCTGACACCCGATCCGAACAGGCTGATCCGCGGCGCGCGGAGGCTGATGCCGTTCGTGACCGTCAGCGCATCGAACTGGATCTGCGTGCCCGCTGACGCGCCGAGTGACGCGAGCGTCAGTGGAATGTTCGACGAGATCCCCTGATCGGCCGTTAACGTCAGGTTCGTCGCCGCGTCCGGAGCGGTCGCGACCGAAATCGATCCCGATGGCCCAGTGGCCTGGAACGACGCCGATCGTGCGGTGACCTGGGCGCCGATCGTCGTCTGCTGCGTGAAGGCGCTGATCGTGTCCGCAACGACCGGAGCGCTGATCGTCAACGGGCCGGAGGCAAAGACGGTCAGCGGACCGCTCACGTTCAGTCGGCCGTCGCCACTGATGAGAGTCGGCTTGCCTGTCGCGATGCTGCTGCCCGAGGCGACCGTCAATCCGTTCTGGAAGATCAGTCGATCAGCCGACCGTGTGTCGATGCGAAGACTGTCGGAGCCGCTCGCCGCGACCCGGCCGCCAAAAACCGAACCGCCCGTGGCGGGCGTGAAGCGCGTGTTGCCGCTCGTCAGCTGCAACGGCGCCAGCGTTTGGCTGAAGCTGACGGTCGTGTCGCCCAGCGTGGCGCCGGTGAAGTTTGCGCCGGGGCGGAACGAGATCGTCGTGTCGCCCGAACTGAAGCCCACGCCCGCGCCCGAGACGCCTTGGACGAAGTTGCCAAGCGTTCCGCCCAGCTGCAGCTGGATCGTGCCGTTCGACGGAGCCGCCACGAACACCGCCTGCGCGCCGAAGCCCGACAGCGTGTCCGTCGAACCCGTGTGCGAGATCGCGATCGTGTTCGGAGCAAGCGCGAGCGATCCGCCCAGCCCCACATTGACCCGGCCGGCTGCGTCGTCGAGCGTGACGTCGGTCTGCTGCGCCGCGACATAGATCGCGCTGCCGCCAACCTTGACCGAGCCGGCCTGCTGCACGATCGGCGCGACCAGCTGCACCGACTGTTGCGCGGTGATCTGTGCGCCCGCCTGCACCTGCACCAGCGCGCCGCTCTGCTGGCTGTCGAAGCGCCAGCTGTTGGCGCTCTGAAAGACGGGGTCGCCGCTCGTCAGCACCAGGCCGCCCACATTCACCGCGGCCGTCGCGCCGATGATGATCCCGCCCGGCGCATAGAAGAACACGTTGCCGCCGGGCTGGCCGTTGATCGTCGAGGTGATCGTGCCGTTGAGCGCGATCGGTGTGGTAGCGCTGAGCGGCAGCACGCGGTTGATGACGGTGAACCCGGCCACTCCGCCCGCGCCGACGAACGCCCCGGTTGATCCGAACGGCAGGAAGTTGATCGGCGCTCCGCCGCCGCTGTCGAACGGAGTCCAGTTGATGACGTGCGTGCCGGCCGCCTGAACGGTGATCGTATCCAGATTGTTGACGCTGCGGTCGATCGCGACGCTGCCCGACGCGATCGAGAAACTGCCCTGAAACGCAGGCGTAACCGGCGGCTGGCTCTGGCAGCCGGTCTGCAGGTTACAGTTGTTGAATGTCGATTGGGGCGTGACTTCGGATTGAATGAAACTGATGCCCGGGTTCGGCCCGCTCAGGAAATCGTTGTTGGTCAGCAACGTACTGCGGCCGTAGCCGAAGATTTCGGCCGGCCCGGTCTGTATGGCATATTGGCTGAACTGCTGATCGGGATCGAGGCCGTTGACTGCGGCGATGTTCATCGGCGCGATCACACCCTGGCGAATGTCGAGCCCGGCCGAAGAGTTCGGATTACCCGGCCCGACGAAGATGCCGGCCCGCGTCGTGCCGTCGCCAGTATCCGCGCCCCAGTAAGCCTGCCCCGCGCGTAACGACACGCGGTCGGCCGCCAGATAGGGCGTGCCGGTCCCCGTGGCCTGCGCCAAGATGGCGTTGCGCGCCGCTGGAGTCTGCGTTGCGAGCAGCGATGCAAGCTGGCCGTCGGTCGCCGCGACGATCTGCTGCGACGCATACAGGAACGCTCGGCCGGTGACCTGGCCACTCGAGTCGAACACCGAGACGCTGCCGCTGGGGAGCACCAGCTGCAGGCGTCCGCCGCTGATGAACGAGATGAGATCGTTCCGGCCGGCATTCGCGACCCGGACCCTCCCTTCGACGCGGAGATCGCCCGGCGTGCTGAACGCGATGGCGGGGGCGTTTGCCTGTCCTGTGGAGACGATATTGCCTGCGGTCGGACCAAAGCCCGTGCCCTGGATCGTGAGATCCCGAACGGTGAAGCTGATCGTATTGAGATTCTGGACGTTGATCGCCCGCGCTTTGAGGCGATTAAAGCCGCTCTGCGTCAGCTCGTAGGGAGAGCCGGAGCCGCCTGCGCCCCCGAAAACCGCGTTGCGGAGCGGACCGATGTCGATGTTGCCCTGCGTCGCGGTCGCGGCACCTGAACCCGTGATCGCAATGGCCGCGCTTTGAAGCGAGATCCCGCCGATCCGGGCATTCATTGGCGCCGAGAGGTTGATGCTGCCATCAAACGTCAGCAGAAACGCATTGCTGGCAGTGGTGCTCGCGGCAAGGTTGATATCGCCCGTCTGGGCCGGAATGTAGTTGGGCGCGTCCGGCCCCGTCGCACTGATGGACAGCCCGGCTTGCAGGTTGACGGGAACCAGGATGTCGGTCTGCCCGGTCGCGGTGATCGTCAAGCCGTCGGTTCCGGCGAACGCTCCAGTCGTCGTGCTGCTGAGAGCGGCGGGGCCGAACGACCTGAGGACGGTCGAATCGGCGGTGAGCGTGCCCGTCAGATCGAGCGTGACACCGCGTCCGAACGACTGCGTCGCACAGCAGCCGAAGACGGTCTGGAGCACCGGCACGCCGCTGGCGGTGCGCGAGACATAGCCCACGCCCGCCTGGCCGGGAGCAACGGTTGCGCCAAGGTTCAGGCTGCCGAGCGTCAGCGGTCCACCCGTCGACAGCACGACCGAGCCGCCCGTGATGTCGCCCGCGCGGCCGCCCTTGCCGAAATCGTAGTTGTCGCCCGCGTTCACCCCAGCAACGAAGCCTGGGTCGGTTGGATCGACCGGCGAGCCGCCGTTGCCGCCCGCGCCGCCGCCGCCGGTTGTGGAAACGCTGATGCGGGGCGCGGCCGACGGGGATGTGAAGCTGCTGCCCAGCGTGATCTGGACCGAGCCGCCCGAACCGGCCCCGCCAAGGCCGCCATTGCCGCCCCGGTCGGTCGTGCCCTGGGCGAAGGGCAGTGTCCCTCCGATCCCACCGTCGCCGCCGGAGCCGTCGGCGCGCAGAGACTGACCGACGCTCGCCTGCGTCGTCGCAGGCGAGTAGCTGCCCGCGAGAGATAGAGTAATGGAGCCGCCCTGCCCGGCTCCGCCCGCGCCGGCGTCTCCGCCGCTGCCCCGGCTCGGCGAGCCGCCCGCGCCGCCGTCGCCGCCGCTCCCCGAGGCATTGACGAAAAACTCCGGAATTCGCCCTTCGGCGAAAGCCACGCCGCGCAGCTGGATGGTGGTGCCCGCATCCTGCCGCACCTGGACCGTTCCACCCGTGCCGCCCCCGCCCGCGCCTCCGGTTCCCGGCTGCGTGATCGTTCCGTTGGCTGCCGCGCCACCCGCGCCGCCCGAGCCGGTCACGGCGACCGACACGGTCAGAGCGTCGAGGAGCGACGTCCCGGCGAGCGTCAGGGAGGCATTACCGGCCGTGGCTGCCCCGCCCAAGCCGGCCGGTTGAGATCCGGTGCCGTCACCGCCGCCGCCCCCGGTCGCAGACGAGGACAGGCCGAGACCCGCGATGGTAAGGCCAGCGTCTCCGCTGAGACTGACCGACGCCGAGCCCGGTCCAGCGGCGCCGCCCGTCCCACCTTGGACGCCCGAGCCGTTGCCCGGTTGCGCGTCACCGCCGCCGGAGCCACTGGTCGAGTCGGCGGCGATCGCGAACGAGAAACCGTTGCTGCCTTGCTGGATCGATGAGCCGATGTCGGCCGATAGTAGCGCCGATCCCGCCTGCGCCTGACCGCCCGCGCCTCCGGCGCCCGGTGAGCTGATGGTCGATGTACCAGCGCCGCCCCTGCCGCCTTGCGCACCAGCCGAAATCCCGAAGCTTACATCGTTCCCGCTGGCCGCGTCCGCGATGATCGACGCGGTATCGGTGAGCGTGAGCTGCGCGACACCGCCGGTCCCCACCCCGCCGCTCCCGCCCGTGCCCGGCCCGTCGCCGAGCGTTCCGGCCAGTCCGTCCCCGCCGTCGCCACCCCGCCCGCTCGCGTCGACCGTGATAAAGGCGCGGCCGGTGATAACCAGCTGGCCGCTCTGCGCCAGCGTGATCTCGGCGCGGTTGCCGGTACCCGCTCCGCCCGCCCCGCCTGCCGAGATCAGCCGGCTCGATCCGCCATTGCCGCCAAATCCCGCAGCCGCGACCCCGATGCCGCCGGCCGTCAGCGAACTGAGCGTGCCGATCTGGATCTGGGCGGTTCCCCCCGAACCTGCGCCACCGGGGCCGCCCAATCCGCCCGAAGCAGCCCGGCCGCCCGTGCCCGAGGCCGACACGGCGACATAGCTGTCGGTGGCATCGATTGCCGAGCCAGTATCGACCTGGCTGTCGACTCTCACCCTGGCGAGACCGCCGATGCCGTTGCCACCGTTCCCCCCATCGCTGGACAGCGCGCCGACGCCATTGGCAGAGACCCGGATTGCGGTGCCTGTCCCCGCGCGCGACGTGACGAGCGCACCGTCAAGCGCCGACAGGATCGCATTGCCTCCCTGCGCCGAGCCACCACTGGGCGCGGTCACACCGGCACCACCGCCGTAGGCCGATGCATCGACGATGATTCCAACCGGCGTCCGAGCCGCGATGGCCGAGCCGAGGTCGCTCGCGGTCAGCGTAGCCGCGCCGCCGCGTCCCGAGCGGCCTTGCGACCCCTGACCCTGGAAGGTCGCATCGACGGCAATGCCGCCGGCGCTGATCGATCCGGCGGTGGTGGCGCTGATGGTCGCGCTGCCGCCGCGGTTGTCCAGCCCCGACGGCTGGGGCGGGCCCGAGCCGTCGGCGGTCGCGGAGGCAGCAACGGTGATCGTGCCGCCAGCCACGCTGATCGCCCCCGCGTTGATCGCCTGGATCGTCGCCGAGCCGCCAACAACCGGAACCGTGTTGCTGTATCCAGTCGCGGTGGCGGCAACCGCGATGCCCGAGCCCGCCTGGATCGTCCCGCCATCGACGGTGATCGATGCGGTGCCGCCCTGTCCCCCGCCGCCGTTCACGGCCCCGGTCGCGTTCGCCCGGACCGCAAGCGAGCCCGCTGTCGAAATCACCGAGTCAGTCCCCGTCACCCGGACCGCCGCGACCCCTCCGACGGCGTCGATATTCGGTCCCGAGCCGAAAGCTGACACATCGAGGTAGATATTCTGCGCCGTCAGCTCCGCTCCGTTGCCAAGCGAGATCGTGCCCGTCTCGACCGCCTTGGGCGGGGCGTTCAGAATGAGGTTGCCGGCGATCGCCAGCGTCGTTTGCGTCGCCCCCGGCAGGTCGCTGACCAGCAGCTTCTCCGCGCCATAGAGCGTGACGTCGCCGCCATAACGCAGCGTCTGGTTCGGCTGCGCGGTCGTCAGCAGCTGCGCGGACCCCGTCGCCTCGCCGAACACCGACGGATCGATACGGTTGGCCTGCAGCGTCAGCGTGCTCTGCGACGTGGCGCTGACAGTCGTACCAAGCGCGCCGGACGCCAATGTCACACTGGGGCCGGTGGGGCCGGTCGCCTGGCCCTGCGGCCGACCCGCGGTCAGGATCACGCTGTCGCCCGACAGCGACGCGCCGCTGGCGTTGGCGTAGCGGACATCGCCGCCGACCAGCATCGTGATCGCATCGTTCTTGGCGACCGCCGCCATCAGCACGCGCTGCTGCTGGACGACGCCGGAAGCGAGGCCAAGCTGCGTCACGCCCGTGTGGCTGAACGTCTGCGGGTTCGATCCCGCGTCCGAGCCGGCCCTGATGGTGACGTTGTAGAGCGCGTTCGGCTGGAAGGTGATGTCGACGCCCTCGGCCGCGACATAGGCCGCGGCGCCGTTCACATTCACTCGCCCGCCCTGCGTCACCCGTGGAGCGACCAGCGCGACATAGCTGTTGGGGTTGAGCGCGTTGATCGTCGCGCCGCTCTGGATCGTCACTCCGTTCTGCGATCCGGCCGTACTGTTCAGCCGGTAGCTGTCCGCCCCAAGCACGGCAGGGTCCGCCGTGGTCAGCACCAGGCTGCCGATGGTGAAGCTCGCGCCGTTTGAAACGACGATTCCGCCCGGCGTGTAGAACACCAGCGTCCCGCCGGTAACGGGCGCGCCCGCGGCGTTCAGGACACGGCTGGTCACCTGGCCGTTGAACGCGATCGCACGACCGGTCGCGCCACCAAGCGGCAACACCCTGTTGATGACGGTATAATTGCCGAGCCCGTTGACGCCTGTGTAAGTGACAGTGGACGTCGCCGGCAGGAAATTGATCGGGCTCGCGCCAGAATTGCTATCGAGCGGCGTCCAGTTGATGGTCGCGTTGCTGTTCTGAACCGTGATCGTGCCGCCGCTGACCGTGGCGCCGGTGGCACTGCCTGACGCTACAAACTGCGCCCTGGACTGATGCGGGACTACCGCGCTGGCCAGCGCGGTCGAAAGGATCAAGCTGCCACGTAATCTGAGGTTCGGTCGCATTGGAACTGGTCCTCAGCCGCGCGGCCACGGCCACAGCCGTGTCGACACGGAAATCAGGAAACGGACTGGCGGAACCTGGCGGTTGGTGCCGATCTGTTCGGCCGGGATCGCCGCGGTCATCTCGAACCGGGCATAGTCGCCCAGCCCGCCGCGCGCGCCGAAGCCGAAGCTGGTCAGCGTCTGCGGATTGCGCGGCGGGTTGGCCGCGGGGGGATCGTTGTTCCACACCCACGCCGAATCGACGAACGCGTAAGGCTGCAGATAGAGCTTGTTCGGTCCGCTCGCATATTGCCGCCCGGCGCGGATTTCGGCGGAGACGCCGACGCCACTGTCGCCGATCAGCGCGCCGGGATCATAGCCGCGGCCGACGGTGTAGTTGCCGGCCGAGAATTCCTCGAAGCTCAGCAGCGACTTCGGTGAATATTGCGCGCGCGGGCCGACGACGAAGGCGAGATCGGGGCTGGGCCGGTATTCGGCCGATCCGGCGAAGCGCAGCACGAACGATTGCGGGTCGCCGAAGGGGCGGCTGGGGATGGTCGATCCCGGAGCAGCGCAGCGCAGCAGCGACGGGCCGCACCCCGGGCTCGCGCCCAGCGCGTCGATGCCGTGGCGCAGATCGAGCGTGCCGCCCACGCGCCAGCGCGGCGTGGTGATCGAAAGCCCGTTCTCGCCGCGCACGCTCGCCGGGCTGCTCGCCTCAATGTCGAAGCGCAGGAACGGTACGCGAAGCCGGTCGGTCGTCAGCCGCGCGCCCGCAAGATCGACCGTCTGGTCAACGATGTCCATCCCCGCGCTGACGCGCAGCGTTCGCGCACGGCTGCGCACCAGCGGGAAATTGAGGTTGAACGAGCCGATGAGCGTGCGGCTGTCGAGATTGAGCCCGGGCACGTCGGGCCGCGTCCAGGCGTAGGTGAAGCTGCCCGCAGCACCCACCCCGCTCGACCCCAGAAGGAACTGGTGCGAACCCGTCAGCACGTGCTGCTCGTGCAGGTCCGTCGTGTTGAAGAACGACACCGCCGTGCTGTCGCCCAGCCCGGTCAGGCCGTTCACCTGCGCGCGGACCGTGCCCGCCCAGCGACCCACCTGCTGCGAGCCGAGGTTCTGAATATTGGCGTCGGCGAACAGCGGCGTGCGAATGACGGTGATGTCGCCCACCACCTGCCCCGCCTCGCCCGCCGGGCGCAGCGTCAGCCGCACGTCGAAGCCGGGCAGGTCGCGGGCGAGCAGCAGCCGCCGCTCGGCATCCCGCTCGTTGAAGACCTCGTCGTCGGTCAGCGGCTGCAGCACCGACGCGATCAGCCGCTCGCTGCGACCGGCATTGCCGCGGACGCGGATCGCCTGCAGATGCGCGAACAGCACATCGAAGCGCACGCGGCCACCGTCAATCTGCTGCGGCGGAATCTGGATCGCCGCGAGATAGCCCGCGCGGCGCAGGATCGTCGCGGCGCGGTCGCGGATCTCGCAGACGACCGCGATCGGCTGCTCCTTGCCAAGAAATGGATCGGCGGCGTCCTGCAGGTCGGCCGCAGTGACGCCGCCCTTCAGCCCCGCGAACACCGCCTCGCGCAGCGTGACTTTGATCGCGGCATAGTGCGGATCAGCAAGCGGACATGGGGCGCGCTCCACGCGATCCTCCACGCGCAGACGCGTGCGGCCCGTCGGTGACACCGGTGTCTGGTCGGGAGCGCGCGTGATCTGTTCGCGGGTCGGCGGTGCGGCCTGTGGCGCCTGAGCCCACGCAGCCGTGCTGGCGAGCCACAGGCCGATCGCCCCGTTCCAGCGTCCCTTCAAAGTCCCCGTCCCCCGCTACGCGACCAGCAGCACCCTTTGCCAGGGCGCCGCGTCCCGTCACAGCACGATCCAATTTCTAGACCGCTTTGCCGCAGGGGCGCCACCCCGCGGGAACAAAAATCCTGTTTCGTTTTCCGAACAGTATTCTGAGGCGACGAACAGCTTCACCCGGCGGAAAGGCTGGTCTATAGACGCGGCGAGGGTTAGTTCGGGGCGCGAGGGGAGCGTGGACGGGGGCGGCGTGATCCGGAAAGCGCTCGTGGCTGCGGCATTGGCCGCGGCGGCCCTGTCGCTCACCGCAGCAAGCGATGTTGTTGTTGTCACCGCCCACAAGGGCGACAAGTTCATGGGCGTCGGCTCGTGCGCTGGCAGCACCTGTCACGGGCGGACCGAGCCGACCGGCGCCGTCGTCCGCCAGGACGAGATCCGCGTTTGGCAGGATCTTTCCAGCCCCACCGGCGCGCACCTCCAGGCCTATCGCGTATTGTTTGAGCCGCGCAGCCAGCAGATCGCAGCCAAACTGGGCATCGGCCCCGCGCAGAACGCGCGCGAGTGCCTGGGCTGCCACGGGCTGGTGCCCGCCAACCGCGGACCGCGCTTCAGCGTATCGGACGGCATCAGCTGCGAGGCGTGCCATGGCGCCGCCGAGCGCTGGCTGGCCTCGCACTATGCGGTGAAGGGCAGCCACGCCGACAATGTCCGCAACGGCCTGCTGCCGCTGGAAAACCCCCGCGTCCGCGCCGAAAACTGCCTGGATTGCCATTTCGGAGCGAAGGGCGATCAGTTCGTCACGCACCGGATCATGGCTGCGGGCCATCCGCGCGTCAGCTTCGAGCTCGACCTTTTCTCGGCGCTCAGCCGCCACTGGAATGTCGACGCCGACTATCGCGAGCGCAAGCAGAACGTGCCCGGCGTCAAGATGTGGGCGGTGGGCCAGGCGGCTGCGGTGTCGCGGCAATTGGCGCTCTATGCGGACCCGGCGAAGGGGACCGAGGGGCAGTTCCCCGAGTTCTATTTCTTCGATTGCCGCAGCTGCCACCGCCCGATCTATGACGAGCGTGAGTGGAAACCGTCGCGCGTCGCCAACCCGTTCCGCCCGGTCGCGCCGGGGACGCCGGTGTTCAATGACGAGAACCTACTGATGCTGTCCGCCGCAGCGCGCATCGCAGCGCCCGATGTTGCAGCGCGCTATGACGCCGATGCGCGCGCGTTCCACGCCGCGATCATGGGCGATCGAGCGGGTGCGGTGCGTGCGGCGGCGAAGCTGCGCGCCTCGGCCGAGGGTCTGGCCGATGCGTTCGGGCGTGCCACTTTCAGCCGCGCCGAAACGTTTGCGATGCTGCGCGCGGTGCTGGCCGAAGCCGACAGCCGCCGCCTGAGCGACTATCAGGGCAGCGCGCAGGCGGTGATGGCAGCGGACACGCTCGTCAACGCCTTGCAGGCCGAGGGGCAGGTGCCCGCGGGCACACGCGACAGCCTGAAGCCCGCATTCAACCGCGCCTATGCGGCGGTCAAGGATCCGCAGCGCTTCGATACGGCGGAAGTGAAGGCCAGCCTCGACGCGCTGTCGGCCGCGACGGCGCGGCTGCAATGAGGCGGCTGATCACGCTCCTGTCGCTGCTGGCGCTCGCAGCGTGCGGCGGCGGCGGGGGCAGCGCGACGACCAATCCGGGCAACAACACCGGCGGCACCACTCCTCCGCCCGCGACCGGCGGCGTCTATGCAAAGCCCGCGCTCGTCGCGCTGACCGCTGCCGAAGCGCAGGCCGTCGTCGCGCGCGCGGTCGCCGAGGCGCAGGCGCGAAACAAGCCTGCCAACATCGCCGTGGTCGACCGCGTCGGCAACGTGCTCGCGGTCTACAAGATGACCGGCGCGCCCAGCACCGTTTCGATCCCGGGCGTCAGCGGGCGCGGTCTGCAGCGGTTCCAGGTGAACGGACAGGACGTGATCCCCGCCACCGCCGCCGCGATCGCCAAGGCGATCACCGGCGCCTACCTCTCTTCCAGCGGCAATGCCTTCAGCACGCGCACCGCGAGCGAGATCGTGCAGACGCCGTTCCCGCCCGCGCCCAACGCCAACGGGCTGGAAAGCGGGCCGCTTTACGGCGTTCAGTTCAGCCAGCTGCCGTGCTCGGACTTCAACACGCGCATGGTCGCCTCGATGAGCGACCCGACGGCGTTCCTAGGCCCCAAGCGCAGCCCGCTGGGCTTCGCGGCCGATCCGGGTGGCTTCCCGCTCTACAAGAACGGCGTGGTCGTGGGCGGCGTTGGCGTCGAATCGGACGGCGTCTACTCGCTCGATCCGAACATCATCGACGACGACAAGCCCGACGACGAGATCATCGCCTGGGCGGGCACCAAGACGCTCGATAGCGATCCGGGCATCCGCGCCGACAAGATCACGGTCGACGGCACCAGCCTCATCTTTACGAACGTCGGCGACGGCGACCTCAGGAGCCAGCCGAACGCAACCGTCCCGGCAGCCGGATCGGGTGCGCTGGTGGCAGTGAACGGCTATTTTGCGGGCACCGCCTATCTGCCCGGGACCGCCTACGGTTCGGAGGCGAGCGGCTACCGCGCAGTCACGTCGTCGGAGTTCGGTAACCCCGACGCCTACACGCTGACGAACGGCTCGGGCGCGCTGCGCTATCCGATCCGCGGCGGCACCGATTCGAACCCGATCACCGCCGCCGAGACGCGGGCGATCCTGTCCGGAGCGTTCCAGGTGTTGAGCCGCGCGCGCGCGCAGATCCGCCAGCCGCTGAACAGCCGCATGGAAGCGTCCATCACGGTCGTCGACACGAACGGCGCGGTGCTGGGCTTCGTGCGCTCGCCCGATGCGCCGGTTTTCGGTTCGGACGTGGCCCTGCAAAAGGCGCGCACCGCGGTGTTCTTCAGCGCACCGAGCGCAGCGAGCGATCTTCAGAACGCCGGCCAGCCCGCGGGCGCGTTCGTCAGCCGCGCCCAGCTCGCCTCCTACGCCACGCGCGCGCAAGCGTTCTTCAACGATCCGGCCGCGTTCACCGGCAAGGTCGCGTTTTCAGAGCGCGCGATCGGCAATATCAGTCGCAACCGCTTCCCCGATGGCCAGCTGAACGCCTCGCCCGGCCCGCTCGCTGCGGCGAACAGCGCGGGCGATCCGTTCACGGCGTTCAATACCGGCGTGCAGCTCGATGCGGTGCTCGACAATATCGTCCAGCATGTCGTGTTCATCCTGGGCGGCGGACCGGATACGCCGCAGCAGTGCACCAATTTCCCCAACACACCCATCGGCACGAAGAAGGTGGCGAACGGCTTCCAGATCTTCTCGGGCGGCGTGCCGCTCTATCGCAACGGCCAACTGGTCGGCGCGATCGGCGTTTCGGGCGACGGTATCGACCAGGACGACATGATCGCGTTCCTCGGCGGCGCCAACAATGGCGGACAGGCCGCGGGCACGGGCATCGGCAATGCGCCGACGGCGATCCGGTCGGATCAGGTCGTCGTGCCGGTCGGCACCTCGTCGATCCGGCTGCGCTATGTGAACTGTCCGTTCAGCCCGTTCCTCGACAGCGCCGAACAGAACGTCTGCCAGGGGTTGTAGCAGCGTGGCCGGGGGACTGATCGCGAAGGCTTGCGCGCTGATCGGCGCGGCGCAGATGCATTCGCCCGAGGTCGGCAAGGTCGATCCGCAGGCAGCGCCGATCGAGCAGCCCGCGGGCGATCAGGCAATCGATCGCCAGCGCCCGGGCATCACCGGGCCGCAGCTTGAAGGCCGCGTCGACCAAGACAATCCCGGCGGCGTCCGCCCGCCCCCGCCGCAGGCGTTTGCCGAGGAGCATCTGCCGATCCCCGATCGCTGGCGGCTGGCATCGAACCTCGGCATCCGCGACAACCCGCTCGATCCCTACAACCAGAACCGGCTGAAGGGCGACCGCCCGATCAAAGGAACCGAGGACTGCTTCATCGCGCTGACCGGCATCAGCGACACGGTGGTGGAGCCGCGCAGCTTCCCGATCCCCGTCGCGCAGCAGGGGACGACGCGCCCCGGCAGCAACGACGTGTTCGGACGCTCCAACAGCCTGGTGTTCAGCCAGACGTTCATCGCTGGCGGATCGCTGATCAAGGGCCTGACCGCGTTCAAGCCGCCCGAGATCGAGCTGCGGGCGCTGCTGGCGTACAACGTCAACTACGTGACGGTGCCCGAGACGCGCGTGCTGTCGGTGCAGCCGACGCGCGGCAGCACGCGGCTCGATCATTTTCTCGCGCTTCAGGAAATCTTCCTCGATTACCACCTGCGCAACGTCAGCGATAAATATGATTTCGATTCGCTGCGTGTCGGCATCCAGCCCTTCTCCACCGATTTCCGCGGCTTCCTGTTTCAGGATAACCAGCTCGGTATCCGGCTGTTCGGCAATCGTGACAATAATCGCATCCAGTATAATCTTGCAGCGTTCTTCCGCATCGAGAAGGACACCAACTCGGGCCTGAACGATGTCATCTCGGGCGTGCGTGACGACCAGATTTTTGTGGCAAACGTCTATCGCCAGGATCTGCCGTTCCCGGGCCTCACCTCGCAGCTGACGGTTGTCTACAACCGCAATCGCGAAAAGGGTCAGATCTTCATCGATTCGAACGGGTTCCCGCAGCGCCCGGCGCTGCAGGGCAACCTGCGCGCGCGCGATTACGACATCGTCTATCTCGGCTATAACGCCGACGGCCGCTTCGGCCGCGTGAACCTTACCGCCAGCGGCTATGTCGCGCTTGGCGAGGACCGCAACAACGTGCTGACGAACAAGCCCGCCTATGTGCAGGCGTTCTTCGGCGCCGCCGAGGCGTCCTATGACATCGACTGGGTGCGCGTGCGGCTGTCGGGGCTTTATGCCAGCGGCGACGGCAATCCGCGCGACAACACCGAAGAAGGCTTTGACGCCATCTTCGAAAACCCGCTCTTCGCGGGCGCCGATACCAGCTACTGGATCCGCCAGACGATCCCGTTCGCGGGCGGCGGCCGCGCGATCAGCCTCAACGGGCGCAACGGCATCCTGAATTCGCTTCGCTCGTCAAAGGAGCAGGGCCAATCGAACTTCCTCAACCCCGGCACGGTTCTGCTGGGGATCGGCGCCGACTTCGATGTCCTGCCCGAACTACGCGTCAGCCTGAACGTCAATCATCTGTGGGTCGCTGAGACCGCAGTGTTGAAAGCGTTCAGGATGCAGGATAGCATTAATAACGATATCGGCGGCGATTATTCGGTTGCAGCCATCTGGCGACCGAAATTCACACAGAATATCGTCATACGCGCCAGCTTCGCGGCGTTTGATCCCGGCCGCGGCTTCGGCCAGCTCTTCGTCGCGAAGGGCCGCGACGATGTGTACTATTCCGGTCTGCTCAATCTCACTGTGAACTACTAAATCATGAAGCGCGCCTTTGCTTTCCTTGTTGCTCTCGCTGCGCTGATCGGCCCGGCCGGCGTCCACGCATCCAGCGAGGAAAAGCCGGTCATCCGCAATTACGCCAGCGTGTTCACGCCGCCTGCGCCGCGCAACCAGACGTGGGAGCAGGCGGACGCGAAGTCGGCGAGCTGCCGCAGCTGCCACACGGCAAGCGACGCCAAGACGATGCACAGATCGGACGCGGTCGTGCTGGGCTGCACCGATTGCCACGGCGGCAACGCCAGGCTCGCGGTGCCGGCGGGCCTCGCCAAGGCCGATCACCGCTATGCCGAGCTGCGCGACCAGGCGCACGTGCTCCCACGCTTCCCCGAAGCGTGGGGCTATGAGGGGCATGGTGACGGGCCGTATGAGAAGGTCAGCTCTGCGAACCCCAAGCGCGGCTACACGATCCTCAACCGCGAGGCGCCCGAGTTCATCAAGTTCGTGAACCCCAGCGACTACCGCGTCGTCCGCGAAGCGTGCGGAGCGTGCCACCAGAACACGATCGACGCCGCCGAGCGCAGCATCATGGCCTCTGGCGCGATGCTGTGGAATGGCGCGGGCTATAATAACGGCATCATCCCGTTCAAGCGCGGCGCGCTGGGCGAGGCCTACACGCGCGAGGGCGAGCCCGCTTGCCTGCTGACCGCCGACATCAACCCGGCGCCTCCGGGCAAGGGGTCGTTGCCGGGCGTGCCGCTCTGCGCGCAGCCGATCGGAGCCGAGCTCAACCTGCTGACGCCCGATGCGATCAAGCGCGGCGCGATCGAGCGGCTGCTGCCAATGCCGATGTGGACGGTCTATCCGCCCGCCGACCTGTTCCGCGTGTTCGAGCGCGGCGGCCGCAACATCAACACGCAGTTTGCCGAAGTGGGCCTGCCCAACAGCACGGGCCTGACGCAGAAGCTGGAAGAGCCCGGCCGCCCGGACATCCGCCAATCGAACCGCGGGCCAGCGACGGGGCTGCGCATTTCCGTCCCGCTCATCAACATCCACAAGACGCGCCTCAACGACCCGCTGATGTGGTTCATGGGCACGAACGACCAGCCCGGCGACTATCGCACCAGCGGCTGCGGCGCGTGCCATGTCGTCTATGCAAATGACCGCGAGCCGCGGCACAGCATGACCTTCTCCAAGTTCGGCCGCGACGGCACAACCGCGACGGTCGATCCGACGATCCCGCGGAACGAGGGCGGGCACCCGGTCGAGCACGCGTTCACGCGCTCGATCCCGACCTCGCAGTGCATGCCGTGCCACATGCACCAGCCGAACATGTTCCTGAACACCTACCTCGGCTACACGATGTGGGATTACGAATCCGATGCGCCCCGCATGTGGCCGGAACAGCAACAATATCCATCCAGCGCGCGCCAGCGCGAAGTGCTCGATCGCAACCCCGAGGCGACTGCGCCCTACGGCAAGTGGGCCGATCTGGATTTCGTGCGCAACGTCTACGACCTGAACGCGGGCAACAAGGACACGCAGTTTGCCGACTATCACGGCCACGGCTGGAACTTCCGCGGCATCTTCAAGCGCGACCGGCTGGGCAACTTGCTCGACAAGGACGGCGATCAGTCGACCTGGGGCACCGACACCAAGCATATCGTCGCCAATGACGATCCCGAAAAGTGGCGCTGGGCGACCGCGCCCAAGTTCGTCGAGCCCGGCACCAAGCCCGGCCCCGGCCAGCCCGGCAAGTCGGTGCACATGTTCGATATTCACACCGAAGTCGGCATGCAGTGCGCCGATTGCCACTTCGCGCAGGACGGCCACGGCAACGGCTATATTCACACCGAGGTGGCGAACGCGGTGCAGATCGGCTGCAAGGACTGCCACGGCACCGCCGACGCCTTCCCGACGCTCATCACCTCAAACCTCGCTGCCGGGCCAAAGGGCCAGGATCTGAGCCTGATCCGCAATCCCGATGGCAAGCGCCGGTTCGAGTGGGCCGAGCGCGACGGGCGCCGCGTGCTGATCCAGCGGTCGATCATGGACAGCCGCGAGTGGATCGTCAGCCTCGTCAAGGACACGGTGACGCCCGGCAACCCGCGCTACAACGAAAAGGCCGCCCGCGCGAAGCTGATGGGCTATGTAACGGCAGACGGGCGCCAGCCCTGGGGCCTCGGCGTGCCCGCCAGCGCGCGCGCACACCAGGACCAGAACATGGCGTGCTTCAGCTGCCACATGAGCTGGACGACGAGCTGCGGCGGCTGCCACCTGCCGATCGAGGCCAACTGGAAGACCGAGCTGCACCATTACGAAGGCGGCGAGACGCGCAACTGGGCGAGCTACAACCCGCAGGTCGCGCGCGACGAAATCTTCCAGTTAGGTCGCCATATGACGACGAAAGACCACATCATCGCGCCCGTACGGTCGTCCTCGGCGCTGATTCTGTCGTCCACCAACGTCAATCGCGAGCGGATTTATGTGCAGCAGCAGCCCGTCAGCTCGGCCGGCTACTCGGCGCAGGCGCTTGCGCCGCACTTCCCGCACACGGTGAGGACGACCGAGACCAAGACCTGCTCCGACTGCCACGTGAGCCAGGCCAACGATAACAATTCCGTTCTGGCTCAGACCTTTATCCTCGGCGGCAACTACATCAACTTCGTCGGCCTGCACGCCTATGTGGGCGAGGCTGGCGCGGTTTCCGCCATCCGCGTCACCGAATGGCGCGAGCCGCAGGCCGTCCTCGGCAGCTACCTCCACCGCTACGCCTTCCCCGACTGGTACAAGCAATTCATCGACCGCGGCCGCGAACTCAAGGAGTGGCGGCGTGGGCCGGTGCTGGGTAAGGGAGGCAACGGCGAGACGGGCTCGGCCGAGGAGGTCGCCAACAGCCACCGCGGCGCTGCAGGTCTCGTCAACTGCCTTCAGGCGCAGGGCGAATATCTCTACGCCGCCACCGGCAAGGGCGGGTTCACGGTCTTCGATGTCGCCAACGTCGGCAACAAGGGCGTGAGCGAGCGGATCGTCAGTCGGCCGTTCAGCCCGCTCGGGCATAACACCCATGTCGCAACCAGAAACGCCACCTGCGTCGCGCTGCCGACCTATGCGCAGGCGATCGCGCCCGCGCGCAACACACAGGCCATCCGCGAGATGAACGACGAGCAGCCGATGGCGAAGAGCTTCAGCTATGCGTTCGTTACCGACAGCGAGGAAGGGCTGATCGCAGTCAATATCGACACGATGCGCGACCGCGAGCCGCGCAACAACTTCCTGAAGCGCGGATCGACCTTCAATCCCGGCGGCGTGCTGACCGGAGCGCGCCACATCACGCTGGGCGGCGACTTCGCCTATATCGCGACCAAGCAGGGCTTGGCAGTCGTCAACATCAAGGACCCGCTGAATCCCGTCTATCTAAAGACGGTGCCGCTGGAGGACGCGCGCGCGTCCGCACTGCAGTTCCGCTATCTGTTCGTGACGACGGCCAAGGGCCTCCAAGTGATGGACGTGACGGTGCAGGGCGATCCGCAGCTGCAGCCGACGGTCGTGCCGCTCGCCGACGCACGCAAGATCTATCTCGCGCGCACCTACGCCTATGTGGCCGCGAAGTCGCAGGGGCTGGCGATCATCGACATCCGCACCGCCGACCGGCCCCGGCTGCACGGGTTCTTCACCGCCGACGGCAAGCTGAATGACGCGGAGGACGTCATCCTCGGCACCACCAACGCCTCGCTGTTCGCCTATGTCGCGGACGGTCGGAACGGACTCAAGGTGCTGCAGATGACCTCGCCCGAGAGCCAGCCCAACTTCTACGGCTTCTCCCCCGAGCCCAAGCCGCAACTCATCGCGTGGGCGAAGACACCTGCGCCAGCGCTCGCGCTGTCGAAGGGTCTCGATCGCGACCGCGCGGTCGACGAGAGTGGGAACCAGATCTCGATCTTCGGCCGCACCGGCAGCCGCCCATTCCACCGTGATGAGATGGAGGCATTCTTCCGCGCCAAGGCGAATGGACGGCTCTACAGCGTCATCAACAACCCGGTGGAAGCGCGCGCCGACTTTACGCCCACCCCGCCGGCACTGCTCGCGCGTCGCTAACGTCTACCGCGCTTCTCAAGCGCAACAACGTTGCGTCTGCGGAACCCCGGCCCGCAGCCGGGCGTATGAACGTGCGACAGCCAATCTGAACGAAGGTGACGTGCTATGGGCGCCATTGCCGATTCGGCGCGCCTGGAGATGTGGGGCGGCCTCGAATGTACCGTCAATCGTGTGTGGGACCGCTATTTTGACCAGATCGACTGGTCGGGCCACCACCGGCGGTTGGACGATCTCGACCAGTTCGCGGAGCTCGGGATCACCGCGCTGCGCTATCCGCTGCTGTGGGAGCGGATTTCAACCGGCAACCCGGAACAGCGCGATTTTCGATGGACCGACGAGCGGATGGGCCGCCTGCGCGCGCTCGGCATCCGCCCGATCGCCGGCCTAATCCACCACGGCTCCGGCCCGCGCCACACCAGCCTGATCGACGACGACGGCTTCGCGGTCGGACTAGCGACACATGCCCGCGCGGTCGCCGAGCGCTATCCGTGGCTGACCGACTGGACGCCGGTCAACGAACCGGTCACGACGGCGCGCTTCGCCTGTCTCTATGGCCTGTGGTATCCGCACCGACTGGACGAGACATCGTTCTGGCGAGCGGTGCTGAATCAGATCGACGCCACGCGACTAGCGATGCGCGAGGTCCGGGCGGTCTGTGGCAGTCGTGCGCGCCTGATTGCGACCGACGATCTCGGCTTCGCACACGCCGACGACGAGGCAGCCGACGAGCAGGCCGCTTACGAGAACGAACGCCGCTGGATTGGCTGGGACCTGATGTTCGGCCACGTGGTGCCCGGCCATCCGCTGTGGCAGCGGATCGCGGCACATGGGCTCGGCGACCGCCTACGCGCCATCGCCGACGACCCCTGCCCGCCGCAGCTGATCGGTGTGAACCACTATCTTTCGAGCGAACGGCTGCTGTGCCGCCCCGAAGCGTGCGGTGGCCCGCCCGCGGGCGATGGCGCCCCGCTGTCCAACCTGTCTGCAGCGCGTCGTGCGCCCGACCGCCTGCTCGGCCCGCAGGCAATCCTTGGGCAGGCGTGGGACCGCTATCGAAACCCGATCGCCGTCACCGAGGCCCATAACGGCTGCACGCGCGAGGAACAGCTGCGCTGGTTCGAGCGCGTCTGGCGCGCCGCCGAGCGTGCCCGATCGGATGGTGCGCAGATCGAGGCGGTAACAGCATGGGCGCTGCTCGGCAGCTTTGGCTGGGACCGGCTGGTGACGGGAACGAGCGACCGCTACGAACCCGGCGTGTTCGATGTGCGCAGCGGAAGCCCAAGGCCGACCGCGATGGCGCCGCTGATCCGCGCGCTCGCGAGCGGCGAGACTCCGCCGATGCGCCGCCTGCTGGCCGGGCCGGGATGGTGGGAACGAGCGCATGCGCCCAAGCGCTCTCGCTTCGTGCGCGATCATCGGCTGATGGTGACTGGACGGACCGGAACGCTGGGCCAGCGGCTGTGCCACCATGCCGAGCTGCGCGGCCTCGGCTGTTTAGCCGTGGGGCGCGAGGTGATCGATCTGGTCCGGCCCGAAACGATCGGCCCGGCGCTGGACGCGGCGAAGCCGTGGGCGGTGGTCCACACCGCGGGCCTGGTCGACATCGACCGCGCCGAGCGCGAACCCGAGCTGGCGCGCCAACTGAACACGCTGGGCGCGGCCGCGCTGGCCGAGGCCTGTGCCCAGCGCGGGCTGCCCTTCGTGCTGATTTCAACCGACCAGCTTTTCGATGGCGCGAAGCGCGCGCCCTATACCGAGGACGACACGCCCGCGCCGCTCAACGTCTATGGCCGCACCAAGGCGGAAGCCGAACGGTTGGTGGCCGACGTGCACCCGAACGCGCTGATCGCGCGGACGGCCGCATTCTTCTCGCCGCACGATCGATGGAATTTCGCGGTGCACCTGACCGATGCGCTGACCGATGGGCGGCGGTTTTCGGCTGCGGACGACAGCTTCGTCACGCCGACCTATGTGCCCGATCTGACCGATGCGCTGCTCGATCTGCTGATCGACGGAGCGGTTGGTATCTGGCATCTGACCAACGGCACGCGCGTCAGTTGGGCGGAGTTCGCACGGGCGATCGCCAACGCACGCGGGCTCGATACCGGGCTTATCGACGCGGTCCCGGCGAGCCGACTCGGTTGGGCGGCGCCGCGCCCTGCCGACGTCGCACTCGGCACTGTGCGCGGCCAGCTGCTGCCATCGCTGAAGGACGGCATCGAGCGGTTCGCACGCCACTATATTGCCCCCGCCGAGCGGGACGCGGTCGCCGCCGAGTAGGCGTCAGCCTTTGAGCGCAGTCACGACAGGCGCGATCGACTGGCTGTGCTGGACGACCTTCCAGTCGTCATGGCCGAGGCGGCGCATCGTCGTCGAGCAATGGGCAGTGTAAT
Source organism: Sphingomonadaceae bacterium (assembly GCA_032249695.1). Classification (GTDB taxonomy): domain Bacteria; phylum Pseudomonadota; class Alphaproteobacteria; order Sphingomonadales; family Sphingomonadaceae; genus JAVVHE01. The sequence goes on along the minus strand of JAVVHE010000002.1, from coordinate 63,965 downwards.
GTTCCCCACCGCGCTCGGCGTGGACGGTGTAGGCGATCACGATCAGCCCTTCCTCGGGCCTCCCGACGCGTTGGCCCTCGAAGCGCACATGGCTCCATCTCGGTGTGTTGCTGACCGCGCGGATCGCAGCCTCGCTATCGAACAGGAATGGCTCGGCCGGCAACGCCATCAGGCAGGCCGGATCGATCTTGGCGCGGTAATTCTCCTCGCCTTCGGTCCACAGGCTTTCCTCGAACGCCCACACCCGGCCGTCATCCATGCTCGCTCTCCTCGCCGCAATATTCGCGGCCAAGCGCGTCGCGCCTGCTAGGGTTCCCGTGCTAGTCGGCCGCAATGGCTGAACTGCACCGTTTTGCGTCGTTCGACGGCGCCGAGATCGCCTTCGAGACTTTGGGCGAAGGCTGGCCGGTCATCCTGATCCACGGCCTGTTTTCCACCGCCGAGCTCAACTGGGTGCGCTATGGCCACGCCCAGCGCGTGTCGGACGCGGGCGCTCGCGTGATCCTGCCCGATCAGCGCGCGCACGGACGCTCGGCCAAGCCCCGCACCGCCGAGGGCTGGCCTCCCGACGCGCTTGGCCGCGACATCCTGGCGCTGATCGCACATCTGGCTCTGGATCCCGGCGGCTACGATCTCGGCGGATACAGTCTCGGCGCGAGGACGACCGTTCGTGCGGTGACGCTGGGAGCGCAGCCACGGCGCGCAGTGCTTGCCGGCATGGGGCTGGAGGGGCTGACCGGCGCCACCCGGCGCGGCGAGGCGTTCACCCGCGCGATCGACCACCGGAGCGAGCACAAGCCCGGCAGCTGGGAGTGGTACGCGATGCAGTTCGCGCGTGCGAACGGCACCGACCTCGATAGCGCGCGCTTCCTCTTGCAGGATTTCGCTAGCATCGACGCTGCCGGGTTGGCAGCAGCGATGACGATGCCGACGTTGGTCGTCTGCGGCGACGCCGACCGCGACAACGGCAGCGCCCCCGCGCTTGCGGCCGCACTGCCGCAGGCGCGACTGGTCGACATCCCGGGCACCCACGTCACCGCCGTCACCCAGCCGAGCCTTGGCGACGCCATCGCGGCGTGGGTGCGCGGGAGCTGAGCCGTCGGGAGGTGGTGAGCGCTACCGCTCCGCCATGGCCACCGCGCGCCGCATCTTAGCGACGATAAGGACCAGCCGGAGGGCGGCATCCCCCGGCAGATGGTGCTGGCGCGCTGCTCCAGCGCGCGGTCGATGCCGTGCCGAGCAGATGCGAGATCGACGGAATTGTCATCCCGTTTCGCAGCTGGTGCCGGTGCAGCTGGGCGGGGTCGGCGAGCGCCTGCTCGAACCGAGGCCCGGGTCTCGGCGCGCTCGGGACCTCGCCGCCCGTCACCGTCCCGGCCGCTATTGCCCGCTCTCGCCTGCCGTCGTGCTGTAGACCGGGAAGGACGGCGCCTTGGGTGACGGTTCCGATTCCTTCGCCAGCGCGTCGAGCGCCAGTCGAACGGCCGTCTCCAGCTGCGGATCCCGGCCCTGCGCCACAAGGGCCGGATCCTGCTCCACCTCGTAGTCCGGCGCGACGCCGTGGTTCTCCACCTCCCACTGGCCGGCCGGATTGAAGAAGCCGACCGAGGGCGAAGTCACCGATCCGCCGTCCATCAGCGGCGGGATCGGGCCGATGCCCACCAGCCCGCCCCACGTCCGCTTGCCGACAAGCGGCCCCAGCTTCGCAGCCTTGAACATCCACGGCAGCATGTCGCCACCCGAACCCGAAATCTCGTTCGCGAGCATCACCTTGGGGCCGATGATCGAACCATAGGGCGTGCGATCGATGCCGCCATAGCGCGCCTGCCAGTAGCTGATCGGCCGCCGCCCAAGCACCTCGATGATGTAGTCGGCCGCCTGCCCGCCGGCGTTGAAGCGCTCGTCGACGATGGCGCCGCGCTTGTCGGTCTGCGCGAAATAAAAGCGATTGAAGTTGGTGAAGCCGCCCGCGCCGGTATCGGGTAAGTGCACATAGGCGAGCTTGCCGCCGGATAGCTCTGCGACCTTGTGGCGGTTGCCCTCGATCCAGTCGAGATAGCGCAGCCGCGTCTCGGTCGGCACCGGCACCACCGTCACGTCGCGCGGCGCGCCTCCGGCGGCGGGTTGCAGCCGCAGCATGACCGCCTGCCCAGCCGTCCCCTCCAACGGCTGCTGGATGTCCATGTCGGCGCGCACCTCCATGCCGTTGATCGCCAGAATGCAATCGCCGACGTGCACATCCAGCCCCGGCTGCGCTAGCGGTGCCTTGGCGTCGGGCGACCAGCTGCCGCCATCAAAGACTTTGACAATACACCAGCGACCGTTCCTGATCGTGTAGTCGGCGCCCAGCAATCCGCCCGGCACGCGCCGAGCGTTCGGGATCGCCCCGCCGCCACCGCGCAGATGGCCGACAGAAAAGCCCGTCAGCATCTCTTGAAATACGTAATTGAGATCCGATCGCGACTGTGCAGCCGCGACATAGGGCGCAAGCCGTTTTTCGGCGGTCAAGGTGTCATAGCCGTGATATTTGGGATCGTAGAAGAAGCTGCGCTCGATCCGCCACACTTCGCGGTACATCTGCGGCCACTCGAGCGCGGGATCGGTGCGGACGCTGAGCTTCGACAGATCAAGCCGCGCTTCGGGATCGCCGGGCCGGATCGGTTTGGCGGCGTCGGCAATCGCGTAGGTCGGGGTCCGCCGCTGACCGGGCTGCGCGGGGCCGCCCGCTGGGGGATAGGCGACGAGCACCTTGGCGCCATCGGCGCTCAGCTCGAAATCCTGCACCTTGTCAGCGAGCGTTTCGGTCTTCTTGTCGTCGACGCTCCACTTGATCAGCGCTGCCGCGGGCGGATCGTCGCTGTCGATGTCCTGAGCGTCGTTGTCGCGCAGCAGATACAGCGTGCCCGGCTTGCCGGTCTGCAGGTCGCGATAGCCCGCCGCGGGCAACGGTAACGGCACCATGCGGCGCGCGATCGCGTCCACCGACAGGCCCTCAAGGTCGACGCGCGTGGCCGCGGGCTTAGCCGGCTTCACTGCCGCGCCGGTTTGCGCCGTCTTAGCTGACGCGCGCGCTCTCGCTTGGCCGGCAGGCGTCTTGTCCACAGCCTCGGCGGCTTTCGCAGCAGCCCCAGCCGCGGACTTCTCGTCGTTCAGTTCGGGCGCGATCGGCGAGGGCGTGCCCGACGCCAGCGACAGCGCGTAGACGCTGTAATTCGGCCGGTAGAGGTCGCTCGTCATATCGAGCCCGAAACCCGTGGGGCCGGCATTGTTCGATGCGAGGAAATACAGCCACTTGCCGTTGCGATCGAAGGCGGGAGCCATCGCGTTCGCCATGCTGTCGGTCAGCTGTGTGGTAAGCCCACTCGCCGCCGACCACAGGTGCAGCGACGCGAGGTGGTTGCCGCCGATGCGCGCGAAAGCGAGCCACTGGCTGTCGGGGCTCCACGCCATGCCCGAGGAACGGCGGCTGAAACCGCCAAAGGCGTCGGGTTCACCGACGCGACGCACCTGTCCGGTGGTCAGGTCCGCGACCCAGCGGTTGAGACGGTTATCCTCGAACGCGATGCGCTTGCTGTCGGGCGACCACATTGCGTTGCGGTAATAGGCTGGCTCGTCCGCCAGCTTGAACCTGCGCACCGGCGCGCCGCCGGTCTGTGCGGCGACGTGCAGCGCGTAGGCGCCGCGCTCGTCCGAGAAATAGGCGATGAGCTGGCCGTCGGGCGACCAGGCCGGCTGGCGCTCCATCACGCCGGCGCTGTTGGTCAGGTTGCGGATCACGCCGTCCTTGGCGGGGAGCGTCAGGATCTCGCCATGCGCCTCGACGACGGCGCGCAGGCCCGTCGGGCTGATGCGGACGGTCTCCACCTGATCGGCGGCGGGAATGATGCGCGCGCGGACATCGGGCATGTCGCCAGCGATCGAGACCGGGATGCGCTGCGGCTGGCTGCCGGGCGTCAAACTGTAGAGCTCGCCCAGCCGATCAAACACCAACGTCTCGCCATCGGAGCTGAGGGTGCGGATGTCGCTCGGCCCCGGATTGCGGTAGACGCGCGCAACCGCCTTGGTGGCGGGATCGTAGCTGTAGACCGAGATCGGCCCGTCGCGGCCGCTGAGGAAATAGACCTTGCCGCCCGCCCATACCGGCGCGAAATCGGCTGCGTCTTGGTGCGGCACCTTCTCCGACTGCAGGCCATTTAGCTTCGTTAGCCAGATCGTCCCCGCGCGTCCGCCCTTGTAATTCCCCCAGCTGACGAACGACGTGAAGTCATAGTTGAAAGCGGGCGGCAGCGGGTTGTAGGCGATCGTGCCGCCGCCCGGAGCGAGGCTGCCGCCAAATGCCATCGGCAACGGCAGCGCCTCGGCAAAGCCGCCGTCGACCGGGGCGGAAAAGAGCTGCGTGTAGCGGCTGCTAGCCGCGCGGCCCGAGCGGAAGATGATGCGCTTTCCGTCGGCGCTCCAGGCGACGGGCACGTCGGCTCCCGGATGCCAAGTGACGCGCTTCGGCGCGCCGCCGCTGACCGGGATCGTGAACACGTCGGTGTTGCCGTCATACTCGCCCGCGAAGGCGATCGTGCGGCCATCGGGCGAAAAGACCGGGCTGCTTTCGACACCCACGCCTGTCGTCAGCCGTGTCGCGGCGCCGCCCGCGCGTGGCACGATCCAGATATCGCCCGCCGAGGCGAAGGCGATGAGATCACGGCTGAGCGCGGGCTGTGTCAGAATTGTCGGCTTGTCCGCCGGCTGTGCGCTGACGAGCGCGGTTGTGCCGAGCAGCAGCCCGGCCGCGAGCAGCGTTAATCGTAACATTCGGCAGCCCCCTCATGAACCTCGGACGTAACGGGTCCAGTCTAGACCCCGTCTGAGCAGGCTCACAAGCCCGGCGACACGCGAAAAATCGTGGGGGCGCCGGCGCTTACGCTCAGGCGGCGGCGCGCGACACCTCGGCGGCAGCCGGTTCGGGCGCGCCGCTCGCGCGCTCGGCGATCAGGCGCGTGACCATGCGGCCGACGCCCTCGTTGATGCGCGCCAGCACCGGCCAGTCGCCGACGCTGACCGCGTGGCTGACAAGTGTTTCGCCGTTCCATAGATGCAGGCCGAAGCTCGGTGGCTCCTCGACGATCAGCGGGCGGAAATCGGCCGGGCGTGCAGGGTCGATGGGGCGCAGGTCCAGCCCCACGCGCGGCGCCGCCGACGGACAGACGAACACGCCCGCCTTCGCCCAGGTGGCGGTCATCGGGCGGTGGTAGTGTCCCGCGAGGATGCCCATCACGCGCTCGGCATGGCCAGCGATCGTGTCGCGCAGGCGGTGCACCCACGGCTCATATTCGTGCGCGGTGATCCACGGCACGCCCGATGGCGCCGGCGGATGATGCATGGCGATGACGACTGGCCCCGACCGCTTCGCAAGCGTGTCCGAAAGCCAAGCCGCCCGGTCCGGCCCGAACACGCCGCCGTGGCGATGCGGATCGCTGGTATCGAGCACGATGATCTCAAGATCACCGGCCATGAAGCTATATTGCAAATAGCCGTCATGCGTAGGCGTGTCCGAGAACACCTCCAGAAACGCGTCTCGCTTGTCGTGATTACCGGCCGTACAGTGATAGGGAAACGGCAGGCTATCCAGCATTTCTTTCAGCGCGCGATAATGCTGCACCGATCCCGTTTCGGTCAGGTCGCCGGTGCAGAGCAGGAAATCGGGGCGAGGCTTCAGCTCCATGAACTCGGCGAGGATCGATTCGAAGCGCCGGGTATTCATTTCGGCCGGATTGTCCGGCTCGAACCCGATGTGGATATCGGTCACCTGCGCGAACAGCATCGCCCCTCCCGCCAGCCATACTCCGCTGGCCCCTGATCGTTACCCGCACAGAATAGGCCCTGTTAATACGGGCGCAATCCCAGCGGGGTTGCGCGCACTGCAGAAAAGTTCAGGCGGCGGGCGTTGTCTGCAGGCGCGCGGTTTGGCGCTGTTGAGCGGACGGCTGCGGTGATGGCGCCGGAGCGCCCGGCTGCTTGCGCGCGATCTTCGCCGAGGCGCCCGCACGGCTGTAGGCGGGCGCGCCCGGCCCAGCGTGGTAGCTGTGGCACGACGCGCACGGACTGGCGACCTGGTTCCTCGCCGGATGCGCGCCCGCGTGGCAGTGCTGGCAGCCGGTGATGCCGCCGGGGCCGTCGGCAATCGCAGGGATCAGCAGATCGCGGCTGTCATGGCTGCGCTCGGCGGCGTGGCAGCTCTGGCACGGCATGTTCGCTGCGTTGTGATCCGAATGATCGAACCAGCCGCGCATCAGATAGCGCTCGGTCTGGTGGACCGGCCGCACCTTGTAGTCGATCGCCCCGGGTTTCGATGGGCCGCTGACCTCGTGGCAGTCATAGCAGGCGCCGCCCTTCTCGAAGACCGCGGCCAGCGTCCGCGGCACGCTCCCGGGGTACATCCGCACCGTATCGCGCTGCCGCACCGCGGCGCGCTCGCTGGAGGCCAGACCGACACGCGCGCGATCGGGCTGGACGATCGCGCCCGGCACTCCGCGCACGCGCAGATAATCGCGCAGATCGGCGAGCGCCTGCTGCGGATCGCCATGGCGCAGCGTGCGCATCACGCCGTTTTCGTCGGCGAACTCCAGCCGGTGGCAGCCCTCGCAGTGCTTTTCCATGCTGACCGGCTGAAAGCGGACACCCGTTGGATCCACGCTGTGACAGTCGGCGCAGGCCAAGCTTTGGCCATAGCCGTATTTCGCGCCCAGCGTCCGCGCCATCTGCGCAACTCCGTTCGAGCGGCTGAGGTGGACGTCGTGCGGGAATTTGAGGCCGCTATCCTCCTTGGGCGCGGCGGGCGACAGCTGGTCGTTCACCAACGCGACCGAGGTAAAGCGCGGCTGCGGTCCGGCGCTGCCATCCTGCACCATCGCGTGCAGCTGCGGGTGCTGTTCCCAGCTCGGCGCGTTGGCGAGCCTGGTATCGGGCAGCTGCGCCTTCATATTGGCGTGGCAGCCAGCGCAGAACTGGTCGCTGCTGGCGGGCGTGGTGATCGCGCCCTCATGCTCGCGGTGACAGCCGGTGCAGCTCCACTGTGGCAGGTTCATGTGCGGGCCAACCGCGGCGCGCAGCTTCTGCGCGAATCCGGGCATCTTGGGGTGCACCTTCAGCAGCCGATCGGCGCTGGCATGATCTTTGAGGATCGCGCTCTTGCCCCGCCCAGCCTGCGCGCCCGCGTGACAGCTGAGGCACTGCTCGTCGCGCACCGACTGGAACGCCTTCGTGTGGCACGCGCCGCAGTTGTTCGAAAGAAAGGCGTGCGGCGCCGACAGCGGGCCGCTGGTCCATGTCTCGTCGGGCTTGAACGCGGCGTTGGTCGGTGCCGCGGTCACGAAGCGCGGGCTGGACGATGTCGACTGGCCGACGCTCAGCGTCGGCGCGGCGGTGGCCTGCGCGTCGGTGCGCGCGCCACCGCTGTTGAGGAGCGGCCAAGCGAGAAAGATGCCGAGCACCAGCGCCAGCCCGATCCACGCCATCGTCCGGCGGCTGGGCATCGCTGCGCCGAGCGCGAAAATCTGACGCTCGTCGCGCGCGGGGGACAGCTCCTCCAGCCGCTCGACCAGCACTGCGACATCGCCATGCGCCTCGCCCGCTGTCAGCGTGAGCTTCTGGCCGCCGAGCGTGATCGCCAATCCCGCGGCCGTAGCGACTTCGCGCGGACCATCGAGCAGCTTGCCGTTCAGATTGACCGCCGCGCGGTCAAGCGGCTCGACGCGCACGCGCCCGCCGGGCAGGTTGGCGAGCTTCAGATGTTGCAGGCGGACCGCGAGATCTTCCAGCACCACGTCGCTGTCGGCCGCGCGGCCCACCATAAGCGACGGCTGATCGATCGTCCGCGAGCGGGTGATCGTGCCACCCGTTGCCCGCGCCGAGATCTGCTTGACGATGAAGGCCATCCCCCGCGCCCGCCCCTTACCAGTAATAAAATACGCTGAAGATGTGCGCTCCGAGCGCTGCGATCAGCGCGAAGGTCGCGGGCACATGGACGAACAGCCACACTTCCAGCCGCGCGCGGATCTGGATGTGCCGTCGCGCCAGCTCCAGGGCCTGCTCCTTGCGATCGAGCAGCGCCACCACCCGGCTCAACATCTCGCTACGCGGAGAGCCGCGTTCGCGATCGAGCCGTGCGCCGAGCTCGCGCAGCGCGCGCACGTTGCCGCAGCGCGGGCTGCGGCCCGAAAGCCGCTCGAACAGACCGCCGCCGAGCCGCGTCCGCCGGATCGAGCCCTCGACGAGCTCCGCCTCCTCGGCCGGCAGCGGCAGCGCCGCCTCGTGAAGCTGGCGGTCGAGGCCCGCGATCGCATCGAGCATCTGCCGCTGAGTCATTTCCGAGCGATTGTCGCTCAGTGCGCGCGGAAGCGTGTCGTAGGCGATGACGCCGTAGATGCCCGACAGGATCACCAGCATCATCAGGCCGTAGGCCAGCGTGTGGACGTTCCAGCCGAACTGAAAGCCGGTGTGGAGCGTGCCGATGACGATGAGGCTGAGACCGAGATAGACATGCGCGCTGGTCCACGCCTTCAGGCTCCACTTGCCCGGCGTGATCGCGCGCTTGCGAACGCCCAGCAGCGACAACCACAGGATCAGCAGGACGCCGATCGTGCCGAGCGTGTAGCCGACCCACGTGCCGCCGTTGGGACGCGGCTGCACGTCGGCCATCGCGTACGTCGCGATGCATAGCGCGATGAGGATCGCCGAAAGCTTCAGCCACCGGTAGCCCCGGTGGCGCATGAAACCTTCATGCTCGGTCGCGCGCGCGTAGCTCGTCGCCATCACGCCGTCTCCCGGTGGCGCAGCGCCACCTTCAGATATTGTTCGGGGCTGACGCGGATCGCGGCGCCCGTAGGGCAGGCGCGCACGCATGACGGGCCGCCGTCGATCCCGGCGCACATGTCGCATTTGACTGCGTGCTTGTGGGGCTCCGGCCCGCCCTTCTTGCGATGGCTGTGCGCCCAGGCATGGCTAGGCTCGCCCGGGCCGGGGCCGAAGCCGAAGAGCAGCCAGCTGAGCAAGCTCGGCTTCTTGGGCGGCGTGTAGTCCAGCCGGATCACGCCATAGGGGCAGAAGCGCTCGCAGTTGCCGCAGCCGATACAGATATCGTCGATCCTCACCTCGCCGTCGGCGCCGCGCTGGATCGCGTTGGGCGGGCAATCGCTCATGCAGTGGGGATGCTCGCAGTGGCGGCAGCTGGTCGGCACGTGCAGGTGCGCGAAGGTCTTACCCGCCTCGCGGTCGAGGCGGCTGAGCCCGTCATGCGCGTCGGCGCAGGCGCGCTCGCAATTATCGCAGCCGACGCACAGCGTCTCGTCGATCAGCAGCACGTCGGTCGCTTCGCCCAGCCCGTTCGCGACCATGAAGCGCGCAGTTTCGCTGTGATATTCGACGACTGAGCCGAAGCTCTCACGCTGCGCCTCGATATGCGTGTTGAGCGCCGAGCGCTGCGCCATCTGCGCCTGCAAGCGCGTGAGCACGTCGGGCTTGCGCTCAAGCAGCGCGCGAAACGCCGCGCCGTCGATCTTCACCACGTCGGACTTGATCGCGGCGCGCACCGTGGCACTGCGCCTGGCGCCGGTGATGACGCTCATTTCACCAACGAAGCTGCCCGCCGGCAGGTAGGACAGGAAAATCGGCTTGCCCGCGATCGCCTTCTCGACGATCAGGCTGCCAAAACGGACCACGAACAGGTCCAGCCCGGCGTCACCCTCCTCGATCAGCACCTCGTTCGCGCGCAGCGACTTGTATTCGGCCTTGGCCATCACCTCGGCCACGTCCTCGCGCGTCAGGCCGGGGCCGAACACCTGCATCAGCTCGCGCTCGGTCATCGTGCGGTTGATGACCTCGCCCGCCGCCGGCACCTGCGCCATCAGCTTGCGCGCCATGTTGCGCGGCAGCTCGACAAGGATCGAATCCTGCGCCGCACGCACCGTTGCCGAGCGGCGGCGGCCGGAAATGAGGCCGATCTCGCCGAAGAACTGGCCCGAGGGGATGGTGATCTGCTTCGCCCGGTCGTTCGCATCGATCTCCACCGCGACCGACCCGTTCGCGACGAACCACAGCGAGCTGCCAGCATCGGCGCGGTTGAAGATGACCTTGCCCGCTGGGACGCTGTGCACGTCCGCCTCGATCATGAACTCGCGCATCTGGAGCGGCGAGAGTTCGCGGAACACCTCGACGTTCTGGCGGATGTAATCCAGCCAGTAATCGACGTCCTTGCCGCCCTTCAGCCCCTTGAACCGCTCGACGAGCAGCGGCTCGTCGGCAGGCTTCAGGCCGATATTGCCCTGGATGAACTCGATGACGTCATGGCCCTGGTTCATGCAGTGCTTGATGAGCGGATAGCCCGCCAGCGCACCGATCACATAGATGCCCGGCACGCTCGTTTCGAACTGCGGGCTGAGTGTCGGGAAGGCAAAGCGGTCGGCGCTGGCGAACTGGATGCCGATCGAATCTAGGAACTTGCGCGGCGGCGCGGCGCCGATGCGCGCGATGACGCGGTCGACCGGGATCTTCACCTCGCCGTTCGGGGTGTCGACCACCAGCAGGCGGCGCTCGCCCGGCTCGATCGCTGTGGTTTTCGCGCTTGTATAGACGCCGCAGCGGCCGGCATCGCGCGCGGCCATCAGCATCGACACGTTCGGGCCCTTGGCGGTCGGAAAGTCCGGCGCAAACTGTAGCAGCGTAACGGTGTTCTTTTGCGCGGGATCGGCGATCAGACCCATAGCGTTCTCGATGCCCGCGTCGCCGCCGCCGATCACGACGATATGCTCGTCGATATACTCGCCCGGATCATCGAGCTGATACTGCACGATCGACAGGTCACCCGGCACGTTGAGCGTATTGGGGTTGCCCTGCACGCCGATGCCCAAAACGACGACCTCAGCGTTCACCGTATCGCCGGCCGCGGTCGTCAGGCGGAAGTCGCCTTTCGCGCCTTCGATCTTCACGACGTCCGCGTTGTACTTCACATTGACGCCGTTCACCCTGGCGTCCTCGTCCCACTGCGCCAAAGTCGGCTCGCGCTTGCCTTCGGCGAAGTGCACATCCGATCGCAGCAACAGCTGCGTCGGCGTCGCCATGATGTGCTTACCCTTCTGATACTTGTAGATAGTGTCAGAGAGGTGGTCGGTCTTTTCCAGCAGCACGTGGCTCAGCCCGAGCTTGGCGGCGTGGGCAGCCGCGCTCAGCCCTGCCGGCCCCGACCCGACGATCGCAACGCGCACGTTCTCCGACACTGCCCCTCCGCGCCCGTGCCGGTGCCCCCGGCCCGGTTCCCCTCTCACCGCCACGCCCCAGCGCGGCAATCGCTCTACTAGCCGAGTTTTTCGCACGCCGCTATAATCGCGATAGAGCCTCATTCTTAGTTCATCGGAGCCCAAGTGCTCGCAGAAATCGGCCAGTTTTCCCTAATTCTCGCTTTTGCAGCCGCGATATTCCAGTCCGCTGTCCCGCTGGTCGGCGCCGCGCGGGGGGAGCCGGCGCTGATGGCATTTGGCCGCACTGCAGCGATCGTGCAGGGCGTGTTGATCGCGGTAGCGTTCGGCTGCCTTATGGCATCGTTCGCGCGGCTCGATTTCTCGGTCGCGCTTGTCGCCGAGCACAGTCACTCCACCCAGCCGCTCGCCTATCGGCTGGGCGCAACGTGGGGAAACCACGAAGGTTCGATGCTGCTGTGGGTGCTGATCCTCGGCACGTTCGGCGCGTTCCTCGCCCTGTTCGGGCGCGACATGCGCGAGACGCTGCAGGCGCGTGTGCTGTCGGTGCAGGCGATGATCGGCACGCTGTTCCTGGCCTTCCTGCTGTTCACGTCGAACCCGTTCGCCCGCCTCAGCCCCGCGCCGCTCGACGGGCAGGAACTCAACCCGCTCCTTCAGGATCCGGGCCTGATCCTGCACCCGCCGTGCCTCTATATCGGCTATGTCGGCTTCTCGGTGGCGTTCGCTTTCGCAGCCGCCGCCCTGATCGAGGGCCGCGCCGACGCCGCCTGGGCACGCTGGATCCGGCCGTGGGTGCTCGTCAGCTGGATCGCGCTCACCATCGGCATCACGATGGGATCGATCTGGGCGTACAACGTGCTCGGCTGGGGCGGATGGTGGGCCTGGGACCCGGTTGAGAACGCCAGCTTCATGCCGTGGCTCGCCGGGACCGCGCTGCTGCACTGCGTCAGCGTGCTGGAACGGCGCGGCGCGCTCATCAGCTGGACGCTGCTGCTCGCGATCCTCACCTTCACGCTCAGCCTCATTGGCACCTTCCTCGTGCGATCGGGCGTGCTGACGAGCGTCCACGCCTTCGCGGTCGATCCCGCGCGCGGCGTGTTCGTGCTGGCGATGCTTGTCGGCATGACGGGCGCCGCCCTGGCGCTGTTCGCCTGGCGCGCGCCGTCGCTGCGATCGGGCGCGATGTTTGGCACGGTCAGCCGCGAGAGCGGCCTCGTCGCGAACAATGTTCTGCTGACCGCGGCGACCGCGACGGTGTTCCTGGGCACCTTCTATCCGGTGCTGATGGAAGCGGTCAGCAGCGGCAACGACAAGATCAGCGTCGGCCCGCCCTATTATGCGATCACCTTCGCGCCGATCATGGCGGTCTTGCTGCTGGTTCTGACCGCGGGGCCACTGCTGCAATGGCGCCGCGACCGCTTTGAGGAGCTGTGGCAGCGAATGCGCACCCCGGCGCTCGCGGGCGCGGTGGCGCTTGGTGCGGGCGTGCTGGTGTTCGGGGTGCGTTACGTGGTGACTGCGCTCGGCTTCGGGCTGGCGGTATGGTGCATCGGCGGCGCGGGCGCGGTGCTGTGGCGCCGCTGGCGGCTGGGGCAGGCCGAGGACGCAACGGTTCTGAGGCTGATCCGCACGACGCCCAACAGCGTGTGGGGGCTGGTGCTGGCCCATGCCGGGCTGGGCGTGTTCGCAGCCGGGGTGACCGCGATGGGCGCCTTCTCGGCCGACAAGGTGCTGTCGATGCGGCCGGGCGACCAGGCGGTGATCGGCCCGGCGACGGTGCGGCTGGACGAGGTGCGCGACGGCCGCGGGCCGAACTACCAGGCGCTGGTCGCGCGCTTCAGCCTGATCGAGGGCGACCAGGCGCGCTTTATGACGAGCGAGCGCCGGGCGTTCCCGGTCGCGGGCAGCCAGACGACGGTCGCAGCGGTCGAGAACGGGTTTTTCGGCAACGTCTACATCTCGGTGGGAGAGCCGACCAAGCTCTCCGACGGGCGCGATGCGCTGGTGGTGCGCATGTACTGGCACCCGCTGGTCACGTGGATCTGGGCGGGTGCGTTCCTGATGGCTGCCGGTGGCATGACCTCGCTCTCCGACCGCCGCTACCGCCTCGGCGCTCCAGCCGCCGAAGCCCGCCGCCGCGCAGCCGTCCCGCCTCAGGCTCCGCCCGGGGAAGGGGGCCGGCCGAACGCCGGTGGCGGGGCGCCGGGCGGAATGCCCCCAATCGCGGTGCCCGCCGAGTGAGCCGCCTCGTCTTCGTCCTGCCGCTGATCGCGCTCGCCGTGCTGGTCGCTGCGTTCGGCCGCGGCCTGACGCATGACCCGAAGATCCTGCCGTCGATGCTGATCGACAAGCCGCTGCCGCAGTTCGCGCGGCCGGGCATCCAGCCGGGCGCGCCGGGCTTCGCGACGGCCGACTTCCGGGGCGAGCCCAAGCTGCTGAACGTCTGGGCTTCGTGGTGCGTCAGCTGCAAGGTTGAGCATCCGGTGCTGATGCAGCTGAAGGCCGACGGCGTGCCGATCTACGGCCTCGCGTGGAAGGACCGCGCCGAGGACGCGCAGGCGACCCTGACGCAATCGGGCAACCCGTTCGCGCGCACCGCGATGGACTTCGAAGGCCGCACCGCGATCGACCTCGGCGTGACCGGCGCGCCAGAGACGTTCGTCGTCGATAAGCACGGCCGCGTGCGCTACAAGCAGATCGGCCCGATCACCCCCGACGTGTGGGAGGAAACGCTGAAGCCGCTGATGGCAAAGCTGAGGAGCGAAGCGTGAGCGGCGGCCCCTCCACCACCCCGGCGTCCGCCGGGACGGTCCCACCCCCCGATCGGAGATCGGAGCGGAGCGGGCGGCGCTCCGTCCAATTCCTCACGAAGCTCCGCGTGGCGGCCGGCCGCAGGCTGGTAGGGCGGCTGGCGGCGCTGTCGCTGGCGCTGCTGGCCGCACCGGCCCACGCCGTCCTCCCCGACGAAGAGCTCGCCGACCCCAGGCTCGAAGCGCGCGCGCGGCATCTCAGCCAGGAACTGCGCTGCCTCGTCTGCCAGAATCAGGACATCGACAGTTCCGACGCCCCGCTCGCACGCGACCTGCGGCTGCTGGTGCGCGAGCGCCTCGCCAAAGGCGACAGCGACTCCGACGCCCGCGCCTACATCGTCGCGCGCTACGGCAATTTCGTGCTGCTGAAGCCGCCGGTGGAAGGCGCGACTCTGGCGCTGTGGTACGGCCCGGCGGCGTTCGTGCTCCTCGGCGGCGTGGGCGCTTGGGCAATGCTGCGCCGCCGCCGCGCGATCCCGGAAGCAGCACCCCTGACCCCCGCCGAGCTCGCGCGCGTCGACACGCTGCTCGCCACCGACGAGCACGGCCGGGCCTGACGCCTCACCCCTCGCGCGTCACGCGCAAGACCTCCTCGACGGTCGTCTCACCCGCCGCGCACTTCAGCAAGCCGTCGGCCAGCATCGGTCGCATTCCCGCGGCGCGCGCCGCGCGCTCGATCTCGCGCGCCTCGGCGCGGGCAAGCACCAGGCGCCCCAGCCCCTCGTCCATCGTCAGCAGTTCGACGATCGCGACGCGGCCGCGATAGCCGCTCCCGCCGCACTCCGGGCAGCCGCGCGCATGGTAAAGCCGCGCCGGGCGGTGATGGACAAGCTCGGGCCCAAGCGCCTTCAGTTCAGCGTCGGACGGATCGGTGGGCTCGCGGCAGGCGGCGCACAGGCGGCGGACCAGCCGCTGAGCCAGCACCGCGTTCAAGGTCGACGTGATCAGGAACGGCTCGACGCCCATGTCCATCAGACGCGTCACCGCCGACGCGGCGGTGTTGGTGTGGAGCGTCGACAGGATCAGATGTCCGGTCAGCGCAGCCTGCACCGCAACGTCGGCGGTTTCCAGATCGCGGATTTCGCCGACCATCATCACGTCGGGGTCCTGGCGCAGGAAGCTGCGCAAGGCGGCCGCGAAGCTCAGGCCGATTGCGGGCTGCACCTGCGTCTGGTTGATGCCCTGCAGCCGGTATTCGATCGGATCCTCGATCGTCAGCAGCTTGCGCGCGGGCGTGTTCAGCAGGCTCAGCGCCGCATAGAGCGTCGTCGTCTTGCCGCTGCCGGTCGGCCCGGTCACCAGCACGATGCCGTGCGGCCGCTCGAGAATCGCGGTCAGCCGCGCGGCCTCCCCGCTGTCGAACCCCAGCGCGGGGAGCGACAGCTGCAGCTCGGAGCGGTCCAGCAACCGCATCACCACCGCCTCTCCGTGGATCGTCGGGCTGGTCGCGACGCGCAGGTCGATCTCGTGCCCCTTGACCGCGATGCGCAGCCGCCCGTCCTGCGGCAGCCGCTTTTCGGCGATGTTGAGGCTCGCCATCACCTTCACGCGGCTGACGAAGCTCTGCCGCATCGCCGACGGCAGCGGCTGCTCCTCGCGCATCACGCCATCGACGCGGAAACGAATGGTGAGCGCGTCCTCGGCCGGCTCGGCGTGGATGTCCGACGCGCGCGCATCGACCGCGCGCGCGATCAGCCGGTTGACCGCGCGGATGACGGGCGCATCGGAGGCGAGGTCCTTCAGTCGCTCGAGGTCGTCGTCGTCGGCCGCACCCGCGTCGGCCACCCCCTCAAGCGCCACAGCACCATAGAGCCGATCGAGCGCGGCTTCGACATCGCTCGCGCGCGCCGCGAACGGGCGGATGCGGCGGCCGAGCGCGAAGCTGAGCGCGTCGGCTGCTTCGCGATCGAGCGGATCGGCAAACGCCACGCCGACCTCGCTGCCATCGTCCCACAGCGGCAGCGCCTTCACGTCGCGCAGGAAGCGTTCGCTGATCCCCGGCAGCGGCAGCGCCGGGAAGTCGGCCGCGGTCGCGACCTCGACGCCCGCAGCGGCGGCGAGGGTGTCGGCCAGCCGCGCCTCGGGCACCACGCCCAACCGTGTCAGCACCGAATCGAGCCGCTCGCCCGTCTCCGCCGCGACCATCCGCGCGCGCGCCAGCGCCTCGGGCGCGACGAGCCCGCGGTCGCTGACCAGCTGTGCAAGAACGTCCGACTGGCGTGCCGTCATTGCGCCCGATTAGCGGCGGAACGGTCGGAGATGCCAGCGCAACCAAGCCGCCGGATGCAACCGCCCGTCCTGCCCGTGTCGGCTAATTTACGGTCAGCCGCTCAGTTGTCATCGGTTTGCAACACTAAGGCGACAGAGGTGCTGGCGTCCTGCGGCGCGGAGTGTCTGCTCCCGGCCCGATGGACCGGGGGCCCTTCCTGCCGCAGCTCGCGGCCGGGAGGCGGGCCGGTGGCTGCGCCGCCGGTTCGCGCGCCGGGCTGCAGGCGATCGGCGGCAGCAACGCCGGTTCGGAACGAACACGCTCGCACGCTTCAACAGGAGTCCTCCACCCATGACCCTCCGCTCCACGCTCTTGCTTGCAGGCGCGCTGCTTGCCGGTGCCACCGGCACCGCCGGCGCACAGGCGCCCGGCGGCACCCAGACGCTGTATGGCTCCGGCTCGTCGCTGATCGCCCCCTATATCCGCCAGGCCGGCGACTGCTGGGGCGATCGCCTCAGCCTAGCATCGCGCGGTCTCGCTGCGACCAGCCTCCTCAACCTCTACAACTTCACGCGCAACCCGCCCTTCAACTGCGCCACCGACAAGGTCGCGCCGGGCTATGCGATCAGCTACATCTCCACCGGCTCGGGTCGCGGCGTCCTCAGCTATTTTTCGCATTCGCCCGCCGCTCAGCCGGCAGACGTGATTGGCAGCCCCGCTCCGACTGGCGGCGTTCAGCCCCCCGGCGGCTACGCCGCCAATATGCAGTTCGCGCTGTCGGAAACCGCAATTGCGCGCACCGCGGTCGTGTCGGGCAATGCCGGCAGCGTCAATGGCAGCCCAGTTTCTGGGGTGACCACGCCGGGTGTCGACACCTATAATCTCGGCGGCGAAATTGGCGTCGTCGTGTCAGGTAGCGCTCCGAACCAGACGCTTACGCGGTTCGCGGTCCGCGATCCGGCCAATACGAACGGCGGCCAATTCCCGAACCCGCGTAACAGCTACGGCGCGATGATCCAGATTCCGATCCTCGTTGCGCCGATCACGGTGGCATTCGATCCGGTCTATAAGAAGGTCGCCGACGCGAACGGCACGGTGACGACGTACAGCTTCAATTATACGGGGCGCACTCCGACTGGCGGCCTGCCGATGTCGCGCGCGACGATGTGCGGCATCTTCCAGGGACAGATCACCAACTGGAACCAGGTGCCGGGCGTGACCGCCGATCCCAACGACCCGGATCAGACGCTGAACGTGCCGTTGCAGATCGTCGGCCGCTCGGACTCCTCGGGCACCACCTCGGGCTTCACCCGCCATCTGTCTGCCGTGTGCGGCACGACGTTCTACGCCAATTCAACAGCGACGCTGCCGGCGGCGCTACGAACCAATGCTGCGGTATATAATGCGAACAACGATAATACCCCGGTCCCGGGCGAGGCGCTGGGTCTGTTCACGCTGGCGCCGGGCAACGAAGGGGTGGCGAAATATATCGCGTTCACCCGCAACCCTGCGCCGAACAGCTCGCTGATCCAGGGCCGCGTTGCCTATCTCGGCAGCGACTACGTGCTTCCGTATGTTGCCAACACCGGGCAGAACAACTTCGGACTGGTTACCGCGGCGGTCCAGAACGCGGCGGGCAATTTCGCGCGGCCAACCCCGCAGGCGGTGAACACCGCGTTCGTCGGCGTACTGCCGCCAAACTCCACCTCCAGCGGCACCTACAACCCCTCCGCGGCGGGGGACCGTTCCGACCCTGCGGCCAGCACGTCGAACGGCGTGTGGGTGCAGGCGTCCGATCGCCTGTCGATCATCGCCGATCCGCAGCCGGCGGCCGCGCTCTACTACCCGATCGTCGCAACGACGAACGCGCTGATCTACACCTGCTACGCGAACCCCACCGAGACGTCCGCGGTGCGCGGGTTCTTCAACTGGTTCTTCACAAGCCCGGTTGTGAACGATCAGGTCGGCGGCATCCTCGCGGGCGCGGGCTTCTCGCCAGTAAGCCAGGCGTTCCGCCGCGCGATCCTCGATACGTTCATCAACGATACCGAAGCTTCGGCGACGCTCAACACCCGCATCCTGCAGGCCGGGACGACGCCGACTTCCAGCACCGGCACAATTCTGTTGCAGTGCTCGAACGTATCGCCCGGCGCCTGATGCGCTAGGCGACGCCAGACACACGGCAGCCCGAACGGCGGCCCCGGCGACGAGCCGGGGCCGTTTGTCTATGCGCATTGATCATGGGGACGGTATGGATCACAGCTTTGTTGGCGCTTGCCGCGATCGCGGCCGCGCCGTCTTCGGCTAGCGCACAGCTAGCGCACCCGGTGCTGTCAGCAGCGCCGGAGGAGGCCGAGTGCCTCGCCACGGCCATCTACTATGAGGCCGGGTTCGAGCCGCGCGCCGGCCGCGAGGCGGTCGCGCAGGTCATCCTGAACCGTCTGACCGATCCAAGGTTCCCGAAGACCGTCTGCGGCGTCGTGCGCCAGGGACCGGCGAGGCGCGGCGGCGGCTGCCAGTTCAGCTTCACCTGCGACGGCTCGGAGCGCCGCGCGCGCGATCCGCGCGCCTGGGCCGAGGCGCACGAGATCGCGGCCGAGGTGCTGCAGCGCGGCAGCCCGACGCCGGTCGCGGCGAACCACTATCACGCCGACTATGTGCATCCGCGCTGGGCGGGACAGATGACGATGCTCACCCGCATCGGGCGGCATATCTTCTACACCGATCGCTCCGCAGGCGCGCAGGCGGCGGCCGCGCTGAACGCGGCCGCGCTGAAGGCTGCGAGCGCGCAGCAGCGCGAGCCGTTCAGCCTGTGGGGCCTCGCGCCCGCAGCCGTGTCAGCGCCCGCGCCTGCG
Source organism: Sphingomonadaceae bacterium (assembly GCA_032249695.1). Classification (GTDB taxonomy): domain Bacteria; phylum Pseudomonadota; class Alphaproteobacteria; order Sphingomonadales; family Sphingomonadaceae; genus JAVVHE01. The sequence goes on along the minus strand of JAVVHE010000002.1, from coordinate 44,845 downwards.
CCAAGCACTTCGGCTCCGGAGCTGGCGAGCGCGACGCCGTCGACGAGCGTGTTCTAGCGGTTCAACGCCGCGCGGATTCGGCCTGCGTAGGCTGTCGGCTGCGGCTTAGAAGCTCCCATGCGGTCAGCGCCGCCGCGCCCGCGAGCCCCGCGCGCCGGTAGCGCCTGGACGCGAGCGCGGCGCCCAGCGCCATGCCCGCAGCGCCGCCATGCCGCCGCGCGACATGACCCACCAGCCGCCGCGCCGCCGCTGCTGCCGCAAACCGCCCAATGATCGCCAGCATCGCCCTGCCCTTGCTTTGAGTAAAATCCGTCGGCTCTAAAGGTCGGGGGCGGCCCAAGTTCCGTCAAGCGCCGTCCACAGCCGTGCGGCACCGCCGCCTCGCGCCGCCCGACGCGCACCGCTAGGCTACACGGCTGCCATGCCGATCCGCCGCCTGCCCGCCAACCTCGTCAACCAGATCGCCGCGGGCGAGGTGATCGAGCGCCCGGCGGCAGCGCTCAAGGAGCTGATCGAGAACGCGCTCGACGCGGGCGCCACCCGGGTCTGCGTGCGCGTCGACGATGGCGGGCTCGGCGGCATCGCGGTCAGCGACGACGGCTGCGGTATGGACGCAGCCGAGCTGCGGCTGGCGATCGAGCGCCACGCGACCTCGAAGCTTCCCGACGAGCGGCTCGACCGGATCGCGACGCTCGGCTTCCGCGGAGAGGCGCTGCCGTCGATCGGCTCGGTCGCGCGCCTCAGCCTCACGTCGCGCGCGCGCGGTGCCGAGGGTTGGCGGCTCGTGATCGACCACGGCAGCGTCGCCGAGGACCGGCCCGCCGCAGCGCAGCCGGGCACCGAGGTCTGCGTGACCGAGCTGTTCGCGCGCCTGCCCGCGCGCCGCAAGTTTCTGCGCTCCGCGCGCTCCGAATGGGCGGCGTGCCTCGATACCGTGCGCCGCCTCGCGCTGTCGGCGCCCGACGTCGCGTTCCGGCTGGAGCATGACACCCGCGTCGCGCTCGATCTCACCGCGCCCGCATCTCATAGCGACGCACGATCGGAGCGAGTCGCGGCACTGTTCGGACGCGATTTCCTCGCCGATTGCGTGCGTGTCGATCATGTCCGCGACGGCGTAAGGCTGACAGGCTTCGCGGGGCTGCCGACCTTCACGCGCGCGTCGGCCGAGTGGCAACTGCTGTTCGTCAACGGCCGCTGCGTCAAGGACCGCCTGCTCGCAGGCGCGCTGCGCGGAGCCTACGCCGACCTGATGATGCACGGCCGCCATCCAGCAGCAGCGCTGTGGATCGAGCTGCCGGCGGAAGAGGTCGACGTGAATGTCCACCCCGCCAAGACCGAGGTGCGCTTCCGCCAGCCCGACGCTGCGCGCGCGGCGCTCGTCGGCGGCATTCGCCGCGCGCTCGACGCTGCGAGCGGGCGGACGTCGCTGCAGGTCCACCGCGCCGCCGCGCGCGCGTTCGTCGCGCCCGCCTACGACTTCGCGGCCCAGACGGCCGCCCCGGCGGTGCGCGAGGAGGCGCTGCCGTTCTCTTACGCTCCGCCGCGCGCGGGCGAGGTGTCCGCGCCAGCACCCGCGGCGCCAGCCAATGACCCCGGCGACTACCCGCTCGGCCGCGCACGCGCGCAGCTGCACGGGCTGTGGATCGTCGCCGAGACCGCCGGCGGGCTGATCCTCGTTGACAGCCACGCCGCGCACGAGCGCATCGTGCTCGAACGGCTGAAGGCAGGGATGGCAGGCGGCGGAACAGCGGCGCAGCGGCTGCTGGTACCCGAGGTCGTCGAGCTGCCAGAGGACGCGGCCGCGCGCATCGAGGACGCGACGGGCGCGCTCCTGCCGCTGGGGCTGGAGATCGAGCGCTTCGGCCCCCGAGCGGTGGTGGTGCGCGCGGTTCCGGCGCTGATCGCGGGCGGCGATGTCCGCGCGCTGGTGCGCGATCTCGCTGATGAGCTCGCCGACGGCTACGCCCACGCGCTCGGCGAGCGCATCGACCGGGTGCTCGCGACGATCGCCTGCCACCATTCGGTCCGCGCCGGCCGCCAGCTGAGCCTTGCCGAGATGGACGCACTGCTGCGTGCGATGGAGACGACGCCGCACTCGGGCCAGTGCAACCACGGGCGGCCGACCTATGTGCTGCTGGGGTTGAAGGACATCGAGCGGCTGTTCGGGCGCTGAGCGCGGCGCGCCCGGCCTAACCCGCCGCCGCGCCCTCGCCATGCGAGGCTCCGCGCGTTGAGCGCCGCGAGGTCCGCGCGGCCCGCAGCCACCCTCTCCCCAAGCGCAACCGCCCGCGCCAGCGCATCCACCGGCGCCGCGCGGTAGGCGGGGCGGCCGGCCACGTGCTCGTACCAGACGCCGCCGAACGCGCAGTCGAGCAGCACGCGCTGGAAGCAGTGATCCAAGCGGATCGGCCAGCCGCGCGGCCCGGCGACCGCTGGGAGGACGGAGCGCGTCAGCTCCAGCCAGCGCGCTTCGAGCGCGCGGCGAGCGCCCATCGCTCGCGCAGCGCAATCGTCGGCCCGGACCCGATCCGGGCATTCGCTGCCGCCGTCAGCTCCGCCCGAAGCGGCGTCGCTTGCAGAAAAGTCTTGTCTGGGCCGCCCGCGCTCGCCTCGCGCACAGGTGCCGCCTACAGCCACCCGCGCCGCCGGAACCACAGCATCAGCACGGTGCCGGTCAGCACCGTCAGCCCGGTGATCTTCCAGAAACCGTGCGGATCGTGCGAGAAGGGGATGCCGGGCACGTTCATCCCCATCAGCCCCGCGACATAGCCCAAGGGCAGGAAGATCGCAGCGACGATCGACAACAGCAGCGTGCGCCGATTGGTCTCCTCCGCGCGCAGGTCCCAGAGCTGGTCGCTCACCAGCGCCGCGCGCTCGCGGATCGATTCGAGCTCTTCGAAGATGCGCGCGATCTGGTCGTGCACCTCGCGCATCTTCAGCCGGTCGTCCTCGTCCAGCCAGACGAAATCGGTGCCGGTCAGCCGCCCGATCGCTTCCTTCTGCGGCCAGATGAAGCGGCGATACTCGATCGCTTCGGTGCGCACCTCCACCAGCTCCTCGCGGAACGCCTGGTCGGCCTGGGCCACCCGCTCCTCCAGCACGTCAAGCCGGTCGCCGACCTCGCGGATTTCGGGCGCCAGCCGGTCGGTCAGCAGCAGCGCCAGGGTCGTGATGAAGTCGCCCGCGTCGCGGACGCGCCGCCCCTCCACCGCCATGCGCAGATCGGGCATGGCAGCCAAGGGCCGGTAGCCCAGGCTCACGACGCGCCCGCGCTCGGCCCACATGCGGATCGAGACAAGCCCCGTGTCGTCATGGGGGTCGGGATCGGCATCCGGCCCGCGCAGATTGACGATCGCGCCGTGGCCCAGTGCGGCGGCGCGCGGGCGCGTCTCCCGCGCGGTCAGCGCGTCAACCGCCGACCTGCCGATGCCCGCGTCCTCGCTGCGCAGCCACGCCAGGCATGCGGGGTCGCTGCCGTTCACATGCACCCACAGGAAATGCGCGTTCGCCGCTGCCAGTTCGGCGCCATCGAGCGGCAACTGCGTCGCCTGGCCCGCTTCGCTGATCGCGTAGGCGAAGCTCGCGCCGGGCGCGCTCACACCGCGTAGGGCGGGCGGTCGAGGCCCGCGGGGGATCGCGTGAAAACCTCCACCCCGTTCTCGGTGACGCCCACGGTATGTTCAAACTGCGCCGACAGCTGGCGGTCGCGCGTCACCGCGGTCCAGCCGTCGTCCAGCACCTTCACGTCCGCGCGGCCAGCGTTGATCATCGGCTCGATCGTGAAGAACATGCCGGGCCGAAGCTCGGGCCCCTCGGTGCGCTTGGCGGCGTGAACCACGTTCGGCTCGTCGTGAAACACGCGGCCCAGCCCGTGCCCGCAGAAATCGCGCACCACGCTGAAGCGCTGGCTTTCGGCGAAGCGCTGGATCGCGTGGCCGATCTCGCCCAGCCGCGCGCCGGGCTTAACCGCCTCGATGCCGCGCCACATCGCCTCATAGGTGCAATCGATCAGCCGCCGCGCCTTCAGGCTGACGTCGCCAACCGTGAACATGCGGCTGGTGTCGCCGTGCCAGCCATCCAACACCACCGTCACGTCGATATTGAGGCAATCGCCCTCCTGCAGCCGCCGGGATCCCGGGATGCCGTGGCACACGACGTGGTTGATCGACGTGCAGATCGACTTTGGGAAACCGCGGTAATTGAGTGGCGCCGGCCAGCCGCCGCGTTCGAACATGAAGCGGAAGGCGGCGTCGTCGAGCGCTGCCGTCTCCACGCCCGGCCGCACCATCGGCGCGAGGTGATCGAGCGTTTCGGCCGCCAGCCGCCCGGCGGCGCGCATGCCGACGAAGCCCTCCGGCCCCCACAGCTTGATCGTGTTGTCGCGCGCCTGCGGGCGGTCGATCGAGGCGGTCACGTAGGTCGTCATCGGCGCCCACATAAGCATGGGATCGCGTCACGTCACGACGGGCTGAACCAGCGCCGCAGCGCTTCGTTCGGGGGCAGATGCAGCAGCGGGCGACGATGGCCGGAGCGGCGAGCAGCACCCCTCGCCGTTCGGCGCGCTGGACGGCTCATCTGGGACAGCAGCGCTGCTTGCGTCACGGTCCGCGTGTTCGCATTCCCTCGCATCACGCGCTGCTCGGCCAACACCCGTCCCCGGCTCCCCTCAGCGCCTCGATCGCTCTCAGATGTGCAGCACCCGCCCATAAGCATCCAGCACCGACTCATGCATCGTCTCGCTGATCGTCGGATGGGGGAAGATTGTTTGCATCAGCTCGGCTTCGGTCGTTTCCAGCTGGCGGGCGATGACGTAACCCTGGATCAGTTCGGTCACCTCGGCGCCGATCATGTGCGCGCCGAGCAGCGCGCCGGTCTCGGCGTCGAACACGGTCTTCACCAGCCCGTCGGGCTCGCCCAGCGCGATTGCCTTGCCGTTGCCGATGAACGGGAAGCGGCCGACCTTCACCGCGCGGCCCTCGGCCCGGGCGCGCTCCTCGGTCAGCCCGACGCTCGCGACCTGCGGGCGCGAGTAGGTGCAGCCGGGGATGTTGCTCGTGTCCATCGGGTGCGCGTGGGCCTCGCCGGCGATGGCTTCGACGGCGACCACGCCTTCGTGGCTTGCCTTGTGCGCCAGCCACGGCGGGCCGGTCACATCGCCGATCGCCCATAGGCCCGGCACATTGGTGCGACCGTAGGGGTCGGTCAGGATATGGCCGCGCTCGGTGAGGACGCCCAGCTCCTCCAGCCCGATCCCCTCGCTGTTCGGCGCGATGCCGATCGCGATGATCGCGTGACTGAAGCGGTGGTCGGCGGCCGCGCCCTCGGGGCCCTTGATGCGCGCGGAGACGCCTTCGCCGTCGGCCACCAGGCTCTCCACGCCCGATTGCGTCAGGATGCGAATGCCCTGCTTTTCCAGCGCTTTCCGCATCGCAGCGCTGATCTCGGCGTCCTCCACCGGCAGGATGCGGTCGAGCATCTCGACGATCGTCACCTTGGCGCCGAGGTCCGAATAAAAGCTGGCGAACTCCACGCCGATCGCGCCCGATCCGATGACCAGCAGCTCGGTGGGCATGGCGGGCGGGACCATCGCCTGGCGGTAGGTCCAGATGCGTGTCCCGTCGGCCTTCAGGTGCGGCAGCTCGCGCGCGCGGGCGCCGGTTGCGACAATCACGTTCTTCGCGGTCAGTTCGCGCGCGCCCTTCAGGCCAGTGACGCTGAGCGCGCCCGGCGCCGTCAGCCGCCCCTCGCCCTCGACGACGGTCACCTTGTGCTTCTTCATCAGAAAGCCGACGCCCTGGTTGAGCTGCTTGGCGACTGCGCGGCTGCGCTTGACGATCGCGCTTAGGTCCGCGCTGACATTATCGGCCTTCAGCCCGTAGGCGCTGGCGTGATCCATATAGTGCTTGATCTCGGCGGTCCGCAGCAGCGCTTTCGTTGGGATGCACCCCCAGTTGAGGCAGATGCCGCCCAGCAGCTCGCGCTCGACGATCGCGGTCTTCAGTCCCAGCTGGCTCGCGCGGATCGCCGCCACATAGCCGCCGGGCCCGCTGCCCAGGATGATGAGATCGAAATCGTCGGCCATGGCGTCGCGTTTCCCGGTCAAATGATGTTGTCCGCGCTTTAGCGCGCGCCTCTGTTCCCGCCCACCCGCGACGGCCACGAAGCCTCGCCACGACGCACAGCGGGTGCGACCGATTTGCTGACTTCGTCATTTCGCCGCCGCGTCACACGGCTGCAACCCGGTGACCCTACGGGCCCCGTCACTCGGAACAGAGGGTTGAGACCATGAAGACCGCTTTCAAGGGCGCGCTGCTGTTGTCGTGTGGGCCCATCGCCGCGTGGGCGCAGGAGGCGACCACGGTGGCGCCCGCAGTCAGCGGGGCGAGCGCGACCGAGGCGACGCCCGCCTCGGACGGCGATATGCCCGAGGTCGTCGTGTTCGGCCGCGGCCAGACGCGTTCGGTCGCGGAAATCGGCGCGATCGACCTCGCGCGGCTGACGCCCGGCACGTCGCCGATCAAGGCGATCCAGAAGCTGCCCGGCGTCAATTTTCAGTCGGCCGACCCATTCGGGCTGTATGAATGGGCGGTGCGGATCAGTCTGCGCGGCTACACACAAACACAGCTCGGCTTCACGCTCGATGGCATCCCGCTCGGCGACATGAGCTACGGCAACACGAACGGCCTTCATATCAGCCGCGCGATCATCAACGACAATATCGGCCTGACCCGCGTCAGCCAGGGCGCGGGCGCCCTGACCACCGCGAGCACGTCGAACCTCGGCGGCACGATCGAGTTCTTCAGCCGCGATCCAGCGAGGCAAGCCGGCTTCGTCGCCAATGGCACCTACGGCTCCAACGACACGGTGCGCCTGTTCGCTCGCGCCGAGACCGGCGACCTGAACGGGTTTCGCGCGTTCCTGTCCTACGCCTTCACCGATGTCGGCAAGTGGAAGGGCGTCGGCGCACAGCGCGCGCATCAGGCGAACCTCAAGGCCACCTACGATTTCGGCGAGCACGGCAAGCTGTCCGCCTTCGTTAATTTCACCGATCGCCGCGAGAACGACTATCAGGATCTTAGCCTCGACATCATTCGTCGCTTGGGGCTGCGCAACGACAACATCTCGAACAACTGGCCGCTCGCCTTGCAACTGGCGCGCGTCTACCAGAACCAGGTCGCGCAGGCGGGCGGCAAGCCGCTGCCGTTCCCGGGCGCGGGGCTAACCTTTCCCGCGCCCTACCAGACGGTGGACGACGTCTATTACGACGCCGGCGGGCTTCGCCGCGACTGGCTGACCGGCGCGCGCGTCGAGGACAAGATCACCGACACCGTCGATTTCAACGTGACGGTCTACTACCACAACAACCGCGGGCAGGGCAGCTGGTTCACGCCCTATGTTCCCGGGCCGAGCAACCCGGTGTCGTTCCGCACGACCGAGTACGGGATCAACCGCTATGGCGTCACCGCGCAATCGAACTGGGTCACGGACCGCAACACGCTGACCGCTGGCATCTGGTTCGAGAATAACGATTTCAATCAGGCACGGCGTTTCTACGACGTACAGGGCACAACACGGCCGAGCACGACCGCGCTGACCTACCAGACCAACCCGTTTTTTACCCAATGGAATTACGAGTACAACACCCAGACGTTACAGCCCTATCTCCAAGATATGCTGAAGCTGACCGAACGGCTGTCGATCACTGCGGGATTCAAGGGCCAGCAGGTGGTGCTGACCGCCAGCCCGGTCGTCGCTGGCAACCTCGCGCGCGGCCGGATCACCAATGTCGACTGGTTCCTGCCGCAGGCTGGCGTGCTCTACCGGCTTGGCGACCGCAACGAGATGTTCTTCAACTACGCGGAGAACCAGCGCGCGTTCACCGCGGCGGCGACGGGCATTTCGCCGTTTGCCACCACGCAGAACGGCTTCAACGCGATCCAGGCCACGCTTCGACCGGAGAAGTCGCGGACCTTCGAGGGCGGCGTGCGCTTGAACAAGGGCCCGATCTCGGGCGTTGTCACAGCCTACTATACCGAGTTCACCGACCGCCTGCTGCCGACCGTCGTTGGCGCGGGCATCATCGGCAATCCCGTCGTGCTGGCAAATGTCGGCGCGGCGTCGTCCAAGGGCATCGAGGCGGGGATCAACTGGCGTATCGCGCGCCCGCTGACGCTGACCGCGTCCTATGCGTACAACGAATCAACCTACGACGATAACGTCCAGACGATCGCAGGCGTCTTCCCAACCCGCGGCAAGACCGTGGTCGACAGCCCGCACCATATCGCCAACGCCGAGATCGTTTATGATCAGGGTAATTTCTACGCGCGCGCCAACGGCAACTACATGAGCCGCCGGTTTTTTACCTATCTGAACGACCAGTCGGTCGGCGCGCGGTTCCTGCTCGATGCAACGATTGGCTACCGCCTGCGCTCGGACAACCGCTGGTTGAACGGCGTCGCGATCGAGGCGTCCGCGACCAACCTCACCGACGAGCGCTATGTCGCGACGATCGGTTCCAACGGCTACGGCTTCTCAGGCGACAACCAGACGCTGCTCGCAGGCGCGCCGCGGCAGTGGTTCGTGACGCTGCGCAAGGGCTTCTAAGGCAACCCCGGCCGCGGCCCGGGCTGTCCTCCATGACCGGACGGGCGTAATGGGGCCGGGTGCCGACCCGCTCCCCGCCCGCCTGCCGCAGCGTCTACCCTGCAGTCCCGGTTCTCTACGCTCGTCCCCGAGCCCCCACCCCCCGTCACGGTCGGCATGTCGGTTTTTGCTAAACAGACCTTGGGTTGCCCGTCGCGTGCAACCGCCACGCTGCGCGCCCGCTTCGGAGCGTCGCGATGACAGACCGCATCCGGATCGCCGTGCTGGGCGCGTCGGGTTATACCGGCGCCGACCTCGTGCGCCTGGCGTTGACGCACCCCACGATCGAAATCGCCGCGCTCGCGGCCGGAGCACGCGCCGGCCAGCGCATGGCCGACATCTGGCCGCATTTCGCGCCCTATCCCCTGCCCCCCGTCGTCCGCGCCGAGGAGCTCGACTGGTCCGGGATCGACGCGGTGTTCGGCTGCCTGCCGCACGGCGCCTCGGCCGAACTGCTGGCGCGGATCGAGGGTCCGCGCGTCATCGACCTGTCGGCCGACTTCCGGCTGCGCGACGCTGCGAGCTATGCCGAGTGGTACGGCCTCCCCCACCCCGCGCCGCAGCTGCTGGCGCGCGCGGTCTACGGCCTCACCGAACACGCGCGCGACGCGATCGCGAACGCCCGCATCGTCGCCTGCCCCGGCTGCTACCCCACCGCGGTGCTGCTCGCGCTGGTCCCGCTCGCGCGCGCGGGGCTGGTCGATGTCGGCCGCGTCGCCATCGCTGCGCTTTCGGGGGTCTCGGGCGCGGGCCGCGCTGCGAAGGAGGCGAACCTGTTCTGCGAGGTCGGCGAAAGCGCGACGCCCTACGGCATCGGCCGCCATCGCCACATGCCCGAGATCGAACAGGAACTCTCGGCCGCGTCGGGCCGCGCGGCCGCCGTCGGCTTCACCCCGCATCTCGTCCCCATGAGCCGCGGCGAGCTGGTGACGATCACGGTCGAGACGCGCGCCACCGCCCCCGAACTGCGCGCCGTCCTTGAAGCGACATATGCGGGCGAGGCCTTCGTCCATGTGCTCCCCGAAGGCGCCGTGCCGTCGACGCGAATGGTGCGCGGCAGCAACCACGCGGTGCTGAACGTCTTTCCCGATCGCGTGGCCGGCCGCGCGCTGGTGATCGCGGCGATCGACAATCTGGTGAAGGGCTCCAGCGGCCAGGCGATCCAGAACATGAACCTGATGTTCGGTCTGCCCGAAACCGCCGGGCTGGAGGCGGCGGCGCTGTTCCCGTGATCGGGGGGCTGCGCTAGGCTATCCAGCGTGGCACGCCCGACGGTCGCAGAACTGTACCGCTGGTATGCCAGCCTCACCGGCCGCCGCACCGCGCGCGCCATCGCTCAGCTGATCGCGCCCTCGGTCTCTCCCAACGCCACCAGCCGCGTCCTTGGCTTCGGTTATGCGGCGCCGCTGCTGATGGGCCTCGATCCCGCGCGCGTCGAGCGGCTGGCGCTCGCCATGCCCGGCGAGCAGGGCGCGCATCGCTGGCCGGGCAGCCGCCCCAACTGTGCGCTCGCAGTCAGCCACAACAACCTGCCGTTCACCGATGCGCTGTTCGATACGGTGGTGCTGATCCACGCGCTGGAATTCGCCGGCCGCCCGCACAAGCTGCTGCGCGAACTGTGGCGCGTGATGGCGCCCGCGGGGCGGCTGGTGGTGGTGGTGCCCAACCGCATCGGCATCTGGACGCATTTTGAGGACAACCCGTTCGGCGCGGGGCGGCCCTATTCGCGCGGGCAGCTGGCGAGGCTACTGGCGGACGCGATGTTCGACGTCACCGCCGAACGCACCGCGCTACCCGCCCCGCCCGGCCCGTGGGGACATGTGGTGAACGTCGTCGGCGGAGCGCTGGCACCCGGCATCGGCGGCTTGCGCCTTGCAGTTGCGGTGAAAGCCGACGGCGCGCGCCCGGTCATGGTGGGGAAGACCGGCGCGGTGGGCGCGGCTTTGCGCGCGACCGAAGCGAAGCCGGAGGCGGGCTGACGGAAGCGCGATCGGGGATCCCCGCCGGCGGCATGGACGAGACGCCGGATCGGCGCCTGGCGCGTCTGGCAGGACCCCGCCCCACCCCGGTCAATGCCGCTGGCCTGTTGCCATCACGACCGGAATCGGCAGAAACTGTCGGCGGACCGAGATCAAGATCACGAACGCCATCGCGGATTATCTTCAGGTCGCAGAGCTGCAAGCATTCAATCTAGGCGGCACCAATGTCGCGCTGGCCAGTAACGGCGGTAGCGCGACCGGGTCATCAATCTATAGCGCGATCAGCACGCCTGATAAGGCGATCGACGGGAATACGGGTGGCAACTATTATACCGACACAATCTTCCACTCAGCAGGGGCGTCGTCGGCGGAATTTCTCAAGGTCACGTTCGCTCCAAGCAATCTGTCCAGCGTTACGATCTTCGGGCGGACCGATTGCTGTTCGCCGCGAGACATTTATGACATCGCGATCTTAAATGCGGCTGGAGCGTTGCTATACAGCGGCCGGCTGGATGCAAGGTCGGGCCCTGCGACGGTCACTTTTCGGTTTGCAGCCTTTGCGGAGCCGGCTGGTTTGGCGTTGCTCGGCCTTGGTGCTGGCATCGTAGGAACCGTGGCCCGGTTGCGTCGCAAGACCGCCGCGGCCTGATCCGCCGCTTGCGGCGCTTCGAATGAAGGCGGTCCCGTCGGGACCGCCTTTTTTTCGATCGGCGTGGGCGCGAATGGGACCGCGGCGACCGACACCGCCCGGTCCGCGGCCGCTCAACCCCTGAAGTCGCGGTCGCTGCGATCCCCACACCGCCGAACCCGCGATCTTGCGCGACATGTGCGACGTTCAGGCCATGTCTCGGCGCAGCCTCGATCCACCCGTCCACATGAACAGCGCGGCGACCAGATAGAGCGGCAGAGCGTAGAGGATCGCCAGCCGCAGGCTGTCGGTGCCATGGGCCGCGGCCAGCCATTTGGAGAGCGCACCCAGCGCCCACGTGCCAAGCGCGATGCCGAGCAGGTTATTCACCAGCAGAAACAGCGCGTTCCCGGTCGCGCGCATCGGCGCGGGGCACATCGCCTGCACGGCCGAGAGGATCGGGCCGAGCCACACCAGCGCAAGCGCGCCCGGCACGAGGAACATGAGGAACGTGACCCACCGGTCGCCCGAAAGGCTCAAGGCGGCGAGATAGCACGGGATCGCGGCGAGCGCGGCAAGCGCCGGGACGCGCCCCAGCCACTCGGGCCGCCGCGCGCCCAGCCGATCGCCGAGCACGCCCCCGGCCCAGATGCCGAGCACCCCGCCGATCAGCCCCAGGGCCGAATAAAAGCGCCCGGCCTCGGGCAGCGTCATGCCGAAGCTGCGGACGAGCAGGCTGGGGATCCACAGGATCAGGCCATAGCCCATCATCGAGTTGGCCGACGCGCCCAAGGCCAGCAGCCAGAAGCCCGGCCGCCGCGCCAGATGGCGCAGAACCGCGCCGAAGCGCACCGGCGTGCCCCGGCCAGCGTCGAAGCGCCCGCGCGGCGGATCGCGGAGCAGCAGCGGCAGCATCGGCGTGATCGCCAGCCCGACGCCGCCGACGATCCAGAAGGCCGCGCGCCAGCCATAGGCCGCGCCGATCTCGCCACCCAGGAACACGCCGGCCGCGGCGCCGACGGGCACCCCCATGCTGAATACGGCCAGCGCGCGGGCGCGCGCGGCGGGCGGGAACAGGTCGGCGATCAGGCTGTAGCTCGGCGCGACCCCGCCCGCCTCGCCGACCCCGACACCCACACGCGCCGCGAACAGCCCGGAAAAGCCGCGCGCAAAGCCGCAAGCGGCGGTCATCAGGCTCCACAGGCCGAGGCTGACCGTCAGGATCAGAACGCGGCTGCGCCGGTCGGAGAGCGCGGCGATCGGGATGGCGAGCGTTGCATAAAACAGCGCGAACGGCAGCCCGCCTAGCAGCCCGAGCTCAGCGTCATCGAAGCGGAACTCGCGCTTGATGAGCGGTAAGAGGATGCCGAGGATCTGGCGGTCCAGAAAGTTGAGCGCATAGACGATCGTCAGCAGCACCAGCGCGAGGCGGGCGCCCCCGGCCGCAGATTGCGGGCGGTCATCCCGGCGCACGCCGGGCTCTGCGGCTGCGTGCGGGGCGGTCAGGCGCCAGCTTCCGATGGCATGACGGCGTGTCCGGGCAGTCCGATCCGCTCGCGGGCGGCGCGGTACTCGCGCTGCAATCGGTCGATCAGCCCGGCGACCGGCAGCACGGCATCGACCGAGCCGACGCCCTGCCCGGCCCCCCAGATATCGCGCCAAGCCTTGACCGCGCCGCCATCGCCGCTGCCGAAGTTCATCTTGGACGGGTCGGCCTCGGGCAGGTTGTCGGGGTCTAGCCCGGCGGCCACGACCGACGATTTCAGGTAATTGCCGTGCACCCCGGTGAACAGATTGGTGTAGACGATTTCGGCGGCGGTCCCCTCGACAATCGCGGCCTTGTAAGCCTCGGACGCCCGAGCCTCGTCGGTCGCGATGAACGCTGATCCGACATAGGCGAAGTCAGCGCCCGCGGCTTCGGCAGCAAGCACGCCCGCTCCGGTTGCGATCGCTCCGGACAGCGCAATCGGACCATCGAACCATGCGCGCGTTTCGGCGGTGAGCGCAAAGGGCGACTGCGTGCCGGCATGGCCGCCGGCGCCCGAAGCCACCAAAATCAGCCCGTCCGCGCCCTTTGCAATGGCCTTGCGCGCATGGCGCTGGTTGGTCACATCGTGGAGCACGATCCCGCCATAGCTGTGGACCGCCTCGTTGACCTCAGGGACCGCGCCCAGCGAGGTGATCACGATCGGCGCGCGGTGCTTCACGACGAGGGCCACGTCCTGTTCAAGCCGCGCGTTCGATTTGTGCACGATGAGGTTAACCGCAAACGGCGCGTCGGCGGGCGTCAGCTGCTCGTGAAGCTCGGTCAGCCACTCGTCCAGCTGCGCGATCGGGCGCGCGTTCAGGCTGGGAAAACTGCCGACAATGCCCGCGCGGCATTGGGCGAGCACGAGCGGCGGGTGGCTGATAATGAACAGCGGCGCGCCGATCACCGGCAGCCGCAGCCGCGCTTTCAGATCCGCGGCGATGGACGGGTGCGTCATGACAGCGGCTGTGGCCGGGGCCGCGCTTCAGGGCAAGTGGCGCGGCTTCACGGCGCGCGGCGGAGCGCTTCCCAGCGCGCGCGGGCGGCGTCTCCCAGGCGAACGCTCATGCGCGTGCCGGTCTCGCTATCCTCGCGGCTCAGAACCTCGCCGTGCTCGTAAAGCCACGCCGCGGCCGCGCCGTCGGTTGGATCCAGCCACAGCTCTACGACGCGCATGCCCCTCTGCAACAGCGTCGTCACGCGATCGAGCAGCGCATCGACCCCCTCGCCGGTCAGCGCCGACACCAGCGCCACGTCATCGCGGCGCTGGGCCTCGCCCCGACGCTCGGAGCGGTCCTCGGGCGGCAGCAGATCGAGCTTGTTCCACGCTTCGATCACCGGAGCGGGCTGCGTCGCGCCCACGCCCAGCGCATCGAGCACATGGCGCACATCGGCGGCCTGCGCCTCACTGTCCACGTGCGCGATATCGCGCACGTGGACGATCACATCGGCTTCAAGCACTTCCTCGAGCGTGGCTCGGAACGCCGCCACCAGCTGCGTCGGCAGGTTGGCGACGAAGCCCACGGTATCGGAGAGAATGGCCTTTTCGAAGCCAGGCAGCCTGATCGCGCGCATCGTCGGATCAAGCGTCGCGAACATGAGGTCCTTCGCCAGCACCGTGGCGCCGGTCAACCGGTTGAACAGCGTCGATTTTCCGGCGTTCGTATAGCCGACGAGCGCGATCACCGGGAAGGGCGCGTCCTGGCGTCGGCGGCGGTGGAGCGTGCGCGTGCGCTTGACCTCTTCGATTTCGCGCTCCAGCCGCGCGATCCGGTCACGGATCAGCCGCCGGTCGGTTTCGATCTGCGTCTCGCCGGGGCCGCCGAGGAAGCCGAAGCCGCCGCGCTGCCGTTCCAGGTGCGTCCAGCTGCGGACGAGGCGCCCGGCCTGATAGTTCAGATGCGCGAGCTCGACCTGCAGCGCACCCTCACGCGTCGACGCACGCTCGCCGAAAATTTCAAGAATAAGGCCCGTGCGGTCGATGACCTTGGCCTTGACCGCGGTCTCCAGGTTGCGCTGCTGGATGGGCGTCAGCGGCACGCCGTCGATCACCACCAACCCGGCCTGATGTTCGGCTACCAGCGCGGCGATCTGCTCGACCTGACCCGATCCCAGCAGCGTCGCTGGCCTGGGCGCGCGGACGCGCACGACTTCGCGGTGGACGACGCTGAGCGCAATCGCAGCGGCGAGCCCCGCGGCCTCGTCGAGCCGCGCCGAAGCGTCGCGCGCGTCGGCGCCGCCCAGATCGGCCTCGATGACGATCGCGGGCACGCCCAGGCGGAGCCCGCTCTGGGCATCGAAGCGCCCGAAGGCGAGCGCCTGGGGCGGGTGTGCCTGGGTCAGGACTCCTCGTCCGAACTCTCGGCCTCGACAAGCTGGATCGGCGCGGCCGGCATCACGGTCGAGATGGCGTGCTTGTAGACGAGCTGGCTGAGGCCGTCGCGGCGCAACAGCACGCAGAAATTATCGTACCAGGTGATCACGCCCTGCAATTTGACGCCGTTCACCAGAAACATGGTGACCGGGGTGCGGGTCTTGCGGACGGTGTTGAGGAAGGCTTCTTGCAGGTTGTTGGCACGGTCAGCCATCGGCGCTTGCGCTCCTGTGTTGGCGGGACTTACCTGCCCGCTACGCTGCGCTGTTCACCTCAGCGTCAGCCGATCCGCTCCCTTTATGGGCGGCTTCGCGATCGCTGCAAGAGCGTTGGGTGGCGTGCCTCGGGTCGCGCCCCCAGACGGGCGACGCGAACATCGGGCCGCGGCGCGCTGACCGCACGGCTTCGGGCCTCGTGACGGCGGCTCGTCACTGCTGCGTAGCAATGCTCCAGGGTGCGTCGCGAGCCGGACCGGGCGGCCGCGAGTTCCGGCTGATGAACGCCACACCCGGACGCGGCCGCACCGCCCACCGCGGGTCGGCGCGAAACAGCGGCTCGCATTCGGGGTTGACATAGATGAGCTCGATCGCCCGGTCCGCCGGTTCAAGCGTCGCGAGCCGGTCGCGCACCGCGCGCATCACCTCGTCGCCGAAGGGATTATACATGTAGATGACAAGCGGCCCCGCTGGTAGCTCGGCGGTGCGTGCGTCGCCCGTCACGATCTCGACCGGCGCGGCTCCGCCGCCGCGGGCCCGGAACGCAATGAGGTTCGCGCGCGCGATGTCGGCCAGCTCGGGATCGAACTCCACCCCCATACACTGGCGGAACGGGCGCAGCGACGCCTGCAGGACAACGCGGCCCTTGCCGCAGCCAAGATCGACAAAGCTGTACCCGGCGGGATCGATGCCGAGCTCGTCGATCGATCGGTCGATCTCGTCGGGGAAGCTGGCGACATAGGGCTTCGCGTCGACGGCGGCCTCGGTGCCGGCCGCCGCCATCGCGTAGACCGGGCGGGGACGCGAGGTGTCGGTGCCCCATCGCAGATCGAAGGCTCGATCGCGCGCGCGGAGCGCCCGCCGTTCCGGCGAGAGTTGGTGCAGCGCGAAGCGGATATTCTTGACCACCAGTCCGCCAAGCTCACCGGGCGAGCGGCCCCGGAGCGCCCTGATCGCCGTTGTCAGCATCTGCATCCGTCAAACCCCTCGCAGCAGGCGCCGTAGTCGGGTTCTCGCGCCATGGCGCTCGGCCCACGCGCCGGCGCGCTCGACCGCGGCGCAGAAGCTGCGGTGCGCGCCGACGAGCGCGCGGTTGGCGGCGCTGTTGGGCAGGATCAGCACGTCGGCGCACTCCACCGAACCGGTTGCGAACTGGCGCTTGTGCTGGCCGTCACCGGGCGTGAAATCGAAATAGCGCCAGCGGCCCTCGCCGAACAGCCGGTTCATCACTTCGAACTGCAGCACGGCGCCCACCGAATGCTGGGCGTAGTCGGGATCGTAGCCGAGGCGATCGTAGACGACCACGCCCTCGTCGGATGGCGCATAGAGATAGCTGACCGGCCGACCGTTGTGGAACAGCAGATAGGCGCGGATCTCGTCTCGCGCGGCCTTCGCCAGCGCTTCCGAGCGGAACGCCGCCGAATCGGGCAGCCCGGCATTCAGGCGGCGGTGCTGGTAGGTGCGCTTCGACAAAAGGGACGCAAGCTCGAAGAACTCGGCAAGCTGCGGGGGCGTGCGGTATTCGCGGAAGTCCGGCTCGCCGCAGCTTTTCGCATAGGCCTTGACCTTGCGGCGCAGCGTCGACCGAGCGTTACCCGACATCGCAGCGAGATAGGCGTCGAACGTGCCACCGAGGTCGGTGAAATAGCGCGGATAGGCTTCGCGCCGATAGACGATCCGCGACGGGCCGAGATTGAGGCCCGCAAGCATCCCGACGGGCATCGACCGGTAGATGACGCCATCCGGAAGGTCGTGCACCGGCGGCGGCCGCTGTTCCAGCAGCTCCAGCAGGCTGGCTTCCTGCGCGCCAACCGATCGCGTCGCTTTGAGGACGGTGCGTTCGCCGACACTGAAGCGCAGCGTGAAGCGCGACATCGCCACGTCGTTTTCGGGCACAGGCAGCGCAGCCGTGCCGCCGCGCGCAGCGTGTGCTGCGTTGCTATCTGCCATCCCGGTCGACACTCTGCCCTCAGACCCCAAACGGACGGCCCGCCCCGCCCAGCTCGCATTAACCCTACAGAACCATTCGGGTCTATTGTGTTCTCATCGTGTGGCGGCCAGCGCGGCAGGCCGCTGCCTCTTCAGTCTTCGATCCGGTCGCCTTCGGAGAGCCCCAGCGCCTTTAGCTTCCGGTGGAGCGCCGATCGCTCCATGCCGATGAAGCTCGCGGTGCGGCTGATATTGCCGCTGAACCGACGGATCTGCACGCGCAGATATTCGCGCTCGAACGCCTCGCGCGCCTCTCTCAGCGGTGTGCTCATGATCGCGCGCGCAGCCTCGCCGGGCGCCAGCTTGGCAGGCTCGGCGGTGACTTCGGCCGGCAGCATGTCGAGCTCGATCGTCTGCAGCCGGTCGCCGGGAGTCAGGATCAGCGTGCGCTCGATGACGTTCCTCAGCTGGCGGACGTTTCCCGGCCACTCATAGCTTTGCAGCGCAGCCGCGGCCTCGGGCGACAGGGCGGGGGTCGGCATGCGCCGTTCGATGGCTGCGCGCGCGATGAAATGCCGCGCCAACTCGATCACGTCCTCGCGCCGCTCCTGCAGGCCGGGGATGCGCACGGGCACCACGTTCAGGCGGTAATACAGATCCTCGCGGAAGCGCCCGGCAGCGATCTCGGCCGACAGGTCGCGCGCGGTCGAGCTGACGACGCGCACATCGACCTTCACCGGCCGCGAGCCACCGACTCGGGTGAACATCTGCTCGGTCAGCACGCGCAGGATCCGCCCCTGCGTCGCGAGCGGCATGTCGGCGACCTCGTCGAGGAACAGCGTGCCGCTGTGCGCGCGCTCAAACAGGCCGACTCGCTGCAGATGGCCGCCCTGCTCCTCGCCGAATAGCTCCTCGTCCAGCCGCTCGGGCGTCATGCGCGCGGCGGAGACCACGACGAACGGGCCGGTCGAGCGCTGCGACCAGTTGTGGAGCAGGCGCGCCGCGATCTCCTTGCCACTGCCGGCCGGGCCGGTGATGAGCACGCGGCTGCCGGTCTGCGCGACGCGCTTGATTGTCGCGCGCACGTTGTTGATGAGCGTCGACGCGCCGGTCAGCTCGTCCTCCACGCCGGCGCGCGCGCGCAGTTCCTCGTTCTCGCGCCGCAGCCGCTCGGCCTCGGTCGCGCGCTTGACCGTCAGCAGCAGCGCGTCGGCCTGGAAGGGCTTCTCGATGAAATCATAGGCGCCGTGGCGGATCGCCTGCACAGCCGTCTCGATGTTGCCGTGGCCGGAGATGACGATGACCGGCAGCGACGGGTCGCGCGCCTTCAGCAGCTTCAGCAGTTCCAGCCCGTCCATGCGGCTGCCCTGCAGCCACACGTCGAGGATCAGCAGCGCCGGGCGGCGGTCGGCAACGGCTGCGATCGCGTCGTCGGCGCTCGCCGCGGTGCGCGGGCGGTAGCCCTCGTCGGAGAGTACGCCCGAGACGAGATCGCGGATATCGGCCTCGTCGTCCACGACCAGAATATCGAGCGACATTATTCGGCCGCCATTTCCAGCAGCGGATGCGGCTCGATCAGCGCGTTCAGGCGCGTCAGGCTGAAGCGCAGCGCCACGCGCGCGCCGCCAAGCGGGCTGTCGGCCAGCAGCAGCTCGCCTCCATGATCCTCGACGATCTTCTTGACGATCGCGAGGCCCAGCCCCGTGCCGCGCGCGCGCGTCGTCACATAGGGCTCGGTCAGCCGTGCGCGGTTCTCGTTCGGCAGGCCGACGCCGTTATCCTCCACCGACAGCGTCAGCACGCCCGGAGCGGTTGCGACGCTGACGTGCACCTGCGGTCGGTCGGGCCCCCGCGCGTCGATCGCCTCCACCGCGTTTTTGACGAGATTGGTCAGCGCCTGGCCGATCTGGCGGCGGTCGCAGACGAAGGGCGGCAGCGCGGACGGCACATCGAGCGTGAAGCGGATCGCGGGACTGGCCGACTCCTGCAAAAGCAGCACCTCCCGCGCGATCGCGGACAGGTCGGCTTGCTCGAACTGCGGCTTGGGCATGCGCGCGAACGCCGAGAATTCGTCGACCATGCGGCGCAGGTCGCCGACTTGGCGGACGATTGTCGCGGTGAGGTTCTGGAACAGCTCCTGCTCGGCTGGAACCTGGGTGCCGAACTTCCGTTGCAGCCGCTCGGCCGACAGCTGGATCGGTGTCAACGGGTTCTTGATCTCGTGCGCGATCCGCCGCGCGACATCCGCCCACGCGGCGCGACGCTGGTCGATCAGCTGTTGCGAGATGTCGTCGAAGGTCAGCACCGCTCCGCCATCGGTGCCTGCAAGCTTCACCAGCCGCACCGCGAAGGTCTGCGCGTCCCCCTCGCGCGGGATCGCGACCTCGCCCGCGGTCTCCTGCTGAAGCTCGGCGCGTTCCAGCATCGGCAGGAACGCCGGCGCCACGTCCTCAAGCCTGCAGCCGATGACGCTGTGCTGATCGATGCCCATGAGCGTCGCGGCCGAAGCGTTCATCATCCGCACCGTGCGAGCCCGGTCGATCGCCAGCACCCCCGCCGACACGCCGGTCAGCACCGCCTCGGTCAGCCGCCGCCGCGCGTCGATCTGCGCGCCCGCATCGATGAGCGCGCGGTTCTGCGCTTCCAGCTGGCCGGTCATGCGGTTGAACGCGCGGCTGAGCGTGGCGATCTCGTCGGGCGCGCCGTCCATCGGCACGCGCGCGCTGAAATCGCCCTCGCCCAGGCGCTCGGCAGCGTTCGCCAGTTCGGCCAAGGGCTCGGTCAGCCGCGTCGCCAGCCGCAGCGCCGCCCAGATGACGACCGCCAGCAGCACTAGGCTGACCGCCACCAGCACCAGCCCGAAGCGCAGCTGCAGCACGCCGCCCTTGGCGAGCATCGCGGTATATTCGCTGAGCGCAGAGCGCGACAGCCGCACCTGATCGATCACCGCCGGATTGACCTTGCGCGTCACATAGAGGAACCACTCGCGATCGGGGTCGACCCGCGTCACCGCGCTGAAATGCTCGCGCCCCACATCGGTCTGCACGCTGCCCAGCCGGTCGGCCACCTTCGCCAGCGCAGCTGGATCGACCTCGGCCAGCATCTCGCGCGCGGGCCGTCCAACGGTCGCCAGCGGATAGGCGCGTCCGGCGCGCATTTCGAACAGCACCGCTTCGGACAGATCGCGCACCAGCGCCTGCTTGGCGAGCAGCGTCGGCAGCTCGGGCGACCGCTCGCCCACCTCGTCGGCCGCCGCGCGCATGTCGATCGCCATCGGCACCACGTCGCCGACAATGCGGCGGTTGTTATCCTCGACATAGGTCATCGCGACCTGGTCGGAGTTTTCCAGAACCGTCCGCGCGCGATCCGAAAACCAGAATTGCACGCCATACTGGAACAGCAGCGCCGCGAACACGGCGACCACCAGCGTCGGCACCGCCGCGACCGCCGCGAACAGCGCCACCAGTCGCAGGTGCAGCCGACCGCCCGCGCGGCCAGCGCTGCGCTGCCCCGCTGCGAGCACCAGCCGCCGCGCGCCCAGCACGAGCAGCGCCATCGCGGGAACGAGGTTCGCGACGATGATGAGGCTGACCATCTCCGGCGGCAGCCGCCCGACGATCGGGTTGCGCCCCGACAGCACGGCCCAGGTCGCAACCCCGCAGACGACCGCGAGCAGGATGCACAGCCGCTCCCACCGCGAGGCCGGGCCGAGGCGCGGCGCCGCGTGGTGCAGCAGGCTGTCAGGAACGGCGGGCGGGCTCACGGATCGCGAACCATAGCGGCTGCGCGGCACGCGCGAAACACCCTGTTGCGCTGACGCCACGGCCGACTGTGTGCGCGACAGCGCCGCCCGGCTTGGGCGGTGACGGCGATGGGCCATGCCGTCGGATGCATGCTATGACGCCGCGTCGTGGCTCATCGGGCCCGCACCGCGCGCCGTTCGCCGCAACCGGCCTCGCGCGGCGTGCTCTCGGCAAGCCGGGAGCGCGAACCGACTGGCGCGGCTGGCGGCCGAGCGACTGGGCGGGTGCGGCCCCCGGCTGCCAGCGCATGGCGATTGACGCTGACCGATCCTCTTGGGAAACAAGACCATGTCCCGACGCGCGTATCTGGCGCCGCTGCTGGCGGCCGCATTCTTCTCCGCACCCGCGCTCGCCCAGACCGCGGCGCCCAAGCCCGCCGCCGCGACGACTGCGGGCAAGCCGGTCGGCAAGCCCGCTCTGTGGGTGGTGAAGGACGCCGACACGACCATCTACCTGTTCGGCACGTTCCATCTTTATAATGGTCGGACCAACTGGTTCACCGGCAAGGTCAGGGACGCCTTCGATCGGTCGAACGAGGTGATCTTCGAAATCGATCCCACGGCCGCAACCGCAAACCAGCCTGCGTTCGGTGCCCTGGTGCAGCGCTATGGCATGCGCCCGGTCGATGCCCCGCCGCTCAGCAAGGTCGCTGGCGTCGACCTTCCCGCGCTGGAGCGCGAGCGCAAGGGCACGGGGCTGTCCCAGCAGGCGCTTGATCGCATGCAGCCTTGGCTCGCGGCGCTGACGTTCTCGCTGGTCACGCCGCAGAAAATGGGGCTGACGGGAGAGCAGGGTGCCGAGCGGGTCATCGCGCGCGCTGCCGTGAGCGCGAAGAAGCGGATCGGCGAGCTCGAGACCGCCGAGGGGCAAATCCGGCTGCTGTCGGGCCTCAGCGAGCCGGTTCAGATACAGCTCCTCAATTCGACGCTCGCGGAATCGGGCCGGTCGCGGGCGATGTACGATCGGATGATCGCCGCGTGGGAGGCCGGCGATGTCAACACGCTCTCAAAGCTCTTGAACGAAAGTTTGGACCACTATCCGGCGTTGCAGAAGGCGTTGATCACCGATCGCAACGCTCGCTGGGCCAAGGCGATCGAGACCATGCTGAAAAAGCCCGGCAGCGTCATGGTCGCAGTCGGCAGCGGCCACGTGAGCGGGGCGGGCAGCGTGCAAGAGCTGTTGCGAAAGGACGGAGTAACGGCGGTGAGGCTGCAATAGAGCTTGCCTCGCCCCCTGTGTCGCCTGCGCAGCGCCTTCTCGCCGCGGCGCCTGCGCGCAACCGACGGGGAACGCAGGCCGTCCCGGCGACCGCTGATCGGCTGCTCAGCGCTTCGCTGTCGGCGCGCCCGCGCTCTCGGGCAGGTCCTCGCCGAAGACGCGCTGGTAATATTCCGCAACGATCCCGCGCTCGGCATCGTCGCACTTGTTCAGGAACGATACGCGAAATGCGAAGCCCACGCTTCCGAAGATCGCAGCGTTCTGCGCCCAGGTGATCACCGTCCGCGGGCTCATCACCGTCGAGATGTCGCCGCTCATGAAGCCCGACCGCGTCATATCGGCGACCTTCACCATCGCAGCCGCGGTCTTGCGGCCATCGGCGGTATCGAGATGATTTGCCTTGGCGACGACGATGTCGACCTCGGTCTTGGCGGGCAGGTAATTCAAGGTCGTCACGATCGACCAGCGGTCCATCTGCCCCTGATTGATCTGCTGCGTGCCGTGATAAAGGCCCGTCGTATCGCCCAGCCCCACGGTGTTCGCGGTCGCGAACAGCCGGAACCACGGGTTCGGGCGGATCACGCGGTTCTGATCGAGCAGCGTCAGCTTGCCCTCCACCTCCAGCACGCGCTGGATCACGAACATCACGTCCGGCCGGCCGGCGTCATATTCGTCGAACACCAGCGCGGTCGGAGTCTGCAGCGCCCAGGGCAGCAGGCCCTCGCGGAACTCGGTCACCTGCTTGCCGTCGCGCAGCACGATCGCGTCCTTGCCGACAAGGTCGATGCGGCTGATGTGACTGTCCAGATTGATGCGCACGCACGGCCAGTTGAGCCGCGCGGCCACCTGCTCGATATGCGTCGATTTGCCGGTGCCGTGATAGCCCTGCACCATCACGCGGCGGTTGAAGGCAAAGCCTGCCAGGATCGCGCGCGTGGTTTCGGGATCAAAGACATAGGCCGGGTCAAGCTCGGGCACGCGCTCGTCGGCGACGCTGAACGCGGGGATCTTCCAGTCGAGCTCGATCCCGAACGTCTGCCCGGCGTCAACCTCCAGATCGGGGGCGGACAGCACCGTATCGTGATCGGCTGCATCGGGAGCGAGCGCGGTGGTCAAGGCTGCAAATCCTGCTGGGGCGCGGTGCGGAAGGCCGCGCTGGTCTTCAGGTGGTTATAGGCTTCGATGACGCGGCTCAACCGCGCTTCGTGGGTGCGGTCGCCGCCGTTCCGGTCCGGATGGTAACGCCGGACCAGCTCGGCATAGCGCTTGCGAAGGTCCGAACGCGTGGCCTTCGCATCCAGCCCCAGCACGCTCAGCGCAATCGCATCGGCCGGCTCGATCGGCTCGCCGTTGGCAATGCGGCGTCTGGCGCGCGCGTCCTCCCACGCGCGCTGGCCGAAGCGCAGGCGGATCATCTCCAGATTGTCGTCGAAATGCAGCCGGTCGGCATAGCCGTTCGACGCGAACGCTCGCGTTGCGCGGTCCCAGGCCGGGCTACCGCCCTGCGCCTCGTGGATCTCCTCGGGCGTCATGCCGTGGAAGAAGTTGTACCGGCTGTTGAACGCGCGCACGTGATCCAGGCACAGCCAGCGCCACATCGGCCGGCCATTGTGGGACGCATCGTCGCGCGGCGCCTTGAACTCGCCGGGCATGGCGCAGCCGGGTTCCTCGCACGGTCGGTTGTCGGGGTGCACGGTCCGGCCGTTGAGGCGCTCGCCGCGCGGGCTTCGGGCCTGCGCCATCGGGGCTATATAGCGGCTGAGCGAACGCCTTGGAGTGCCGCGCCGTGGGTCCTGTCGCAGCTGAGCTGGAACGCCGCATCCGTGCGGCCATCATGCCCGAATATCTGAAGATCATCGACGAAAGCGCGCTCCATCGGGGCCACGGCGGCCACAATCCGGAAGGCGAGAGCCACTTCCGCGTGATCGTGCGCGCGAGCGGCCTTGACACGCTGCCCCGCGTCGAGCGCACGCGCGCGGTGCTGAAGGCGGCGGGCGATCTGGTGACCGGCGGCCGCGTCCATGCGCTCAGCGTCGAGGTGCGGGCGGGCTGACGGTTTCGCGGCGCTGTGGCAGCGCTGCCGCGACCGCACGCCGCTTCCGGCGCAGCGGAGTCTGGCTGCGGGCGACTGCCCCGGTTCCGCTGTGGTGGCCCGCTCTCTCCCTCACACCCCCCGCGGGCCTTGGCGGCACGCAGCCGCTGGTCTGGCCGTCACCTCCGCCACCGAGAAGCACGCCGTCAGCACGGGCGCCGGGGAGGACTGTCGCATCGACCGCATCGACCGGACTGCAACCGCTCGCGCTCACCCACAGGGCCGAACGCCCGGCCGGCGTCGCGCTTACCGGTCCGAGCGACCGCGGCTCGGCGCCATCGGTCCGTTCAGCTCCGGCAGCTGAAGGCGCCGGGCGGGCGGTAGAGGCATTCGGCGCGCTGGCCGCCGCGGTTGACGCGGACGCTCTGCACGCCGTTCGCGACTGCGGCGAGCTGGGCGCGCAGCGATGCGACGTCGCCAACCGCGCGGCCGTTCACGGCTTCGATCAAGTCCCCCGGCTGCGCGAGGCCCAGCTGCGCGGCGGGCGCGCCCTGCGCGACCTCCAGCACCACCACGCCGCGATCGGGCAGGCCCTGCCCCAGCTCCTGCGCCAGCGCGGGGCTTAAGTTCGCCACCGTCACGCCCGCCAGCAGCGAGCCGTTGCCGATCTGCGTGGGCGTCGCGGGCGGGTCGGCGGGCGGCGCGGCAAGCGTCACCCGGATGTTCATCGCGCGCCCGCCGCGGACGACCGTCAGCGTCGCCTCGCGCCCAACCTCCTGCGTCGCGACGCGGTAGGACAGCGATGCCGGATCGGGCAGTTCCTTCCCGTCAAAGGCATAGAGGATGTCGCCGGGCCGCAGCCCGGCGCGCGCGGCGGGCGAACCCGGGGTGACGCTCGTCAGGATCACGCCCGTCGGCCGGTCGAACCCGGCGCGCGCCGCGATGTCCTGCGTGATCGCGTCACCCGCCGCGCCGATCCACGCACGCACCAGCCGCCCCGATCCGGCGGCGGTGATGAACTGGCGCACCATGTTCGCCGGAATCGCGAAGCCGATGCCGTTCGATCCGCCCGACCGCGAAAAGATGGCCGTGTTGATCCCGATGACTCGGCCGGTGGTGTCGATCAGCGCGCCGCCGGAGTTGCCCGGGTTGATGGCTGCATCGGTCTGCAGGAAGAACTGCCAGTCGTTCACCCCGCCCGCGTTCCGCGCGATCGCAGAGACGATGCCTTCGGTGACGGTCTGGCCGACGCCGAACGGGTTGCCGATCGCGAGCACCACGTCGCCCACCTGCGCTCGGTCGCTGTCGCCCAGCGCCGCGGTCGGCAGGCGCATGCCCCCGGGGTCGATGCGCAGCGCGGCGAGATCGGTCTTCTCGTCGGCGAACACCACCTTGGCTGGAAACTCGCGCCGGTCGGCAAGCGCGACGAGGATCTCCTCGGCGCCCGCGACGACGTGGTTGTTCGTGATGATGAGGCCGTCGCCCGCGACGATGACGCCCGAACCCAGGCTGCGCTCGACACGGGCGCGCGGTGCGCCGCGCATCATCATGCCGAAGAAGTCCGCCATCGTCTGGCGGTCGACCACGCGGCGCGCGGTGTAGATGTTGACGATCGCCGGGGCGACACGCTTGACGACCGGAGCGTAGGTTGCGGCGAGCGCTGCGCCGGTCGGCGGGCTGACGCTTGCTGGCTGCGGCCCCGCCGCCTCGGCCGCCAGCCGCTGCGCCTCGCTCTGCGCGGCGGCGCTGTTGCGATGATCGGGCGCGACCAGCCCGAAGGCCAGCGCCAGCCCTGCGGCGACGCCGCCGCCCGCATAGACCCAGTGCTTCACGCCCGCCCCTCCAGCGCGCGCGCGAACTGTGCCAGCCCCGTCTGCCGTGGCCGCTTCAGCCGCTCGGCGGTCAGGATCGCGTGGACCTGGCCCAGGCATTCGGTGATCGCGTGATTGACCAGCACATAGTCATACTCGGCCCAGTGGCTGATCTCGTCGGCGGCTCGCGCCATCCGGGCCTCGATCACCGCTGCGTCGTCCTGGCCGCGCGCGCGCAGCCGGCGCTCAAGCTCGGCCATGCTGGGCGGCAGGATGAAGATACTGACGACATCGTCGCGCGCTCGCTGCTTCAGCTGCTGGGTTCCCTGCCAGTCGATGTCGAACAGCACGTCTGAACCGGCGCTGAGCAGCGCCTCAACCGGCGCCGCGGGGGTGCCATAACGGTGGCCGAACACGTGCGCCCATTCCAGGAACGCGCCCTCTGATGCCAGCGCGGCGAAGCGGTCGGGGCTGACAAAA
This sequence comes from Sphingomonadaceae bacterium, assembly GCA_032249695.1. GTDB lineage: Bacteria > Pseudomonadota > Alphaproteobacteria > Sphingomonadales > Sphingomonadaceae > JAVVHE01. The sequence goes on along the minus strand of JAVVHE010000002.1, from coordinate 18,205 downwards.
TGATAGTCGCGCCCGTCGACCTCGCCGGGGCGCGGCGGGCGGGTGGTGGCGCTGACGCTCATCGCGATCGCGGGCTCGGTCGCGAGCAGTGCACGGCCGACGGTCGTCTTCCCCGCGCCGCTGGGGGACGACAGCACGAGCAGCAGGCCGCGGCGGGCGGCCTCCGGGGCGTTCAGGGCCGGCACAGCGGCGGGCGTTTCATCACGACAGCGCGACGCTCTGCCCCATTCCGGACAGGACCATGGACAGCGCTGGCGCGATCGTCCCGCGCTGCGCGTGAGCCATCCGAAGCCCGGCCTGCGTCGCATGACGCGCGGACCCGGCCCGATGCTCGGCATGAACCGCGATCAGCTTCGCGCGCGATCCCCGCGCCACACGCTCGCTGTCCGCTTGCTCGATCGCGGTCGACATCCGGTCCCAGGCGATCGGGCGGGCGCAGGCGGATGCGACCGCGCCGCTGGCGACAACATGCCCAAGCCTGGAGACGATCCGCCCGCAATCTGCCGCCGCCAGTGTCACACCCGTCCTATAGCGGCGGTCTAGAAGGCCGTCACCCGCCTGTGGGCGCAAGCCGCTCCACTCCCGACACATAGGGCCGCAGCGCCTCGGGCACCGCGACCGATCCGTCCGTCTGCTGGTAGTTCTCGATGACGGCGACGAGCGTGCGGCCGACCGCGAGGCCCGAGCCGTTCAGCGTGTGGACGAAATCGGGTTTGGCGTCGGGTGCCGGACGGTAACGCGCGTCCATGCGTCGCGCCTGGAAGTCGCCGCAGTTCGAACAGCTGCTGATCTCGCGATAGCGCCCCTGCCCCGGCAGCCACACTTCCAGATCGTAGGTCTTGCGCGCGCTGAACCCCATGTCGCCGGCGCAGAGCAGCATCCGCCGGTAGGGCAGGCCCAACCGCTCCAGCACCGCCTCCGCGCACCCGGTCATGCGCTCATGCTCGGCCTCCGAATCCTCGGGCCGGGTGATCGAGACGAGCTCGACCTTGTCGAACTGGTGCTGGCGGATCAGCCCGCGCGTGTCCCTGCCCGCCGCGCCCGCCTCGCTGCGGAAGCACGGAGTCAGCGCGGTCAGGCGGATGGGCAGCTCGGCGGCGGAGAGGATCTGTTCGCGCACCAGGTTGGTAAGACTGACCTCGGCGGTGGGGATCAGCCAGCGGCCGTCGGTCGTCTGGAAGCTGTCCTCGCCGAATTTCGGCAGCTGCCCGGTGCCGAGCATCGCAGCCTCGCGCACCAAAATCGGCGGCGCGACCTCGATATACCCGTGCTCCTCGGTCTGGAGGTCAAGCATGAACTGCGCGAGCGCGCGATGCAGCCGAGCCAGCCCGCCCTTCAGCACGGCAAAGCGCGCGCCAGCGATGCGAGCGGCTGCCTCGGGATCATAGCCCAGCCGCACGGCGACTGCGTCATGCTCGTGCGGGCGGAACTCGAACGCGCGCTTGTCGCCGCGCTCGTGGATGACGACGTTTGCGCTTTCGTCGGGGCCATCGGGCACGTCGGGCGCGGGCACGTTGGGCATCGCCAGCAACGCTGCGTCGATCTCGGCCTTCAGCGCCTCGGATCGCGCCTCCAGCTCGGGCAGCCGGTTCTTCAGCTCGGCGACTTCGGCCATCAGCCCGGCGGCCGCCGTCTCGTCCTTGCGCGCCTTGGCGGCGCCGATCGCCTTCGAAGCCTCGTTGCGGCGCGCCTGCCCCGTCTGCAACTCGGTCAACGCCGCCCTGAGCTCGGCGTCGCGCTCCAGCAAGCCGGCCGTCACGCCCGACGCTCCCCGCCGCTGCAGCGCAGCATCGAAGGTGGCCGGGTCGGCGCGGATGGCGCGGATGTCGTGCATGGGGGCGCTCATGCACGGGCGCGGTCCGATCGGGCAAGCGGTCGGCTGGTCCGAAGCGGCTGCATCCGGGCCACGCCGACGCGGCCGGATGCCGGGGCCGAACACGCGAGTGCACTGGGCGAGGCGCCTGCGTCGCGTTCGGGCCCGCGGTCCGGGACGATCCACAGCCGGAGCGAACCGCGCCGAATCATTGCAGATCGCTGCACGATCGTGCGCATCGTGTGGACCGATCGCACCCGACGTGAGCGTGGGTTTGGCGGCCATGGCGGCAGTCCCGCACGTCCGGCGGCCAGCACAGGCGGCGCGCGTTCAAGCGTTCGCCGGACGCGGCTGGGGCGGCGCTGCGCTGAAAAATCACTGCGAATCCGCGCCGTTGGTCCGCTCGCGACGCCGCCCTTGCAAGTTGTAGCCGTATGGGTTATAAGAATGGCCGCGACGATACCAGGACGGTTAACGCGTCGTCCTCTCCGCCGCCGCCTCCTCCTCCCCTCCCCGCCGTCGACCCGGGACGTTCGCGACCGTCGCGACCTTCGGCCCGGCGCGATCCATCTACCCCCGCGGAGCGGGCGAGCACGGCGGCGATCCGGGATCATCACGCGCCCATGATGCGGCCCCGCGCGTCTGCCACGCTGCGCGATCGAAGCTGACCGGCAGGCGGAGAGCAGTTGGCCGATTTTCCGCTTTGCTACATCCCCGGCCGGCGCCTAGCGTGCTCACGGTGCGCCTGGCCCACCCGCGCTTCATCGTGTTCCTGGCGGTGCTCGTGGCGCTGGCCTTCGCGCTGCCCAAGCCGTTGGGCAGCATCCCGCGCGCGATCAGCGCGGCGTTCGATATCGCGGCGGTGATCTATGTGGCGTTGATGACCTCGCTGATGGCGCGCTCCGACCCCGAGGCGATCCGCCGACAGGCGGCCGCCAACGATGCCGGGCGCGGCGCGCTGCTGCTGATCGCGACCGCGGTCATCGGCGTGGTGCTGGTCACTGTGGGGTGGGAGCTTTCGCCACAGGCGCGCAAGGGCTCGCTCGGCGTGTTCTTTCCGGTGCTGACGCTGGTCATCGCGTGGGTGTTCGTGAACACGGTCTACACGCTCCATTACGCGCACCTGTGGTATGACCCCGACGAGCACAATGGTGACAGCGGCGGGCTGAGGTTCCCCGGCACCGAGCAGCCGGTCTATTGGGATTTCGCCTATTTCGCGTTCAACAACGGCATGGCCTATCAGGTCAGCGACGTGATGGTCACCTCGACCGATATGCGCAAGATCGTCAGCTTACACTGCATTCTGGCGTTCTTCTTCAACATTGGCGTGCTGGCGCTCGCGTTCAACATCGTCGGCAGCGCGGTGGCGGGATGACCAACTTCGCGGACCCGCGCAGCGGCCGAAGCGTTGGCTGTCCATGCTGATCCCGCACAACACGATCGTCGCCGTCGCCGACGGAGCCAAGTTCCTGCTGTTCAAAAACGCTGGCAACGAAACGCGCATCCGCCTCGAGACCGCCCACGCCGAGGAGCGCGAGCACGGATCGGCAAGCTTCCGGGCGACCGACGAGCCGGGCCGCACATTCTCCAGCGCTGGCACGGGCGACGCGCGCTCCGCCTACGAGCAGACCGACTTCCAGCAGGAGGCCGAGACGCTGCTCGCCGCGCAAGCGGTCGACCTGCTGAACCGGCTGGCGGTTGAGGGCTGGCTGAAGAGGCTGGTCATCGTGGCCGCACCCAAGACGCTCGGCGCAATGCGGCCGCACTATCATTCGAAGCTGAAGGCGGCGCTGCAAAGGGAGATTGCGAAGGACCTCGCCCACGCGACGACTCCGGAAATCGAGGCGTTGCTGGAGAAATGGCAGACAAATAGCGACGCGTCTGACGCGTCAGTTTGAACGGCGCGACGGCGGACGCTCCGGTCTCGCTGGAACACACAATCGCGTTGTCCCGCGCAACGCGGGCAGGCCGCCTTGATGTTAGGTTTCGAAACTCGGGGGAGTTGTCGAAGCGCGCGTGTGAGCCACCGTGGTCCCGCGTCTCGATCAGGCCCATCGGGGCTGCGCGTCGCGACACACTTCCCCCCCACGCCACCCGTCGCTACCTGCCGCCCGAAGCAGCATTTCAAACGAAGGCAGGCGAATGGCGGACTATCAGGTGGTGGTGATCGGCGGGGGACCGGGGGGGTATGTAGCGGCGATCCGGGCGGCGCAGAACGGGCTGAAAACCGCATGCGTCGAGAAGAGGGCGACGCTCGGCGGCACCTGCCTCAACGTGGGCTGCATCCCATCGAAGGCACTGCTCCACGCCAGCGAGCGCTATGAGGAGGCGGTGAACGGCCATCTCGCCAAGCTTGGCGTGAAGTTCGAGGGCGTCTCCGCCGACTGGCCGCAGATGCAGGCGGAAAAGGACAAGGCGGTGAAGGAACTCACCGGCGGTGTCGCGTTCCTGTTCAAAAAGTACAAGGTCGACTGGATCCACGGAGAGGGCAGCTTCGTCGACGCGCACACCATCCGCGTGGGCGACCGGACGATCACCACCGAGAACACGATCATCGCCACCGGCAGCGAGGTCATGACCCTCCCCGGCATGGAACTGGACGGCGAGGTAATCGTCAGCTCGACCGAGGCGCTGTCGCTGACGCGCGTGCCCGAGCATCTCGTCGTGATCGGCGGCGGCTATATCGGGCTGGAGATGGGCAGCGTTTATCGCCGCCTGGGGGCCAAGGTGACGGTCATCGAGTTCGCGCCGCGCATTGTCCCCGCGATGGACGCCGAGATCGCAACCGAGTTCGCCAAGATCCTGAGGAAACAGGGCATGGAACTGCTGACCGACATGAAGGTGATCGAGGTGCGCCGCGAGGGCGAGGGCGCGGCGGTGGTCCTTGAGCCCGCCGCTGGCGGCGAGCGCACCGAAATCGCCGCGAGCCACGTGCTGGTCAGCGTCGGGCGCCGGAAGACTGTCGACGGTCTCAACCTCAACGCGATCGGGCTGGAGTGCGACCCGCGCACCGGCATCCCGGTCGACATCCACACGTTCCGGACCCCGGTGGAAGGCGTCTATGCGATCGGCGACGTGATCGCGGGGCCGATGCTGGCGCACAAGGCCGAGGACGAGGGGCTGGCGGCCGCCGACAACATCGCGGGCAAGGTCGGCATCGTGAACCACGCGGTCATTCCCGCGGTCGTCTACACCATGCCCGAGGTCGGAACGGTGGGGCAGACCGAGGAGGAGCTGAGGAGCGCGGGCGTGCAATATAAGATCGGCAAGTTCCCGTTCCTTGCGAACAGCCGCGCCAAGACCAACCGCGAAACCGACGGCTTCGTGAAAGTCCTGGCCGACGCCGAAACCGATCGCGTGCTGGGCGTCCACATCATCGGCAGCCTCGCGGGGACGATGATCGCCCAGGCCGCGCAGGCGATGGAGTTCGGCGCGTCGTCGGAGGACATCGCTCTCACCTGCCACGCCCACCCCACCCACAGCGAAGCGCTGAAGGAAGCCGCGATGGCGGTGACGGGAAAGCCGATTCATTTCTGATGCGGCTGGCGTACAACTGCGGGCTTCAGGAAAGTCGATTGATCGCATGGCAACGCTCGCGACCCTGCCGCCGCAGCTGACCGTGGACGAGATTTTCGCCGATTTCCGAAAGCGTGGGCATCATCTGCGTCGCGCGACGCTGCCGGGACGGAGCCTGCGCTTCGACCCAGCGGCAGAGGAGAGCTTCGCGTCTGAGCTTGACGAGCCGCCGATCACGAGCTGGCTTACCGCTCCGGCCGCAGCAGCCGCTCGTAGAAGCCGCCCCAGCGGCCGCCCGGCTCGACGAGGTGGACCTCGAGGATCCAGTAGCGCGCGCGTCCGTCGGAGTCGGGGTCGCGCATGGGCGTGTGGTTGGCGGGTCCGATGCGGCCGGTGGCTCGAGCGGCGGGACTGCGCGCGTAAGGGAACGGGCCGACGACATGGCCCGCAATCGTGCCGCCGAAGCGCCAGCCGCGCGCCTGCGCCTCGGCCTCAGCCACCGCGTAGAGCCCGGCGCCGGTAATGCCCGCGTCGGCCAGCCACCGGGCGCGCCCGGCTTCGAATACGCGCTTCAGATCGGCCACAAGCCGGTGCTTTTCGAGGTCTGGCCCGAAGGCATAGCTGCGCCCCACATCCGCCTCGGACGCGCCGAACACCGGGCCAAGATCAAGGAACACGATGTCGTCGGAGCCGATCCTGCGGTCGGCGCCGGGCTCGCCCGCGGTCAAAAGCGTGTTGGGGCCGCTGCGGACGATCCGGTCATGCCAGTGGTCGGTGACGCCGAATTCGCCCGCAGCGAGCGCTGCGATGTCGCGCTCGACCTCGGTCTCCAGGCGGCCCGGCTGCACCAGCGCATCGCGCTCGATCGCGGATAGCAACGCCAAAGCCCGGTCCTCGGCAGCGATCAGCTCGGCGAGCGCTGGGTCCGCCACGGGCGCGCGCCGGTAGAGCCAGCTCCCGGCACCCGAAGCAAGCGTCACGCGCACGCGCTCGTAGTCGGCCGTCTCGTAAGCGTCGGCAGCGGCAAGCTCGGCGGGCGTCAGCAGCAGCGCCGCGCCTTCGATCCGGCATCGCGGGCCGCCCGGCACCGCCGCCTGATGGACCGACATGCCGCTCAGCGACACGACGCCGGAATCGCGGATCGCGATCGGCTCCACGCGCCAGCCGGGCAGCGCGTCCGCCCGACCCTCCAGCTCGCGCCCGAACAGCGCACGCTGCACCGACGGATCGCGCAGCGTGCCATAGGAGAACAGCCGCTCGGTCGCCTCGCTCACCCGGTCTGCCGCCCCGATCGCACGATGATCACGGCAGCCACCGCGAGCAGCAGGATCGCCGATGCCTCGAACACGATGTTTTCCGGCGCCATGTTCTTGCCCTGCAGCACGATCAGCCGCGCCAGCGCCGTGATCGCGATGAAGATCGGATAGACGAACGGCGACGATTTCGCCGAGTAGAATACCGCAACCATACCGATGACTTCGGTATAGAGGAACATCAGCAGGATGTCGGCGAGCACGACCTCGCCCTGCCGCCACACGCGCAGCATCTCGAACGCCGCCGCGGCCAGCGTCATCAGCGCAATCAGCGCCAGGAACGCACGCTCAAACCCCAGGAGCGCGCGTTCGGCCGCGTTCGGCGTATGGCTCGGCGGGTTGTCCAAGGGATGGCCTTCCGTGGGCGCGTTCATGGCCGACCATCGCCGATGCGCCCACGTCCGCGCAATCCCCACAGCTAAGTCCGCCCCCGGCCTGCCCTGCGCGGCGCCGCCGCGCTAGGCTGCGCGCGTGACCGACATCATCGAAGCTCCCTTCGCCGACGCCTTGTCCAGCCGCTATCTCGTCTATGCGCTGTCGACGATTACGGCTCGCGCTCTGCCCGATGTGCGCGATGGGCTGAAGCCTGTGCACCGGCGGCTGCTATGGGCGATGCGGCTCTTGAAGCTTGATCCGAAGGGCGCGCCCAAGAAATGTGCGCGCGTCGTCGGCGATGTCATCGGCAAGTATCACCCGCACGGCGAGCAATCTGTCTATGACGCGCTCGTCCGCCTCGCGCAGGATTTCGCGCTGCGCTACCCGCTGGTCGAAGGCCAGGGCAATTTCGGCAATGTTGATGGCGATGGCGCGGCGGCCATGCGCTACACCGAAGCACGGCTGACGCCCGCCGCGCTCGCATTGATGGACGGGCTGGACGACGAATGCGTGCCCTTCCGGCCCACCTATAATGGTGAGGAGGAAGAGCCCGAGGTGATGCCCGGGCTGTTCCCCAACCTGCTCGCGAACGGCGCGAGCGGCATCGCGGTGGGCATGGCGACCGCAATTCCGCCGCATAATGTGGGCGAGGTGCTCAACGCGGCGGTGATGCTGCTCGCCGATCCGGCGGCGGCAGACGAGGCGCTGATTGAAGCGCTTCCCGGCCCCGATTTCCCGGGCGGCGGCGTGCTCGTCGACGACAGCACGGTGATCGCGCGCGCCTACGCCAGCGGCAAGGGCTCGCTTCGGCTGCGCGCGCGCTGGCGCGACGAGAAGGGGCTGATCGTCGTCGACGAGATCCCGTACGGCGTGGCCAAGGGCAAGCTCATCGAAGCGATCGCTGCGCTCGTCACCGACAAGAAGCTGCCTGGCTTGGCCGACATCCGCGACGAATCGGCAGAAAGCATCCGCATCGTGCTCGAACCGCGCGCGCGCACGGTCGACAAACGGCTGCTGATGGATCAGCTGTTCCGGCTGACCGACCTCGAAGTGCGCGTGCCCGTCAATATGACCGTGCTCGATCAAGCGCGGCGGCCCATGGTGATGGGGCTGCGCGGGCTGCTGCAGGCGTGGCTAGATCACGCGCTCGATGTGCAGCTGAAGCGCGCGCGCTTCCGGTTGGCGAGGATCGAAGCACGGCTGGAGGTGCTCGACGGGCTGCTGAGAGCGTATCTCAATCTCGACGCGGTCATTGGCGTGATCCGCGATGCCGACCGCCCCAAGCCCGAGCTGATGGCAGCGTTTGAGCTCAGCGCCACCCAGGCCGAGGCGATCCTGGAGATGCGGCTGCGCGCGCTCAACAAGCTTCAATCGATCGAGATCGAGCGCGAGGCCGCGACGCTCGCCGCCGAGCAGCAGGAACTGGCAGCCTTCGTTGCCGAACCGCGGCGCCAGCAGGCGAAGCTGAAAGCCGCGCTGAACGCCGCGCGCAAGGCATTCGCCGACCCGCGCCGAACGCTCATCGAAGCCGCGCCCGAAGCCGCCGCGGCCGACCTGACCGCGTTCATCGCGCGCGAGCCGGTCACGATCGTCGTCAGCGCCAAGGGCTGGGTGCGCGCGCTGAAGGGCCATGCCGCGCTCGGCGAGGGCGACGCGCTCAAGTTCAAAGAGGGCGACGGCCCCGCCTTCGCCTTCCACGCGCAGACCACGGACCGCATCGTCGTGCTGTCGCCGTCGGGCCGCAGCTTCACGCTGCTCGCCGACCGCTTGCCCGGCGGGCGCGGCTTCGGTGAGCCGCTGCGCTTGCTCATCGACCTCGAGGCCGAGTGCGAACCGCTCGCGGTGTTCGCCGTCGAGCCCGAGGCCGAATATGTGCTGGCCGCCTCCGACGGGCGCGGCTTCGTGGTGAACGGCGGCGACCTGATCGCCGAAACGCGCAAGGGCCGCACGGTGATGACCCCGCGCGAGGGCGCGCGACTGGCAGCGGTGCGTCGCATCGCCACCGACGCGGATGCGCTGGCGGTGGTGGGCGAGAACCGGAGGCTGCTGGTGCTCGATCTTGCGGCGCTGCCGCGCATGGGCCGCGGCCAGGGCGTGCAGCTGCAACGCTACAAGGACGGCGGCTTGTCCGATCTTCTGCCGTTCCGCCTCTCCGACGGGCTCAGCTGGCCATCGGGCGAACGCCGCCGCACCGAGCGCGACCTGACACCGTGGCGCGCCAGCCGGGGACAGGCCGGGCGGCCCGCTCCGCAGGGTTTTCCGCGCAACAACCGGTTTGATGGCTGACAGCGGCTCAGGCGTTCGCGGTCAGCGTCGGCACGTTCCCCGCGAAGTCTGTCACCCGGGCGAGCGTGCTGCCGTCGGGCGCGGTCCGCACGCCGTCCGCCACCTGCCCGAAGCTCTCTTCTGAGCTCGCAGCGAACCCCGCTCTCCCGCAACACGCCCAGCCTGCGCGGCACCGCGCCCAGACGCCACAGCCTGCCGGAACTGGCGCTGTCCGCGAGCCGTTTCTTTCGGCTTGAACCAACTTCGAAGGAGCCCCGAAATGGCGAAAGCCAAGGACCTCAAGGACTATTACGTCAACCTGCTCGCCGACACGCTGAGCGCCAACGAACAGATGCTGGAGCGGGTGGAACAGCTTGAAAAGATCGCGACCAACGCCAAGCTGCGCGACATGCTGGGCAAGACGCAGCAACGCATGCCCCAGCACAATGACAAGCTCCGCGAGATTCTCTACCGTCACGAGGGCAAGGTGGCGAAGGAACACTGCAAGGGCATGGAAGGCATCGCAGCCGAAGCGAAAGAGCATGCGATCAAACTAAAAACCGACGACGACAACGTCCGTGACGCGGCGATCATCCACGCGATGCAGCAGATGAGCCACTATGGCATCGCAGGCTACGGCACCGCAGCTGCGTTTGCCGACGCGATCGGCGAGGCCGAGGACGCCCGCATGCTGCGCCGGGATTTGAAGGAAATTTTCGGCGCGGACGATTATCTGACACCGATCGCCGAAAGCGGCGTCAACGAAGCCGCTGCCGAGGCGGTCGGAGCCTAAGCGCTGGAGCGGCGGGGCTGCGCTTGACGAAAGCCGCCCCCTTTCGGCCGAACGCCGCCATCCAAAGCCGGGCAGAGCAGGCCCGACTGGGCGGACTACTTACACCCCCGGATCGTCGCCGGGTCGGGCCGCGGCGCAGCCGGTTCGAACATCGCGAGATAGCCTCCCGCGCGCTCCAGCCGGTGAAACGCTACCTGGCGGAAGCCGACGCTTTCGAACTCGCATTTCAAGAGCGCGGGCGGGGTGCCGTGTTCGTTGGTCTCGCGGTCGGCGTCGACCACGGCCACGCGCCCGCCGGGCTTCATCGCGCCGTGCAGCCGCCACAGCAGCGCGTAGGGCTGCTGCACCTCGTGGTACATGTGGATCAGGAACGCGCGGTCGAGGCTGTTCTCCCGCAGGCGCGGGTCGTCGGGCGCGCCAAGCACGGTGGTGACGTTCACCGCCCGGACGCGGACCACCCTGCGCTTCAGGTCCTTCAGATAGCGCGGCACAATATCCTCGGCGAACACGCGGCCGCGCGGGCCGACCGTATGCGCAAGCTTGATCGTGTAATAGCCCTGGCCCGCGCCGATATCCGCCACGGTGTAGCCCGGCTGCACGCCTGCCAGGCGGATGACGGTGTCGGCCTCGCCCGCGCGCTCGCGGTCGCTCTCGCTCGACCACTGGCTGGAAACGATTGACGCGACCGGGCGGCTCGGTGGCGGGAATTGCGCCTGGGCAGGGGCGCTCAGCGCCAGCAGCAACAGAGCTGTGAACATCGCCTCACCTTAGGGCCGCCGGGCGCCCGGGCAAGGCGCGCGGTTCTCGCGCGGTTCAGCCATGGTTGCTAAAGCAATCGGCGTCGCGCCGAACACCGACAGAGGGAGCCAATATCCGTGCAGCGTATCGCCGCCGTTTCCGCCATTCTCGCAGCGACCCTTGCCATCCAGCCCGCGCTTGCCGCCCCGCCCAAGAAAAAACCTGCCGCTGCGCGCACCACGGCCAAGCCGGCCGAGCGCGACGGCCCGCCCACCGTGGTCGAGACGATGGCGGGGCCGGTCAGCTTCACCCCGCAGGAACTCGCTGCATCGCGCGTGTGGAACTACCGCGCGGCGCTGAACGTCGCGGCGCTGCAATGCCGCTACTCACCCTTCCTGCGCACGTCGGAGCGCTGGAACGCGATCATCCAGCAGCACAAGCGCGAACTCGATCAGGTCAATGCCAAGATGGAAAGCGCCTTCCGACGGATCAACGGGCCGAAGGACGGCCCGCGCGCCTACGACAAATACAATACGCGACTGTGGCAGAACTTCGCTGTGCTGTCCTCGCAGGCGGGATTTTGCAACGCTGCCGCCAATTCGGGGTGGATGGCCCTCGCGACGCCGATGGGCCAGTTGGCAACCATCGCCGATGCGCAAGTGGCCGCGCTGAAGGGTTCGGTCGTGCCGGTGCAGGACCTGCTCAACAAGCTGCAATATGCTGCGCTGCCGCCGATGGAAGGGCTGTGCTACGCCACCGATCGGCGCGGGCGTCTGCGCGATTGCTAGAAGGCGCGCGTTGCCGCGAGCGCGACGATGTCGACGCTGCCGCGGTTGGTGCTGAGCGTGGTGGCGGTGGTCGCCACGGGCGTGCCCGGAAACAGCGGATCGGTGGGGTTGATCGGCTCCGAACTCACGAACACATGCGCGTAGCTGCCCGATAGCGTCCAGCGGCCGACTCGATAGTCGGCGCCCGCCGCCGCCCAGATGCGGTCGCCATCGGGAACGCGCGTGGTGCGGAACGCGTCGGTGGTCGGCGTAGTGTCATAGGCCGCACCCGCGCGCAGCGTCAGCTTGGGCGACATGTCGCGCTCGATGCCGCCATGCACGCTGAAGCTGTCACGATAGTTTTGCGGGCTGCTGGCAAGCGGCACGCGGCCCTGCTGCGAGACGACGTCGATCGAACGAAAGACGCTCCAGTGATAGAGGTTGCCGCTCAACAGCCCGCGCCAGCCGTCACGCTCGTAAACCGCGGACAGGGTATAGTAATCGGGCAGCGTAATCGGGGCGAAGGCTGCGACGCGGCGGTTGCCCGCCGCGAGCGGTCCGGAGAGGCCGCGCAAGCGGAAAAACCCCTCCAGCTCATGCCCCATGCGGCTGCGATAGTGGGCGCCGAAGCGCGCGTGGCCAAGGTTGAGCAGCACGCCAGCGTTCCAGCCCACCGACCAGTCGCTCCTCTGGATGCGCAGGTCGCCATCGGGCTGCAGCGGCGAGACATTGGGGATCGCGCTGGTCAGCACCGCGTCGATATATTGCACGTCGACGCCGCCGCCGACCGAGACGGCGTCGGTGACCTGGTAAGCCAGCGAGGGCTGAAAATTTTAGGTGCTGACCTGCGATTTCACCGAGTCGTAGCGCCCGAACCAGCCATCCTGATAGCGGACATTCAGCCCGAAGGGCGCGGTGACGCTGAGACCTGCCCACAGGCGCCCGTCGCTCGTCAGCGGCTTGGCGAAGTGCAGATCGGGCAGGCCCACCACCGGATCGAACGGATTGCCGCCACCACCGCCGCCCGTCGGCACCTGCCCCACGCTAGGCACGCCGCGCGTCGAGCCGCGGTTTTGCTGGCGGCTTTCGACGAAGATCGCCGCGCCGCCCACCTGCACCTGCGGGCGGCCGAGCAGCGTCATGGCCGCCGGGTTGAACCACACGGTCGATGCATCGCGCCCAAGCGCCGCCTCGCCCGCGAAGGCCCGCCCAACGCCGACACCCGATTGTTCCTGAAGGAGAAAGCCACCCGCGAGCGCTTGGGTGGAAAGGAGAAGCGAGGCGGTTATAAACGACAAACAACGCATCGGATGCCCGACGCGCGCGATCAGCTAGGGTTCCGCATCTGCGACGCACGCCGCTCCACGAGCGCCGAAAGCCGGTCGCGTGCGGCAAACAGACCACGCGCCCGTCCTTCCAGCACATCGCGATCGAGAAAATGTCGCGTCAGCCGCAGCGCGTCGGCCGCCTGGCCCCAGTCAGCCCGGCCCTGGCCAAGGAGAAACGGTGGGAGCTTGAGCAGCCGGGTGGAGTAAGGCGCGGCCGCGATTCGGCTGACGGCTCCGCCCGAGCGCGGGCTGACATGCGTCAGATCGGCGGTCGCCGCGCCCTCGCCGGTTGCGGCACAGCGGCTGAGGTCGAGACCGAAGCCCAGTTCGCCCAGCAGTCCCAACTCAAAACGGGCCAGCGCTCCCGCCCACGCGGCACCATCGGGCCCAGCCATCGCGTCGAGAAGCGCGTCGAGCGCAGTGTAGACCGCCGGAAAGGGCTGCGCCTCGGGAAGCGCCGCTGCGACCAGCCCGCATACCCACTCCGTCGCCGCTGCGCTGTCGGCCTCCATGGCGAGCAGCGCCCGGCTCTGCGCCAGTTCGACCGTCAGCGCCGCGAGCTGCTCAGTAACCCGCGAGCGATATTCCGCCGCGACTGCATTCCCCAACTGCAACACCGGCCGCAGCCCGCGCCCGCGCCCGCCGCGCACGTAGCCCGCGCGCAGTCCATGCTTGGGCGTCAGCAGCCGCGCGACGACACCATGTTCGCCATGTGGCAGCACGGCGCAGACGATGGCCGGAGTCGAAAAATTCACACCCACCCGGCGATCATGTCGAGGCTGCCGCAATGACCGACACCGCGGCGCCCCCCGTCTTCGACGCTGCCCACGCCAGGAAACGCCAGCCCGCGCGACGGCTCGCAGCGATCGACCGGATGCGCGGGTTCGTCATCGTGCTGATTGGCGATGGATCATGTGTGCGATGTGTTCAACCTTGCCGCATTCGCCGACTATCCCCTCGATGTGGCAACGACGACGCCCGAGCGCCACGTCACACGCTCAAAATCCCGCACCTGTGCGCGGCGGCCTTCGTGGCGCTGGCGCGGGTGGCCGACTTGACTGCCGCGCGAACACGTGGTGCCAGCCAGCGATGCTACCCGGCTGCGGGATCGATCCGCCTTGGGCGGCACCGATTTGCTCTTGGATATGAGCTACCTTCAACGCCTTTAGAACAGTTTGCCCGAGTTCATGATGCCGGCGGGGTCGAGCGCTGCTCTCACTGCGCGCATCGCCGCAAGCTTCACGGGATCGACCAACCGCAGGAACTCGGCGCGCTTCCACACGCCGATGCCGTGCTCGGCTGAGATGGTGCCGCCGCGCGCGACGGCCTCGTCGTGCACCAGCCGCGTCACGCTCGCCGCGTTCGCTGCCATCCACGCGTCGGTGTCCACGCCCGGCGGAGGGCGCACATTGTAGTGAAGATTGCCGTCGCCCAGATGCCCGAACGCGAACACGCGGGCCTGCGGGAAAGCCGCCTCTATCCGCGGAGTGACATCGCGCAGATAGTCCGCCACGCGAACCACCGGCACCGCGATGTCGTGCTTGACCGACCGGCCGTCGTGGCGCTCGGCTTCGGGGACCAACTCGCGCAGGCGCCACAGCGCGTCGGCCTGCGCCGCCGATTGCGCCAGCACGGCCTCGCGCTCGCCCAAAGTCCACGCCAGCCGGTCTGCCACCCCCGCGCTGCCCGCCATCTCCACGAGCACGTGCCACGGCGACGCCCCGACCGGGCGGCGCTCGGCGGGAAAATGCTGCATGACCAGCGCCAGAGCGTCCTCGGCGAGCAGCTCGAAGCTCTCCACGTCCTCGCCCAGCGCATTCAGAACCGCCAGCGCGTCCTCCGGCACATCGAACGCAGCCCACGCCACCACTCGCTCGGGCGGGATGGGCACCAGCCGCAACGTCGCGGCGGTTACAATGCCAAGCGTTCCCTCCGCACCGATCAGCCACTGCTTCAGGTCGTAGCCGGTGTTGTCCTTGTGCAGCGGCGACAGCCCCTGCCAGATCGCCCCGTTGGGCAGCACCGCCTCAACCCCCAGCACTTGCGCGCGCATCGTGCCGTGGCGCAGCACCTGCGTGCCGCCCGCGTTGGTGGCGATCAGCCCGCCGACGGTCGCTGAGCCCTTGGCCGCGAGCGACAGCGGGAAGCGCAGCCCCACTGCGACTGCTTCGTCGTGCACCGCGCTCAGAACCACGCCCGCCTCGGCGGTCAGCGTGCGGCCGGCCACGTCCACGTCGCGAATGCGCGCCATCCGCTCCAGCGACAGCAGCGCCGAAGGCCGGTCTAGCTCCGGCAGGCCGCCGCCGACGAGGCCGGTGCGCCCGCCCTGCGGAACCAGCGCCACCCCGTGCGCGGCGGCTGCGCGGACGATCGCTGCAACCGTCTCCACATCGCGTGGGCGCAGTAGCAGCCCGGCCCGCCCACGCGTCCGCCCGCGCCAATCGGTGAGGCGCGGCCGGAGGTCGGCGGGGTCGTCGCTCCAGCCATCCGGCCCGGCGGCGTGGGCCAGCGCCGCATGCGCTGTGGCGGATAGGGCGCATTCCATTGCACTGCTGCTTAACCGTTGGCAGGTTCACTTGCCATTCAATCCAGCCGGCCCAGCCCAACGTTCGTGAAACTGGCCATCGCGTTCCTCGCGCTCGCGGTCACCGCTGCTGCGGCGCCGCCGACTCATGCGCGCCGCCCGGGCCATCACCGAACTCATCACCGCGTCAAGCGAGCGCCGCGCCCTGCCCCGCCGGTGCGGGCTACCCCGGCACCATTGCTTTCCGAGGCGTTGCAGGCACCGACGCCCGGCCCTCCGCCCGGCACGATCTTCTTCAGCCAGCGCACCACCATCGTCAGCGTCGTGCCCGCCCCAGTGGGCGACGACGAAACGAGGCCGCTGCCGCGCGGCGCAGTCGAGTGCGTACGCGCCGACCGCATCGTTGGCGCCACGGCGCGCGGAGACCGAGCGGTGGACCTGAAGCTCGTCAACGGCGCCGTCCTGCATCTCGGCTTGGCGCAGGACTGCCCGGTGCTCGGCTTTTACGGTGGCTTTTACATTTCGCGCTCGGTCGACCGGCTCTGCGCGGGGCGCGACTATTTGGTGGCGCGCTCGGGCCAGCGCTGCGCGATTGCGGAGATCAGGCGCGACCGCAAATAACGGCGAGCGCGACTATGGCCTTTCTACGCCGAAGCGACTATGTGGAGCGCGCGTGGCGAGTTGAGCCCGCCAAACCCGAGCAAGCATGACGTTTCACGATCTGGGGCTCTCCGACGAGCTCCTCCGCGCGGTCACCGACGCGGGCTACAGCGAGCCGACCGCCATCCAGCGCCAGGCGATCCCGGCGGTGCTGATGAGCCGCGACCTGATCGGAGTCGCGCAGACCGGAACGGGGAAGACGGCGGCGTTCGTGCTGCCGATGATCGACATCCTGGGCAACGGCCGCGCGCGGGCGCGGATGCCGCGCAGCCTGATCCTCGCTCCGACGCGCGAACTCGCCGCGCAGGTGGCCGAGAATTTCGAAAAATATGGCCGCCATCACAAACTGTCGATGGCGCTGCTGATCGGCGGGGTCAGCTTCGGCGACCAGGATGCAGCGCTGATGAAGGGTGTCGACGTGCTGATCGCGACGCCGGGCCGCTTCCTGGACCAGTTTGAGCGTGGCAAGATCCTGCTGTCGGGTGTCGAGATCTTGGTGATCGATGAAGCCGACCGTATGCTCGACATGGGTTTCATTCCCGACGTCGAGCGCATCTGCTCGCTTCTTTCGGCCAAGCGCCAGACGCTGCTGTTCTCGGCCACAATGCCCGGCCCGGTGAAGAAGCTGGCCGATCGCTTCCTCACCAACCCTAAGCTGATCGAAGTCTCGCGCGCGGCGTCGACCAACGCCGACATCGCGCAGTCGCTGGTGATGCTGGAATCGCGCGACAAGCGCAGCGTGCTGCGCGAACTGCTGCGGGTGGAAAAGGTCGAGCCGGCGATCGTCTTCTGCAACCGCAAGCGCGACGTGCGTGATCTGTACGACAATCTGAAGCGTTCCGGCTTCCGCGTCGGCCAGATCCACGGCGATATGGAGCAGCCCGACCGGCTGAAGGAGCTCGCCCGCTTCAAGGCCGACGAGATCGGCATTCTGGTCGCGTCGGATGTCGCCGCGCGCGGGCTGGACATCAAGGGCGTCAGCCACGTGTTCAATTTCGACGTGCCCTATAACGCAGACGACTATGTCCATCGCATCGGTCGCACTGGGCGCGCGGGTGCAAAGGGTATTGCGATCACGCTCGCGACGCCCGAGGAAGCCGAAAAGCTCGCCGACATCGAGAAGCTGATCGGCCAGCCGATCCCGCGCGCTGGAGCGCCCGCGCCGCACCCCGCGAATGACCGAGGGCGCGAGGAGGCTGGCAGCCGCACGCGCGATCGGCGCCGCTCCGGAACCGCCGCGCGCAGCCGGGTTGACGAGCGCGAGCCGCGCCGCGGCGAGCGGGGCGCGCGCGAATCAGCGCCGAACTACGAGGAGAGCCCTGCGGCCGAGGCCGCTCCGGGGCGTGCGGCGCGCGCACCGCGCGAGACCGCGCCGCGCTATGACGATCGCCCGGCTCCCGCGGAGCGGAAGCGCCGCTCTGCACCGCCGCCGGCATTTGACGGCCGTTGGGAAGGCCCGATCCCCGGCTTCCTGCAAGTGAGTGCGCGCGAAGCCGCCTGAGGTGGCACGCGCGCCCGCGCAGCGCTAGCCTGTCGATCCATAGGCGGGATTTTCAAGCGGCCGCGCATTTCGGATCGGTGGATGCAATGACCGCAGCATGCGACGATGACATCCAGATGACCGACAGCACGCCTGTCCTGGCGCAGCAACAGGCTGCGGCCCAGTCCACCTAGCACGCCACGACCGTTCCTTGCGCCGGAACGGAGAACGTCCGGCAGAGAGTCTGAAACGCTCGCCGCCCCCGGTTGGCCAGCGTGTCGTCGCCGCCGAGCAGCGCGGGGCCAAGGTCAGAACAACGCTGGAGACCGATCCCACTTCACGCGCAACGAGTGCGGCAGGCGTTCCAGTGGCGCTGGAGGAACCGCAGTCCCCCTAAATGGCGTCCAGCCGCATCCGTATGCCACCACAGTAACGGCTAAAATGCCCGGTCTAGTGAAGTCCCGTCGCTCTTCCCGTCCGGATGCGTCCCGTTGCGTTCCCATAAAACCGCGCTATTGTCGGGGAATGGTTATGGGAACGCTCTGCTCTTGGGGACATGGTGGCTCCACTTAGGCACGATTGACCTGCCCCCGTCGAGTGGACCGGGTTGATTGTTAGTGGATTATGCTCGCC
>JAVVHE010000001.1:0-251175 GCA_032249695.1 Sphingomonadaceae bacterium | reverse complement strand
GCCGCATGATCGCCGCGGGCTTCACCGAGTTCCAGACCCCGATCCTGACCGCCAGCAGCCCCGAAGGCGCGCGCGACTTCCTCGTGCCCAGCCGCATCCATCCCGGCAAGTTCTATGCGCTGCCGCAGGCGCCGCAAATGTTCAAGCAGCTGATCATGATGGCTGGCTTCGACCGCTACTTCCAGATCGCACCCTGCTTCCGCGACGAGGATGCGCGCGCCGACCGTTCGCCGGGCGAGTTCTACCAGCTCGACTTCGAAATGAGCTTCGTCACTCAGGATGACGTGTTCGGCACGATCGAGCCGGTGCTGGCCGGCGTGTTCGAGGAGTTCGCCGATTACGGGCGGGAGCGGGCGTGGACCGTCACCAAGCCACCGTTCCCGCGCATCCCGTATGCCGAGGCGATGCTGAAATATGGCAGCGACAAGCCGGACCTGCGCAATCCGCTGACGCTCACCGATGTGACCGAGCACTTCCGCGGCGGCGGCTTCGGGCTGTTCGCGAAGTTGATCGAGGGCGGCGCGGTGGTGCGCGCGATCCCCGCTCCGGGCACCGGCGACCGGCCGCGCAGCTTCTTCGACGGCATGAACGAGTGGGCCCGCGCCGAGGGCCATGCGGGGCTGGGTTACGTCACGCGCAAGGCGGGCGACTTTGGCGGCCCGATCGCCAAAAACCTTGGGCCGGAGCGCATGGCCGCGATCTACGAGGCGTGCGCGCTGGGGCCGGACGACGGCCTGTTCTTCGCCGCGGGAAAACCCGGGCCGGCGGCAAAGCTCGCAGGTCAGGCGCGGACGCGCGTGGCACAGCAGCTGGGGCTGATCGAGATCGATTGTTATAAATTCTGCTGGATCGTCGATTTTCCGATGTACGAGCGGAACGAGGACACCGGCCAGATCGAGTTCAGCCACAATCCGTTCTCGATGCCGCAGGGCGGGCTGGAAGCGCTTCAGACCAAGGACCCGCTCGACATCCTGGCCTATCAGTACGACATCGTTTGCAACGGCGTGGAGCTATCCAGCGGCGCTATCCGCAACCATCTGCCGCAGATCATGTACAAGGCGTTCGAGATCGCTGGCTACAGCCAGGGCGACGTCGACACGCGCTTCAGCGGCATGATCAACGCGCTGAAGTACGGCGCGCCGCCGCATGGCGGTTCGGCGCCCGGCGTAGACCGGATCGTCATGTTGCTGGCAGATGAACCCAACATCCGCGAAGTCGTTCTCTTCCCGATGAACCAACGTGCCGAGGATCTGATGATGGGCGCGCCCAGCGAGGTCAGCCCGAAGCAACTTCGTGAACTTGGGATAAAAATTGCCTGAATATTCGTTGCACGCCAGGTTCAGATCCGTCTCATCGACTAGGGCATAGATCGGCCGCCTCACTTGAGGAGGTCCAGATGAAGAAGGCTCTTCTTGGCGTATTGACCGCGCTTGGACTAGCAGCAGGCGTGGCGGCCCCGGCCAGTGCCCAGACGTTCGGGTTCCAAGTCTATGGCGGTGACTATCGAGGCTATGGCCAGCCCTACTACCGCGATCGATATGGCGTGTACAACTATGGCTATGGTGATCGCTGGCGCGAGCGCGAGTGGCTGCGCCGTGAGTGGCGCGAGCGCGAGTGGCGCCGCCGCGAATGGGAACGCCGCCACGCCTATTGGCACGATCGCTATTACCGCGGCTGGTAACGACAGTTCCGGCTGACGAGGCCGGGTCTTCGGGGAGCGGGTGTGAGTGTGTCGCACCCGCTCCTTGCGTCTGCTCACCGCGCGTTCAACTGGCCCGGGCTAGATTGCTTGCAGTCCCGGATGGAAGGGTGGTCTGGTGAGTGCGATTGTCCGGGTCCGCATGCTGCCCATGGGTCTGCTGATCGGCGCGGCACCCGCGTTGGCGCAGACGCTGCCGGCCGGTCCGCCCGTCTCGCCGGAGCAGGCGGCACCCAAGCCCGATTTGTTGCCCGACGAGATCGAGGCCCGCCGCCGTGCAATCGCGGCACGGCGCGAAGCGGCACGTGCCGAGTTCCGCGCCAACAACCCCGGCTCCGTGCCGCGGGATGTCGGGGGACGCGCACCGCCGGCGAGCGGCGGCCAGGCAAGCTCTGCGATGGACGAGCCCGCGGACGATCAGGACTTTACCCGGCCGAGCGGCGCCGGGTCGAGGCCGAGCAGGCAAGCCGAGGATTGGGACGATCGCGAGCCGCAACCCAGCCGCGACCGGTTTGGCGACTCCGCACATGCGCAGGGCACGCGCTTTGATACGGCGCCGGACCGCTATCGCGACCAGCGCGCCGCCGACGGCGTCCGATCAGGCGATGGCACCGGCCGCTATGGTGGCTACCGCGACCGCACCGGCGACGATGATCGCGATGACGGCCGCCGCGTCTGGACCACCGCGGGCGGTCGGCGCGCGTGGAGCGAGGCCGACGACCCGCGCTATCGCTTCGGCGCCGAGTGGGTGTGGGACCCCGCTTTCCGGTATGATCGGCGCTGGCAGGTGCGCGCGGGCGGTGTCGCGGGCGGCAGCAGCGCGGGCGTGCCGCTCGCCGACATCGTGCGCTTCGATCCGATCATCGCACGCTGGGCGCTGACTCGATTCGATCGCAGCGACCGCGGGGCGCTGAGCGGTGCCGACCTTGATCGCGCGGCGCGCGCGCTGGGCGCGCTGGCGGACGAGGATGACGATGGCCGCCTCGACGATCGCGAATATCGCAGCGCGCTCAATCAACTCCGCCGCCTCGGCATACCGGAGCGGGGCCGCGACTATTCCCTCGACGAAAGATGAACGACGCTGTTCATCTTGGGCGTGCTAGCTTTGCGCAAGATGAATGGCAGCGTTTTAAGCTGGCGAGCGAGGGCGGGTGCGCTATGTTACAGTATGATGTGGGGAAGAGATCAGCTCGGCTGTCCCTGGGAGGATTGACGATGACACGCTGGGGAGCAGTTGTGGCCATCACGACCGCGCTTGCAGTCGCAGGCGCGGCCGAAGCCGGGCCGCATGGCGGTGGCGGGCACGGCGCCGGCGGCTTTCACGGGGGCGGGGGTTTCCGCGTCGGGGGCGGGTTCGGCGGCGGCGGCTTCGTCGGGCACGGCGGCTTCCAGGGCAGCCCCAATGTGGGCGGCTTCCGTTCGACGGGAGCGCGCTTCTTGGCGGGCGGCAATGTGACCAGCGGCTCGCGCTTCTATGGCAGCGGCATCTCGGGCGGATCGCGCTTCGACGGAGGCTCGCGCTTCTACGGCGGTTCCCGCGTCTACGGCAGCACGCGCGTCGGGGTGGGCGTGGGTGTCTCGTCGGGGCGCTGGGGCGGCGGATTCGGCTATCGCAGCATCTATGGCGGCCGCGATTTCGGACGCGTCTATTACAGCCGCTTTGACAATGACCGGTTCCGGCTGACGATCATTAACCGTTACGGCTACCGGCCGTTCGGTTATGGGCTGCGTTACGCCTACTCGCCGGTGTGGTTCGGGCCGTATTACGGGATCGGCTGGGGATTCGATCTGCGCTTCGGCTACTGGTACGGCTCCAGCTTCTGGAACCCGGGCTATGACTGGTGGTACGGACCGCGCACCGTCTATGCGAACGGGCCGAGTGCAGAGGAGCTGATCCTGCGCGATCCGGCGCTCTACAGCTGGGCGATCGAGAATTACGACGCGAATGGCGATGGCGAGCTCGATCGCTGGGAGGTACGCGATGCGGCGCAGGCGCTGCTGGCGCGCTTCGATTACAACCGCGACGGTTTCCTGAACGCGAAGGAATATCGCTACGCGCTCGAGTATGCGCGTGCGACGCCGCCGCCCGCGTTCGGCAGCCGCGTATCGGCGCCGCAGACCTATGGCGGCTACCGCGACGCGACTCCGCCCGACAGCCGCGTCCGCACGGCACCGCCGCCGCCGCTGACACGCGCCGCGCCGCCGCCGCCACCCTCGGCCGACGACCCCACCACGCCGCCCGAGGAGGGGCCGTACGAGGTGCTGCGCGACAAGGACGGCAACCCGCTCCCCGCCGACCCCAACCCGCCCGAGCCGCCGCGCCCGCTCAGCCGCTAGGCGCGGGCGCGGTCCCATCGTGGCGAGCTGGCGATCCGCAGGAACACGGGGATCGTCATCAGCGCGAGCACGCCCAACGCGGGCTGCACGAAGCTCAGCCCGATCGAGACCACGACGGCGAGCGACAGACCGACCGAGCGGCGGGCGTAGCCGAGCGTTCTCGACGGCTCGACATCGTCGGCGAGATAGCGCCCGGGCTGGAAGGCGAGCCGCATCAGCCAGAACTGGGTAAGCGTCACGTAGAGGAATGCTCCGAGGTAGAGCTGCGTCCCGGCGCGAAGCGGCGCGTAGTGGGCTACGATGCCCGTGAAGAATGGCAGTGCCGCGATGCCGAACAGATGCGCGAAATTGCGCCAGACCAGCGGGCGGTCACAGCGCCGGAGGAGCGACATCGTATCGTGGTGGGCGCTCCACATCGCCGCGATCACGACGAAGCTGATCGCGAAGCCCAGCATCGAAGGTGCGACCTTGCCCAGCGCAACCCACAGGGCGTCGCTGGAGAACGGCTCGAGATGTTCGGGGACCTTGACCTCGATCACCAGCAGCGTGATCGCGATGGCGAATACGGCGTCGGAGAAGAAGCTCAGCCGCTCGAGGCGGCTATGCTCCCGCGCAACGGTAACGTCCTGCCGGTCCAGCGTCTGCAGCATCGGTCTGCCCCCATCGGTCCGGCAATCCTAACGCACCGGTAATGTCGGCGCCAGCGGGCCTTATTCCGCGGTCGGCGCGTCGCGGTAATTGAGCGCGGGCGCGCGGTCGCCGAGCAGCGGCCTGTAGACGAAGTCCTTGCCGCGCCGCTCCAGCCACTCGGTCTTGGCCTCAGCGATCAGCTGCGGCTTCTCGAACAGCTCCACCGCGGTCAGCGCGATCGTCTTGGCGGCAACCTGCACGCCCTTATGCCCGATGTCGGTGCCGCCCGCCGCGACCGCCTGCCAGCTGTGGTTGCTCGTGCCCGGGACGAAGGTCGCCACGCGGATGCCGGCCGTTGGCACGGTCCAGCTCACATCGCCCACGTCGGTCGAGCCCGCGCCGTGATCTTCGCTCATCGGGTCGATCTTCTCTTGGTCGCCGATCCGCCCGCGCGGCTGGACGAGCGTCGGGTAGATTTTCTGCGCAAACGCCAGGTCAGCGGGCGAGTATCTTATGCCGCCCACCTCCGTCAGCTTCTGGTGCATCAGCGTCTGCAGCGTGCGATTGGGCAGCAGCGACAGTGCGCCGTGGATCACCTCGTAGTCGACCGTCGTACCAGTCCCCATCGCGGCACCTTGAGCGGCCTTCACCACGCGGTCGAACAGCTGCTCCACCACGCGCGGGTCTGCGTGGCGAACGTAATAGAACACTTCGGCGAAATCGGGCACCACGTTCGGAGCACGGCCGCCGGCGGTGATGACGTAATGCATCCGCGCGTCCTGCGGCATATGCTCACGCATGAAGTTGGTCATCACGTCCATGACCTCCACGCCGTCGAGCGCGGAGCGGCCCTTTTCGGGTGCTCCAGCCGCGTGCGCGCTGACTCCGTGGAAGCGGAACTTGGCGCTCTTGTTGGCATTGCTGGTCGCGATGTCGGCGCTGTTCGAGTCGCCGGGATGCCAGTGCAGCGCCACGTCGACGTCCTTGAACAGCCCGGCGCGGACCATGTAGACCTTGCCCGCGCCGCCTTCCTCGGCGGGGGTGCCATAGAAGCGCACGGTGCCGGGCCGCCCGCTCGCTTTCAGCCAGTCGGCGACCGCAATCGCGGCGGACGCGCTGGCGACGCCGAACAGATTGTGACCGCAGCCGTGCCCGGCATCGCGCCCCGCGGCTGACTTGTGCTCAGGCACCGCTTCCTGGCTGAGGCCGGGGAGCGCATCGAACTCGCCCAGGATGGCGATGACCGGGCCACTGGAGCCGTAGGTGGCGGTGAACGCCGTCGGGATGCCCGCCACTCCCGGCTCGACGCGGAACCCGGCATCCTTCATCCGCGCCTGCAGCAGCGCCGACGAGCGCGTTTCCTTATAGCCCACTTCGGCGAACGACCAGATCGCGTCCGCGTCCTTCGCGTTGCGCTGGGCGTCGGCATCAATCCGCTTGGTGACGATATCGGCAGCTGGGGCGGCGAGCGCTGGCGTGGCGGCGAACAGCGCCAGAAGGGCGAGGTGCTTCATGGCCGCGATGTTTGGCCGAGCGCGCGCGCGCTGCCAAGCGGGTGAGGCGCACGCCGCGCCGAACCGCCTTGCCATGAACCTGCGCTCAGCGCAGCATCGGTCGCAACCCGCGCTCGCGAGTCGGCGCGGGTCCTCGCGGACTGGTGGCTACGCCGGCTCGCTGTTCGTCGGCATAGACCAGGACTTCGCTTCACCCGGTGGCCCAGTTCGATCCCACATCCGACGCCGCGGCCGACGCCGAACACAGTGGGCTGATCGGTATCGAGGCGCTGGGCGATCCCGCGCTGCTGCTGGATGGATTTATTGTCGCTCGCGCCAACGCTCCGGCGCGGGCGCTGCTGGGTGACCGGATCGTCGGCGTGGACGCGCGCGTGGCGTTGCGCCACCCGGTGATTCTCGACGCGGTCGCCCATGCGCGTGACACGGCCGAGCCTGCCGAGCGCGAGTTGACCGGCCTGGGGCGGCCGGAGAACAGCTTCCGCCTCCGTGCGGTCGCGCTCGATCCCGCTCGCGCACTGTTGACGCTGAGCGACGTCACCCAGACGCGGCTGACCGAACGGATGCGCGTCGATTTCGTGGCGAACGCCAGCCACGAGCTGCGGACGCCGCTCACATCGCTGCTGGGGTTCATCGAAACGCTGCAAGGTCCCGCCGCCGACGACGAACCGGCGCGCGCGCGCTTCCTGGAGATCATGGGGCGCGAGGCGCGGCGGATGAGCCGTCTGATCGACGACCTGCTGAGCCTCAGCCGCATCGAGCTCGACAAATATGTCCACCCCAAGACCGTGCTCGATCTGGCTCCGATCGTTGCCGATGTTGCGCCGACGCTGGCGATGCGGCTCGATGCCGACGAGCGCACCTTGCGCGTCGAATTGCCCGACGACCTGCCGCCGGTGGTCGCCGACCGCGACCAGATCCTTCAGGTGGTGCACAACCTGATTTCAAATGCGCTGAAATACGGCCGCACCGGCACCCCGATCATCGTCCGCGCCGAGGCTGTGCCCGCGCGGCTCTCGCGCGCCGAGCCGATGGTGAAGGTGAGCGTCACCGACGAGGGCGAGGGGATCGAGGCCGAGCATCTGCCGCGCCTGACCGAGCGTTTCTATCGTGTATCGACCGCGCGCAGCCGCAGGATGGGGGGCACCGGGCTGGGACTGGCGATCGTCAAGCACATCGTCGAGCGCCACCGCGGCGAGCTGACGATCGAGAGCGTGCCGGATGTTGGCACGACGGTTAGCTTCCTGCTGCCGCAGGCCGTCCCAGCCGACGGCTCAGACCCGGCGGAGCCACGCGCTGCCGTGTGAGACGGCGAGGCTTTGCCGACCCGCGACGCCGCGCCTAGACTGGCGCCCAATGGAGCAGAAGACGCCCCGACCGCACGTCACCGACGATCTTCATCAGCTGCGCGCGATCATCGGGCGGATGGGCGGGCTGGCCGAGGCGCAGATTACCGCAGCCATCGACTCGCTCGCGCGCCGCGATGCCGATTCGGCGCTGGCCGTGGTCCCCGCCGACAAACGCATCGACGCGCTGGAATTAGAGGCCGAGCAGCTCGCCATCGCCACCATCGCCGCTCGCGCCCCCGCCGCCGACGACCTGCGCGCGCTGATCGCCGCGATCAAGATCGCAGGTATGCTGGAGCGGATCGGCGACTACGCCACCAATATCGCCAAGCGCGTCTCGGTTCTGGTGCAGTCCGGCCCGGTGCAGCCCGCGGTCATCGTGCCCGAAATGGGCCGCGCGGTCGCGCAGATGGTGAAGGATGCGCTCGATGCATATGCCGACGGCGACGCCGAGCTAGCGGCCTATGTCTGCGAACGCGACCGGATCGTCGACGATTTCTACGCCAGCCTGTTTCGCTCGCTGCTGACCTATATGATGGAGCACCCGCACCACATCACGCCCTCGGCGCATCTGCTGTTCATCGCCAAGAACCTGGAGCGAGTTGGCGACCACGCGACCAACATCGCCGAGGTCGTCTATTTCAGCGTGACCGGCGAGCATCTGGACGAGCGACCCAAGCGCGACTTCACCTCGCTCGCAGCCCCGCCCGCGTATCCGCGCTAGTTCTTCGGCGCGGGCGGGGCGGCGGGCTTGGGCGCGTCCTTTACGTAGACGCGGCGGCCGCCGACCCAGGTTTCCAGGATCTGCGCCTTCCAGATGTCGTCCTCGGGGCAGGTCATGATGTCGCGATCCACAAGGACGAAGTCGGCCCATTTGCCCGGATCGAGCGCTCCGAACTTGTCCTCGCCATGCTCGGCATAGGCCGCCCAGCGGGTGAAGCCTGCCAGCGCTTCGGTGCGCGTCAGCTTCTCCTGGCTGCGCCAGCCGCCCGGCGGCTGCCCCTCGCGATCGCGGCGCGTGACCGCCGCATGGATGCCGTAGAGCGGATTTGGCGGCTCGACGGGGAAGTCCGAGCCGAGCGCCAGCCGCGCGCCCGAGTTGAGGAGCGAGCGCCAGGCATAGGCGCCCTCCAGCCGGACCTCGCCCAGCCGCGTGCCCGCCATCGCCTTGTCGCTGGTGGCGTGCGTCGGCTGGACGCTCGCGATGACCTTAAGCTCTGCGAAGCGCTTGATGTCGGCCGGGTCGATGATCTGCGCGTGCTCGATCCGGTTGCGCAGCCCGTCGCCGTACGTGCCACGCATCTCGGCATATGCATCCAGCACCTGCGCATTCGCTGCGTCACCGATCGCGTGCACCGCCACCTGATAGCCCAGATAATTGGCGCGGCTGATCAGGTTCTTGAGCTTGGGGTCGGCATAGAACTGGAGCCCCCGGTTCTTCGGATCATCGGCATAGGGCGCCTTTAGCCACGCGCCGCGACTGCCCAGCGCTCCGTCGGCGTAGAGCTTGACACCCTTCAGCGCGAGCCGGTCCTGGTAAAGCCACGGCGTCGGCCTCAGCGGCGCGACCTTGTCGACCGTCTCAAGCCCGTGCGCCATCGCAACGATGCGCGCGGTCAGCCGCCCCTCGTCGCCGAACATCCGCATCAGCAGCCAAGCTCCCGCATCGGTGCCCATGTCGGCGACGCCGGTCAGCCCGACGCTCGCCATGATCTCCAGCGACTTCGCCAGCGCTGCCTCGGCCTCTGCGGGCGTGGCTGGCGGGATCACGCGCGCCACCAGCTCCTTCGCGGCGTCGACGGCGATGCCCGATGGTACGCCGCCCGCGCCGCGGAGCAGCCGCCCTCCCGCGGGGTCCTTGGTCGCCGCGCCCAGCTTGGCCGCTCGCGCGGCTGCGCTGTTGAACCACGCTGCATGGCCGTCGACTCGCTCCAGATACACCGGCCGGTCGGCGACCGCGCGGTCGAGCTCGGCGGCGGTGGGGAAGTCGCGACCCCAGATCACCTGGTTCCAGCCGCGCCCGACGATCCACGGCCGCTTGGGGTTCGCGGCTGCATAGGACCGCACGCGCTCCAGTGCCTCGTTGAGGCTGCGTGTGCCGCTGAGGTCGACCGACAGCGCCGCCACGCCGAGGTCCATCACGTGGCCGTGCGCGTCGATCAGGCCGGGGAGCATCGTGCGGCCTTTCGCGTCCAGCCGATACTCGCCGCGTTCGGGCGTCGGCGGCTCGGCACCGGGGGTCAGCACGCGGACGATGCGGCCATCGTCGTCGATCACGATTCCCGACAGCCGCACGAGGCTGCCATCGTCTGCGACCGAGTAGCCATTGGCGTTGACGATCACGGTGCGGGCGGAGGCTGGCAGCGCGGCGAGAGCGAGGGCTGCGAGAAGGGGAAAGCGCATTGGACGCGAGTGTAGCGGGCCAGGTGCGGGCGGGCGAGGGGGCGTCGCGGCACAGGCGTTGCGCCATCGCCGGGTGCGCGCTACCGGCCCATTTTGGCGCGGGGCCGCACCGATCATGACCGAACCCCCTCGCGTTGGCGTCATCATGGGCTCGTCCTCCGATTGGGAGACGATGAGCCACGCCGCGCGGATCCTCAGCGAACTCGGCGTGCCGCATGAGGTGCGCGTCGTCTCGGCCCACCGCACGCCCGACCGGCTCTATGCCTACGCCAGCTCAGCCGTGGAGCGTGGCCTTCGCGCAATCATCGCTGGCGCAGGCGGGGCGGCGCATCTGCCGGGCATGTGCGCTGCGCTGACCGCGGTGCCGGTGCTGGGCGTGCCGGTGGGGAACGGTGCGCTGCAGGGACAGGACGCGCTGCTCTCGATCGTGCAGATGCCCGCCGGCATCCCCGTCGCCACCTTCGCGATCGGCCGCGCGGGCGCCACCAATGCCGCGCTGTTCGCCGCCGCGATGCTGGCGGGGAGCGACGAGGGCCTGCGCACGCGGCTTGCAGACTGGCGACGCCGCCAGAGCGAGGCGGTGCCCGAGAGCCCGCAATGATCGCACCCGGTGCAGCGATCGGCGTGCTCGGCGGCGGCCAGCTGGGGCGGATGCTGGCGATGGCGGCGGCCAAGCTGGGCTATGCGACGCAGATTTACGATCCGGCGCCTGACGCCTGCGCTGCGCCTGTCAGTGCGCGCCACGTCTGCGCGGCCTGGGACGACGCGGCCGCGCTGGCAGAGTTCGCGCGCGGCGTGTCGGTCGTCACCTACGAGTTCGAGAATGTTCCTGTTCCAACGGTCGAGCACCTCGCCAAGCTGGTGCCCGTCCGCCCCGGCGCGAACGCGCTGGAGGTCGCGCAGGACCGGCTGGCCGAAAAACGCTTCGCCGCCGCGCATGGCCTCGCAGCCCCGCGCTTCGTGCCGGTTGCCGCGCCCGCTGCGCTGGAGACCGCGCTGGCGCTGACCGGCACGCCCGCGATCCTGAAGACCCGCCGCGAGGGCTATGACGGCAAGGGCCAGGCGCGCATCGCCACCACCGCCGACGCTGCCAAAGCCTGGGAGCGGCTGGGCGGCGCGCCGTGCATCCTGGAAGCGCAGGTGAGCTTCGATGCCGAGTTCTCGGTGCTGGTCGTGCGCGGGCAGGACGGGACGACCGCGCTGTGGGACTCGCCTGAGAATGTCCACGAGGGCGGCACCCTGCGCACCTCCACCGTCCCGGCGGGCGATGCCGTCGCGCGCCACTGGGCGGCGGCCTCGGCGCAGGCGCGCGCGCTCGCCGACGCGCTTGGCTATGTCGGCGTTCTGGCGGTGGAGTTCTTCGCCTGCGCCGATGGTCCGCTGTTCAACGAGATGGCTCCGCGCGTGCACAATAGCGGCCACTGGACGATCGAAGGCGCCGAGACCTCGCAGTTCGAAAACCACATCCGCGCGGTCTGCGGCCTGCCGCTCGGCTCCACCGCGTCGCGCGGGCCCGCTGCGATGGCCAACCTGATCGGCGGCGAGGTCGATGGCTGGCTGGGCCTCTTCAGCGACGGGTCAGCATCGGTCCACATCTATGGCAAGGGTGAGCCCCGGCCGGGGCGCAAGATGGGTCATGTGACGCGCATGGGGAGGACCGCATGAGCGCTTGGGGCAGGGCGGTGGCGATGCTGGCAGCGCTTTTGATGCTGGCGGGCTGCGTGCCGCTGGCGGTGGGCGCCGCAGCGGGCGCGGGCGCAGCGACCGCCGCGCGCAAGCAGCGCGAGCGCCGAGCGGACGAGCCGCTGCCGCCGCCGCTCAGCGGCGACGAGCCCGCCGCTCCGCACGCGCCGGAGACCGCGCGCGAGCGGACATTGACGCTGCCGGGCAAGCTGCTGCTGGTCGTGACCGAGGGCGTCGGCGAGGCACGCTCGATCGGCAGCTACACCGCGCGCCTCTATCGCGCGGACGATCCCGCCACCCCGCGCGGCGTGTTCCTTGGCGGATCGACCGGAGCGCGCGACGGCGTGATCGAGGAGCTGCGCGCCGTGCCCGCCGCGGGCGCCGAGTCGAAGGTGCGCGCGGTTGTCGTGATGCGCTCGGCGGGCGTCGGCGGCTATCTCGGCGTTGACCTGCTTGCGCTCGGGGGCAACGGTGTCACGGTCGAGCGCCAGCTGCGCGGACTCGCCCCGGATACCGACCCGGTGGCCGCCGCGCTGACGGGAGGGGATCGATGAGCGAACATGTGTTCGGGATGCTCGATCTGGCGATCGGGGTCGTGGCCGCGCTCGGCATCGGCGTGTGGCAGCTGTGGAGCGTCAATCGCGACATCGCCGAGGACCGTGCCCGGAAGGCCGCGCAGTCTCCACCCCCGCAGGGGGATGGGGACCGCCCCGCGTAGCAGAATGGCGTAGGGGCGTTCGCAGGCGGAGAAGGTTGCGCGGCCGCGAAGCGCTCCTTCCGCTCGCGGCTGTTCCATCATGCCTGGCCCGGCCGCTGCCTGTTTGAGGGACGACAGTCGCTAATCGCGCAGCAGCTCGTTGACGCCGGTCTTGGCGCGCGTCTGTGCGTCGACGCGCTTGACGATCACCGCGCAGGCCAGTCCCGGCCCGGCCGAGCCATCGGGCAGCGGTTTGCCGGGCAGCGTGCCCGGCACCACGACGCTGTAGGCCGGCACGCGCCCGCGATGGACCTCGCCGGTTGCGCGGTCGACGATCGGAGTTGACGCACCCAGGAACACGCCCATCGAAAGCACCGAGCCCTCTTCGACGATCACGCCCTCGGCCACTTCCGAACGCGCGCCAACGAACACATTGTCCTCGATGATGACCGGCGCCGCCTGCACCGGCTCAAGCACCCCCCCGATGCCAACTCCGCCCGAGATGTGGCAGTTCGCGCCGATCTGGGCGCAACTGCCGATCGTCGCCCAAGTATCGACCATCGTGCCTGCGCCGACATAGGCGCCGATATTGACGAAGCTGGGCATCAGCACCGCGCCCGGCGCGATGTGGGCGCCGCGCCGCACGAAGGCACCCGGCACCATGCGGAAGCCCGCCTCGGCGAAATTGCGGCTGGTCCAGTGCGCGGTCTTGGGGTCGACCTTGTCCCACCACCAAGCGCCATCGGGGCCGCCCGCGATCGTGCGCATCGCGTTCAGCTTGAACGACAGCAGCACCGCCTGCTTCAGCCATTCATTGACGCGGTAACTGCCGTCGGGCTGCTTTTCGGCTACGCGCACCTTGCCCTTGTCGAGCAGATCGATCGCTTCCGCGATTGCGCGGCGTTCCTTGCCGCAGGTTCCGCACGCGATCCGGTCGCGTTCCTTCCACAGCTGCGCGATCAGCGCCTGGCTCTCGTTCACGCTGCCTCCTTCAACCCCGCCACGACCTCGTCCAGCCATTCGCCGACGTGGCGGATCGTCAGGTCGATATAGCTGGGATGCGCGTCGTGGTTACCGCGCTCCGATCCGTTGTCCACCCAGATGGTCGTCATGCCCATCGCTTTTGCGGGCTTCAGGTTGCGCGCGGTGTCCTCCACGAACAGCGCCGCCTCG
Organism: Sphingomonadaceae bacterium; assembly: GCA_032249695.1. Taxonomy (GTDB): domain Bacteria; phylum Pseudomonadota; class Alphaproteobacteria; order Sphingomonadales; family Sphingomonadaceae; genus JAVVHE01. Next base: position 237,696 of record JAVVHE010000001.1, on the reverse strand, counting down.
GGCTCGACCGCGTAGTCGCGCGTCAGGATTTCGTAGGCGCGGGCGTCGGGTTTGGGCCAGTAGGCCATGCAGCGGATGCAGATGATGTCCTCGAACGCGCCGAGGATGCCCAGCCGATCGAGCACGTTTCTAGCGTAAGGCGTGTCGGCATTGGTGAAGATGAGCTTGCGGCCAGGCAGCGCTTCGATGTTCGCCAGCAGCCGCTCGTCGCGCGCAAGCACGCTCAGGTCGATGTCGTGCACAAACTCAAGAAAATGCGCGGGCTCGACCCCGTGATCGTTCATCAGTCCGCGCAGCGTGGTGCCATGCTCATGAAAGAACGCTTTCTGGATGCGACGCGCCTCCTCGGGCCCGACGCTCAGCAGCCGCCCGATATACTGCCCCATCCGCTCGTCGATCTGCCCGAACAGCGCCGCCGCCGGGCTGTAGAGCGTGTTGTCCAGATCGAAGAGCCAGTGGCAGATATGGTCGTAGCGCATGCGCCCCGGTGCTTAGCCGGGGGTCGCGCTGACGGCCACCCCGCGCTACACCGCCCCCTGTGTCCCAGCATCTCTATCTGGTCGACGGCTCGGGCTATATCTTCCGCGCCTACCACAAGCTGCCGCCGCTGACGAACCCGGAAGGGACACCGGTCGGCGCGGTCTATGGCTTCACGACCATGCTGTGGAAGCTGGTCAAGGACCTTTCGGGCGAGGGCGGGCCGAGCCACCTGGCGGTGGTGTTCGACAAGGCGGCAAAGTCGTTCCGGAACGACATGTACGCCGACTACAAGGCGCACCGCCCGCCGCCGCCCGAGGACCTGGTCCCGCAATTCCCGCTGGTGCGTGACGCGGTGCGGGCCTTCAGCCTGCCGTGCATCGAGGTGGAAGGGTTCGAGGCCGACGATGTGATCGCGACCTATGCGCTGACCGCGCGCGACGCGGGCATGGCGGTGACGATCGTCTCGTCCGACAAAGACCTGATGCAGCTCGTCGGGCAGGGCATCGACCTGTGGGATACGCTCGGCAACCGGCGCATCGGGCCCGACGAGGTGCGCGAGAAATTCGGCGTTGGCCCCGATAAGCTGGGCGAGGTGCTGGCGCTGATGGGCGACACCGTCGACAACGTCCCCGGCGTGCCGGGCATCGGGCCGAAATTCGCCAGCGACCTCATCAATATGTTCGGCGACGTGGAGACGCTGCTGGCGCGTGTCGACGAGGTGAAGCGTCCGAAGCAGCGCGAAGCGCTGATCGAACACGCTGACAAGGCGCGCCTCAGCCGCGAGCTGGTGAAGCTGCACTGCCAGGCGCCCCTGCCCATGCCGATCGAGGACATGGGCCTGAAGCCGACGCCGCCCGATCCGCTGCGTGCGTTCCTGGACCGGATGGGCTTCAAAAGCCTGGTCGCCAAGGTCGATGCGCCCGGCGCGTTCATCGGGACGGGTGCCGCGGCGGCGGCGAACACCGCTGCGCCCGTTGCGCCGCAAAAGCCATTCGATCTGGACGCCTACGAATTGATCCTGACCTGCGAGCGGCTGCGCTGGTGGGCGGACCAGGCAGTCTACCGCGGGCTGGTCGCGGTCGATACCGAAACCGACGAGCTGGGCGCGATGACCGCCGGGCTGTGCGGGATAAGCCTCGCGCTCGAGCCGGGGCTGGCGTGTTACGTGCCACTCGATCACCGCGGCGACGGGCTGCTCTCCGAACGGCCCGCGCAGCTGACGCTGGACGAGGTCCGCGCGGTGCTGGCGCCGGTGTTCGCCGACCCTGGCGTGCTGAAGATCGGGCAGAACCTGAAATATGACGCGCTGGTGCTGGAACGGCACGGCTTCCCCGAGCCGCGCCCGTATGACGACACGATGCTGATGAGCTACGCGCTGGAGGCAGGCACGCGCGGCGGACATGGCATGGACGAGCTCTCCGAGAAGCATCTCGGCCACGTGCCCGTTGCGTTCAAGGATGTGTGCGGCGCTGGCCGAAAGGCGATCAGCTTCGCGCAGGTCGATCTCCGCCAAGCCACGCGCTACGCAGCCGAGGACGCCGACGTGACGCTCAGGCTGCACCAGCTGTTCAAGCCGCGCCTGTCGGCCGAGCGGGTGACCCGCGTCTACGAGCGGATCGACCGGCCGCTGGTGAGCGTGGTCGCCGACATGGAGCGCGCAGGCATCCACGTCGACCGCGCCGCGCTCGCGAGCCTCAGCCAGCTCTACGGCGAGGCGATCGTGGGGCTGGAGCGCGAGATCCACGAGGCCGCGGGCGGACCGTTCAACCTCGGCTCGGTCAAGCAGCTGGGCGAGGTGCTGTTCGAGCGGCTGGGCCTTTCGGGCGGGAAAAAGGGCAAGTCCGGCGCCTACGGAACCGACGAGAGCATCCTTCAGAAGCTGGCCGACGACGGCGCCGTCGTGCCTGCGAAGGTGCTGGAGTGGCGGCAGCTGACCAAGCTCAAATCGACCTATACGGACGCGCTGCAGGCCGCGATCAACCCGGCGACGGGCCGCGTTCACACCTGCTTCAGCCTTGCCGCGACCTCGACCGGGCGGCTGTCCTCCACCGACCCGAACCTGCAGAACATCCCGATCCGCACCGAACTCGGCCGCCGCATCCGCGAGGCGTTCGTGGCCGAGCCCGGCAACGTGCTGATCGCGGCGGACTATAACCAGATCGAGCTGCGCCTGATCGCCCACATCGCCGACGAACCCGCGCTGATCGACGTCTATTCACGCGGCGAGGACGTACATACGCGCACCGCCTGCGAAGTGTTCGGCTGCACGCCCGAGACGATGACCCGCGACCATCGCGCGCGCGCGAAGACGATCAACTTTTCAATCATCTACGGTATCTCCGCCTTCGGCCTTGGCAGCCGCCTCGGCATCGGGCGCGAGGAGGCGGGCGACTACATTGCGCGCTATTTCGCCCGCTATCCGGCGATCCGCGCCTATATCGCCGATCAGCACCAGCTTGCCCGCGCGCAGGGCTATGTGACGACGATCTTGGGCCGCAAATGCCACGTGCCGCAGATCACATCGAAGAACCAGGCCGAGCGCGGCTTTGCCGAGCGCGTGGCGATCAACGCACCCGTCCAGGGATCAGCCGCCGACCTGATCAAGCGCGCGATGATCCGGATGCCCGAGGCGCTGCGGGCGGCCCGCTGCGAGAGCACGCGGATGCTGCTGCAGGTGCATGACGAATTGGTTTTCGAGGCTCCAGAAGCCGAGGCGGAGCGCGCTGGCGAGGTGATCCGAGCGGTGATGGCAGGCGCGGCCGAGCCGTGGTTGAGCCTCAAGGTGCCGCTGGGCGTCGAGGTCGGCTTCGGCCGAACATGGGGAGCGGCGCATTAGCGCTGCTGCTGGCCGCCGAGTCTTAGACTGCACAGCGCTTCGCAATCCGCGCCCGGCATCCAGCTTGGTTGTTGGTTCCCGGAACCCCAGTCTTGCGCGAGCAGATCGACGTCGGTCTCGGCCGGCGTTTCGAGCACGGTGATCAGCGCGTCGCGTGCGGCGTCAATGTTCTCGAGCGTCGGTGCGCGGTCCTCGCCGTCGCCGGCCACCTGGAACTTTTCAGCCGCCGCCTCGCGCAGCCGCGCGGTCAGCAATCTGCTCGCCTTCAGGTCGACCAGCCGCCCTCACCGCGGCTGCGACCGGGCGCGCCAGCAGCTCGCTTCCGACGATCTGCGCGCGCTTGGCCGCGTCCAGCTGAGCTCCGCTTGTGTGCCCGCGAGGTCGGCGGCGCGGACCTTGCATGAGGCCGCGGGGCTGGGCGGTCGTCCTGCCCCTGCGTGGAAGCGGACGGCCTATTCGGCTGCGACACGGTCGGCACGGGCGCGGCGCTTGCTGACCCCTTCACCGCGCTCTGCTCGGTCCCCCTCCCCGTGTCGGGGAGACGAGTTGCGCTCCAAAAGCGGCGCCAGGTAGCGCCCCGTCCAGCTTTCGGGACAGGCCGCGACCTGTTCCGGCGTGCCTGCTGCCACCAGCCGCCCGCCACCGTCGCCGCCGCCCGGCCCTAGGTCCAGCACCCAGTCGGCGGTCTTGATGACCTCCAGATTATGCTCGATCACTACGACGGTATTGCCCGCCTCGACCAGCGCGTGGAGCACTTCCAGAAGCTTGCGCACATCCTCGAAATGCAGGCCGGTCGTGGGTTCATCCAAAATATAGAGCGTGCGGCCCGTGGCGCGCCGCGCGAGCTCCTTCGACAGCTTCACCCGCTGCGCCTCGCCGCCCGACAGCGTGGTCGCGGACTGGCCGACTGCGACATAGCCCAGCCCCACCTCGGCCAGCATCGCCAGCTTGTCGCGGATTGGCGGCACCGCGCGGAACAGTTCCAGCGCCTGTTCCACCGGCATGTCGAGCACGTCGGCGATCGAATGCCCCTTGTGCTTCACTTCCAGCGTCTCGCGGTTGTAACGCTTGCCGTGGCAGACGTCGCAGGTCACGTAGACGTCGGGCAGGAAGTGCATTTCGATCTTCAGGACTCCATCGCCTTGGCACGCCTCACACCGCCCGCCCTTGACGTTGAAGCTGAACCGCCCCGGCTTGTACCCACGGGCAAGGGATTCGGGCAGGCCCGCATACCAGTCACGAATATTGGTGAACGCGCCGGTGTAGGTGGCGGGGTTGGACCGCGGCGTGCGGCCGATCGGTGACTGGTCGATCTCGATGATCTTGTCGAAGGATTCAAGCCCCGTCACGCGGTCGTGCGCGGCAGCGGGCAATCGCGCATTGTTGATCGCGCGCGCGGCAGCGGCATAGAGCGTGTCGATCGTGAGGGTGGACTTGCCTGAGCCCGAAACTCCGGTCACGCAGGTCATCGCGCCGACCGGCAGTTTGGCGGTGACGGACTGCAGGTTATTGCCGCGTGCGCCTTCGATCGTCACCCACTTGCCCGTCCCCTTGCGGCGCTTGGTCGGCAGCGGCACCGATCGACGTCCGGAAAGATAGTCTCCCGTCAGGCTTCGCGGCGCGGCGAGGATCGTCTGGAGCGGCCCGGAGGCGATCACCTCGCCGCCGTGCACGCCCGCGCCCAACCCCATGTCCACCACCCAGTCGGCTGCGCGGATGGCGTCCTCGTCGTGCTCGACGACAAGGACGGTATTCCCAAGATCACGCAGACGGACCAGCGTTGCTAGTAGACGATCGTTGTCGCGCTGATGAAGGCCAATCGACGGCTCATCGAGAACGTATAGCACGCCAGACAAACCACTGCCGATTTGCGAGGCGAGACGAATACGTTGCGATTCTCCGCCGCTCAACGTCCCGCTGCGGCGATCGAGATTCAGATAATCCAGCCCGACATTATCCAGGAATCCCAAACGGTCCAAGATCTCTTTCAGGATCTTGCCTCCGATCTGGTTCTGCTTGTCGGTCAACCGCTCGGGCAACGCCCGGAACCACGGCAGTGCGTCGCGCACGCTGAGGCGGGTGATCGACGAGATGTCCGCCCCGCCGACCTTTACACTCAGCGCCTCCGGCTTCAGCCGCGCGCCGTGGCAAACTTCGCAGGGGCGCGCGGACTGGTAGCGACCGAGATCGTCCTTCGCCTGCTGCGATTCGGTGCTCGTCAGCCGCCGTTCCAGGTTGCGGATCACGCCTTCGAAGGGCTTTTCCACCTCCCAGCTGCGCCGCCCGTCCTCATAGCGGATGCGAACGGCGGTGGAACCGGTGCCGTTCAGGATCGCGTCGCGCACATGTTGGGGCAGCTTGTCCCACTTGCTATCCAGGCTGAACTTGAACGCGCTGGCAAGGCTTGCCAGCAGCATCATGTAGTATGGACTGGGCGGGTTGGACTTGGCCCACGGCGCGATCGCGCCCTCGCGCAGACTGCACGCGCCGTTGGGCACGATCAGGTCCGGATCGAAATAGAACTTCTCGCCCAGCCCGTCGCACGCCGGGCACGCCCCCTGCGGCGCGTTGAAGCTGAACAGCCGCGGCTCTATCTCCGGCAGCGTGAAGCCGCTGACCGGGCAGGCATAGCGCGTGGAGAAGAGGATCGGCTGAAACGGCAGCTCCGCATCGCCGGGCCCCCCTCCTCCAGCCTTTGCCCCGTCCCCCGCCCCGGTCCGGGGAGGGACGTAGGGCTCGATGATCGCCAGTCCATCAGCCAGCTTTATCGCCTGCTCGAAGCTGTCCGCCAGCCGCGTCCCGATATCTGGCCCGATGACGATACGGTCGACGACGATTTCGATATCGTGCTTCTTCTTCTTGTCGAGCGCCGGTGCGTCCGAGATCTCCATCAGCTCGCCGTCGATCCGCGCGCGGGTGTATCCGTCCTTCAGCCAGCTCTGCAGCTCCTTGCGATATTCACCCTTGCGGCCGCGCACGACCGGCGCCAGCAGCAAGGCCCGCGTGCGGTGGGGCAGCGCCATGGTGCGGTCGACCATCTGGCTGACCGTTTGCGCCTCGATCGGCAGGCCGGTCGCGGGCGAGTGCGGCACGCCTACCCGCGCCCACAGCAGGCGCATATAATCGTAGATCTCAGTGACGGTCGCCACTGTCGAGCGCGGGTTCTTGGATGTTGTCTTCTGCTCGATCGCGATCGCCGGGCTCAAACCCTCGATATGATCAACGTCGGGCTTAGAGCTAAGCTCAAGAAACTGCCGTGCGTAGGCGGACAGCGACTCCACATAGCGCCGCTGGCCTTCGGCGTAGATCGTATCGAAGGCGAGGCTCGACTTGCCTGATCCCGACAGCCCCGTGATCACAATGAGCTTGTCGCGCGGCAGGTCGATGTCGACGCCCTTCAAATTCTGCTCGCGCGCGCCGCGGACCTGGATGTGAGTCAGCATCCCCGTTCCCAATCTGTTCCGTTTTGGATGCGCCTGCGAGGGCGCGAGGTCAAGCGGTGAGATATAGAGGGACCCACGCTCCGGGGCGAGCCGTGCCGCGCGCCGCGACATCGCAGCCGCGCGATACGAGCGCGAAATTATTCAGGCCCGTTTACCATGAAAATATTGTTACGGGTTACGAGGTTGTGTAAACCGATGTGAAATTCCGTTTGCGTTTGCGTTCTGGGGGGAGATTGCCGGTGCGTTTCGATACGCTGCTACTCGTTGCAGGCGCGGTTTTCGCGGCCCGGCCCGTGAGCGCGGTCCAGCTGCCCTTTGAAGTGACCGTCAACGGCAATTCGTTCTCGCAAGGGTCTTACTCGCTGCGGCTGGTAGTCGACCAACTGCTCGGGACGATGAACGGCGAACAGCTCACATTCCAGCAGCCTGCCGTCATCTCCTTCGCTTCGGTTGGTCTCGGCTCGCCGACCGCAATCCTCGCAATCTTTTATCCCGTAAATCAGGGCGGTGGCTTCACCATCAGCTATTCGAACGCGTTCGGCATCGGTTTCACTGGCCCAGCGCTGGTCAGCGGCGGCGTGCTCCGCCCAACCGCCTCCCCGACTGCGGTGTACAACGACGCGGCATTCGGGCCAGCATTCGTAAACGTCCGTCCCGTCATCATCGATGAATTACCCGAGCCCGGGACCATCGCGGTGGCCCTGCTCGGCTTTGGCGCGATCGCGCTGCGCCATCGCCGCAAGGCTTGACGCCAACGCTTCGCCCTGCCGACGGGGGCTGATGCGAATTGCGATCCTGACGCCCTATCACGGCGACGTGCGCGCCGAATATGCCTTCAGCCTCGCGCACCTGACGCAGCATGTTCAGCGCACGCGCCCGGGCTGGACGGTCAAGCTGTGGATGCAATCGAGCTCCTCGCTCGTGAAGCTGCGCACTCAATTGGCGACCGACGCGCTGGCGTGGGGTGCCGATTGGATGCTTTGGCTGGATAGCGACCACCTGTTTCCGCCCACCACGCTTGAGCGCCTGCTTGCGCCCGGCCACGACGTGATTGGCGCGAACTATCGTCGCCGCGATTCGCCCTACCTGCCCGTCGCGGCTACGCAGACCGCGCCGATTGACACCACCGCCGAGAAAGCTGCGCGCCAGCTGATCGAACCCGCGGCCGCCTTGGGCGCTGGTGTCCTTCTCACGCGCGCCAGCATTTTCCGGCGCATCCCTCGGCCGTGGTTCGCGATCGTCGAGGATGGCGCAGGCGGTTTTATCAGCGAGGACGGCTATTTCATGCTGAAGCTGGCGGGGGCGGGCATCGTGCCGCACATCGACCACGCATTGTCGTGGGAAGTGGGCCATATCGGCATGCAGACGGTCAGCTTTCAAAGCTAGGCGCGGTTGACAGCGCCGCGCGGTGCGCGAACTCATGCGACTGATGGCCCACGCTCACCCGCACGCCCACGCCCACGCCCACGGCCACGCGCATCACCGCCACGCACACGCGCCGCAGAATTTCGATCGCGCCTTTCTGGTCGGCATCGGCCTCAATCTCGCGCTGGTCGTGGCGCAGGTTGTGTGGGGGGTGCGCGCCAACTCGCTGGGGCTGCTCGCCGACGCGGGGCACAATGCGTCGGATGTGCTGGCGCTGGCGCTGGCGTGGTGCGCGACGTGGCTTGCGCGGCGCCCGCCGACCCCGCGCTTCACCTACGGCTTTCGCCGCAGTTCGATCCTTGCGGGGCTGGCGAATGCCGGCCTGCTGCTGATCGCCACCGGCATGATCGCGTGGGAGTCGGTGCTGCGCCTGCGCGCGCCCGAGGCGATCGTGCCGCTGCCGGTGATCGTGGTGGCGGGGGCGGGCATCATCATCAACAGCGTCAGCGCGCTGCTGTTCGCGCGCGGGTCGGGCGACCTCAACGTGCGCGCAGCCTTCCAGCATCTGCTGGCCGACGCCATGCTTTCGGCGGCAGTGCTGGCGGGCGCGGGGCTGACGTGGGCGACGGGGTGGAGCTGGGTCGACCCGGCGGTCGCGCTGCTGATCGCAGCGGTGATCGTCCGCAGCAGCTGGAGCCTGCTGAGCGAGGCGGTGCAGCTTTCGCTCGATGCGGTACCGAGCGGCGTCGACCGAGCGGCGGTCGAGCGCTTTTTGGGTGGGCTAGAGGGCGTATCGCAGGTGCACGACCTCCACATCTGGCCGATGAGCACCACCGAAGTTGCGCTCACCGCGCATCTGGTGCGCCCGGGCGCGCCGGGGGACGACCGTTTCTGCGCCGACGCCGCCCGCGCGCTCGCACACAATTTCGGCATCGCCCACGCAACCCTGCAGATCGAGCACGGTGCCAGCGAGCACGGCTGCGGGCAGGGCTGTTGAGCTTCGCGTCGTCAGCCTGCGGGCCGGGCTGTTGAGACCTGCACCTCGCCGCGGGCTTTTGGCCGGAGGCGGGGCTGACCTGTTGCGGCGCGTGGGCTTGCGGAGCCGCAGCCGCTCGAGGAGCCGTGGCCCGGATCGGGTCCGAGCCAACGAGGTGTGCGCAGGGAGTGCGCGCCATCAAATGGCATTGTAGGGTCGGCTGCGACAGCCTTGGCGCGCCCGTGCGCGTGACGACAGCCCTAGGGCTCAGCCTTTACCCGCGCAGAGAAATTCATAGCCACCACTGCATCGACGGAACCTCAACCGCCCGCTGACGCCGAACCCGAACGCAAATGCGCGTCGCCCTCAACCCGGCTCGCGCGGACTTTGTGAGTTCGGGATCAACGCGGCGCGCGCGTCCCGCCATCCGGCAGCGCCCGACGCCTTCGCCGGTCCACCCCTGCGCCCGCCGCCGCACGCAGCAGAAGCGCTTGGCTTTCGGCAACGCCTCGCCCATCAGCCGGTGGTGCGGATAGCCCTTGCCCTCGTGCTGTCGCTCGGCGTCGCGGCCTGTGCCGGGCGTCAGCCTGCGCCGCGTCCGGCGCAGCCACCCGCGCCGTCCCCGCAGACCGTGCCGCCCCAACCCACGCCCAAATCCGTTGAGCAGCCAGCGCCCACCCGCGCCGCCGACTTTCCCGTTCAGCGCGGCAGCTGGGCCGGAATCCCAAGCTGGCCCGGGCCGGGCCTCGATGACGCCCGCGCAGCATTCGTCAAATCCTGTCCAGCGCTCGCCCGGCGCGACGACCCGTCTGGCCTCACCCGCCGCGAGGACTGGACCGACGCCTGCGCGGCCGCGGCCCGGCCCGGGAACGCACAAGCCTTCTTTGAAGCCGCCTTCGTCCCCGTCACCGTCGCAGGCGGGCAGGGCTACACGACCGGCTATTTCGAGCTCGAACTCGCCGGTTCGCGCGAACCGTCGCCGGCGTTCCCCTATCCGCTCTACCGCCCGCCCGCCGACCTCATCGAAGCCGATCTCGGCCAGTTCGCCGACAGCCTCAAGGGCCGCACCATCCGCGGGCGCGTCGAGGGGCGGCGGCTGGTCCCCTATTATGACCGCGCGGCGATCGCGGCCGGAGCGCTCAAGGGCCGCGGTCTCGAACTCGCGTGGGCGGCGGACCCCTATGAACTGTTCATGCTGGAAGTGCAGGGCTCGGGACGCCTGCGCCTTCCCGATGGCTCCACCATGCGCGTCGGCTTCGCTGCGCAGAATGGACGCGATTACTTCGCGATCGGCCGCGCGCTCCGTGATCGCGGAGCGCTGGAAAAGGGCGCGGCGAGCATGGAGAACATCATCGCGTGGCTGCGCGCGCACCCCGATGAGGCGCAGGGCGTGATGAATCTCAATCCGTCGCAGGTCTTCTTCCGTGAGCTGACGGGCGACGGCCCGGTCGGCGCGCTCGGCATCGCGCTCACCGCCGAACGCAGCGTCGCCGCCGATCCGCGCTTCGTGCCGCTCGGCGCACCCGTGTGGGTGGCGACCGACACGGCGGAGGGGCCGTTCGCGCGGCTGATGGTGGCGCAGGATACCGGCGGCGCGATCAAGGGCGCCAACCGCTTCGATCTGTTCTTCGGCTACGGTCCGCGCGCTCGGGCGCTGGCGAACGTGCAGGCGAACGCTGCGAGTGCCGTCATCCTGCTGCCGCGCGCGGCGGCCGATCGCATCGGCGCGCCGGGGGCCGATGGCGCGCGACCGTGACGGGCTGACCCCGCACGAGCGGGCGCTCTGGCGGCGCGTCGCGGCGAGCGTGCGTCCGCTCGCGGGCCGCGCGCTGCCCGCGGAATCCGCGACGCCGCCAAGCGTCGCTGCACCCGAGCCGCGCCCGATGCCCGCGCCGCCGCCGATGCCCGCTCCAAGGCGGCTGGCCGAACCGCCACGCTTCCAGCCGCCACCCCCGCCCGAGCAGGCGACGCTCGACGGCCAATGGGACCGGCGAATGCGCACGGGCCGCGTCGAGCCCGATCTGACGCTCGATCTGCACGGGCACGGATTGGAGGCAGCGCATGGCCTCGTCGAGCGGCGGTTGGCCGACGCCGCCGAGCGTGGGTGCCGACTGGTGCTAATCGTGACGGGAAAGGGTAGCCGCGGTCCCGCGGATCGGCGTGGCGTCATCCGCGCGAACCTCGCCGATTGGCTGCAGCAGACGCGCGTGCGGCCGCTGATCGCCGCGGTCCGCCCGGCCCATCCGCGCCATGGCGGGGCAGGGGCGGTCTATGTCGTGCTGCGGCGGCAACGCTGATCCTGGCGCAGCGCCGCAGCTTGCCGCATACTGCACGACGAAGATTCGAAGGGAAATCCACATGCGCTATCTGCTTGTTGCCGCCGCGTTGCTGTGCGCCGCCGCGCCTGCAGCCGCGCAGATGAGCCCCACGGCGGCCGTCGCCGACCAGCAGCGCCCGGCCGAGGACCGGGCGCTCGACGCCGGGCGCAAGCCCGCCGAGGTGCTGGCGATGATGGGGCTAAAGCCCGGCATGGCGGTCCTCGATCTTGTCGCGGGTAGCGGATATTATTCGGAGCTGATCGCGGACGTCGTCGGGCCGAAGGGTGAGGTGGTCGCGACCAATCCCGCCGGCCTGGCATCGCGCTATGCCGAGATGTGGAAAGCGCGCGTTGCGCGCCACCCGAATATCACGCCTGTCCAGCGCACCGGGCAGGAAACGAGCACGCCGCCGGCAAACCGCTTCGATGCGGCAATGATGCACCTGATCTATCACGACTTCTATTGGGAAAGCGCGCAGTTCAATATCCCGCGCATTGATCCGCAGCAGATCCTCGGGCGGCTCTATGCCGAGCTGAAGCCGGGCGGCACGGTGCTGGTGGTCGATCACGTTGCCAACCCCGGCGGCGACACGCGCAAGGTAGTCAACGAGCTGCACCGCATCGACCCGGCAACGATCCGCGCCGATTTCGAGCGCGCCGGGTTCAAGCTGGCCGGAACGAGCAACATCCTGCGCGTGAGCAGTGACGATCACACCAAGCTGGTGTTCGATAAGTCGGTGCGCGGGAACACCGACCGCGTGATCTACCGCTTCGTAAAGCCCTAACCGGCTGCGAAACCGGTTCGCTGTCGCGTGTTGCGATTTCGTGACACCGATGGGGATCGGGCGGCATGCCGAAAAGGTCAGCTGAAGGCGTTCAAAAAGCCGGAAAGGGCCGCGAGCCCGCGCCGTGCCGCGCTGCTCGGCGCGCGAAGGCTGGGCCGCTGGTGATGTGGCTCGGCGGCACGGTCTGCAGCTGCTGCGCGCCGCCGCCGCTCGGCGCCCCGAGGCGTGCCCGCGGCGCACAGCACGCGTCCGCTCGCTCGGGATCGGGTGATCCGCGCCGATGAGGCCTGGATACGGCTTCGCAGGCGCAGGCCGATCCGCTTCGATCAAGCACGGAGACGGTTGCGCAGACGCTCGATCGCGCCGCTGGGCTACGCCCGCGCCTCGTCCATCATCGTCTTGGCGGCCGCCAAGTAGCTGCGGCCGATGCGCAGCACCTCACCGCTCTGCAATTCCACCTGCCAGTTGCCACGTCCGTCATGCCTCAAGGCGCGGACCGTGTCGCGGCGGACGATGGCCGAGCGGTGGATGCGGAGGAAGCGGTGCGGATCGAGGCGACGCTCGAGCTCCTCCATCGTCTGGTGGAGGAGGTATGAGCGCTGGCCGATGTGCAGGCGCATGTAATCGCGCTCGGCCTCGATGCGGTCGATGCTCGCGGCCTCGACGCGGATCACCTCGGCGCGGTGCGGAACCCAGAACTCGCGCACATAGCGATCGGGATCGTCGTTCGCGGCCGCGGGCAGGGCCGGGGCGCGCCGCCGGTCCAGCACGCGTTCCACCGCGCGGCGCAGCTTGTCCTCGGCGACGGGCTTCAGCAGATAATCGACCGCCGCGACATCGAAGGCCGCGACCGCAAAGCCATCGAAGGCGGTCACGAAGATGATCGACGGCCGCCGTTCGCGCGCCTCGAGCGCGCGCGCAACGCTCATGCCGTCAAGCCCGGGCATCGCGATATCGCACAGCAGCAGATCGGGCGACAGCGCCTTTGTCAGCCGCAGCGCCGCCTCGCCGTCGGCCGCCGAGCCGACGAGGTCGATCTGCGGCACGCGCGCGCAGAGGATCTGCAGACGCTCGACCGCGAGCGGCTCGTCGTCGGCGATGAGCGTGCGCAGACGCGGCTCAGGCTGCATCGCGCGGCAGCCAGTCGGCCTCGCTCGCCTCGCACGCGCGAGTCAGCGGCATCGTCAGCACGGCTGCGAAGCCGCACGGTTGCAGCGGTCCCCATAGCGCCCGTGCATTGCGGCCGAAGCGCGTTTCCAGCCGTTCCCGCACATTGCGCAGCCCCGTGCCGGTGCTCGTCTGCTGCCCCGGTGACAGCTCCGCGAGCGCGGGATCGCACAAGGCATCGTCTTCCACCGACAGCACCAGTTCGCCGTCGCGCGCGCGCGCGCGCAACGTCACGGTGACGGGCCGCCGCGAGCGGCTGACGCCATATTTGATCGCGTTCTCCACCAGCGGCTGCAGGATCAGCGCCGGGACCAGCGCGCGATCGAGGCCAGCCGCGATGTCGCGGCGGACGACCAGCCGGTCGGGAAAGCGGACCTGCTCGATATCGAGATACAGCCGCTGCAGCCGCATTTCCTCGACCAATTCCACGTCGGCATTCGGATCGCAGGTGAGGCTGGAGCGGAAGAAGGTCGACAGGTTCATCAGCATTTGTTCGGCCGACGCGTTGCGGCCCGTCATGATGAGCGTCGACAGCGAATTCAGCGTGTTGAACAGGAAATGCGGGTTGACCTGGTAGCGCAGCGCCCGAAGCTCGGCCGCCTGCGCGGCGGCCCGGTAGGACGCGGCGTGTTCGTCGGCCGCGCGGACCTCGGCGGCGTAGACTAGCGCGAGGTAGAGCGCCGCCCACGCGCCGAACAGCGGGAACCACGAGATCGTCGAATCGAGGATCATCAGATGCGGCTGCGTCAGCCGCGGCGGCAGACTGGCCATTTCCTTCAGCGTCTCGAGGCTGGGAGCGATCTTGTAGAAGGCTAGCCAGTTGACCGTCGCATAGCTGACCGCGAGCGGCACGCAGAGCGCGAGCGCGGCCGCAGCGCGCGCGGCGAAGCGCGTATCGCGCATCCGGCGCATCATCAGATAGATGAGCCACGTGAGGCCGATGCCGATCACAGTCACGAACAGGCGCCGACCGAGCATGTCGAGCTGGTCGGGCTTGTCGAACACCCACATGCGTAGCGTGTTCACCAGGAAATACACGCCCCAAAGCCCGAGGATCGACAGCCGCACGAGGCGCTGCGGGACGAGGGGGCGGCTGTACGCTTCGACGGTCACGGGCGAACTTGTCGCGCGCCCACCAGCCCGCGGCAAGAGCGCGGCCCGCCCCCGGTCGAAACGGCGTCGGCATTCGTCGACGGCTGCAACCCGATCGACGGAGCAGCAATGAATTGCCGATTGGCTGACGATCGTCTGACGATAGGCTCACGCGCGCTGTGAGATTGGATTTGGGCGGGAGCGGTTCGGGGGAACGTGCTCCGCTCCCGCACCCAAGGTTTTTGGCTGGAGCCCGGGGATGACGCGCACAACGGTAACGATGCTCGCGGCGTCCTGGCTCCTCGCAGCGGCAGCATCCGCGGCAGCCAGCGTTTGGTCGGTGTTTTAGGCGTTACGTGCGTCATTGAAGCGTTCAGCATCCGGTTCCCGCTGAATCGCCTGCTCGCACGTCTGGCAGCGTGGGTGGCATCCCACCCACCCCATATTATGCGCCCACGCTGCCCTTTTTTTTGCCCACATGTCATCCCCGCGAGCGGGGAACGCGGCCCGCGGCCTTTGCGGGCAGAGCGTCTAGCGCCTATTCGGCCGCCACCCGGAACTGCGCGGCCTCGGTCGATTCGCTCAGCGCCGTTGTCGAAGCCTGACCGCCCGCCAGCGCCTCGGCGACGAGATCGAAATAGCCGGTGCCGACCTCGCGCTGGTGGCGCGTCGCGGTATAGCCCAGCGGCTCGGCCGCGAACTCGGCTTGTTGCAACTCGGAATACGCCGCCATGCCGCGGTCGCGATAGCCCGTCGCCAGCGTGAACATGCCGTAGTTCAGGCTATGGAAGCCAGCGAGCGTCACGAACTGGAACTTGTAGCCCATCGCGCCCAGCTCGCGCTGGAAACGGGCGATGGTCTCGCGATCGAGGTTCTTCTCCCAGTTAAAGCTTGGCGAGCAGTTGTAGGCAAGCATCTTGCCCGGATGGACTGCGTGCACCGCCTCGGCGAAGCGGCGCGCCTCGGCGAGGTTGGGGTGGCTCGTCTCCCACCACAGCAGGTCGGCATAGGGCGCGAAGGCCAGGCCGCGCTTGATGCAATGATCGACGCCGGTGCCGTCCTTCAGCCGGAAAAAGCCTTCGGGGGTGCGCTCGCCGGTCAGGAACTCATGGTCGCGCTCATCGATGTCGCTGGTGATCAGCTTGGCGCTCTCGGCGTCGGTGCGCGCGACGATCAGCGTCGGCACGCCGCTGACGTCCGCCGCCAGCCGCGCTGCGCTGAGATTGCGAATATGCGCCTGGGTCGGGATCAGAACCTTGCCGCCCAGGTGACCGCACTTCTTCTCGGACGCGAGCTGATCTTCGAAATGCACGCCGGCCGCGCCCGCTTCGATATAGGCCTTCATAATCTCAAAGCAGTTCAGCGGCCCCCCAAAACCGGCCTCGGCGTCGGCGACGATCGGCGCGAACCAGTCGCGCTTCGGCCCACCCTCGGCGGTTTCGATCTGGTCGGCGCGCTGCAACGCACGGTTGATGCGGCGACAGAGTTCAGGCCCAGCGTTGGCCGGGTAGAGCGACTGGTCCGGATACATCGCGCCCGCGGTGTTGGCGTCCGCCGCCACCTGCCAGCCGCTGAGGTAGATCGCTTTCAGCCCGGCGCGCACCATCTGCATCGCCTGATTGCCCGTCACCGCGCCCAGCGCATGCACGTGCGGCTCGCTGTGCAGCAGGGTCCACAGCTTTTCCGCACCGCGGCGCGCGAGGGTGTGCTCGATCGCCACGCTGCCGCGCAGCCGCTCGACGTCGGCGGGGGTGTAGGGGCGCTCGATCCCTTCGAAACGGACGGCATCGGAGGCGACAAGGTCGGCAAAGCTGGTCATGTTGGGCGTCCCTGCTCGATTTGCTGCAGCGCAGCATGATCCACCGGGGCAACCCCGTCAATGGCCCTTCGGTTCCGCGTGCCGAATGAACGCGCCGGAGCGCGGCGCTTGCCCCGCGCCGGGCTTCGCGCCAATAGCTTCGCCCATGCTGCAATTTGATCTGGTCTCGCCCGAGCGGGCGTTGCGCTCGGGGCCTGTCTATATGGTCGTCGTGCCCGGCGCTGCGGGCGATTTCGGCGTGCTCGAAGGCCACGCGCCGCTGATGAGCACGATCCGCCCCGGCGCGATCAGCGTCTATCCCGCGTCGATGAACGACACGCCCGAGCGCATCTTTATCGACGGCGGCTTCGCCGAGGTGAGCGAGCGCGGACTGACGATCCTTGCCGAGCACGCCGTGCCCGTCGCCGAGATCGACGCCGGATCGCTGGAAGGCGAACTCGCAGACGCGCGCGCGAGCGGGCAGGAAGCCCGCGTCGCGCGGCTGGAGGCGATGCGCGCGCTGATCGTGCAGTAGGCGGCGCGGCGGCTAGGCCGCCAGGCGCCGCAGCACGTAATGAAGGATGCCGCCCGCGCGGTAATATTCCATCTCGTTCAGCGTATCGATCCGGCAGCGCGCGGCGAAGGTGAAGCTCTCGCCGTTGGCGCGTCGGGCTTCGACGAGCAGCATCTGACGCGGCTGCAGGTCGGCGATGCCGCGGATGCTGAACGTCTCGGTCCCATCGAGCGCCAGCGTGGTGCGGTCGATGCCCGGCGCGAAGGTCAGCGGCAGCACGCCCATGCCGACGAGATTGCTGCGGTGGATGCGCTCGAAGCTCTCGGCGATGACTGCGCGCACGCCCAGCAGCACGGTGCCCTTCGCCGCCCAGTCGCGCGACGATCCCGTGCCATATTCCTTGCCCGCGATCACCACCAGCGGCACGCCATCGGCCTTATACTTCATCGCCGCGTCGTAGATCGCCATCACCTCGCCGTCGGGCTGGTGCCGGGTAACGCCGCCTTCGATCCCGGGGGTCATCTCGTTCTTGATGCGGATATTGGCAAAGGTGCCGCGCATCATCACTTCGTGATTGCCACGCCGCGCGCCGTAGCTGTTGAACTCGGCCTTGGTGACCTGCCGCTCGGTCAGATACGTGCCCGCCGGACTGGTCGCCTTGATCGAACCGGCCGGGCTGATGTGATCGGTGGTGATGCTGTCGCCCAGGATGGCCAGCGGCCGCGCATCGGTGATGTCGTGAAGCCCAACCGCCTCCATCGTCATGCCCTCGAAATAGGGCGGGTTCTGCACGTAGGTCGAGCCCGGGTTCCAGCGGTAGGTCGCGCCGCCCTCGACGTGGATGGCCTGCCAGCGCGCGTCGCCCTCGAACACCGTGCCGTAGCGTTGGCGGAACATCTCGCTCGTCACGCAGTCGCGGATGAGCGCGTCGATCTCGGCCTGCGTCGGCCACACGTCCTTCAGATAGACGGGACCGTGGGCGCCCTGGCCCAGCGGCGTCTCGACGATGTCCTCGCCCACCGTGCCCTTCAGCGCATAGGCGACCACGAGCGGCGGCGAGGCGAGATAGTTCGCGCGCACGTCAGGGCTGATGCGGCCTTCGAAGTTGCGGTTGCCGCTGAGTACCGAGGCTACGACCAGGTCATTCTTGTTGACCGCCTCGCTGATCGGCTCGGGCAGCGGGCCGGAGTTGCCGATGCAAGTGGTGCAGCCATAGCCGACGAGGTTGAAGCCGAGCGCATCGAGATCGGCGGTCAGCCCGGCTTTCGCCAGATAGTCGGTCACCACCTGCGAGCCGGGTGCAAGCGAGGTCTTGACCCACGGCTTCACCGTCAGCCCCAGCTCGCGCGCCTTCCGCGCCACGAGCCCGGCGCCGAACAGCACCGACGGGTTGGAGGTGTTGGTGCAGCTGGTGATCGCCGCGATCACCACGTCGCCGTTGCCGACCGCGTAGTCCGATCCTGCGACCGGAGCGCGCGGCGCTCCGGCTGGCTTCTTGTAGAGCGCCGACAGGTCGGCGGCGAAGCTCTCGTCCACCTGTGTCAGCGGCACGCGGTCCTGCGGGCGGCGCGGACCGGCGAGCGATGGCTCGACCGTGCCCATGTCGAGTTCGAGCATGTCGGTGAACACCGGCTCGGGCTGGCCCTCCTCGCGCCACAGACCTTGCGCGCGCGCATAGGCTTCGACGAGCGCGATGCGGTGCGGGTCGCGGCCGGTGAAGCTGAGATAATCGAGCGTCACGCGGTCGACGGGGAAGAAGCCGCAGGTCGCGCCATATTCGGGCGCCATGTTGCCGATCGTGGCGCGGTCGGGCAGCGTCATGTGATCGAGCCCGGGGCCGAGGAACTCGACGAAGCGGCCGACGACGCCCTTCCTGCGCAGCATCTCCGTGACGGTCAGCACGAGGTCGGTCGCGGTCACGCCCTCCTTCAGCTTGCCCGTCAGCCGAAAGCCGACGACCTCGGGGATCAGCATCGAGACCGGCTGGCCCAGCATCGCGGCCTCAGCCTCGATTCCGCCGACGCCCCAGCCGAGCACGCCAAGCCCGTTGACCATCGTCGTGTGGCTGTCGGTGCCGACGAGCGTGTCGGGATATGCCACCTGCGCACCATTCGCGTCCTCGCTCACCCACACGCACTGGGCGAGATATTCCAGATTCACCTGGTGGCAGATGCCCGTCCCCGGCGGCACGACGCGGAACTGGCGAAACGCGGTCGAACCCCAGCGCAGGAACTCATAACGCTCGATATTGCGGCGGTATTCCAGCTCGACATTGTCCTCGAACGCCTGCGCGTTGCCGAACTCGTCAACCATTACGCTATGGTCGATCACCAGATCGACAGGCACCAGCGGGTTGATCTTCTGCGGGTCCCCGCCAAGCTTGGTCATCGCGTCGCGCATCGCGGCGAGATCGACCACGGCCGGCACCCCGGTGAAATCCTGCATCAGCACGCGCGCCGGGCGGTACTGGATCTCGCGCTCGACCGAGGGCGTCTTCAGCCAGCCGACCAGCGCTTCCAGGTCTGCGCGCGTGACGGTGTCGCCGTCTTCGAAGCGCAGCAGGTTTTCAAACAGCACCTTCATGCTGAACGGCAGGCGGCCGATGTCTCCCAGCACCTCGGCTGCGGCGGGGAGCGAATAGTAGGCGTAGTCGCGTCCTTCGACGGTGAGTGTGCGGCGGGTGTTCAGCTTATCGCGGCCGATGGCGGTCATGGGGCGGCTATGCTCCGGGCAAGTGTTGCATCGCGGCATAGAAGCCCGCCGCGCGCGCTTCAACGCGGGAGGATCGACGCTCCTTGCCGCGCCCGGCTGCTGCGGTGGTTGGGTCGCGTCGCCCGCGCGGAGCTAGGCCGACCCCGCTGCCAGCGCCTTCAGCGCCGCCTCGACGCGCGCGGTCATCGCCTTGTCACGTGTGGTCTCGCGCATCGCGACCAGGCTGGCGCGCGCCGCCGTCGTGCGGCCGAGATGCTGCTCCAGCCGCGCGCGCTCCCACCAAAGCGCCGTCATGCGCGGGGCAAGCGCGCACATGCGCGTTGTCAGTTCCAGGGCGCGGTCGAGATTGCCCAGCCGCCGCGCGCGGGCGGCCTGGTTGGTGATCAGCCGCACGAGCGTCGCGCGGTTGCCCATCGGCGGGAAGGCCGCGGTCTCGGGCGCCGCACCCGGCCCCAGCAGCCGGGCCGTCATGCGGGCGAGCGCGCGCTGATCGAGCACGCGGCCCTCGTCGAACGGATCCTGGATCACCGAGGACGGCTCGCGTCCGATGCGGATCAGCACGTGGCCGGGCACGTTCAGGCACACCGCGGTCCAGCCCGCTTTGCGCGCCACAGCGACGTAGAGCAGCGATAGTGTCACCGGTAGCCCGCGGCCGCTGTCGAGCAGCGCAATGAGATCGGCGCCCGCCTCCTCGCTGAAGCAGCGCTCGTCGCCGGTCAGCTCGTGCTCGTGCGCCAGCAGATCGCGCAGCAGGACGGCGCGCTCGGCCGACGCGGTGACGCTCGCCGACCGCGCGAGCAGCTGCGCGGCGAAGTAGGCGATGCGCGTCGTATAGTGGTCGAGGTCGGCATCGGGGTGATCGAGCGCGGCAAGCGCCAGCGCCGCCTCGTCGAGGGCGATGTCCTCGTCATCCATCAAGGCAAGCGTCTCGAGCATGGCCGCAAACTCCAGCCCCCTTCAGCGCGCATGCTCGCGCGGAGCGCCGCGGGCCGCAACTTAAATCATCGGTAACGTTCGGCAGCCTGCCGCATCGCGACCAACCGCGCATAGAGGTCGCGTCGCGGCAGGCCGAAGCGCTGGGCGAGTTCGGCCGCTGCGACGCCTACCGGTGTATCGGGGGGCACCGACGCGAGCGCCGCGTCGACTGTTTCCGCGTCGGGCGCAGCGGGCGGCAGCGGCGGGCCGACGACGATCGCGATCTCTCCCCGGGGTGGCGCTCCGCCATATCGCACGGCGAGCTCGCCGAGCGAGCCGGTCACGGTTTCTTCGTACAGCTTGGTCAATTCGCGCGAGACGCTCGCTGGTCGGTCGCCGAGCCCCGCGGCCAGCGCGGCGAGCGTCGCGCCGAGCCGCTGCGGCGCCTCATAGAACACGAGCGTCGCCTCGATCGCCGCCAGCTCACTGATGGCCTGCGCGCGCGCCTGGGCCTTTGCGGGCAGGAAACCCGCAAACAGGAAGCGATCGGTAGGCAGACCCGAGACCGACAGTGCCGCCACGAACGCGCACGGGCCGGGAACGCTGCACACCGTCGCGCCTGCGGCCCGCGCCGAGCGCACCAGCCGGAAGCCGGGATCGGAGATGAGCGGCGTGCCAGCGTCGCTCACCAGCGCGATCGCCTCGACCGCCAGGCGCGGCACGATCTGCGCTGCAAGTGCTGCCTCATTATGCTCGTGATGCGCCAGCATCGGCGCGGACGAGCCCACGCGTTTCAACAGCTTGCCGGTGACGCGCGTGTCTTCGGCAAGGATCAGCCCTGCGCCGCGCAGCGTTTCGGCAGCGCGTGGGGACAGGTCGCCGAGATTGCCGATCGGCGTCGCGACAAGATAGAGTCCGGGCGCTAACGAGGTGGCCATGCGCACGATGATAGCCCTGAATGCGCCAAATGCGCGCCGTTTCGCCGTGTTTGGCAGCGCGGCGGCACTGGTGCTTGGCGGATGCGCGCAGAACCGCGGCTCCCGCCCCGCGCCGCAGGCTCAGCGCCCCGCGCCCGCCCGGACCGTGCCGCCGCCGCAGGAGAAGCCTGCCGTACCGCTGCCGCAGGTGGCGGCGGTCAACCGCGTCGCGGTGCTGGTGCCGACGAGCGGTCCGGGCGCGGCGGTTGGGCAATCCATTGCCAACGCCGCGCAGATGGCGCTCGCCGACCTCGGCGAGAAGCGCATCGCGATCTCGGTCTACAACACCGCCGGGCCGGGCGGAGCGGGGCAGGCGATGCGCGAAGCGCTGAGCGCAGGCGCGGGCGTGGTGCTGGGGCCGCTGCTGGCGGCCGACGTACGCGCCGCAGCGCCCATTGCGCGCGAGGCGGGCGTGCCGGTGCTGAGCTTCTCGAACGACGCTGCGCTCGCCGGCAGCGGAGTCTACGTGCTCGGTTTCCAGCCGGGCGATTCGGTCGAGCGGCTGGTGCGGTTCGCGCGGTCGAAGGGTATCGAGCGCTTCGCTGCCCTGACCCCGGTCGGCGATTACGGCTCGCGCGCCGCGACCGCGTATCTCCGGGCTGTTGAGGCCGCGGGCGGGCGGGTGACGGCGGTCGTCACCTACACGCGCGACCGGACCAAGCTGCTGCAGGCCGCACGCAAGGTGACCGACTACGAAGGCCGCCTCGCCCGCGCGCGCGTTGCGCAGCCGACGATCCGTCCCGACGGAACGGTGGTGCCTGCAACGCAGCGCCAGCTCGGGCCGGTGCCGTTCCAGGCGTTGCTGATCGCCGACGCGGGATCGATCGCGTCGGCCTTCACGCCCGCGCTCGCGCAGATGGGCGCGGGCGAGGCGAAGATCATGGGGACCGAGCTGTGGGCGGCAGAGCCAGGCATTGCGCGGCTGCCGGGACTGCGCGGCGCGTGGTACGCGAGCGTTCCCGGTGGACGGTTCGAAACGCTCGCCGCCCGCTACCGCGCGAAATACGGCACCACGCCGTCGCGTCTCTCCAGCCTTGGCTATGATGCGGTGCTGCTCGTGGCGGCTCTGGCGAATGACTGGAAGCCGGGAGCCAAGTTCCCGGTCCGCGGGCTTGCCGACTCTGGCGGCTTCAAAGGGCTGGACGGTATCTTCCGCTTCGACGGCGGCAACGTCGCAGAACGTGGCTACGAAGTTCGCCAGGTCGGCGCCGGTGTGGTGGCACCAGCACCGCAGAGCTTCGGAAACTGATCCGAAAGCGGTGGACATCGCCTTGAGCGGCGTTTCACGGATTGCTGGACGCGCGTTAGACGGGCGGAATGCAGCCCGATCAGCGCCTGTTTGCCGACCGCCTGGTGGTGTTGGACACCGAAACCACGGGCTTTGACCCCGCGCAGGGGGATCGAATCGTCGAGATTGGGCTGGTCGAGCTGGTCCGCTGCCTGCCTTCGGGCCGTGAGCTCCAGCTCTATGTGAACCCCGGCCGCCCCAGTCATCCGCGCGCTTTGGAGGTGCACGGCCTGACCTGTTCGTTCCTGGCCGACAAGCCCGTGTTCGCAGCCGTTGCGCACGAGCTGATCGACTTCATTGGCGATTCGGCCTTTGTCGCGCACAATGCGCAGTTCGATCTCGGTTTCCTGAATGCCGAACTCGCGCGCTGCGGCTTGCCCAGGCTGCCGCCCACCCGCGCGATCTGTTCCGCTGAACTCGCCCGCACGCGCTTTCCCGGCGCGCCCGTCACCCTCGACAATTTGTGCGACCGGTTCGGGATCGATCGCTCCACCCGCGTCAAGCACGGCGCGGTGATCGACTGCCGCCTGCTCGCCGAGGTGTATCTGGAGCTGATCGGCGGGCGCCAGATCGGCCTCGCGCTCGCCACCCCCGCCGCGGCGCGCGAGAGCGACCCTTCTACCGCGGACGCCGCACCGCGCCGCCCGCTCGCGCGCCAGCCGCGCCCGCACGCGCCGAGCAAGGTCGAGCTGGAAGCGCATGCGCGGTTTCTAGCAACCGTCACCGATCCCATCTGGCATCGCGCTCCGACTGCGACGATATAGAACGACCCGGCGTCCGTTCATCCGGACGGCCGCGCCGGGCGTGCCGCGTCTGCCAAGAGGGAGGTCCCCGTCCATGGACATCGCCATTTCCGGTCACCAGGTCGATCTGAGCGAGGCGTTTCGCGCGCACGCGACCGAGGGGCTCGAGCAGATCACCGCGCAGTATTTCGCGCGGGCGGTTGGGGCGACGGTGGTGCTGGGGCGAGGTCCGCGCGGCAACGGCTTCACCTGCGAGGTGGTGCTGCACGCGATGAAGGGCGTGCTGCTGAAGGGCACCTCGGCGGCTGCGGTTGCGCAGCAGGCGTTCGATGGCGCCTGCGCCAAGGTGGCCAAGCAACTGCGGCGTCACAAGCGGCGGCTGACCGATCATCATGCGGGCCTGAACGGCCACGCGCCCGCATCGCTCGAAGCGCGCTATACGGTGTTCGAGCCGCTACCCGAGCCCGAGGCCGACGACACAGCGCCGATCAACGGTGACGCGCCCGTTGTCATCGCCGAGCGCGCGGTCGACATCCCGACGGCGAGCGTCGCCGATGCGGTGGTGATGCTCGATCTGCGCAATACCGCCGCGCTCATGTTCAAAAACGCCAAGTCCGGCGCGTTCAACATGGTCTATCGGCGCGAAGATGGATCGATCGGCTGGGTGGAACCCGAACACGCCTGAAGGGCGTTTTGCGTTATCCCACGTAACCCAACAGGCCGTCCCGCCGTAAGGGCATATACAACATGCCGTTTTCCGATCTCTTGTCCCCTGGCGGTGCTCTTGGGCGCGTGCGTGTTCCATCGAAGCGTGCGCTGTTCCAGCTGCTCGCCGATCGTGGGGCTGCGCTGACCGGACACCGTGCCGATGCGATCGGCGACGCGATGGCTGAGCGCGAGCGGCTGGGCGTCACCGGCTTCGGCGGCGGCATCGCGATCCCGCATGGGCGCTTGACGGGGTTGGCGCGGCCCGTTGGGCTGCTCGCAATCCTCGATCCCGCGGTCGACTACGATGCGCTCGATGGTGCGCCGGTTGATCTCGCCTTCCTGCTGCTGACTGCGGTCGAGGATGGCGCGGGCCACCTGAAGACGCTGGCACGCGTCAGCCGCGCGCTGCGCGATCGGGCGCTCGTCGCGAAGCTGCGCGGCGCGGCTTCGGCTGACGCGCTTTGGGCCGTCGCGGCAACCGGGCCGCTGCCGGCGGCCGCGTGAGCGACGGCGGAGCGGAACACCGGCGTCGGCTGGAGACGCTCTATGCCGCGGCAAACATCCAGCGGCTGTTCCCGTCAGTCCTTTCGCTTGCCGCCGAGGGTGTCAGCCGCATCGAGGCCGTGATCGGGCCCGAGCATTTCCATGGCGCAGGTGCGGCGCATGGCGCGGTGTATTTCAAGCTGCTCGACGATGCGGCGTTCTTTGCGGCGAACACGCTGGTGCCCGACGTGTTCGTGCTGACAGCGAGCTTCACGATCAGCCTGACCGCGCCGCTCGGTCCGGGGCGGGTGGTGGCCGAGGGGCGCTGGACCAGCGGACGCCGCCGAACACTGTTCGCGGACTCGGTGCTCTACGCTTCCGATGGCAGCGAGGCCGGGCGCGGCAGCGGTGTGTTCATGCGCAGCCGAATGTCGTTGCGCGGACTTCCCGGCTACGGTGACTGAAGCCCGGCTCGCCACATCCGTGTGGGTTTCCGCGCTTTTGCGGCGGGCGAATGAAGCGGGCGCGTTCGGGGCGGTGCTGGCCAAAGGCGACGCAACAGCGGGCGCGGTGCTGCTGATCGCTCGCTCGCGCTACGGCGAGGTGCGCGCTTACCATCGGCGCGCCGGGCTGGACGAAAACCGCTGGGCGCTAGCAGCAGAGGGGGCTGAGGCGGTCGACGGATACGCCGAGCGGCAGCGCCGTTACGATGACGACCTGTGGGTGGTTGAACTCGTCACCGAGGATATCGCACGGCTCATCGACGAAACGATCGACGAACGTTGACCCTGCTGCGCCCGGGCAGCTTAACACCTGCAGCACAGACTGCAGGGTGCAGCCGAGGCGAAAGCCGATGCGGGTGCCCCGAGACGAGACGGCGGATCTTGAGATCGCGTCAGCACCTGTAACGCAGGATGCCGCGCGCGGTTCCGCAGAGCCCCGGATCGCAAGTGAGTTTCTACTCGATGAAGATGACGATTGGCGTCGCGTCTGCGGCGTGCCTCGGCGCCGTTGCCCTGATGGCTGCCGCACCGAATGCAGCGAGCGACGCTTCGATCGCTCCCGCTTGGTCCGAGGGCGTTCCGGCGGTGACCGCCGCGCCCGCCGCACCTGTGACCTTCCCCGGATCGACAACCCCGATCGATATCAGCGGCACGGCACGTGCAGCTACAGAAAGCCTCAGCGCTGCGGCGGTTCCGTCGCAATCGACCGTCAGCGATCGCGAGCGCAACTGCCTCGCCGCCGCGGTCTATCACGAAGCGCGCGGCGAGCCGCGTGCCGGCCAGATCGCGGTGGCACGGGTGATCATCAATCGCACCAAGAGCGGCCGCTATCCCAGCACGATCTGCGGCGTGGTGTATCAGCCCGCGCAGTTCAGCGACATCAAGCCGGGCGCGGCGCCCGGGAACGCCGCGCACTGGCGGGCGGCGCAGGCGGTGGCCGACGATGCACTGCAAGGCGAAGGCGGAGAGCTGCAGGGCGCGATGTATTTCCACGCGTCCTATGTGCATCCGGGCTGGAACCGGGTGCGGGTCGCAGCGATCGGTAACCACGTCTTTTACCGCTAGCGTGCACACGGGCGTCTCGCCCTCACCGTTGCCAGACCACGGCGCGCCAGCCACGGCACCCGATTGCGAGCTCGCCGCGAAGTGGGCCGGCTGGGAGGCAAGCGCCCAGCCGGCTGCACGATCCGCGAGCAGCGCTGCTTAGCGACGGCGCAGCGCGCCCAATCCGATCGCTCCAACCCCGAACAGCGCAAGTGCGGCAGGCGCAGGGGTGCGGGCGGGCGGAGCGATCCCGCCAATACCGACCGTGATGCCATGCCAATACTCGGTGCTATCCGTGAAGCTGACCGAGCTGAACGTGCCCGCCAGGCGCAGGATGCCATGCACCTCACCATTACCGAACAGGCTATTACCGGCTTCTAGATTGAACGGGCCGCACCCGAAGTATCCGCAGCCTTCGCTGAACTTTTCGAAAGACGTGCTGAACTGCGCGACGTTGCCGTTCCAACTGACGAGCGCGATATACACGTCACTCACGGGTCGATCGAAGCTGATCGTCTTGGTGCCGCCGAGCCCGTAGGCGACGATGTCGGCGGTGGCGGGCGCATTCTGCACCACGCCCCCCGTATACGGTTTTGCGGACGCGTTCGGCTCGGTGAAGTAATAGTTGCCGGTGTTGTTCGTCTGAACGAAGAACAGCGATTCGCCAGAGGTCGTGAAGCGCACGCCGACGTTGCCCGAGCCGGTGGCAATCGTCCCGGAAGCGTCAAATTGGCTCGCTTGCGATAGTGAAACTCAGTTGACCGTCACAGCCCCCGCTGGAGCGGCGGCCGCGAACAGTGGCAGAGCGGCGAGAAGCATGCGCGTAAATGGACCCCCGTTATAAGGTAAATGTAACTAGCAAGAACCGTGCCAACATCCACGCACACCGGATTCCCGTTGCTGGCCCGAATCGAATGTTGCATGACCGTAAAGTCAGCCGACACTCGCTCGGTGCTGCCCCCGGTCTTGCCGCACCGCAGCGTGCGTGCTAGCGGATTGGGGCACCCGGCGCGGGCGGCTTATCGGCCGATAACCCGCCGGTCCCCCATATCGGCAGGACAGGACCATCCTTGGCGACCAGCGGCCTTTCGACCGGCCTTTCAGGACGTTACGCAACCGCGCTGTTTGAAGCTGCGCGCGATCGCGGCGAGCTCGACGCTGTCGCGGGATCGCTCGCGCGGCTTGCCGACGCGCTGACAGCCGACGCCGATTTTCGTCGGCTGACGACCTCGCCGCTCATCGAGCGTGAAGCGGCGCAGCGTGCGGTGACCGCGCTCGCGGAGGCCATGGCGCTTGATGGGCTGACCGCCAACACGCTGAAGGTGCTCGCCAAGAACCGGCGGCTGGCGCAGCTGCCTGCGGTCATCCGCGGCTTCCGCGAAGCTGCCGCAAGGTATCGTGGCGAGACGACCGCGCGCGTCACTTCGGCGGTGCCGCTGTCGGACGCGAATCGCGCCGCGCTGACGCAGCGCCTGCGGACCGCGCTGCGGCGCGAGGTGTCGGTCGACGTGGAGATCGATCCGGCGATCCTCGGCGGGCTGGTCGTGCAGATCGGCAGCCGCCGCATCGACGCATCCATCAAATCGAAACTGGCCGCCATCGGTGCGGCGATGAAGGGCTAAACGACATGGACATCCGCGCAGCCGAAATCAGCCGCGTCATCCGCGATCAGATCGAGAATTTCGGAGCCGAAGCCGAAGTCTCTGAAATCGGCCAGGTCCTCTCGGTCGGCGACGGTATCGCGCGCATCTACGGGCTGGACAATGTCCAGGCCGGCGAAATGGTCGAGTTTGAGAACGGCGTCAAAGGCATGGCGCTGAATCTTGAGGCGGACAATGTCGGCGTCGTCGTGTTCGGTTCGGATGCGGAGATCAAGGAAGGGGACAGCGTCAAGCGCACGCAGACGATCGTCGACGTGCCGGTCGGCAAGGGCCTGCTGGGCCGCGTGGTCGACGCGCTGGGCAATCCGATCGACGGCAAGGGCCCAATCGCCGCCGCCGAGCGCCGGCGTGTCGAGGTGAAGGCGCCGGGCATCATCCCCCGCAAGAGCGTGCACGAGCCGATGCAGACCGGCCTCAAGGCGCTCGACGCGCTCGTGCCCGTTGGCCGCGGCCAGCGCGAGCTGATCATCGGTGACCGCCAGACCGGCAAGACCGCTGTCGCGCTCGACACGTTCATCAATCAGCGCGAGGTCAACAAGGGCACGGACGAGAGCAAGAAGCTCTACTGCGTCTATGTCGCAATCGGCCAGAAGCGCTCCACCGTCGCGCAGTTCGTCCGCGCGCTGGAGGAGCAGGGCGCGCTCGAATACTCGATCGTCGTCGCCGCGACCGCGTCGGAGCCTGCGCCGCTGCAATATCTGGCGCCCTACACCGGTTGCGCGATGGGCGAGTATTTCCGCGACAACGGCATGCACGCGGTGATCGTGTATGACGACCTCTCCAAGCAGGCGGTTGCCTACCGCCAGATGTCGCTGCTGCTGCGCCGCCCGCCGGGCCGCGAGGCGTATCCGGGTGACGTGTTTTATCTGCACAGCCGCCTGCTTGAACGCGCGGCGAAGATGAACGACGCGAACGGCAATGGCTCGCTGACCGCGCTGCCGATCATCGAAACGCAGGCGGGCGACGTGTCGGCCTATATCCCGACCAACGTGATCTCGATCACCGACGGGCAGATCTTCCTTGAGACCGATCTGTTTTATCAGGGCGTGCGGCCCGCGATTAACGTCGGGCTGTCGGTCAGCCGCGTCGGCTCGGCGGCGCAGACTAAGGCGATGAAGAAGGTTGCCGGATCGATCAAGCTGGAGCTGGCGCAATATCGCGAGATGGCTGCCTTCGCGCAGTTCGGATCGGACCTCGATGCGTCGACGCAGCGCCTGCTGAACCGCGGCGCGCGGCTGACCGAGCTTTTGAAGCAGCCGCAGTTCCAGCCAATGCCGTTCGAGGAGCAGGTGGTGAGCATCTTCGCGGGCGTGAACGGCTTCCTGGACACGGTGCCGGCCGCGGCGGTGACGCGCTACGAGAGCCAACTCCTCAGCCACATGCGCGCAGAGCACGCCGGCGTGCTGGACGCGATCCGCACCAGCCGCGAGCTTTCGAACGACACCACCGCGCAGCTGAAGTCGATCCTGACCGACTTCGGGCGGACGTTCGGCTGATGCGCGCAGCGATCATCGCGGCGAGTCTGGCGCTTGCCCCCGCGGCTGCTGCCGAGAGCGCACCGGCGCTGGCGGGCGACTGGGTGGTGGATCTCTCCACCCCCGATCAGCCGACCTATTCGCGCCCGATGCAGCTAACGCTTGCCTCGGACGGCACGGTCAGCGGGCTGTTCTACCAGTCGCCGATCGAAGCGGGCCGGTGGAAGACCGATCGCGGCCGCACCTGCGCGTCATTCCGCACGCATGGTGGCGAGGTCGCCTATCACACTTCGGTCTGCCTCGTCGGCGCGATGGCTCAGGGCCAGACCTGGGCCGAACAGCGCAATTTCCTGTTCAACTGGAGCGCGTCGCGCGCGAAGTGATGACCGTGGCCACACTCCTTCCCCGCTTCGCGCTGGTAACCGTCGCCGCGCTCGCCCTGTCGGTGCCCGCGCGCGCGGGGCCGCAGGAGAACAAGGCAGCGGCGCTGCGCTTCTATGATGCCTATGCGGTGTCGAGGCGCGGCTCGGCGGTGCTGCGCCCGTATCTTGCGCCCAATTTCCGCAGCCATTCGCCGTTCCTGACTGCGACCACGGTCGACGCATTCCTGAAGACCGCAGACGACCTGCGCGACGGAAAGCTAGGCAGCATCGTCGTCCGCACCGAGCGTGCGGCGGCGGATGGCGACCTCGTCATCCTGCACAGCCGCGCCCAGGCCAATGGCGCGACTTTGGCGCTCATCGACATCTACCGGTTCGACGCGCAGGGCCGCATCGCCGAACATTGGGACGTGCTGCAGAACGTGACCAGGGCGTCCAACCCCAACGGGGCGTTCTGATGGCTTACGCCGTGCTGGCGAGCGTGCCGGTCAAGCCCGAGCATTTTGCGAGCGCCCGCGCGGCCGTCGCGGGGCTCGTCGAGCGGACGCTCGCCGAGACGGGCTGCCATGCCTTCCAACCGCACCGGCCCGCCGATGGAACGCCGACCGTGCTGATCTACGAAGTCTGGGCCGATCGCGCCGCGTTCGATTTCCACCACGAGCAGGATTACACGCGCGCTGTCTATGCAAGCTACGAGGACTGGCTGGCCGGTCCGGTCACGATCACCGAGCTGGAAAGCCTGTAGACGCAATGCCTTCGCTGAAGACGCTCAAGCTCCGCATCGCCTCGGTCAAGTCGACCCAGAAGATCACCAAGGCGATGAAGATGGTCGCCGCCGCCAAGCTGCGCCGCGCGCAGGAAGCCGCCGAGGCCGCGCGCCCCTATGCCGAGCGCATGGAGGCGGTGATGGCCTCGCTGGGCGCCAAGATCGCCGCGAGCCCGTCGGCGCCGCCGTTGCTGGCGGGCACGGGCAGGGACCAGCGCCACCTGATCGTCGTCGCCACCTCCGAGCGCGGCCTCGCGGGGGGGTTCAATACGAACATCGTCCGCCTTGCGCGCCGCACGGCGGAGGAGCTGGTCGCCGAGGGCAAAGACGTTCAGTTTTACCTGGTCGGCCGCAAGGGGCGCGCTCCGATCACGCGCCTGTTCCGCGATCGCATCGGCCATTACACTGACTTTTCCAATCTGAAGCGCGTCGGCTTCAACGACGCTGGCGCGATCGGCATCGATCTGGTGCGCCGCTTCGAGGCGGGCGAATTCGATGTCGCGCACCTGATTTACAGCCGCTTCCGAACGGTCCTGGTGCAGGAGCCTGTCCGCAAGCAGCTGATCCCGGTGCCCGTGACCGATGGTGCCGGCGACGCGGGCGGGGCCGTGGTGGAATATGAGCCGAGCGAGGATGCGATCCTCGCCGAGCTGCTGCCGCGCAACATCGCGGTGCAGCTGTTCCGCGCGGTGCTTGAGAACCAGGCCGGCTTCTACGGCGCGCAGATGACCGCGATGGACAACGCCACGCGCAATGCCGGCGACGTGATCAACCGCCTGACCTTGACCTACAACCGCACGCGGCAGGCCGCGATCACCAAGGAACTGATCGAAATCATCAGCGGCGCGGAGGCGCTGTAGGGCAGTGCGCTCCGCTACCGTCCTCCACCCACGTCGGGGCCGCCCGGGTGCGGGGCCCGGGGGGGGGCCCCCCCCCCCGAAGGACAGGCAGGGATTTTGGAAATGGAAACCCGCCCGTATATTCTACGTGCATGGTTTTGGCCAACGGCCGCCCCCACCCGTAAAACGCCCGGGACGACGGTCCTGAGTGGATGCGCGCATTGACCCTAGCCGCCGCAATGGCGCTGCCGAGCCTCGGGCAGGCTTCACCTCCGACCATTCAAGACATCGATTGGGCGCGCACCACATCCATGCCCGGCAACTTCACACACTGTACGCGGATCAAGAGCCTGCGTTGTGAGCGGCTGGGGGCGGATGACAGATACCACTGTTCTTACCGCGAGTACGCAAACCAGGGCCCGTGGCCGCGCAAGACGATCGTCGTCAAGCAAATCGCGGGAGAGTGGCGCAAGCTGAGTGGAGACACGCCGGCTTGCGCGATTATGAACTTCCCAGTCGACGCGGCGAAATAGAACCAAGAAGGCAGGAAATCATGGCCACCCAACCCACCACCAACAATATCGGCCGCGTCGCGCAGGTGATCGGCGCCGTCGTCGACGTGCAGTTTGACGAGAACCTTCCCGAGATCCTGACGGCACTCGAGACCACGGTCGATGGCCGTCGCCTCGTGCTCGAAGTCGCGCAGCACCTGGGCGAGAACATCGTCCGCACGATCGCGATGGACTCGACCGACGGCATGACGCGCGGCCAGCAGGTGATGGACACCGGCAGCCAAATCCGCGTGCCGGTCGGCCCCAAGGTCCTCGGCCGCATCATGAACGTGATCGGTGAGCCGATCGACGAGCGCGGGCCCATCGGTAACGCCGAGACCGCGCCCATCCACGCGGATGCGCCGAAATTCATCGACCAGTCGACCGAGGCCGCGATTCTGGTAACCGGCATCAAGGTCATCGACCTGCTCGCGCCCTATGCGCGCGGCGGCAAGATCGGCCTGTTCGGCGGTGCGGGCGTGGGCAAGACCGTGCTCATCCAGGAACTCATCAACAACATCGCCAAGGGCCATGGCGGCTATTCGGTGTTCGCGGGCGTCGGCGAGCGGACGCGCGAGGGCAACGATCTCTACGTTGAGTTCAAGGAAGCCGGCGTCATCAAGACCGATGCCGATGGGAACGCCGTCTCCGAAGGCTCAAAGGTGGCGCTGGTATTCGGCCAGATGAACGAGCCACCGGGTGCGCGCGCGCGCGTTGCTTTGTCGGGTCTGACGATGGCCGAATATTTCCGCGACGTCGAAGGGCAGGACGTGTTGTTCTTCGTCGATAATATTTTCCGCTTCACGCAGGCGGGCTCGGAAGTGTCGGCACTGCTCGGGCGCATTCCCTCGGCCGTGGGCTATCAGCCGACGCTGTCGACCGACATGGGCCAGTTGCAGGAGCGGATCACCTCGACCAACAAGGGCTCGATCACGTCGGTGCAGGCCATCTACGTGCCCGCCGACGACTTGACGGACCCGGCGCCGGCGACCTCGTTCGCGCATCTTGATGCGACGACCGTGCTGAGCCGCGCGATTTCCGAACTGGGAATCTATCCGGCGGTCGACCCGCTCGACTCGACCAGCCGCGTGCTCGATCCCCGCATCGTCGGACAGGAGCATTATGAGACGGCGCGCGCGGTGCAGGCGACGCTGCAGCGCTATAAGTCGCTGCAGGATATCATTGCGATCCTGGGCATGGATGAGCTGAGCGAAGAGGACAAGCTGACCGTCGCCCGCGCGCGCAAAATCCAGCGCTTCCTTAGCCAGCCCTTTCACGTCGCCGAAGTCTTCACCGGCTTTCCCGGAGTCTTTGTGCAGCTGGCCGACACGGTCCGCAGCTTCAAGGCGATCGTCAATGGCGAATATGACCACCTGCCCGAAAGCGCCTTCTACATGGTCGGCACCATCGAAGAGGCCGTCGCCAAGGCTGAGAAGATGGCGCAGGCCGCCTGAAGACAGCCGCTGCCTGGAGGCCCATGCAGGGTTCCGGGCAGCGGGCCTGCGGGCCGTAGTCGCCGCTCGGGCCTGACGCACAGACCTTGCCACCATGCGCGGACGAAACCGGTCAACGTGCGGCCACACCAAGGCCCGCTGTTCGATCGCAGGGGCGCTGCCACAACAGGGCTTCGGTGCGCGGGATCGGATTGTCTGTCTGCGCTTCCAGCAGCGCGAGGATCGTCCGGATCAGCATGTAAAGCTCAAGAAGCACGAGGATTAGGATCTCGCCGCCGACCCAGGAGCGTGAGCATCACACACCATGCCCAGCGCCGGCGAGCATCAGAAACAGCGGAAATGGGAGCGTTAGTGGCTGCGCATCCAGTCCTCTATGGCCTCGTGCTTCCAAACGCATGCGAGGGGCAGGCCGATCAGCACGGTGACGCCGGTCGGCACGCTCACCAGATGGAGCAGCGCGACCATGGTCGGCCGGTTAAACTCGAAGGTCGACCGCTGCGCCGGATCGTCACGCTGTTCCATCCCCGCGACGACCTCGTTGCGTTACCGCGCAGTTGAGCGTGTCGGCGGGGGCTGCAAGCTTACCAGAATAGCGCCTCCGGGTTGGGCACGGGCTGGGGTTTCTGCGCCTCCGTCAGCGCCAGGAACGCGCGCGCGACGAACCATAGCCCAATCGCGATGACCGCCAGCCAGCGCAGGCCGATCACCCACACCGGGATGGCCAGGATGCTTGCCACCACTGCGTACCAGAAGCTGCGGATATGGAAGCGGAAGTGGCTTTCCTCCCAATGCTCGGCGGGGGTGCCGCGCCAGACATAGGCGAGGACCAGGCCGAGCACGTTCACCAGTCCCGCGGTCAGCGGCCCGAGCATGTAGCAGAGCGACACGATCGTCGGTTTGTTCAACTGGAAGCCGCCGGCCGAGTTGGGCCGGACCGGCGGCGTGCTGTAACGGTCGTCCATGACACCCTCCGTGTTAGCCGGATATGACACCTCAGCCGCGCCGCTGCAACCCGCAGTCGTGCTCGTGCGCCCGCAGTTGGGCGCAAATATCGGCGCCGCCGCGCGAGCGATGCTTAATTTCGGGATGATTGACCTTCGCCTTGTCGCGCCTCGCGACGGCTGGCCAAACCCCGACGCCGGCCCCAGCGCGAGTGGCGCCGACGCGGTGCTGGCGCAATCGCGCGTGTTCGGAACGATCGCCGAGGCCACGGCCGACTGCCATCTGGTCATCGCCACCGCGCAGCGCCCGCGCGATCTCACCAAGCTCGTCCACACGCCGCGCTCGGCTGCTGCGGCGGTGCGCGCCGAACCGACGCGCAGCGCGCTGCTGTTCGGGCCCGAGCGGACCGGACTGTTGACCGATGAACTGGCGCTCGCGGGGGCGATCCTGTCGGTGCCGACCAACCCCGATTTCGGCAGCCTCAACCTCGCACAGGCGGTGCTGCTGGTCGCCTACGAATGGGCGAGCGCAGCCGATCCGGGCGCGCGGCTCAACGCCTACGATGGCCCTGCCTCCGCCGCATCGGTCGACGCCCTGGTCGACCATGTCGAGCGCGAGCTTGAGCGCGCGGGCTATTTCCGCGTCATCACGCGCGAAGCCGCGACGCGCCGAACGTTGCGCAACCTGCTCACTCGCCCCGCCTTCAGCGAGAAAGAGGTGCGCACGCTGCGCGGCGTGATCTCAACGCTGACGGGCGAGCGTCTACGCGCGCGGGGCGGCGAGCCCTAGCGCGCGCGGGGCAAGCGGTGATCGCTAGCCGTTGCACCCGTGCAGTCGTGGGCGAGCCCTAGCGCGCGCGGGGCGAGCCCGTCGCGCGTTGCAGGAACGCACCGCCAAGCGCTGGCGACAGGGTTGCCAAGGGCGCCACAGACTCCATCCGGAGCATGAGGCGCCGGGTCCGTATGGTTCCGCGAACGACGACCGTCAGCCTTTCGGCTTGTCGTCCGCCTTCGGCGCCCACGAGCGGACCAGGTTCTTCATGCCCTCGATCTCGGCGGGGGAGAGGATGCCCTCCCACGGCGGCATCTGCGGGCCGCGGCCGATCGCCGGGCCGCCGCCCTTCAGCACCGCGCGGATCGCGTCGTCGGTCATCCAGCGCTGGAAGTTCGGATCGTGGAAATTCGGAACATAATCGCCCAGCTTCTGGCTGTCGGGGCCATCGCCTTTGCCGTCTAGCCCGTGGCAGCGCGCGCAGTTGGTGCCGTAGAGCGTGCGGGCCTGTGCGAGGCTGACCGCGACCACCGGCCCGCCCCTCGCGACCGCTGCCCTGGCTGCGTTTGCCGCGGCGGTTTCGCTCGCGCGCTCTCGCCGACCCTCGGCGCTGTCGCGGCGGACCAGCTTGGCGACGATCCCCGTCGGCGTCTCGGCCGAGCCCATCAACGGCACCAGGATCTCACCGTCGGGCGCAACGACCATTGCAGTCAGGCCGTTCTGCGCCACCTCGGGCGACTTCGCGATCACGTCCCACTTCGTCACGCGCGGCTGCGAGTCAGCCGGGATTGTATAGATCTCGCCGGCATAATTATCGGCGAACAGGAACTTACCGTTGAATTCGGGGAGGCGCGAGCCGCGATAGACTGTGCCACCGATCACCGAGCGGACAAACGCGGTATGGTGATAGGTCAGGATCGGCGGTGTTTCGATACCAACATAGTCGGCAGCGCGCGGCTTCGTCTCGCCATTCTGCGGCGTGTACCCCTCGATGTAGGGGAACTGATAATTGTGCCCGCGTTCGATGCGATTGACTTCCTCCCACTCGTTCGAGCCGACATCGCCGGCCAGCATCTGTCCGTTCGCCGGGTCAAAGCCGAAGCGGAAGGGATTGCGCAGCCCGATCGCCCAATATTCGCCCAGCACCGCCGCGCCGCGATCGGCCCAGGGATTGTCGCGCGGAATCATGTAATTGGCGGTGCGGCCGTTCCTCGGCTGGCGCTCGATCGGACCGCTGATGCTGCCGCCGCGATTATCCACGTCGATGCGGAAGATGCCGCCGACCAGCGCGCAATCGATGCGCTGGTGGCACTCGGTCATGCTTGCCTCGCCGATCGACAGGTATAGCATCCCATCGGGTCCGAAGGCGACCATGCCGGCATTGTGGAAGCCATCCGGCCCGCGCCGCTGCTCGATGAGCGGCAGCGCCGACGCGCGCCGCGCCTCGATCGTCGGCTGCGACAGGTCATAGCGCGTCAGGTGGTTGACCTGCCGGTCGGGGTGGTACTCGGTATAGTAGACGTAGACATACCCGGCGTTCCGCGATCCAGCGCGCCCGAATTCGGGATGAAGATCGAAGCCGAGAGCACCATTCTCCATCTCGACGAAGCCAACGCCATCCGGCCCAGCCGACAGGTCGATCAGCTTCTTCGCATTCGCTCCGCTGGGGTAATCGGCGCGCCACACTTCGCCGCCGCGGGTCAGCACATAAATCGTGTTCGGATCGCTTTTGGCGAACTGCACCATGATCGGCGTTTTGAACCTCGTCGTGCCTAGCGCGTTGACCAGAACATAAGGCCGATCCGCCGTGACGTTTGCGTCGACACGCAGCTGGGTAACCCAGTTCGCGAACTGACGGTCGCTCGAAAACTTGCGGCCAACGAAGATCGGCACCAGCGACAGCGCGATCACGCCCCACGCGAGCGGGCGGTTGAGCAGGCCGAACAGCCCGCCGACGGGCGCGACGACGCGTGCGGGGACAGGCTGCTGGCGCGAGCCGAACAGCACATAGGCCAGCACCAGGAACAGCGTGCCGAACAGCACCGACTGCAGCAGGAACTCGGGGCTGAAATTCACCGCGGTCAGGAAGAACTGATACTGGCTGGCGATCACTGAACCGGCGACGAAGGCATAGACCTCGGCCGCCGCGCGCCGGCCGGATCGCCATGCGTCCCACCCCGCGACGGCACGGGCGATCAGGAACGTGACCGCGCACGCGATGAGTGTCGACAGCAGCACCACGCGCACGTCGACTGCAGTGAAGCTGACATCGGGCAGGTGCAGCACCGCCTTCGGGATCAGCCGGACGCGGTTGCCGGTGTACGAACCGGCGAGCACCGCCGCTGTCACCAAGCCAAGTTCCAGCGCAAGCGCGGCGAGCCGCGGGGGTGTGACGGTCGTTCGCACTTGTTCCTCTCGGGGTTGCGCGGCTAACGCTCGCCGCGCCCTACGCTGCGGTGCAATAAGCGAGATTCGAGCCGAGAATGAAGAGCGGTCTTTTGGCGCGCGCCGGACTTGCCATGCTGTGTGCGACCCCCGCGGTCGCTGCGGAAGCCGGCGCCGACGTGATCGTGACGGCATCACGCACCAGCGAACTGGCGGCTGAGGGCGGAACCGTGGTGACGCGTGCCGACCTCGATGCGCTGCAACCCGCGACCGCGCTGGAGGCGCTCAGCCGCGTGGCGGGCGTGCGCGCGTTCCAGACGGGCGGGGCAGGGGGCGGCAGCTATCTGCTGACCCGCGGCGGTGAGCCCAACTTCACGCTCGTCCTCCTCGATGGAGCGCGCGTCAACGATCCCACCGGCCCGGCTGGCGGCGCGTTCGATTTCACCCAGATCGATCCGGCGCTCATCGACCGGATCGAGGTGTTCCGCGGCTCGGTTTCCGCGGTGCAGGGAGCCGACGCGCTGGCGGGCGTCGTCAACCTGCGGCTCCGCGATCTGGTGGCGGGCCGCCTCGGCGGCTCGGCGCGCGTCAGCGGATCGACTTATGGCGAGGTCGGCGGCGATCTGTCGCTGAATGCCGGGTGGCAGGGCGGCGGCGTGCTGGTGGGCGGCGGCGGCTATGACAGCGGTGGCCTGACGCGCGGATCGGGCCTCGCACGCGGGCAGGGCATCGGTCGGCTGGTGCAGGAGGCGGGGGGGATACGCCTCGCTGTCACCGGCCTCTACGCCGCGACGAGCCGCACGCGCTTCCCTGAGGACAGCGGCGGCCCGGAACTGGCCGTCATCCGCGCGCAGCAGCGCACGAAGACTGAACTTGGGCTGATCAGCGGGACATTGTCGCGCTCGGAGGCCGGCGCTGCGCTGCAACCCGTGCTGCGCCTCGCCTGGAGCGGCCAAACCGCAGACGACCGCACCCCCGCCATCGCGCCGGGCGCGTTGCAGGGCGTGCCCGCGATCACCTCGCGCACGGGCTTCGACCGCATCGAGGGCGCGGGCGAACTGCGTTGGCGCCGCGGCATCCTGACGGTGGTCGGCGGCGGCGGCGCAATTGCCGAGACGGGGCGGCTGAACGGCATCATCGATTTCGGCTTCCCGCTTCCGCAGCGCTACCGGCTGCAGCGGACGATCCCCTACGCATTTGCGGAGGCGTCGCTTGACGGCGGGCGCTGGCGGCTGACCGCCGGCGCCCGCTACGACGCACCAAGCACTGCGGACGCGCGCTGGAGCTCGCGGCTGTCGGGCGCCCTGCAGCCGCTCGCGGGCGGGCCGGAGCTGCAGCTGAGCTATAGCGACGGCTTCAAACTCCCCAGCTTCTACGCGCTTGCCTATCCGGTGATCGCGAACCCGCTGCTGCGTCCGGAAACCGCGCGCAGCTGGGAGGCGGCGGCCGTTCAGCGCATCGGCCGCACCGCACGTTTGCGCGTAGCGGCATTCCGAACCGATTATCGCGATCTCATCGATTTCGATCCGGTTCGTTTCACGAACGTCAATCGCGCCCGTGCCCGCGCCGAGGGCATCGAGGCTGAAGCTCGCGTCGAGCTTGGCGCGGTGTCGATGACGGCGGCGTTCACGTATCTTGACGTTACCAACCCAGGCGGACCAGCGCTGCGCGACCGGCCCGATGTCAGCGGTTCGGCACGGGTCGACTGGCGGGTGCGCAAGAACGTGGCACTGTTCGCGGCGGTCGATGGGGTGGGCAGCTTCTTCGATCTGTCGGTGCCGACGGGGCAGGTCCGAGTCGGCGGTCGCACCACGTTCGATCTGGGCGCCAGCGTCGTGCTGCCGCAGGGGCTGCGGCTGGACCTCGTCGCGCGCAACCTGACCGACGAGCGCTACCAGGACAGCATCGGCTTCCCCGCTCCCGCTGCCGGCCTCCGCGCCCAGCTCAGCGCGCGTTTCTGAAGTTCCTTCCCAGAACGGGAAAGGGGGGCCGACGAAGGCGGTGACGGGGCAGGCGCTTCACCGACGGCGAAACACCGCAACGCTTCGCTGCGTCGCCTCCAACTCCAGCCTTCGCATGTCCGGCTTGCGGCGACGCAGTGGATCGCGCCCACACAAAAGCGGCGCCCGAGGGGTGGGCGCCGCAGGGAAGGGTGAGTGAGGGGTGTTGGAGGAGACATAACGGCTCCGCCCTGTCTCCAAGCTGAACGCAACGTTGCAGAATCAAGGCGACGCCCTTTCGCCCCGTTCGCCAGCCGATTAGGAGCCACCTGGCGTCGCGCGCGTGCTCAATCGCGCGGCAGGGGAGAAACAACGCACATGGCAACAACCGCAGCAGCGGTGACGGGCGGCACCAAAGACGCAAGCTGGTTCGGCCACCCCAAACAGCTCGCCCGCCTGTTCTCCACCGAAGCGATGGAGCGCTTCGGTTATTACGGCATGCGCGCGATCGTCGTGCTCTATCTCGTGCAGCATCTGAAACTGGGCGATGCGCGATCAAACGGGCTGTGGGGCGCGGCGGCGTCGCTCATCTACTTGTCGCCGCTGATCGGTGGGCTGATCGCCGACCGCCTGATCGGCGCCAAGAAGAGCGTGAAGCTGGGTGCGGTTCTCATGTGCCTCGGTTACCTGACGCTTGCGTTGCAGGGGCCCGCGGCGCGGCCGTTCGCGATGGTCGATGGCCAGAAGCTGCCGGTGGAGGAGGTGACCAGGGGCGAGGAGCACTCGCAATTCGTCGTGCGCGGCGGCGAGCGGCTGCAGATCCGAGGCAATGACGACAAATCGGTTAGCCTGCTGCGCGCCGACGGTGTCGAGGCTGAGCGGCTGACGCCCGAGCGCTTCAAGGCCGACGCCGAACGCGACCCGGTGTTCGTCAGCCTGATGCTATTCGGACTGGCGCTGATCGTGGTGGGGAACGGCTTCTTCAAGCCGAATATCTCGACGATTGTCGGCTCGCTTTATCCAGCGGGCGACCCCCGGCGCGACGCTGGTTTCACAATCT
Source organism: Sphingomonadaceae bacterium (assembly GCA_032249695.1). Taxonomy (GTDB): domain Bacteria; phylum Pseudomonadota; class Alphaproteobacteria; order Sphingomonadales; family Sphingomonadaceae; genus JAVVHE01. The sequence goes on along the minus strand of JAVVHE010000001.1, from coordinate 197,326 downwards.
TCTACATGGGGATCAATGTCGGCTCGACGGTCAGCAACCTCGCCTGTCCGCTACTTGCGGCGACGATCGGCTGGTGGGCGGGCTTCGGCCTTGCGGCGGCGGGGATGGCCATCGCCTACCTGCTGTTCCAGTTCGACGGCGGCCGCCTCAGCGATTTTGGCAACCCGCCGACCGCTGACGGGGGCCGCCAATATATCCGCGTGATCATCGGCGCGCTTGTCGCGGTGCCGCTGGTGTGGGCGATCTTTCACGGCGTGCTGAACGCGCCATCCGGCAGCAGCGTGTTCGGGCTCGTGCTCGCGGGCACCTTCGTGCTGTGCCTCGTCGGCATCCCGATCTGGGCGCGTTCGAACGGCACCACCCGCGAGTTTCAGATGATGCTCGCCGCGATGGTGCTAATTTTCTTCAACGTGTTCTTCTGGGCGCTGTTCGAGCAGGCGGCGAGCAGTCTGACGCTGTTCGCCGAGCGCAACACCGATCGTGCGACGATCTTCGGACCGATTCCCGCGGGCGCCGTGCAGACCTTCAATCCCTTCTTCATCATGTGTCTGGCGCCGATCTTCGCGGTACTATGGCCGCGTCTTGCAGCGCGCGGGCTGGAGCCTTCCATCCCGGTCAAGTTTGCGATCGCGCTGGTCGGGGTCGGCGCAGGCTATCTGGTGCTGGTGGCGGGAGCCGACACGGTCGGCGCCGACTTCCGCGTCGGGCTGGGCTGGATGGCTGCGCTCTACTTCATTCACTCGGCGGCCGAGCTTTGTATTTCGCCCATCGGGCTGTCGATGGTCACCAAGCTGTCGATCGCGCGGATCGTCGGGCTGATGATGGGCATGTGGTTCGTCTCGATCAGCTTCGCACAATATATTGGCGGACGCATCGCACAGGCGGCGAGCGTGGAGACGGTGGGCGGGCAGGTGACCAACCTAGAGGTAAGCCTGCGCACCTATACCGGCGTCTTCACGCAGATCGGCCTGATTTCCATGGGTGCAGGTGTGGTGCTGTTCCTGCTGAGCTTTCCCCTCCGGCGCTGGATGCACGGGGTGAAGTAAGCACCGTGATCATGACCGATTGTTCATGTCCCAGCTTGGCTTGCGCGTTGCGCCCGCCCAAGCCTAGCATCGTGGCACGATGGTGAAACAAGCGGGGCGGCTGCGAGTGGGCCGCGTTGGGGTTGCGCTCGCTGCGGCAGCGCTGGTTGAGGGGTGCACGGCGAACGGCGCGCCAAAGCCGAAGACGACGGCCGAAGCGTCGCCGCCCGGGCCGCCGCCCCAGGTCGTCTCGGTCGCGCGCGATCCCTTCCCGTCGACCTACAAGCCGCTGGCGTCGGCTCCAACTCTCATCCGCGGCGCGACGATCTATGACGGCGCAGGCCGCAAGCTTGCTCCGGGCGACGTGCTGCTCGTCGGCGGCCGCGTGCAGGCGATCGGCCAGAACCTCAGCGCGCCCGAAGGCGCCACCGTCATCGACGCGAGCGGCAAATGGGTGACGCCGGGCGTGATCGACATCCACAGTCATCTGGGCGACTACCCGACGCCCGCGGTCCAGGCGAACAGCGACGGCAATGAGGCGACCGGGCCCGTCCGCCCCGAAGTGTGGGCCGAACATTCGGTCTGGCCGCAGGATCCCGGCTTTGTCCGCGCGCTGGCGAACGGCGGCGTCACCACGCTGCACATCCTGCCCGGCAGCGCCAATCTGTTCGGCGGGCGCGGCGTTACGGTCAAGAACGTGCCCGGCCGCACGCAGCAGGACATGAAGTTTCCCGGCGCGCCATACAGCCTGAAGATGGCGTGCGGCGAGAACCCCAAGCGCGTCTATGGCAGCCGCAACCAGCCGCCCGCGACGCGCATGGGCAATATCGCAGTCGCACGCCAGACCTGGGCGCGCGCGCAGGAGTATAAGCGGCGCTGGGACGACTACACGCAGCGCGCCAGGGACGGGAAGGCGAAGCCCACCGACGCTCCACCGCGCGACCTGCAGCTCGACACGCTGGTCGGCGTGCTGAACGGCGAGATTCTGGTGCAGAACCACTGCTACCGCGTCGACGAGATGGCGAACGTCATCGATATGGCGAAGGAGTTCGGCTATCGCGTCACAACCTTCCATCACGCGGTCGAGAGCTACAAGATCGCCGATCTGCTGAAGGCGAACAATATCTGCTCGGCGATGTGGAGCGACTGGTACGGCTTCAAGATGGAGTCGTTCGACGGCATCCGCGAGAACATCCCGATGGTCCACGCAGCGGGCGCGTGCGCGATCACGCACTCGGACGATGCCGACGGCATTCAGCGCCTGAACCAGGCGACCGCGCGCGCATGGGCCGACGGCAACCGCGCGGGGCTGAAGATCGCGCCGGAGGTGGCGTGGCAGTGGATTGCGATCAACCCGGCGCGCGCGCTGGGCATCGGCGACCGCACCGGCAGCCTGGAGCCGGGCAAGATGGGCGACGTGGTATTGTGGAATGGCGATCCGTTCAGCGTCTACACGCGGCCCGAGAAGGTGTGGATCGATGGCGCGCTGGTTTTCGACGTGACGAACCCGCGGCTGCGGCGCGTGAGCGACTTTGAGCTTGGCCAGCCGGGCGAGGGGGATGTGAAGTGACGGGACGCTCTCTCAAATCCTCGCATGACCACTGCGCAAGCCGGGGTCTAACCGCGCCGCGCGAGGATCGGATGGGCCGGCCGGGCGCCAGCGTGCGCTGGCCTGACGGATTGCTGGCTGGACTGGCGCTGGTGCTCACTGTCGCGACTCCCGCGCGCGCCGAAACCGTTGCCATCGTCAACGCCAAGCTCGCGCCGATGACGGGCGGGACGGCGGAGACGATCGAGGGCGGCACGCTCGTCATCCGCGACGGACGAATCGTCAGCGCAGGGACCGGCGCGGCTCCGGCCGGAGCGCGCACGATCGACGCGGGCGGACGCTGGGTGACACCGGGGATCATCCCCGCGCTTAGCAATCTGGGCGTCAGCGAGGTCTTTGAAGGCGTGCGCGAGACCGATGACACGCGCGCGCGGAACGCCGTCTTCTCGGCGGCGCTCGACATCGCGGTGGCGGTCAATCCGGCGTCGATCCACCTGCCGATCCAGCGCGCATCGGGTGTCACGCGCGCGGTCGTCACGCCGTCGCCCACCCGCGAGATTTTCGGCGGTCAGGGCGCAGTCATCACGCTCGCTGCGGGAAGTGCGGACCCGGTGCTGAAGTCGCGCGTGTTTCAGGTCGTCGACCTGAGCGAGGACGGCGGCCAGACGGCGGGCGGATCGCGCCCGGCAGCCTACGCGATCTTCCGGAACGCGCTGCGCGATGCGCAGGATTTTGCCCGCAACCCCGCCGCCTATTCGGGCGGGCGCGAGCGCACCTCGATCCTGCCGCGCCGCGATGCCGAGGCGCTGGTGCCCGTCGTCAGCGGGCGGCAGCTGCTGCTGATCCGGGTCGAACGCGCCCAGGATATCCGCAACGCGCTGAAGCTGAAGAACGAGTTCCCGGCGCTGAGACTAGTCATTGTCGGCGCAGCCGAGGGCTGGATGGTTGCCAAGGAGATCGCGGCCGCGCGCGTGCCCGTCATCGCCTATCCGCTGAAGGACCTGCCCGCGACGTTCGACGAGCTGGCGGCGACGCAATCGAATGTCGGCCGCATGGTTGCCGCGGGTGTCAGCGTCGCGCTGTCCGGACTGGGTAGCGGCACCGGCGAGCAGCCGCGTAACCTGCCGGTCGATGCAGGCAACCTCGTCGGCCTGTCGCGCGTGCCCGGAGCCGCGGGGCTCACGCATGCGCAGGCACTCGCAGCGATCACGCGCGTGCCAGCCGCGATCTTCGGCATCGATGCGGGCGAGCTCGCGCCGGGCCGAGCGGGGGACGTGGTCATCTGGTCGGGCGACCCGCTCGAGTTGGCAACCACGCCCGTTGCCGTGCTGATCGGCGGAGTCGAGCAGCCCTTGCGCAACCGCCAGACCGAATTGCGCGACCGCTATCTGGGCCTCAACCCCGACGGGCTGACGTATCAATATAAGCGCTGAGCATCCCCCGGGCGTCGTGCCAGCGGACGCGGACGCCCCGAGCATTGGGGATGGTTGGCGCGGTGGGCCGAGATCCCGGCTGTCGTCGGGATGACAGGCTGGCGGAACCCCCGGCGCATCGGGATTTAGGCTCCTACCGGCACACCGGTCATGGTTTGGCCGATCCGAGAGCAGCAGATCGGGAAAGGCCCGGTGCTGCGGGGGACGGTTGCTGGTTTGGGCGGCTGGCACATGGGAGCCACGGTGGTGAGCAACTTCGTGCCGTTCGGTGGCATTTCTCTGCTGGTTCGGATGCAGAGCGAAAGCACGCGCGGCGCCAATCGCCACGGGCCCGATCGGTGCACAGGCGCAGGGCCGGCTGGACGCCGTGTTTGCTCAGGCGCCGCGGCCCAGCCGGACCGCAGCCGCGAACACAGCATCGAACATCGCTGGCGTTAGCCGGCCGGTGTTCGTGTTGAGGCGGCTGCAATGATAGCTGTCGACGATCCTCAGCCCGCTCGGCATCCGGTGCTCGGCGCCGTGCGCGAAGGGCGCCTTGGGCAGCTTGCCGCCCAGCGCCTTCACGGCCGATTTGTGCGCGTCCGCCCCCAGCGCGATCACCACGCGCAGGTTGGGCAGCGCGGCGAGCGGCGCTTCCAGCCACGGGCGGCAGGTGCGCAGTTCCTCGGGCGTCAGCTTGTTGGCGGGCGGAGCGCAGCGCGCCGCATTGGCGATGAACGCGCCGCGCAGCCGGAACCCATCATCCGCGCGCGCGGCGTAGGTGCCCTCGGCCAGCCCGAAGCGCGCAAGCGTTTCATAGAGGATGACGCCGGCGCCGTCGCCGGTGAAGGGCCGTCCGGTACGGTTGGCGCCTTGCAGTCCGGGCGCCATGCCGACGACGCAGAGCCAGGCAGCGGGGTCGCCCCAATCGGGCACGGGTGCGTTCCACCAATTGGAATGCGCAGCTCGGTTCGCCTGGCGATAGGCGACTAGGCGCGGGCAGAGCGGGCAATCACGCGGTGGATCGAGGCTGGTCACCCCGGGGCGCTTAGCCGGTGTGCCCACACACCGCGAGGGCCATAGCCCGGCACCCGCGCTGGGCGCGCGCCGGGCCCCCGAGGCTCAGCGCCGTGCAGCGCGGCGACGGGCAGCGACCAGAGCCGCGCCGCCGAGCCCGATCCGCAGCAGTGCGGCCAGCCCGGGTGTCGCGCGTACCTGCGAAGCTGCGAGGGATGATTGCGCCCGGTCCGTCAAAGAACAGCCCACCGTTGCCGCTGAACGCGCTCGCGGCGGTCAGCGTGCCGTCGGCGAACCGCAAGGTGAACCTGTCGCCCGCGGTGCTGGCAGGCGGCGGGTCGGAGAGGCCCCCCGCGCAGGACCGCGATGAACGGATTGGCGAAGCCAAACAGCGAGATACGGGGCTGCGCTGGTAGCCGGGCCCGGATCGATGACGAGCGCGCCGCCGGCACGGATCGCATAAGGCGCCTGCGCGAGGCGGTCGGCATCGCAGCGTAACTGGCGCGCGCGGCATTTGCAGCCCCACAGTATGGAACGTGACCGGCGCCGCCAGCTAGCGGACCTCGACGCCCTTCCAGAAGGCGATGCGGTCCTTGATCTCGGCGGCGGCGGGCTTGGGATCGGGGTAGTACCAGGCGGCGTCGCGGTTTTCGCGGCCGCCCGCGACGATGCTGTGGTAGCGTGCAGTGCCCTTCCAGCCGCAGACGGTGGTGGTCGCGCTCGGCTTCAGCAGCTCAGCGCGCACGGCCGAGCGCGGGAAATAATGGTTGCCATCAACGATGACGGTGTCGTCCGACTGGGCGATCACCTCGCCGTTCCAGCGTGCTGTTGGCATTTCAGTGTCCTCCATTCAGGCTCGCCGCGTGCAGCTTGGCGAGCTCCGCATAACCCTGCGGCCCCAGCGTCATCATTGCGTGCTCCACGTCGGTCAGCCTCCGCATGAAGCGGGCAGGGCGGCCGCCCCACAGCTCGCCGGTCGGCACGCGCTTGTCGGGCGTCAGCATCGATCCGGCAGCAAGCATCGCCTGGGCTTCGATCGCGCACCCATCCATCACGATCGAGCCCATGCCGACGAATGCGCCGTCACCGACGGTGCAGCCGTGGATGATACACAGGTGGCCGACCAGCACGCCTGCTCCAATGAGTGTCGGGAACCCGTTGTCGCCCGCAGCACGGCCGCTGTCGACGTGGACGACCGTGCCATCCTGCAGATTGGACCGCGCCCCCACTCGGATATGATGCATGTCGCCGCGCAGGACGCAATTATACCAGACGCTGGCGTCCGGGCCGAGCTCGACATCGCCAATCAGCTGCGCACCGGGCGCGACGAACGCGGTCGCGTCAACCACGGGCCTTCGACCTTGATAGGGGTGGAGCGGCATGGGGCGTCGGCGATCCTGCTGAGGTCGTAGCAGCTTAGCGCTGCACGTCTGCGCCGTCGAACACTTCGGTGTCTCGGCGCGCGGCGTCTGCAGGTGGGCGGCTGCGGGAGCGATTGGAATTTCGCCGATCACGTTGCCGGGATGGTCTGAGCGGCGCGCTCGGCCGACGCCGAGCGCGCCGGCCTCGCGCGGGTCGCCCTGGCTTTGGTGGGCTCGGGCCAACCGCCGGCCGATGGCAGGCAGCCCGGCGATCGGCGTATCGCCGGGGCCGGGCGTGATCGCGCAGAAGCTTAGGAACGCGCCGCCGACTGTGCGCTCCAACCCCCGGTAGCCGTGGCCCCGCTTACCCTGTAGCGCGATCTAGCAATCGATCGTCGCGTTTGATTGCGCGCGCGAATGCATCTTGGGGTCGGCATGCATCGCCGCGAACGGCGCGCGGTCGCTGTTGCGCCTCGGGCAGATCAGCAGGCAGGGCATTCACAGTTCGACGGGAACCGCCTCGAACACGCCGCTATCGTGGTTGAGCACGCGCAACGACCCGTCGGCGATATCGAACACCACGCCCTGCAGTTTCAGCTCGCCCGCGGCTTCGGCGGCGGCGATGAAATCATAGCTGCGCAGACGATCGAGGCTGAGGCGGATCGAGGCCTGCTCCAGCGCGCGCTGCGGATCGATGTCGGGGCTGACCGCCTGCGCTGCCCGGACGACTGCGCGCGCGGGCGCGATCACCTCCATCCACCGCCGCACGTGCGCGCCCGCCGCATCGGTATCGAACTCCCCCGCCAGCGCCGCCGCGATGCCGCCGCAGCGCGCGTGGCCGAACACGACGATCTGATGCACCTTCAGCGCCGTCACCGCATATTCCAGCGCCGCAGCGACGCTCGACTGGCCGACGATCTCGCTGACCGGCGGAACGAGGTTCGCGATATTCCGCAGCACGAACATCTCGCCCGGGCCGCTATCGAAGACGCGCGTCGGGTCGACACGGCTGTCGGAGCAGGCGATAACCATAACGGGCGGGTTCTGGCCCTGCGCAAGCCGGTCCCAGCGTTCGCGCTCGGCGCGGTAGGGGCCAAGGCGGAAGCGGCGGTATCCATCGAGCAGCGCGCGGAATTCAGGCACGGGCGGCGCTCTGCCGCGTCGCGGGCTGGAATGGCAAGCGTTGTGGGGCGCGCCTGCCATCGCTACCTGCTTGCATGATCATGACCGCAACCGCAGCCCGCGACCTTCCCGCGCCGATCCGTCCCGCGCGCACGCCCAAGCCCGATTGGCTGCGCGTGAAAGCCCCCGCCGGCGGCGGCTTCACGCGAACGAAGGAGCTGATGCGGCGGCTGAAGCTGCACACGGTCTGCGAGGAGGCGGCCTGCCCCAATATCGGCGAATGCTGGACCAAAAAGCACGCCACCGTGATGATCTTGGGCGACACGTGCACGCGCGCCTGCGCTTTCTGCAACGTGAAGACGGGCATGCCGATGCCTGTCGATCCGCTGGAGCCCGCACATGTCGCCGAGGCCGCGGGCGAACTGGGGCTGACGCACATCGTGGTGACATCGGTCGACCGCGATGACCTGCCCGACGGCGGTGCGCGCCAGTTCGTGCGCGTGATCGAGGAGCTCCGCCGCCACGCCCCTCAGACGACGATCGAGATTCTAACGCCGGATTTCCGCAACAAGGCCGCGCAAGCTGTAGAGGCGATCGTCGCCGCGCGCCCGGACGTCTACAACCATAATCTCGAAACGGTGCCGCGCCTCTATCCTACGATCCGGCCCGGTGCGCGCTATTATCACTCGCTGCGGCTGCTTGAGCAGGTGAAGCGACTGGATCCGACGATCTTCACCAAATCCGGAATCATGGTCGGGCTGGGCGAGGCGCGGCTGGAGGTCGGCCAGGTGATGGACGACATGCGCTCCGCCGACATCGATTTCCTGACGATCGGCCAATATCTGCAGCCCACGCCTCGCCACGCGAAGGTGGTGGAGTTCGTGAAGCCCGACAGCTTCAAGGCCTATGCCGCGCAGGCGCGCGCGAAGGGTTTCCTGCTGGTCGCAGCCTCGCCACTCACGCGTTCAAGCTATCACGCGGGCGACGACTTTCAGCGGCTGAAGACGGCACGGCTGGCGAAGCCGGGGCAGGGGAGTTGATCTGATGGCCGTGATGATGGGCAATCCTTACGCCGTTCCGAAAGACGGCGTCGCGAGCGACACAGCCGCTTCAAAAGAAACCGGGTTGATCAGCCTGTTCGTAAAGTCGTTCGTCCGTTAATGCCTACCCACCGCGAATCGCGTAGGCTCGCTTACTCGCCCGAACAGCTGTTCGATCTGGTGGCGGATGTGGGCTCGTACCCCAAGTTCCTGCCGTGGGTCGCCGCGACGCGGATCCGTGAGCGCAGCGACGCGCAGCTGATCGCGGACATGAGCGTCGGCTTCGGCCCGTTCCGCGAGACGTTCCGCAGCAAGGTAACGCTTGATCGCCCGCGGCATCTGCACGTCGATTATCTCAGCGGCCCACTCAAATACCTCAATAACGATTGGCGCTTCCGCGCGGTGGATGGCGGCACGATCATCGATTTCGCGGTAGCATTCGAGTTCAAGCAGAAAATCCTTGAAGCCGCCGCGGGCGCGTTCTTCAACGAGGCGTTCCGGCGCATGGTCGCTGCGTTCGAGCGGCGCGCCTGCCAGGTCTATGGCCAGGGCAACTGCCCGCCATCGGTCGCGGTGCCTGTTCCGGAGGCTGCGTCCGCGGGACGCTAGCGCCCGGTCTCGCCGTCGGGCATCAGCAGATCGAGCGCGCAAATGACCGCCTGGCGCCGGATCTCGTCGCGCCCGGCGTCGGCGAAATGGCGCGTATCCGCCTTGTGCCGGTCCGGGTCTTGACCCTTCACCGCGCGGCCGAACACCACCGTGCCGACCGGTTTCTTCGCGCTGCCGCCGCCCGGCCCGGCTATGCCGGTGATCGAAACGACGAGCTCAGCGCGGCACCGTTCCAACGCGCCGTGCGCCATCGCCCAGGCGGTCGCGACCGAAACGGCGCCGAACGTGTCGATCACGTCGCGGCCGACACCCAGCATTTCGTGTTTGGCCTCGTTCGAATAGCAGACCCAGCCGCGATCGAACACGTCAGACGAGCCCGGCACCGACGTCAGCGCGGCTGCGACCAACCCGCCCGTGCAGCTTTCGGCGACGGCGATGCTGGTGCCGCGCGTGCGGTGGGCTTCTAATACCGCCGCGGCTCGGGCGTAGAGGTCGGGATCGATCATCGGCCGCTGCCCGCAGGGGGTGCGGCCTGTGCAGCCGGGCAGGCGCGCAGGCCCGCCGGGCCTTTGCCGTTGAGCACGGTCGCCTGCACCAGCCCTGAAACCACCGCAGCGGCCTCCTCAGCCGACAGGGTGGTCAACGGATCGACGATCGCGTCGATAGCCGCGCAGTTCTCCGGCTTGATCTGGTCGAAGATTGGCCCGGCCGCGAACGCGCTCAGCAGGCCGCGCGCCGAAGCGCCATCCTGGATCGCGGTCACCGTCCGGCGCGCACTCTCCAATTCGGGCGCGGTCGATCCTAGCACCCACGCGCGCACGGCGGGCCATGCCGCATCGGCCTGCGGCTGCAAGCGCGCCGCCAGCCGTGAGCCCTCGCGCGCGATTACCGGCGCGTCGGGCGAGGCGGCGCAGCGGCGCACCGCCGCGTCGGCGATCGTCGGCAGCACCAGCGCCACGAGCGCCCGCGCGGTCGGCCGGTCGAGGCAGGGCAGGCCGCCCGCGGGCTGGGCCGCGACCGGCCCGGCGGCGAGCGCGGTGGCGAGGATCAGAGCGGTCGCACCGCGGATCAAGCGGGGTCTCCTTCGAACGGCACTCGCAGCGTTGCCGCGGCCTGCGCGGCGATGCCCTCGCGGCGGCCCGTAAAGCCCAGAGCCTCCGTGGTTGTCGCCTTGACGCTCACCTGCGCCACGCTCAGCCCAAGGATGTCGGCGATCCGCGCGCGCATCGCCTCGCGGTGCGGGCCGACCTTGGGGCGCTCGCAAATGATCGTCACGTCCAGATGGTCGATCACCCCGCCGCGCTCGGCGACCAGCTGTGCTGCGTGCGCAAGGAAAGCGTCCGACGCCGCACCGCGCCAACGCTCGTCCGTGGGCGGGAAGTGGCTGCCGATGTCGCCGTCGCCCAGCGCGCCGAGGATGGCGTCGGTCAGCGCGTGCAGGCCCACATCGCCGTCCGAATGGGCGAGGACGCCGTGATCGTGGTTAAGTTTCAGGCCGCAGAGCATGATGTGGTCACCGGGGCCGAACGCATGGACATCAAAGCCCGTGCCCATCCGTGTCACCAGCGCGCTCGCCAGCAGTGCTTCGGCGCGCAGGAAGTCGTGAGGTTCGGTCAGCTTCATCGCTGTCTCGTCGCCCGGCACGAACGCCACGTCCAGCCCCGCCGCCCGCGCGAGGCCGGCATCGTCCGTCGCGAGGTCGTCGGTCGAGGCCCGGTGAGCCGACAGGATCGCATCGAAGCGGAAACCCTGCGGCGTCTGCACGCGGTAGAGCCCGTCACGGCCGACCGGCGCTCCATCGACGCGGCAGAGCGTATCCGCGACCGGCAGCACCGGAACCGCGCCAAGGCTGTCGTCCAGCGCATCAAGTACGCGGTCGATCAGCGCAGGCGCGACCAGCGGTCGCGCTGCGTCGTGGATCAGCACGCGGGCCGCGCAGCCGATCGCCTCCAGCCCCGCCAGCACCGACCCCTGCCGCGTGGCGCGGCCCAGCGCGGGTTGGGCGAGCGGCAGGCCGTGCGTCGCCGCTGCATAGAGCGCAAGGTCATCGGGGTGGATGACGCACATCACGCGGTCGATGCGCCCGTGACGCAGGAACGCGCGCAGCGTCCGGCTCAGCACGGGCTCGCCGCCCAGTGCGCGATATTGTTTGGGAAGCCCGCCGCCCGCGCGCACGCCGCGTCCGGCCGCCACGATCAGCGCCACCGTGTCCATCGCGCCCGCGCTTAGCGCAGCCGCGCGGGCCCGCGCCAGCGCGCCTGCGTCCAATATGCCCGTTGCACCTCCGCTACGCCCAAGCTAACCCAACCTTATGCGGCCAGCCCCGGCGCGAGCGCAATGCGCGTCGCAGGCTGCCCGAAACTACGGGACGAAAGAACGACAATGGCAAGCGTTCCAGGGCTTGAGCCTACTCCAGACGACATCCACGGGCACAGCGTCCGTCGGCGTGATTTCATCTATGTCGCGACTGGCGCGTTCGCTGCGGCCGGCGCGACGACCGCGCTGTACCCGATCGTGAGCCAGATGAACCCCGCCGCCGACGTGCGCGCGCTCGCGAGCATCGAGGCGGACATTTCGGCGATCCAGCCCGGCCAGGCGATCAAGGTGCCGTGGCGCGGCAAGCCGGTGTTTATTCGCCGCCTGACCCCGGCCGAGATCGGCGCGGTCGACAAGGTGCCGCTGAGCGAGCTGCGCGATCCGCAGACGCTCGCCCAGCGCACCAAGCCGGGCAAGGCCGAGTGGATGATCACGCTGGGCGTCTGCACGCACCTTGGCTGCATCCCGCTCGGCGCGGCCGAGGGTGAGAACAAGGGTCCGTTCGGCGGCTATTTCTGCCCGTGCCACGGTTCGGCCTACGATCCCGCGGGCCGAATCCGCAAGGGCCCGGCGCCCAAGAATCTGGAAGTCCCGCAATACGCATTCAAGTCCCCGACGGTCGTGGAGATCGGCTGATGAGTTTCTCGTGGTCTGAGCCCTACAAGCCCGAGGGTAAGCTGTGGCGCTATCTGGACGATCGCCTGCCGATTCCGCGCATGATCTGGGATTCGGTCGGCGGCGGCTATCCGGTGCCGAAAAACCTGAACTACGCCTGGAATTTCGGCGCGCTCGCCGGTGTGGCGCTGGCGGTACAGATCCTCAGCGGCATCATCCTGGCGATGCACTATGACGGATCGGCGGCGAACGCCTTCCAGTCGGTCGAGCATATCATGCGCGACGTCAATTTCGGCTGGATGTTCCGCTACATCCACGCGAACGGCGCCAGCTTCTTCTTCATCGTCGTTTATATTCACATCTTCCGCGGGCTCTATTACGGATCATACAAGGAACCGCGCGAGCTCGTCTGGATGCTCGGCGTCGTTATCCTGTTGCTGATGATGGCGACCGCGTTCATGGGCTACGTGCTGCCCTGGGGTCAGATGAGCTACTGGGGCGCGACGGTGATCACGGGCCTGTTCTCGGCGATCCCGATCATCGGCACATCGCTGCAGCAGTGGCTACTGGGCGGTTTTTCGGCCGATACTCCGACGATCAGCCGCTTCTTCGCGCTGCACTATATTCTGCCGTTCGTGATCCTCGGCACCGTGGTGCTGAAGGTGTGGGCGCTTCACCTGCCCGGATCGAACAACCCGCTTGGCATTGATGTGAAGGGGCCGCAGGACACCATTCCGTTCCATCCGTATTTCACGTCGAAGGATGGCTTCACGCTCGTTCTCTACTTCATGCTGTTCGCGATCGTGGTGTTCTTTGCGCCGAACATGTTCGGCGAGGTGGACAACTATATCCAGGCGAACCCGCTTTCGACGCCCGCACACATCGTTCCAGAGTGGTATTTGCTGCCGTTCTACGCGATCCTCCGGTCGTTCACCGTCGACCTGTTCTTCATCCCCGCGAAGCTGTGGGGGGTGTTGGCGATGGGATCGGCGATCCTGCTGCTGCTGTTCATGCCGTGGCTCGATGGTTCGCCGGTGCGGTCGAACAAGTTTCGTCCGATCAACCGGTTCTTCTTTTTCGTGCTGGTGGTGGACATCGCGATCCTCGGTGTCTGCGGCGGCAAACCGGCGGCTGAACCGTGGGTGCGTATCGCGCAGCTCGCGTCGGCCTACTATTTCGCGCACTTCCTGATCATCCTGCCGATCGTCAGTCGCGTGGAGCGTCCGCTTCCCGTGCCGCGGTCGATCAGCGAGGCGGTCCTGGAGAAATACTCGAAGCTGGGCTCGTCGATCGGTTCGGCCCGCGGTTCCATGTCGGCAGGCGCAGCGGTCGCGCCCATGCCGGCCGAATAAAGGGAGCACCGACCGATGGTCCGCCTGATCGGCTTCTTGGCCGGCGCCGCCTTCTGCTTCGTCCTGCTCGTCGCCGCTATCCAGCCTCGCGACGCGCAGACCGAAACTCCCCATGGGCTGGAGCCCATCAAGACCCACTGGTCGTTCAATGGCCCGAACGGCATGGGCGTGCTTGGCAAATATGATCGTGCCCAGCTGCAGCGTGGGTTCCAGGTCTACAAGGAAATCTGCTCCAGCTGTCACTCGATGCATCTTGTGGCGTTCCGCGATCTTACTGCGATCGGGTTTAGCGAGCCCGAAGTGAAGGCGATCGCCAAGAACTGGAACTACAAGGTCCCGACGATCAACGACGACGGCACGCCGGGCGAACGCGCGCCGTTGCCCGCCGACCGCATCCCGGGACCGTTCGCGAACGAGAAGGCTGCGCGCGCTGCGAACAACAACGCACTACCGCCCGACTTCAGTCTGATCGCCAAAGCGCGCGAGGGCGGCCCGGACTATATCCACAGTCTCGTCGCCAAAGGCTATGACGAGAGCGCGAGGCCGAAGGGGTGGGAGACGCCCGAGGGCCTGTATTTCAACAAATACTTCCCCAACCTCAACATCGCGATGCCGCCGCCCCTCGTGCAGGATGGCCAGGTAACCTACAACGACGGCACCAAGGCGACCGTCGACCAGATGGGCAAGGATGTCTCTGCGTTCCTGATGTGGGCGTCCGAGCCCAGGCTGGAGGAACGCCGGTCGACCGGGCTGGCGGTGGTGATGTTCCTGAGCGTGCTCGCCGTCTTTGCGTGGGCAACCTATCGCAAGGTCTGGGCGCCGCTGAAGAAGGGTTACAAAAGCGCCGGGCTCGCGCAGCCGGCCGAGTAAGTGTGCGTGACAGGGGCGGCGGGCCGCCGTCCCTCTTGCGCGTCGGCCCGGCAGCCGGATAGCCGAGCGCGATGAAGACTCGCGCAGCCGTCGCTTTCGCTCCGAAGCAGCCGCTCGAACTCGTCGACGTCGATCTGGAAGGGCCGCGGGCGGGCGAGGTGCTGGTTGAGCTGAAAGCGACTGGCCTGTGCCACACCGACGCCTACACGCTCGACGGACTTGATTCGGAGGGGCTGTTTCCCGTGATCCTCGGCCACGAAGGCGCGGGCATCGTCCGTGAAGTTGGCCCGGGAGTGACGAGTGTAGCTCCGGGCGACCACGTCATCCCGCTCTACACCCCCGAGTGTCGGCAATGTAAATCGTGCCTCAGCGGCAAGACGAACCTATGCACCGCGATCCGCGCTACGCAGGGCAAGGGAGTCATGCCCGATGGCACGAGCCGCTTCAGCCATCGCGGCCAGATGATCCATCATTATATGGGCTGCTCGACGTTCAGCAACTTCACGGTGCTGCCCGAAATTGCTGTTGCCAAAATTCGCGAGGACGCTCCGTTCGATACGAGCTGTTACGCCGGCTGCGGCGTGACCACCGGCGTCGGCGCAGTGCTCAACACAGCGAAGGTCGAACCGAACGCCAATGTTGCGGTGTTCGGGCTGGGCGGCATCGGATTGAACGTGGTGCAGGGCGCCGCGCTCGCGGGCGCGGACCGGATCATCGGGATCGATCTCAACCCCGCGCGCGAGGCATGGGGCCGCCGCCTCGGCATGACCGATTTCGTCAACGCGCGCGATGAGCCTGACGTGGTGCAGCGTGTGATCGCGCTGACCGACGGCGGAGCCGACTACAGCTTCGACTGCACCGGCAACACCGACGTGATGCGGCAAGCGCTGGAATGCTGCCATCGCGGCTGGGGCGAATCGGTCATCATCGGCGTCGCCGAGGCCGACCGCGAGATCGCGACGCGTCCGTTCCAGCTGGTGACGGGCCGGGTGTGGCGCGGGACCGCGTTCGGCGGCGCGCGCGGCCGCACCGACGTCCCGAGGATCGTCGACTGGTATATGCGGGGCCGGATCGCGATCGACCCGATGATCACCCACCGCCTGCCGCTCGATCGCATCAACGAGGGCTTCGACCTGATGCACCGCGGCGAAAGCATCCGCACCGTGGTGGTCTACTAGCAGGCGCGGCGTGCTGGGCGGCGCCGTCGTCAGCTGTAGCGACAGACGAAGCGCGACCACATACGCGAGCGCTCGTCATTCCAGCGCCGAGCTGGAGCTTGGGGCCACGCGAGCGAGCGCCGGGTGTTCGCAGCCATTCTTCGCCGGTCGGACGGCGGGGCGGCGTGAGCGCTTATCGCGCCCGCGGCATCCGATAGGGTAGCATCCACTGGACGATGCCGCTGTCGAAGCGGCGCAGGTCGAGGCTCTCGTGCACAGCGGTAACCTGCGAGCCGAACAGCCGCGTCGCGAGTTCGCTGCGCGCGTAAAAGGGGCTATCCTCCCACGTGCGGCGGACGCCGACCAGGCCGCTGTCGGCGCGCGTGTGGCGGTGGAGCAGCCAGCGCGTCCGCGGCAGCGGCGCGATCAGCGGCAGCTCCTCTTCCTGCGCCGAGCCGTCGGCCCCGAAGCGAAGCGCCGAGCCGAACCGCGCTCCGTCGGCGCGCACGCCTTCATAGATGACCGCCGCCTCGCGTCCGACATGCGCGCGGCTCCACTGCCAGTCCAGAAAGCCCGCTTCCAGTGGCTCGCGGCCCCAGTTCATGTCGAAGTAGCCGGTGCCGTGCCAGCGTAAAGCTGGCGCGGTGAACTCGGCCTCCACCCGCGCGCGCGGAGCAAACGGGCGCCAATGATGGCTTCCGTTCGGCGCCAGCGCGAAGGCTGTGGGGCAGGCGATCTCGGGATGCACGGTCACGCGCCCGCGCACCGGCCAGGGTAGCGGCGCGCCGCGCTCGGCGAGGTCAATGACGAGCTTTGAACCAGTCCAGCGCATCGCACTCGGTCCGATCGCGAGCGTGTCGGCCGATCGGGTCAGGGCATGGCGCCGTCGCTCGGTCATCGCCCAGCGTCCGCGCGGACCATAGAGCGCGACGTTCATCGCGGCGTGATCCGCCGGGTCGGCGCGGCCCGACCGCTTGTAGTAGGGAGAAAACACCGAACCGACGAAGCCGATGATCGTCAGCCCTTGGGTGCCGCAGTCGCTGAGCGCGTCGACATACCACCAGGCATAAGCCTGAGACCCCACCTGCCGGTCGAAGCGCGGTCCATCCGCCAGCTCGTCACCGCTTGCCGCCCGGATAAGACGGCCATCGGCACGCCCGCCCCCGGATGGGTCGACCCCCCAGCGCAATAGAGACCAGGGATCCGTGTCCGCGCGCCTTGCCGGCGGAAGGAGGCCGCCCACCCGTGCGAGGCCCGTCCATAAAGGGCTCCACCCGTCGACGGGAACGCCGTCTCGAAATCGTGGGGGCTGAGCAGCCGGATCGCGCTCGGCGACAGCGTGATCCCCGCCCGCATCAGCGAACGGAGCATGAGATCGGTCCATCGCTCGGTCTCCTCGGGGTCCGGCGGCCCAAGGTCGCCGGTGGCAGGCAGGTTCATGATCGCCTGGAAGCGCTCGGGTACGCAACTCAGCGATGGCGCGGCACGCTCGCGATCGAGCGCGCAGAGATAGATGGTTGGGTCGGCGGGCGCGCGGCCCGCTGCGATGTCCCGAAACTCCGCAGGATAGTCGGCCGAGAACGCGACGTTGTGCCGCGCAAGCTCGGCGCCGGAGGCGCTGCCCTCGATCAGCCACACCGCAGCGGACAGCGAGCGCTCGGCGACGCCGACCGGGGCGACCGCTGATCGCACGCCATCGCCGAACCGCCCGCTAGCGATGGCGGCGGGGTCGGCGTTGACGATCACCGCGCTCGCAGCGTGGCGCTCACCGTCCTCGGTTCTGATGCCCGCGACTCGCCCGTTCGCGGTCAGGATTTCGGCGACTGGGCGGCTGTAGTGGATCCGCGCGCCGTTTGCTTGGGCGAGCTCCGCGAGTGCGGCCGCAATCGCGCTGAGCCCGCCGTCTGCGAGCCAGACGCCGAGCGCTTCGACATGAGCGATCAACATCAACGTCGACGGGGCCTGGAACGGGGAGGAGCCGCAATAGGTGGCGTAGCGCGCGTAGAGCTGGCGCAGGCGCAGATCGGTGAAATATTCGCCGAGCACCTTCCACAGCGACTCGTAGGGGCGAAGCGCGAGGATGGCGCCGAGCCCGCCTGCTCCGGCGCGGAGCGTCAGGCCGATCGGGTTGGTCTGCCCCGCCCTGATGAAGATCGGGTCTAAAGTCTCGAAGGTCGCACCTGCGGCTGCGCTGAACCGCTCAAAACCCCGTGCCTCTGCGCTGCCAGCAAAGCATTCGACCGCTGAAACGGTGCGTTCGCGGCTGGAAAACAGGTCGAAGGGGCCGCTTCCCGGCCACCAATGACGTGCCAATACGCTCGCCGGCGTCAGTGTCACATGCCGATCGAGGTCGGCCCCGCAGTCGGCGAACAGCGAGTCGAGCACGGGTTTTAGCGTGATCACCGTCGGCCCGGCGTCCACCGGCAGCGTGTCCGCGAGCAGCTGGCGCGCCTTGCCGCCCGGATACGTCGCAGCCTCGAACAGCTCGACGTCGGCGCTGCCGTCCGCCGCAATGAGTGCAGCGGCAGCCAGCCCGCCGAAACCGGCGCCGATGATTACGACTTTGTCGCGGGGCACTGTCACCTCCGGTTGACACAGCCTAGCAGCGGATCGACGGTCGCCACAATGGCCGATGCGGTGTCACAGGCAGAAGGCTGGCGCGAACGCTGGGTGCGCGCCCGGAATCGCATCGTCGGATCGCCGGGATTCCAGCGCTGGGCGGGGCGTTTTCCATTGACCCGACCAATCGCGCGCGTCCGCTCGCGGCGGCTGTTCGATCTCGTTGCAGGCTTCGTCTGGAGCCAGTGGCTGCTGGCCGCGGTGGAAAGTGGCGCGCTCAAGGCGCTGTCGCGCGGACCGGCGGGGCAGGCCGAGATCGCGCGGCAAGCCGGGCTGAGCGAGGCGATGGCCGCCCGCATGCTGCACGCGCTCGCAGGTTTGGGGTTGGCAGAGCAGGTCGCGCCCGGGCGCTGGACGCTGGGCACGGCCGGGGCCGAGCTGCTCGGCGCGCCAGGCGTCGTCGAGATGATTCGCCACCACGCTGCGCTCTATCGCGATCTGGCCGACCCGCTCGCGCTGATGCGCGGCGAGCGGGCGGTGGGCATGCGGGGCTTCTGGGATTACAGCACCGACAACAGCGCTGCCGCTGGCGCCTATTCTGCGCTGATGGCGGCCTCGCAGCCGATGGTCGCGGACCAGCTGCTTGCCGCGATCGACGTCCGCCGCTGGGGCTCGGTGCTCGATGTCGGGGGCGGGGAAGGTGCGTTTCTCGCCCGCTTGGCACGCGCAGCGCCAGCGCTGCGCCTTGGACTGTTCGACTTGCCCGCCGTCACCGAACGCGCCCGCGTCCGCGCCGAACGGCAGGGCTTCGCGGACCGGCTGACGCTGTTTCCGGGCAGTTTTATCCACAACGAACTGCCGCGCGGCTTCCAGGTAATCACGCTCGTGCGCGTGCTGCACGATCATGATGATCCGGTCGTCGCAGACCTGCTTGCGCGCTGTCGCCGCGCGCTCGATCCGGGCGGACGCCTCGTGATCCTTGAGCCGATGTCGCGCCCGGGCGGCACCGCGAACCCGTATTTCGGGCTGTATCTGCTCGCAATGGGTCGCGGTCGCCCGCGCTCACCGGCGGAATACGCGGCGATGCTCACCGTGGCGGGGTTCGGCAGAAGCCGCTGCCTGCCCAGCGATTTGGACACCGCCGGACTGGTCGTCGCAGATGCTCAATGAAAAGCGTCACTCCAGCTTGACACTTGTTGTCGCCAAGCTAGAGTGACGCATGGCACTCGATCCACACGGGGGAACCGGACGGGCAGCTGGGTGGGAGGTAAGACCTTGAATTCGCTCGCAGTTCTCATGGATGCTCCCGGCCGCATCGCGCTGCGGCACCTGGATCTGCATCCACTGGGCGAGCGCGATGTGCTGGTCGAAACCGCGTGGAGCGGCATCAGCGCAGGAACCGAACGGCTGCTGTTTACGGGACGCATGCCGTCCTTCCCCGGTTTGGGTTATCCGCTGGTGCCCGGCTACGAATCGGTCGGCCGGGTCATCGAAGCCGGGCCCGGCGCCGCGCACCGCGAAGGCGATTGGGTCTTCGCCCCGGGAGCTGCCTGCTACCGCGATGCGCGCGGGCTGTTCGGCGCCACCGCCTCCCGATTGATCGCCCGCAGCGAGCGCGTCGTGCCCCTGCCCAAGTCGCTCGGCGCGGACGGCACGCTGCTCTCGCTCGCCGCGACTGCCTGGCACGCGCTCGAAGGCGGCCCTGCGCCCGACCTCGTTGTCGGCCATGGCGTCCTCGGCCGACTGCTCACGCGTCTGACGATTGCCCGCGGCGCTCCCGCCCCGACTGTCTGGGAGGCGCAGCCGGCGCGCCGCAGCGGCGAACATGGCTATCCCGTCGTCGAACCCATCCTTGATGAGCGCCGCGACTACCGCGCGATCGTCGACGCATCGGGCGATCCCGCGATCCTCGATCTGCTGGTTGCGCATCTCGCCCGCGGCGGCGAGATCTGCCTCGCCGGTTTTTACGAGCGGCCGCTGAGCTTCACCTTCCCACCAGCCTTCATGAAGGAAGCGCGGATACGGATCGCGGCAGAGTTCACTCCCGCCGACCTCGCTGCCGTCGCCGCAGCGATCGCGAGCGGCAGCGTCGATCTTGCTGGCCTCATCTCCCACACGCGCCCCGCCGCAAATGCAGCAGACGCCTACCCGCAAGCCTTCGAAGACCGGGGCTGCCTCAAGATGGTCCTCGATTGGAGCACAACGCAGTGACAATGCTCGATCCCACGCCGCTCCGCGAGGAGGCGAACCACGAGCCCGATCCGGTGCCCACCGGCCCGATCGCCAAGCAGACGCAGATCATCGCGATCTACGGCAAGGGCGGCAGCGGCAAGTCGTTCGCCTTGGCGAACCTCAGCTACATGATGGCGCAGCAGGGCAAGCGCGTGCTGCTGATTGGCTGCGACCCGAAATCCGACACAACCAGCCTGCTGTTCGGCGGCAAATCGACTCCGACGATCATCGAGACCTCCAGCCGCAAGAAGCTGGCGGGCGAGGACGTTCGCATTGAGGATGTTTGCTTCACCCGCGACGGCGTGTTCGCGATGGAGCTGGGTGGGCCTGAAGTCGGCCGGGGCTGCGGCGGTCGCGGCATCATCCACGGGTTCGAAACGCTCGAAAAGCTGGGCTTCCACGAGTGGGGCTTCGATTACGTCCTGCTGGATTTCCTCGGCGACGTGGTCTGCGGCGGCTTCGGCCTGCCGATCGCGCGCGACATGTGCCAGAAAGTGATCGTCGTCGGATCGAACGACCTCCAGTCGCTGTATGTTGCCAACAATGTCTGCAAGGCGGTCGAGTATTTTCGCAAGCTTGGCGGCAATGTCGGCGTCGCTGGCATCCTGATCAACAAGGATGACGGCACGGGCGAGGCGCAGGCCTTCGCCGACGCGGTCGGCATTCCGGTGCTGGCGGCGATCCCCGCGAACGAGGACATCCGCCGTAAGAGCGCCAACTACCAGATCATCGGCCGCCCCGGCACCGAGTGGGCTTCGTTGTTCGAGACGCTCGCGCGCAATGTGGCCGACGCGCCGCCATTGCGGCCGACTCCCCTCGATCAGGATGGCCTGCTCGGCCTGTTCAAGCCCGAGGAAACCGGCGGCGGAGTCACGCTGCTTCCGGCGACGCAGGCCGACATGCGCGGCGGCGTTTTCGAAGCCAAGCCCAGCCTCGAAGTGATCTACGATCATGTCTGAGGTGGTGCCACTCTCAGCTCCTCCCCGGAACGGGGAGGTGGCGAGCGCTAGCGAGCCGGTGGGTGTGGCGGCAGGCAGTCACAGAGCCACCGCCCTTTCGGGGCAACTCTCCGTTCCAGGGAGGGTCGAAGGCGCCTGTTCGTCGCAAGCGGAACTTCGAGCTGCCGCCGAAGCTTCCGGCAAGTCTAGCATCCTTAAGCAATACGCCCGCGATTACCCCGAGGGCCCGCACGACCAGCCGCAATCGATGTGCCCGGCGTTCGGGTCGCTGCGCGTGGGTCTCAGGATGCGTCGCACCGCGACCGTGCTCTCCGGCAGCGCCTGCTGCGTCTACGGCCTGACGTTCACCAGCCATTTTTATGGTGCACGCCGCAGCGTGGGCTACGTGCCCTTCAGTAGCGAGACGCTCGTCACCGGGAAGCTGTTTGAGGACATCCGCGAGGCGGTCCACGCGCTCGCCGACCCAGCGCTCTACGACACGATCGTCGTCACCAACCTCTGCGTGCCGACCGCGAGCGGCGTGCCGCTGCAGTTGCTGCCCAAGGCGATCAATGGCGTGCGCGTGATCGGCATCGACGTGCCGGGCTTCGGCGTCCCCACCCATGCCGAGGCGAAGGACGTGCTTGCGGGGGCGATGCTCGCCTACGCCCGCCGTGAGGCAGAGGCGGGTCCCGTCGCGGCTCCGCGCGAGCGCTCGGCCAGGCCGACTGTCACACTGCTGGGCGAGATGTTCCCAGCCGACCCGGTCGGCATCGGGATGCTGCTCGAGCCGCTCGGCCTCGCCGCTGGTCCGGTCGTCCCGACTCGCGAGTGGCGAGAACTGTACGGCGCGCTCGACTGCGCGGCCGTCGCGGCAATCCACCCGTTTTACACGGCGTCGATCCGCGAGTTCGAATCGGCCGGCCGCCCGGTCGTCGGATCGGCGCCGGTCGGCGTCGACGGCACCGCTGCCTGGCTGAAAGCGATCGGCGAAGCGGCGGGCGTTTCGACCGCCGCGATCGCCGACGCGCAAAACCGCTTCATTCCCGCGATCCGCGGCGCACTCGCAGCCAAGCCGATCCGCGGGCGCGTGACGGTCAGTGGCTATGAAGGTTCCGAGCTTCTCGTCGCACGCCTGCTGATCGAGAGCGGCGCCGAGGTGCCCTATGTCGGCACCGCCTGCCCGAAGACGCGCTGGTCCGATCCCGACCGCGAGTGGCTCGAAGCCCACGGCACCCGCGTCCAGTATCGCGCGAGTCTGGAGCAGGACATCACTGCGGTCGAGGAGTACGGGCCCGATCTTGCCATCGGCACGACGCCAGTCGTCCAGCACGCGAAGTCGCGTGGGTTTCCGTCGCTGTATTTCACCAACCTGATCTCCGCACGCCCGCTGATGGGCCCGGCGGGGGCAGGGAGCCTGGCGCAGGTGGTGAACGCAGCTCTTGTCAACCGCGGCCGCATGGGTGCGATGCGCGCGTTCTTCGAAGGCGTCGGTACCGGCGACGCAGCCGGCGTGTGGGAAGCCAAACCCGTGTCCCGGCCCGAGTTTAAGGCGAAATACGCCGCCAAGCGCATCGCGATGGCGCGGGCGGAGGAGGCCGTCGGCTCATGACGCTGGTGATCGATCATGACCGCGCGGGCGGTTACTGGGGCGCCGTCTACGCCTTCACCGCGATCAAGGGCCTTCAGGTTGTGATCGACGGCCCGGTTGGGTGCGAGAACCTGCCGGTCACCTCGGTGCTGCACTACACCGACGCGCTGCCGCCACATGAACTGCCGATCGTCGTCACCGGCCTGTCCGAGCAGGAGCTCGGCCGAGACGGCACTGAGGGCGCGATGAAGCGCGCCTGGGCTGTGCTCGATCCCGATCTGCCCGCAGTGGTCGTGACTGGCAGCATAGCGGAGATGATCGGCGGCGGCGTCACGCCCGAGGGCACGACGATCCAGCGCTTCCTACCGCGCACGATCGACGAGGATCAGTGGCAGGCTGCAGACCGTGCGCTGCTGTGGCTGTGGACACAGTTCGGGCCGAAGAAGGTTCTGCCGGTAAAGCCGCGCGTTGCGGGCGTCCGGCCCAAGGTCAACATCATCGGCCCGCAATATGGGCAGTTCAACATGCCGAGCGACCTGGCCGAGATCCGGCGGCTGCTGGAAGGCGTGGGCTGTGAGGTCAACATGGTCTTCCCGCTGGGAAGCCACCTCGCAGACATTCGCAAGCTCGCGGACGCAGAACTCAACGTCTGTATGTATCGCGAATTCGGCCGCAAGCTGTGCGAGGCTATGGAGCGTCCGTATCTGCAGGCGCCCGTCGGGCTGAACAGCACGACCGCGTTTCTGCGCAAGATCGGCGAGCTGACCGGCATCGACCCCGAGCCGTTCATCGAGCGCGAAAAGCACACCACGATCAAGCCGCTGTGGGA
The DNA here is from genome assembly GCA_032249695.1 of Sphingomonadaceae bacterium. GTDB lineage: Bacteria > Pseudomonadota > Alphaproteobacteria > Sphingomonadales > Sphingomonadaceae > JAVVHE01. Next base: position 173,732 of record JAVVHE010000001.1, on the reverse strand, counting down.
CCTCTGGCGCAGCGTTACCCAGGACTTCTTCGGCACCGCGAGCTTCGGCGTTGTTGCGAACGAGACTTATGCGCGCGGCCTGCGCGTGTTCCTGGAGGAGGACATGGGTCTGCCCTGCGCCTTTGCCTTCGGCCGCGCCGCCGGCGTGAAGCCCGACAACCAGGCTGTGCGCGAAGCAATCCGTTCGACTCCACCGCTTGTGCTGTTTGGCAGTTACAACGAACGCATGTACGCCGCCGAGGCCGGGGCGCGTTGCTGCTACATCCCGGCGAGCTTCCCCGGCGCAGTCATCCGGCGCCACACAGGCACGCCGTTCATGGGCTACTCGGGCGCGGTCTATCTCGTCCAGGAAGTCTGCAACGCGCTGTTCGATGCGCTATTCAACATCCTGCCGCTGTCGACCCAGTTGGACGCGGTGGAAGCCACGCCAGCGCGGCCGCAGGCCGAACTGGCATGGGACGCAGGCGCGATGTCACTGCTCGATGAAGCGGTCGCGCGCGAGCATGTGCTCGTCCGCATCTCCGCCGCCAAGCGTATCCGCGACGCAGCCGAACGCGCCGCGCGAAGTGCGGGTGAAGCGCAGGTCACCCCGGAGTGGCTGCGTGCGGCGCTCCGCGAGCGGGCAGCGGCATGATCGCCGCCCTCATTAATTCCGGCCCTGGCGCCGGTCCACCAATCCTGACGGCGGGCGCCGTCCGGATCTGCCCGGCGCGCAGTCGCGCTCCTACCCCGGGCGCCTTCGAGAAAGGTAACAAGCATGGCACATGACGTAGAAGGGCGGGGCACCGGACTTACGCCCGAAGAAGCAAGAGAATTCCACAAGTTGTTCGTGACCAGTTTCATTGGGTTTACGATCATCGCGATCGTCGCCCACATTCTGGTTTGGTCATGGCGTCCGTGGATTCCCGGCAAGGACGGCTATCGCACGGCTGCGGCCGAGCACGGCCAGACACTCGCCGCGATCAAGTCCACCCCTTCCGCACTCTAAGACAAGGAGCCTGATCCCATGTGGAGAATGTGGCTGATTTTCGATCCCCGTCGGGCTCTGGTCGCGCTTGGGGTTTTCCTGTTCGTGCTGGCTCTGCTGATCCACTTCATCCTGCTCAGCACGCCGCGCTTCAACTGGCTCAGCCCGCCGGCTGCACCCGCCGCCACCACGGCTGCGGCTGCCACCGGAGGCGTTGCGCCGTAAGCAGCACGATGTTGGAGGGGCGGTGGTAGGGTCTACTCGCCACCGTCTCCTCACCCGGATTTCATTTGTACTTTACGGGAACGGCCCAGCCAGGGCCGCCGATGGGAGAGGCGTCATGGCGCTCTTGAGCTTCGAACGCAAATACCGCGTGCGTGGCGGCACGCTAATCGGCGGAGACTTGTTCGACTTCTGGGTCGGGCCGTTTTATGTCGGTTTCTTCGGTGTCGTTGGTGCCGTTGCCACTTTGCTCGGGACGTTGCTCGTCTTCTACGGCGCGTCGATGGGCGGAACATGGAATCCGTGGCTCATCAACATTGCGCCGCCCGATCTCAGCTACGGCCTCGGCCTCGCACCGCTCGACAAGGGTGGATTGTGGCAGATCATCACGCTCTGCGCGGTCGTCAGTTTCTCCAGCTGGGCGCTGCGCGAGGTTGAAATCTGCCGTAAGCTTGGCATGGGTTATCACGTCCCGGTCGCGTTTGGCGTGGCGATCCTCGCCTATGTCACGCTGGTGGTGTTCCGCCCGCTATTGCTGGGCGCCTGGGGCTTCGGCTTCCCATACGGCATCTTCAGCCATTTGGACTGGGTATCGAACACCGGTTATCAGTATCTGCACTTTCACTACAATCCGGCACACATGCTGGCGATAACCTTCTTCTTCACAACGACGCTGGCATTGGCGATGCACGGGGGCACGGTTCTTTCGGCGGTTAATCCATCTTCGGGTACCGTCAAGACACCCGAATACGAAGACAGTTATTTCCGCGATTACATTGGCTACTCGATCGGCACGCTTGGAATCCATCGGCTTGGCCTTTTTCTGGCCTTGAATGCCGGGTTCTGGTCGGCGGTGTGCATCATCATCTCTGGACCGCTGTGGACACGCGGCTGGCCCGAATGGTGGACCTGGTGGCTTAACCTGCCGATCTGGCCCAAGTAAGGAGCTGCTACGATGGCCTATCAGAACATCTTTACGCAGATCCAGCTACGCTCAGCGCCCGAATACGGCGCGCCGCTGCCTCCCGGAGAAGAACCGCGAAGTGGCAGGGGCATCTACAATTACTGGGCCGGCAAGCTCGGCGCAGCGCAGTTGGGGCCGATCTACCTCGGCAAGAGCGGTGTTGCGAGCTTAGTGTTCGGTTTCCTGGCGTTCGAGATCATCGGTCTCAACATGCTCGCCAAGGTCAACTGGAGTCCGACCGAGTTCGTCCGCAACCTCTTCTGGCTCGCACTGGAACCGCCCGGACCGCAATGGGGCTTTTCTCCCTTCGTGCCGCTGAACGAAGGCGGCTGGTGGATCATTGCCGGCTTCTTTCTCACCGCCTCGATCCTTTTGTGGTGGGTCCGCTGCTACCGCCGTGCGGTCGCGCTGGGCATGGGCACGCACGTTGCCTGGGCGTTCGCGTCGGCGATCTGGCTTTACCTGGTGATCGGTTTCATCCGGCCGATGCTGCTGGGCAGCTGGGCTGAAGCGGTGCCGTTCGGCATATTCCCCCACCTCGATTGGACCGCGGCGTTCAGCATCCGCTATGGCAACCTTTTCTATAATCCGTTCCACTGCCTTTCGATCGCGTTTCTTTACGGCTCGACGCTGCTGTTCGCGATGCACGGCGCGACGATCCTTGCAGTCAGCCGCTACGGCGGCGAGCGCGAGATCGAGCAGATCGTCGATCGCGGCACTGCGTCCGAGCGCGCTGCGCTGTTCTGGCGCTGGACGATGGGCTGGAACGCGACCATGGAAAGCGTGCATCGCTGGGCCTACTGGTTCGCGGTGTTGACGACGCTCACCGGCGGCATCGGCATCCTGCTGACGGGCACCGTCGTCGACAACTGGTTCCTGTGGGCGCAGCAGCATCATTTTGCGCCGTCGTACCCTGTCACGGGCGCGCCGGTAGTCGATCCAGCCACCCTGCCGGGAGCACCGCAATGACCAGCAACGCTGCCCGCCTGCTCGTTGCCGCTGCAGCGCTAACAGCGCTGAGCGGCTGCGAGGCCGGCAAGAAACAGTGGGCCCAGTGGGGCTATCGCGGTGTCGCGTTGAATGACATCGTCGACCCCGATACCGCAGCCAAGAAGACGGCGCCGGTTCCGGCACCTCCCTATGACCTTCCGCCTGACGATGGTGCGCAACGCGCCAGCGCCGCCTACCAGAATGTGAAGGTTCTGGGCCATCTGTCGGCCGAGCAGTTCAACCACCTGATGAGCTCGATCTCGCTTTGGGTGGCCGGAGACGCCGGCAACTGCGGCTATTGCCATAATGTCAACAATTTCGCGCAGGACGACGGCTATCCGAATGCCTACCGCAAGGCGGTGGCACGCCGGATGATCCAGCAGACCTGGGATATTAACGGCAAGTGGTCGAGCCATGTTCAGAACGTGGGTGTCACGTGCTGGACCTGCCACCGCGGTAACGGCGTGCCGACTTATCATTGGAGCCGGGACACGGCTCCCGCGATGAGCGGCCTCGCCGACGTGAGCCCCGAGCAGAACACACCCAGCCCCGTCACGTATTACGCCTCGCTGCCGCACGACATTTTCTCGCCCTATCTGGCTGACAAGCCGCAAAACATCCGCGTGCAATCGACGGTGGCGACGGACGCACCTCGCGGCAAGTCCACGAAGGAAACCGAATACACCTATGGACTGATGATGCACATGTCGTCTGGCCTGGGTGTCAACTGCACTTATTGTCACAACAGCCGTGCGTTCAGCAGTTGGGCGCAATCCAGTCCCCAGCGCGTTACAGCTTGGTATGGCATCCGCATGGTTCGCGACGTCAACGTGAACTACATCGAAAGCCTGCAGAACGTCTTCCCAGCTTATGCAGACGGGCAACCGCGCAAGGGTCCTGCCGGCGACGTTCTCAAGGTCAACTGCGCCACCTGCCACCAGGGCCAATATAAGCCGATGGCCGGCTATCCGATGCTCAAAGATTATCCCTATCTGAAGAACGCTCAATATCGCAGCGACGCTGCCACTCAGGGTTCACCGACTCTGGCAGGAGCAGGGATGGCGGGTCCGGCGGCGCAGCAGGTCCCTGAGGGCGCAGGGCTGATTGCAAGCGAACGCGACGGATCGCCGCTGGTAACAGTCTATTTCGCAACCGCGAAATCGGATGTCACCAACAGACTGACGGGCGAGAGCGAGAAGCTGCGCGCATTTCTTGCAGCGCATCCGCAGGCGAGACTGTCGATTTCCGGCTATGTCGATCCGCGGGGCGGGGCGGCTATGAACGCGGAATTGGCCAAGAAGCGGGCGCAGGCCGTGGCGGCAACACTTGCCGCGACCGGCATTCCGCGTAGCCGCATCGATCTCGATAAGCCGGCCGACATCGTCGGCGGGGGGCTGACGCTCGCAAACGAGCGCAAGGTTGAAGTTTCGATCAAGGGCGCAGGCATGACTGACGGCACCGGTGCAATGACTGCCATGCACAGTAGCCCGGGCGATAATCTGCCGCAATCGAACCAGCACGCCGCCGAAGGCGCGGTGCGTCACTAACGCGGCCGACGCATCGCCAGCGCTGGCGCTTCAGCGTGTAGCGACCCGGCGTTCAAACGCCGGGTCGCTTTTTTGCGGTCGGCGCTTGGATCGAGTGGGGTTTTTCAAGACCGGTTGAAGCGCGGCTGTGGCGTCTCGCTGCGGCTTTCGGCGCGCGCGTTTAACACCTCATCGGTGCGGCGCTGATCTGCGGCGCGACCCTCCGGCGTCTGCATCGGATGCCGGTTCCGCGGCTTGCGCAGATAGTAGATTAGGTAGCCGATCGCGATCACTGCGACCGAAATCAGTAAAAACTGGTTGAGCGCGGCCATGAAGAACCTCCGTGTTGATGCGACCGTTCGTTGGGTAACCCGCGTGATCGCCGATCGGTTTCACGTAAATCGGTGCGCGTCGCATCGGCGCGGTTGACCCGTCGCACCTTCGCCCGCAAGCGTCTGCGTGCCAATGCGCTTCCTGTCCGACAATGCCGCCGCTGCCTGCCCCGAAGTTCTCGCGGCGATCGTGCAGGCAAACGAAGCCGGGGCGGGTTATGACGGCGACCGCTGGTCGGCACGGCTTGACGACGTCGTCGGCAGCTGGCTGGGCCGCGAGGCGCGCGTGTTCGCGGTTGGAACCGGCACCGCAGCAAACGCGCTCGCGCTGGCGACGCTATGTCCGCCCTATGGCGGGGTGGTGTGCGAGGCGCACGCTCACGTGGTCGACGATGAGTGCGGCGCGGTCGAGGCGATGAGCGGCGGCGCGCGACTCTGCCCCGTTGCGGGCGCGCACGGCAAGCTAAGCGTCCCCGCGCTGGAGCGCTTCGTCGCGGTCCTGCGTGGCGACGTGCACCAGACGCCGCCGCGTGCGCTGACGCTGAGCCAGGCGACCGAGAGCGGCACCGCCTACCACCCCGTCGAAGTTGATGCGATCGCCGCCTTCGCGCGCGGCCGCGGCTGGCGCGTCCACATGGATGGCGCGCGGATTGCGAATGCCTGCGTGCATCTCGGCTGCGCCCCGGGCGAGCTGGTTCGTGGCCTCGATGCACTGAGCCTGGGCTTCATCAAGAATGGCGGACTGGGGGCTGAGGCGCTTGTGCTGTTCGATATGGGCCTCGCCGAGGAGCTCGCCTTCCGCCGTAAGCGTGCCGGGCAGATGCCCTCAAAGGGCCGGTTCCGGGCGGCCGAGATCCTTGCGATGATCGAGACCGGCGCGTGGCGGCGCAATGCTGCCCACGCGAACGCCGGCGCGGCGAGGCTGGCTGTGGCCGCGGGTACGCGTCTGCTCCATCCGGTCGAGGCGAACGAGCTTTTTGTCGACCTGCGCGGCGGCGCAGCGGATGCGCTGCGCGGAGAGGGGTTCAGCTTCTACGACTGGCTGCAGGACGGCCCCGGCGCGGCACGCCTCGTCGTCGCGTGGGACACGCCCGAACCGCAGATCTCAGCGCTTGAGGCCGCGTTACGGCGGTTGCCGCCGCTGTGACGCTGCGCACCGCGGCGCGGCTGGGTGTCGTCACGCTGATCTGGGGCACGACCTGGACGGTCATACGCTGGCAGGTGATAGACGCGCCTGCGGGCTGGAGCGTCGCCTACCGCTTCTGGATCGCTGGCCTTGCGCTCGCCGCGTTCTGCGCGGTGCGCGGCGAGCGGTTGCGCCTCGATCGCAGCGGATTGCGCATCGCGCTTGCGGCGGGGCTGTTGCAGTTCGCGCTCAATTTCAACCTAGTCTACGCGGCCGAGCGCCACGTCACCTCTGGCCTGGTTGCAGTGTGCTTCGCGCTGCTGATCGTGCCCAACACCCTGTTTGCCTGGATTTTTGTTGGCCAGCGCGTTACCTCGCGTTTTCTAGCAGGCTCGGCCCTTAGCATCGCGGGTGTCGTGCTGTTGTTCCGGCAGGAATTCGTGAAGCCGGATGTGTTTGCGAACGGCGCGGCGCTCGGTCTGGTGATGACCGTCGGCGCCGTGCTGGCCGCATCCGGCGCAAACGTTCTGCAAGCAGGGCAGGCGGCACGCGTGCAGCCGCCGCTCCCGCTGCTGGCGAACGCGATCCTGATCGGTGCTCTCGTCGACACGCTGATCGCCGCGCTCGGTAGAGGGCCGCCGCCATTCCCGCATTCGTGGCGCTTCTGGGGCGGGGCCGCCTATCTCGCGCTCGCAGCCAGCGCGGCTGCGTTCGCGCTCTATTACAAGTGCATCCGAGAAATCGGGCCGGCCAAGGCGTCCTACTCTTCGCTCGCAGTACCGTTCGTAGCGATGGCTCTGTCGACGGTTCTGGAGGGCTACCACTGGGGGACGGATGCGATCGCGGGAGCGGTGCTGGCGAGCATCGGCATCGCTGTCGCCCTCGCACCCGCGCGTCAGCGGGTGCTGGCCGCGCAGCCGGCATGAGCGGGCTGTTCATCGTTGCCGCACGGGCCCGAAACGGCGTGATCGGGCGCGACAATAGCCTCCCGTGGCTGCTTCCGGCCGACCTCAGGCGCTTCAAGGCGCTGACGATCGGCGGCGCGATGATCATGGGGCGACGCACCTTCGAAAGCATCGGCCGCCCGCTACCGGGGCGCCGCACGCTTATCCTCAGCCGTCGAGGTTTCAGCGCTCCGGGTACTGAGACGGCCGCGTCGCTGGCGGACGCACTGGCGCTTGCCGGTGACGGCGCCGCGGTCGTCGGGGGCGAGGCGGTGTTCGCAGATGCGCTGCCGCTCGCGGCACGGCTGGAACTGACCGAGGTTCATGCCGAACCCGACGGGGACGCCTGGTTTCCGCCCTTCGACGAAGTCGGGTGGCGTGAGAGCTGGCGCGAGGAGCACCCTGCCAGCGACGGCCAGCCCGGCTTCACCTTCCGCACGCTGCTGCGCCGCTGAACCGCCTCGGGCGCGTCGCCCGGATTATTCCGCTCCCGCCCCTTGTATTTACCCCCGAATGGCGCTGTTGCAGGAGCGCGGCTGGTCACGGAGAGTAGCCGCGACACAGTCTTCCGATCATCGGCCTAGACGCCCAAACGCCCACGGACACGGATGTTCTTCAGTCGCTTGTTCAACATGATCAGCCAGGACATGGCGATCGATCTCGGCACCGCCAATACGCTCGTGTACGTGCGTGGGCGCGGCATCGTGCTGAACGAGCCGTCGGTTGTGGCGCGCGAGATGGTCAATGGCCGCACAGTCGTGCGCGCGGTCGGCAACGAAGCCAAGGTGATGATGGGCCGGACGCCCGGCAATATCGAAGCAATCCGGCCGTTGCGCGACGGGGTGATTGCAGACATCGAAGTTGCCGAGGAGATGATCACCTATTTCATCAAGAAGGTGCACGGCCGGCAAAGTTGGCGCTCGCCCCAGATTGTCGTTTGCGTACCATCGGGCAGCACGAAGGTTGAGCGACGCGCCATTCGCGATGCTGCATCGAACGCAGGCGCGAGCCAGGTCTATCTGATTGAGGAGCCGATGGCTGCCGCGATCGGCGCCGGCATGCCGGTCACCGAGCCGGTAGGCTCGATGGTCGTCGACATCGGGGGCGGCACCACCGAAGTCGCGGTGCTGTCGTTGCGCGGCATCGCCTACACGTCGAGCGTTCGCGTCGGTGGCGACAAGATGGACGAGGCCATCGTCAGCTTTGTTCGGCGCAACTATAACCTGCTGATCGGCGAGGCGACCGCCGAACGGATCAAGAAGGAGATCGGCACCGCGGTCATGCCCGAAGACGGGATCGGGCGTCTGATGGACGTGAAAGGCCGCGATCTTCTGAACGGCATTCCAAAGGAAGTCTCGATCAACCAGGCGCAGATTGCCGATGCGCTCTCCGAGCCCGTCGCGGCCATTGTCGAAGCCGTGCGGCTGGCGCTGGAGAACACCGCGCCCGAGCTTGCGGCCGATATCGTCGACCAGGGCATCGTGCTGACGGGCGGTGGCGCGCTGCTTGACGGCATCGACCAAGTGCTGAAGGACGCAACGGGCCTCCACGTCACCATTGCCGACGACCCGCTGACCTGTGTCGCGCTCGGGACCGGTCGCGCGCTTGAAGACGAGGTGTTTCGCGGCGTGCTGACCACCGGCTGAGGCGCTCGCAAGGGGGAGGGCGCATGGTGTGGGCTGGGGCGCGGCCTAGGGCTGGGCAGGCGCGGCGCGAGATCCGCGCGCGCGCGGCTTCGTTCGCATTGGGTGTGGTGGCGGTGGTGGCAGGCTTCGGCCTGCTGATCGCGCAGCGTTATGGCGGTTTGCATCTCGATCGGCTGCGCGGCGGCGCGCTGGACGCCACCGCTCCGTTCTGGGGCCTGACACGCGGGCCGGTGAGCGCAGTGCAGGGCGCGGCCGAGGACATATCGGGATATTTCGGAGCGATCAGCCGCAACCGGCGGCTGACGGCCGAGAACACGGCGCTGCGCCGCGAAGCCCAGCGCGCCGACGCGCTTGCGGCCGAGAATGCGCGGCTGAAGGCGATGCTGAAGCTGACCGAGCCGGGGCGCACGCGGATTGCGGTGGCGCGGATCGCCGGCGGATCGCCTGCGGGCGTCAGCGAAACCGCGGTCATCAGCGCCGGTGCGCGCGACGGGATAGCACCCGGTCAGCCTGTGCTCACCAGCGAGGGGCTATTGGGACGCGTGACCGATGTTGGAGCGCGGGCAGCGCGCGTGCTGCTGCTGACCGACCCCGAAAGCCGCGTGCCGGTGCGCGTGGCGCGGACGGGCGCAACCGGACTGCTGGCGGGCGTCGGGCAGGGCGAGGCAGCGATCGAGTTCGTGTCCGTCGCCGACCTCAAGTCCGCGGCGCGTATCGGCGACCGCCTTTACACCAGCGGGGAGGGCGGGCTGTTCCCGCCCGACGTCGCGGTGGGCACGATCGTGCGGCTGGAGGGCGACCGGGCGGTGCTGCGGCCGTTCGCGCGGCCGTCAACGCTGGGCTTCGTGGTGATCGAAGACCGCTATCTGCCGCCACCGACTGGCGTGGTCGGCGGGCCGCCACCCCCCGATCAGGTCGCGGCCGAGGCCGCAGCGCGCGCTGCGGCTGCAAAGGCCGCGGCCGAGAAGGAGGCGGGCGCGCGCGCAACGGCCGACCCAGCTGCTCCTCCGCCCGGCGGCACAGCGCGAGCGCGATCCGGAGCGCCGCGATGAACGGCACGGAGCTCGATCTTGGCGAAGCACCGCCGCGGGCAGGGGCGGGGCGGGCGCTGCTGCTGCCGGGGGCGATGGCGCTCGTCGGGCTGGTGCTGATGGCGGCGCCGATGCTCGCGCCGTTGCCGTTCGCGCCCCACTGCACGCTGCTGATCGTCGGCGTCTGGGCCTATTACCAGCCGCGGCTGATGCCGCCTGCGCTGGCGCTCGGGATCGGCGTTGCCACCGATCTCGTCACCGCGGGCGTGCTCGGCGTGGAGGCGTCGCTCCTCGCGCTGACCGCGCTGCTGCTGCCGCGCGGAGTGCGGCGCATCGCTCCGCGTTCGCCGCTGGAGGACTGGGCGCTGGCGGGGGGGATTATCGCGCTGTATCTGGCAACACGGACGGAACTAGCCGTGCTCGGCGGGTTGGCGCGCCCGACCGCGATGCCGTGGCCGCAATGGCTCGCGACATGGGCGCTGGTGCCCGCTGTCACGCGCACATCCGCCTGGTTGTACGGAAAGCTGATCCTGCGCGCATGAGGAGCGAGGCGGAACAGGAGATGCGCTTTACGCGGCGAGCGTTACTGCTCGGCGCGGGGCAGGCTGCTGTCGGCCTGGCGCTCGTCGGTCGCATGTGGTGGCTGACGGTCAGGGAAGGCGACAAATACAAGCTCGCGGCCGAGCAGAACCGCGTGGCGCTGCGGTTGATCGCGCCGCGGCGGGGCTGGATCGTCGACCGGTTCGGCAAGCCCCTGGCCTATAATCGCCCCGATTACCGGCTGGAGTTGACTCCCGACGACACGCCCGACCTCGACGGCACGCTCGCCGCGATCAACCGCATCGTGCCGCTCGCGCCTGAGGAGGTAACGCGGATTCGCCAGGCTGCCGCGAGCCAGCCAGGCTACATCCCGATCGCGATTATGGAGGACCTGCCGTGGGAGGTTTTCGCCGCGGTCAACGTCCGCCTACCCGAATTGCCCGGGGTGGCACCGGTACGCGGGTTCAGCCGCGCCTATGCGAACGGCACCGCCTACGCGCATCTGCTGGGCTATGTCGCCAAGCCCGGCCCCGCCGAATATGCGAGAACCAAGGACAAACTGCTGCTTCTGCCCGGCTTCAAGGTTGGAAAAGATGGTGTTGAGCGCATCCTGGACGCGCGTCTGCGCGGCAAACCGGGTGCCAAACGCGAGGTTGTAACTGCCAAAGGGCGCCCCGTTCGCACACTTGCAAGCCTTCCGGACACCCCCGGCGAGACGGTCAAGCTCACCATCAACCGCGACTTTCAGGACTTTATCGCCCGCCGTATCGGCCCCCAATCGGCGAGCGTGGTGGTGATGGACGTGCTGACCGGAGACATCCTGGCGCAGGTGTCGCTGCCCGCGTTCGATCCGAACGTGTTTTCGGTAAAGGTTGGACGCGACCAGTGGGCGGCGCTGCAGGCCGACGACAAGCATCCGCTGCTCAACAAGACGATCAACGCCGCATACCCGCCGGGGTCGACCTTCAAGCCGATGACGAGCCTTGCGATCCTGGATAGCGGCATCGACCCCAAGGCGGGCATCGTCTGCCGCGGCGGCTACAGCTTCGGCGGTCATGTGTTCCACTGCCATCTCCGGCGTGGACATGGCCGTGTGGACCTGGTTCCCGGCCTGACCAAAAGCTGCGACGTGTATTTCTATCATTTCGGGCGGCTGGCGGGCATGGACGCGATCGCGCGTGCCGCAAAGCAGTTCGGGCTGGGCGGCAAGTTCGAGCTGCCGATGCCCAGCCAGCGGAGTGGCATCGTTCCCAGCCCCGCCTGGAAGGAGGAACGCTATCACAAGCCATGGCTGCCGGGTGAGACGCTCAGCTGCGCGATCGGGCAGGGCTATGTGCTGGCGAACCCGCTGCAACTGGCGGTGATGACTGCGCGCGTGGCAAGCGGGCTGCAGGTGCAGCCGCGGCTGATCGTCGAGGGGACGCAGCCCGGCTTCGCTCCGATGGCGCTGCCGGCCGATTATCTGGGCCTGGTGCGTCAGGGGATGGAGGCCGTGGTCAACGGCGCCGGCGGCACCGCGCATCGCGCCAAGCTGAAGATCGACGTGCGCATGGCGGGCAAGACCGGCACCGCGCAGGTGATCGGCATGAACGGCGGCAAGCGCCGCAGCGAGTCCGCGACGCCCTGGAAGTTGCGCGATCACGCGCTGTTCGTCTGCTACGCGCCTGCCGACAATCCGCGCTACGCGGTCTCGATCATCGTCGAGCATGGCGGCCACGGCGGCACCGTCTGCGCGCCGATCGCGGCCGATGCGATCACCTTCCTCTACGATCAGGAGGTGGCGATGGCGAACCTCGCCAAGGCCGAGGAGGGCTTCGCCGAGCAGACGCGCAAGGAGGCCGCGCGGCTGAAGGCCTTGGAGCGCGCGCAGGAAGCCGCCCGCTCTGCCGCGGCTGCGCAGGCCGCCGATCCAGCTGCGGCGGCGGCAACGGCCAACGCGCCGCGCGCGGCGATCCGGACCTAGGCGATGGTCGCGCAGGCCGCCGATCCAGCGCTGCGCCCCTGGCTGGCAGCGATCCCGTGGCGCGTGCTGCTGGCGATCCTGCTGCTGAACGGCTTCGGGCTGGTGGTGCTGTATTCGGCGGCGGGCGGCTCGATCAAACCGTGGGCGCTGAGCCAGGGCCTGAAGTTTGCGGTGATCTTCATCTGGATGCTGGCGCTGTCACGGCTGCCGATGGACTTCTGGCTGAAACACGCGTGGCTGATCTATTTCTGCGTGCTGGCGCTTCTGTTCGGGGTCGAGCTCGTCGGCGTCATCAAGAAGGGCGGCGGACGCTGGCTCGAGCTGGGTGTGATGCGGCTGCAACCGTCCGAGCTGATGAAGATCGCCATCGTGCTGGTGCTGGCACGCTACTACCACCAGCTGCCGCGCCCGGCGCTTCGCACCATCCCTGCGCTGATCCCGGCATTGCTGCTGACGCTGGTGCCGGGCGCGCTGGTCATCCTGCAGCCCGATCTGGGCACGGCGACGTCGATCATGGCGGGTGGGGCGATCGTGATGTTCCTCGCCGGGCTGCCGCTTCGCTGGTTCGGGCTTGTCGCGCTCGTCGGCGCGGTCGCCCTCCCCGTCGCGTTCAATCACCTCCACGGCTATCAGCGCAAGCGCGTCGAGATCTTCCTCAATCCCGAAGCCGATCCGCTCGGAGCGGGCTATCACATCACCCAGTCGAAGATCGCGATCGGATCGGGCGGGCTGTTCGGCAAGGGCTTCCTGAACGGCAGCCAGGCCCATCTGGAATATATCCCCGAGCACCAGACCGACTTCATCCTTGCAACCATGATGGAGGAGTGGGGTGTCGTGGGCGGCGTTTTCCTGCTGACCTGCTATGGCGTCGTGCTGGCGTGGGGCATGTCGGTCGCGGTCACCGCCAAATCGACCTTCGCGCGGCTGACAGCCGGCGGGCTTACCTGCACGCTGTTCTTCTACGTGGCGATCAACATGCTGATGGTGCTGGGGCTGGCGCCAGTGGTGGGCATCCCGCTGCCGCTGTTCAGCTATGGCGGGTCGGCAATGCTGACCGTGCTGACGCTGGTCGCCATCCTGATGAGCGTCGCGCGCGATCGTCACCGCGCGCTGGTGGGCGGACTGGCGCCTGCCTATTGACGGCGAGGGGCTGCTCCGCCAAATGCGCCGCTCCCGCGGCCGCCGCGCGCGTGGATGCATAGCTCAGTTGGTAGAGCAGCTGACTCTTAATCAGCGGGTCCTAGGTTCGAGCCCTAGTGCATCCACCATCCGCGTCGTCCCCAGCTTTCGTCAGCGGGCGCTTGCCCGGCCGGGGCGTGGGCGGCAACCGTTGCGGCCATGCTCCACGTTCCCCAGCCACATGGCCAGCCGCACGCGCTGACGGTCGCGCTGGGGCGCTTCGAGGGGCCGCTCGATCTGCTGCTGGATCTCGCGCGGCGGCAGAAGGTCGACCTCGCAGAGATTTCGATCGTTGCGCTCGTCGATCAGTATCTGGCGTTCATCGCAGCAGCGCAGCCGCGGCTGGAGGTGGCGGCGGACTATCTCGTGATGGCTGCGTGGCTTGCCTATTTGAAATCGCGGCTGCTGCTGCCCGACGACCCGGAGCCCCAGCCCGAAGCGGCCGAGCAGGCGGCAGCGCTGAAGCACCGGCTGGCGCGGCTGGAGGCGATGCGCGAGGCGGCGCAGACGCTCGACGCGCGGCCGCGGCTGGGTCGCGACGTGTTCCAGCGCGCCGCGCCCGAGGGGCTGACCGTGAGGCTCTACCGCCGCGCGGTGGCCGACCTCACGCAGCTGATCGCAGCCTATGGCGCGGTTCGTGCGCGCACCGCTGCCCGCAGCTACAAGCCCCGCCCCCGCGCGATCCTGTCGATCGAAGCTGCGCGCCAGCGTCTGATCGAACTGATGGGCGAGATGCCGGCGTGGTCCGAGCTGTCGGCCTTCCTGCCGCCAGAGCTGAGCGGTGTGCTGCTGCGCGGTGCGCACGCCAGCCTGCTGGTCGCCGCGCTGGAGCTGGCACGGCTGGGCCGCGCGACGCTGCGCCAGCGCGCGGCGTTCGGTCCGATCGAACTGGGCGCCGCATGAAGGCCGCCGACATCCGCGCGGTCGAGGCGCTGCTGTTCGCGAGCGCTGTGCCGCTCAGCGACGCCGAACTCGCCGAGCGCTTGCCCGACGCGGACGTGCGTGCCTGTCTCGCAGCGATCGAGGAACGCCATCGCGGCGGCGGTTTCGAGCTGACGCGCTCGGTCGAAGGCTGGAGCTTCCGCACCGCTCCGGATCTGGCACCGCTGCTGACGACGATGCGCGACGCGCCGCGTCCGCTTGGGCGCGCGGCGATGGAGACGCTCGCGATCATCGCCTATCACGAGCCCGTCAGCCGCGCTGAAATCGAAGAGATCCGTGGCGTCGCGACGCCCGAGGGCGCGCTGCGGCAGCTGCTGGAAGCGGGGTGGGTCCGAACCGCGGGTCGGCGCGAAAGCCCGGGGCGCCCGATGCAGTTCGCAACCACGCCCGCGTTCCTGGACCAGTTCGGCCTCAGCAGCCGACGCGACCTGCCAAACCTCAGCGAGCTGAAGGCCGCGGGGCTGCTGTCGGCCGATATGCCGGCCGCCTGAACGGGCCCGCGCCGGCTCGCAACCGGCGGGGGCCCGGCCAGCTTACTGTCCCGATGCGTTCAGCTGCGCGACTTCGGCGGCGATGGCGCTGAGGTCGGGCAGGCCCTTCGTCACAGTCATGCGCTTGAACGACACCGTCGTCGCCGGAAGCGGAGCGGTCGCGCAGGTCGTGCCACCGCAATAGACATCGACCCACGCCTCGCTGACCTGCGTCTGAGGTGCGCCGAGCGTGCGCCACATGATACCGCCATTGTGATAGGTCGGCGTGCAGCCGCCGTTATAGCAGACCCAGTAGCTCAGCATGCCATTGGATTCACCGACTGTGTTGACGCGGACGCGCTCGACATAGGCGAACCACTTGCCCGACGGTGCGGGGAGCTGGAAGGAATCCAGTTTGCCCCATGAATCACCGTTGTTCGGGCTATAATAGTAGGTTGCCAATCCGACCTGCGAACCGTCGTTGCCGTTCCATCCGGTGCGCGCGGACCAGCGGCAGCCGGTGGACACCCGTCCGCCCCAACCCGCATTCGAGCAGTCGACGCCTTGAACGATCAGCGTCTGATTGGTTCGGTTGATCGCCTGCCCGGTATTGGCGAGTCCGGGCAGCTTGCCGCCATCATTCGGGAAGTTGGCCGGCAGCTTGATCACGACCGTCGCATAATACTCGTCGGCGGGCGGAATTGCTTGCACCGTGCCGAACCAGGTGGTCGCGTTGCCGCTGATGGTAGACTTGGCGATGCCGTTCGCGATCTGCATCGTGGGTGAGGGCGTGTCGACGGTCGACCCGGTCACCTCATACACGACCGTGCCGTCCTGCGTCACCGACGGGATCGTCGCCGGGACGAAGCGGACATCGGGCGCATAGGCATTGAGCGTGTGCTCGTTCGATTGCCACGTGCCTGTCGTTACCCGCAGCACCGCCGTGTCGCCGGGCTGCGGCGTGTAGCCATCGAAGCCGACCAGGATGCCGTAGGTGTCGCGCATCAGCGTCGTCGTGCCGAGCGGGTTGAGGGTCGACGGATCGAACCACGTGTCGCGCGTCGCCTGATAGACGTCGCGACCGTTGACGATCAGCACCGGGCGGGCGTTCGGATCGGCGGCCTCGCGCGAGTTGATCTGGGTTGAGCCGCGGCTGTCGGCTTTCAGATAGTAGTCCTTGCGCGGCGTGACCATCAGATTGAGCGTCTGCGCGCGGCCTGAATATGCGACCTGTGCGCTGCCGATCGGCGTCGGCACGTAATCGCCCATGACCGTGCGCCAGGGCAGGCGCACCGTGTTGTCGTAATAGATTTGGGTCGCGTCTTCGCGCCAGACACCCGTGTAGCCGGCTGCGCTGCCGCTGGGCGACGGAGCCGGAGCCGGAGGTGGCGCAGGCGCCGGCGTGGGCGCCGGAGCCGGGGCGGGAGCCGGTGCTGGCGCGGGAGCAGGTGTCGGAGCCGGAGTCGGAGTCGGCGCTGGAGCAGGCGCGGGTGCCGGCGGAATCCCCCCGCCGACGATGCCGCCCGGTGCCGGGTCATAGACCAGCATCGTATGCGCATCGACATACTGGTTCGTGGTCGTCACGCGCAGTTCGACCGTGTCGCCGGACTTCGCCGTATAGCCATCGAAGCCGATCAGCATGCCGTAGGTATCCTGCAGCACGGTCCGTGTGCCGAGCGACTGGTAGGTCGATGGCGACATGTAGGTATCTCGCGTCGCCTGGTAGATCGTCGTCCCGTTGACGACGAGGACCGGCCGCTGGCTCGGATCGGCCGCTTCGCGCGAGGCAAAGCTGGCGAACGCGCTGCTCGCGGTCCGCAGGAAGAAGTTGTTGCGCGGCGGCACTGCGATCCGGAGCTGGCGGACCCCACCCCACGGCACAGTAACCGAAGCGATCGCCGTCGGCACGAAGTCGCCCAGCGGTGTGACCCACGGCAATCTGGCGGCTGCGTTATAATAGTCTCTGGACGCGTCCTCGGTCCACACACCGGACTGTGCCAGGCATGTTCCGGATAATAGCATCATCGCGCCCATTGCGCGCAGAACGGAACTGATTTTCACAACCCACCCCTGCAAAGGTTAAATGCATTACCCCAAGTGCACGCCAGCTGGTCCAGACTGGGCCACCCACCCGTCTGCCTAGACCACGTAAACAACTATAAACGTTACCATCGCTCACGTCACGTTCATTAGCAGTTCACTGCGAGCCGTACGATTAAACTCTGGCCCCAGGAACGTAATCGCTGTCAACGCGGCTCAGAAGAAAGTTGGAACCTTTTGCCGAGTTTGCGATGAAACGTGCCGAATCGCGGGTTGAGGTGCCGCGGGTTGGCTGGGACAGCGTTCGTGCTTAGATGCACCACAAGAGTCCGCGCGCCGGTTCGCGGGCGCAGAAGCGTAGGATGATCCGATGGGTGGACTGAGCATCTGGCACTGGCTGATCGTTCTGGTGATCGTGCTGCTGCTGTTTGGCCGCGGCCGCCTGTCCGAGGTGATGGGCGAGTTCGGCAAGGGCGTGAACAGCTTCAAGAAGGGCATGGGCGAGGGCGGTTCGGAGGCCCCCAAGGTGCTGGGCGACCCCACCGCGCCGCAGCGCACGATTGAGGTCGACCCTGTTGCGCCCCGCCCCGAGGGCGAGCCGCGCGCTTAGGCGCTCGCACATGTTCGATATCGACATGTCCGAGCTTGGCGTGGTGGGCATCGTCGCCCTCCTCGTCGTCGGCCCGAAGGATCTGCCAAAGCTGATGCGCACCGTCGGCCAGTGGGTTGGCCGCGCGCGCGGCATGACGCGGCACCTGCGCGCGGGTTTCGACGAGATGGTGCGCCAGGCTGAGATCGAGGAGCTGAACAAGCGCTGGAATGAGCAGAACCGCGAGATCATGGAGCGCACGCGGGTCGACACGTGGATGGACCCGGAGCCGTCGGTGATGCCCGCGGCGCATGAACCCGCGCCGGTGATGACGCCGCTCCCCGCGCCGCCGCTTCCCGAGCCGGGCCAGGCCGCCAAGCCGCCGCCCAGCCAGCTGGCGTGAGGGACATCGACGACAGCAAGGCCCCGCTGCTCGACCATCTGATCGAGCTGAGGCGGCGGCTGCTCTGGTGCGTGCTGGCGGTCAGCGTGTGTTTCGTGTTCGCCTATGTGGAGGCGGATACGATCTTCGCCTTGCTGATCCGCCCATTCGCCCGCGCGCTTGAACATCGCGGTGCCGCCAGCGGCCAGCTGATCTACACCAAGCTCTACGAGGCGTTCTTCACCAAGATCCGCGTGGCGCTGAACGCTGCGTTCTTCCTCGCATTCCCGGTGCTTGCCAACCAGCTTTGGGGGTTCGTCGCGCCGGGACTGTATCGCAAGGAAAAGCAGGCGCTGCTGCCGTTCCTGCTGGCGACGCCGGTGCTGTTCATCATGGGCGGCGCCCTTGCCTACTTCGTCGCGATGCCGACGGCGATCGGCTTTTTCCTGGGCTTTCAGGAGCAGTCCGGAAACGTCGCCCTGAACGCGCTGCCCGCGATTGGCGACTATTTGAGCTTCGTGCTGACGTTCATTTGGGGCTTCGGTATCGCTTTCCTGCTGCCCGTGCTGCTGATGCTGCTGGAAACCGCGGGTGTCGTACAGCGCAAGGATCTGGTCGCGGGGCGGCGCTATGCGATTGTCGCAGCGTTTGCGGTCGCTGCGGTTCTGACGCCGCCGGACGTCGTCAGCCAGTTCACCCTCGCGATTCCCCTGATGCTGCTGTACGAGCTCGCGCTGTTCGGGATGCTGCTGACCGGCCGCCGCCGGGCGCGCGAGGCTTCGCGCGGCGGATCAAGTTTGCCCGCCCCGCAATGACCGCCGCAGCCGCCGAGCCGAAGGCTTGAGAACGCCCCGGGGACACGCGACATGGACGCAATGATCCACCATCTGCTCGTTTTCCTCGGCCTTGTTGCAGCGCTGCCCGCCGCTGCTGCGTCGACCGTCACGAACGCGCACGCGACGGTGTCGCTGACCGCCGAGCAGGCGAGCGCCAAGCCCGGCGGCACGGTGACGCTGGGGATCCGCCTCGCCGCGCGGCCGGGCTGGCACACTTATTGGAAGAACCCCGGCGAGAGCGGCACCGAGAACCGCTACGCGTGGACCCTGCCCGCTGGCGCGACTGTCGGCGAGGTGCGCTATCCAGCGCCGCAGCGCCTCGTGATTTCGGGCATCATGAACTACGTGTTCGAAGGCGAGCCGCTGCTGCTCGCTGATGTGAGCGTGCCCGAAGGCGTGACGGGGACATTCGCTTCCGCGCTGAAGCTCGATTATCTCATCTGCTCGGCCGAACTCTGTGTGCCCGAGCGCGCCGAGCTGACGATCTCGCTGCCAACCGGCGACGGCGCGGCCGACCCCGCGAACGCCAAGCCGTTCGCTGATGCGCGCGCGGCGCTGCCCAAGCCGGTCAGCGCGGACGCGCGGTTCGAGCGCAAGGGTGATGCGTTCCGGCTGGGCGTCAAGATCGCGGCTCCGGCTGCGGGCGCGTATTTCTTCCCGGAGACCGATGGCGCGCTGTCCTATTCCGCGCCGCAGCGCGTTGGCCGCTCGGGAGAATGGCTGGTCGTCGAAACCAAGGCCGGGACTGAGGTCGGGCTGAAGCGCGTCGCTGGCGTACTGGTCATCCCCGGAGGGTTCGCGGGCGGCACCAGCTTCGCGCTGAGCGCGGAGCCCGGCGCGGTGCCAGCGATCGAGAGCGGCGACCGTGTGTTCACCGCGCTCGGGCCGCCGGGCGCGGCTGCGCCCGACGCCGGTGAGGCTGGCATCGGTTTCGGTCTCGCGCTGGTGCTTGCGGTTGCGGGTGGGCTGCTGCTGAACGTGATGCCCTGCGTCTTCCCGATCCTCAGCCTGAAGGCGCTGAGCCTCGCTCGCTCCGGCGAAACCGGGACGCGGCAGGCCCGGCGCGAGGCGCTGGCCTATACCGGTGGCGTGGTGCTGGCGGTGACCGCGCTGGGCGCGGCGGTGCTGGGCCTGCGCGCGGGCGGAGCGGCGATAGGCTGGGCGTTCCAGCTGCAGGACCCGCGCGTGATCCTGCTGCTGTTGCTGCTGATGACAGCGATCGCGCTCAACCTGGCCGGGCTGTTCGAAGTGCGGCTGGGCGCAGTCGGAGGTGACGGGCTGGCCGCGAGGGATGGAACCGGCGGCGCGTTCTGGACGGGCGTGCTCGCCGCCGCGGTCGCGACGCCCTGCACCGGGCCGTTCATGGGCGTGGCGCTGGGCGCGGCGCTGGTGCTGCCGCCGGTGCAGGCGCTGACGATCTTCGTCGGCTTGGGGCTAGGCCTTGCGCTGCCGTTCCTGCTGCTGGGCTATATCCCTGCGTTGCGCCGCCGCCTGCCCAAGCCGGGCGCGTGGATGGAGCGCTTCCGGCGAGTCCTCAGCGTGCCGATGTTCCTGACCGCAGCCGCGCTCGCGTGGGTGCTCGGGAGGCAGGCTGGGGTGGAGGGCATGACGCTCGGCCTTCTCGCCGCGATCGGGCTGGGAACGATGCTCTGGTGGTTCGGCGCGCGGCAACAGCGCGGTGGGTCAGGCGCCCTGCCACTGGGGCTGGGCGCTGCCGCTGCGATCGCCGCAGCGCTGACCGTCACGCCGCTGCCGCCTGCAACCAGCGACGGGAGCGCGCGTACCGAGGGGCCGCTCGCTGCGAAGCCGTTCACGCCTGCCGCGCTCGCAGCCGCCAAAGGCAAGCCGGTGTTCGTCTATTTCACCGCCGACTGGTGCATCACATGCAAGGTCAACGAACGCGGCGCGCTGGCCGACCCCGCGGTTCGCACCGCATTTCAAGCGAGGGGCGTGACGATTCTGGTCGGCGACTGGACGCGCGGCGACCCGGTCATCACGCGCTACCTCGCATCAAAGGGCCGGTCGGGCGTGCCGCTCTATCTCTACGTCGCGCCCGACGGCACCGAACGTGTGCTGCCGCAGATCTTGACCGTATCCGAACTGACCAAGCTGACCGCCTGAGGAGCACCCCCCCCCCGTGCGCATCGACTACACCACCGCCATCCTGGCCTTCGCCGCAGCCGGCCTGATCCGCCCCGCCCACGCCGCGGTCAGCATCGGCCAGCCCGCGCCGGCCTTCAGCGCTGAGGATACCAACGGCAAGACGCGCAGCCTCGCTGACTTCCACGGGCGGACCGTCGTGCTGGAATGGAGCAACCCCGGCTGCCCCTTCGTGCAGGCGCACTATAAGTCGGGCGCGATGCAGAAAGCCCAGGCGGCCGCGGCCGCGGAGGGGGTGGTATGGCTGACGCTGAATTCGGGCGCGCCGGGCAAGCAGGGCCACTTGAGTGCCGCGCAGGCCAACGACTGGCTGAGGAGCGTGAAGGCGACGCCCGCAGCCTATCTGATCGATACCGGCGGCACGATCGGCAAAAGCTTTGGGGCAACCACCACGCCGCACATGTTCGTGGTCAATGGCGAGGGTGTGCTGGTCTACGCCGGAGCCATCGACGACCGCCCCACCGCCGACGAGAACGACGCGCTGACCGCGAAAAACTACGTGCTGGCAGCGCTGGCGGACTTGAAGGCAGGCCGCCCGGTGGCGACCCCGACGAGCAAGCCGTATGGCTGTTCGGTCAAATACTGACGCGATCGAGAAGGGCGTCCATTGCAGGAAAGCGCGCGCGACCCTCATGCGATGCGCGCATCTTGAGGGTGGACGGCAACCGTTTCTGACGCCGACCTAGCGGACGCTTGTCCTCGCTCGCCAGCATCTTCATCGCGTGGATCGAAGTCGACACTGGCCTCTCTTGAGGCCGTCGTCGATTTTGTCGCGGGATGGAAGGTCCGGCGCCTCGCTCAGGATCGAAATGTCGCGCGCACGGTCTCGCCGGGTTCAGAGATCCGCTGCCAGGCCGCGGTTGGCGCAGCCGGTCAGCCCGGAGGCGAGGCCACACTTCGGGAGGGTTCGCCGCTATATCCGCTTGGCGTCGCGTGAAGGCTGGCCCCGACAGCGTGGCCGGTCAATCCCGGCGCTTCACACTGACGGCAGTCGCCATCCCTGCGAGACCGCGATCAGACGCAGCGCGAAGCACGCCAGCGCGCCCAGCACCGCGCTGCGGAACACCGTCATCCCTGCGCGCTGGCCGAGCAGCATGACCGCAGCTCCGGCGAGCGCGGCGGTGGCGTAGATGTCGGACTTGAGCACGTTCGGCACGCGTGCCAGCAGCACGTCGCGGATCACCCCACCTCCGACGCCGGTGACGCCGCCCATCAGCATGCAGACAACCGCGCTCAGCCGATGGCGCTGCGCCTTGCGCGCACCTGAGACAGCGAACAGCGCCAGCCCCGCCGCGTCGAGTGTGACGAGCGGCGCCGCGCTCGGCGCAAAGCCGAGCAGCCTCAGCGCGATGACCGCACCCGCTCCGGCGAGCGCGATCAGCGGATAACGCCAGTCCGCCAGCGCAGCGACCGGTGTCGCCCCGATCAGCGCATCGCGGATGATGCCGCCGCCAAGCGCGGTCACGAACCCGACGACCAGCACGCCGAACACGTCCAGCCCAGCGGCGACGGCCAGCATTGCGCCCTGCGCGCCGAACAGGGCAGTGCCCGCATAGTCCGCCGCAGTGGTGACTCCGTGGCTGAGGAACGGATCGCGCGCGTCGTCCGCGGCCATCAGCCCTCGATCAGGTGCGGCACGAAGCGTGCGCTATTGCCGGTGATCGCGCCGCCCTCGCGGATGCCGAGGCCAACCGGCGCGCCATCGACCGACCATAGGCCCAGCACCGGCCGCTCGTCGCCATGGCCGGGGAGGTCGTAGAGCGCTTGGTAGACGTAAGGACCTTCATAAGGCCCCGGCGCGGTCTCGGAGACCTCGCCGCCACGCGCAATTGAGACATTGGCGCCCTCGCGGCCGAACACGGGCTTGCGAACCTGTGCGCGCATGCCGAGCGGCTCGCAGCTTGCTTCCAGCAGATTGGGGTGGCCGGGATTCAGCTCCCAGAGAACCGCCAGCATCGCTTTGTTCGAGAACATGAGCTTCCACGCTGGCTCGATCCACACCGTCTGGCTGGCGGGGTCGAGCAGCTGCGGCGCAAAGGCTTCGCCGATCATCCACTCCCACGGGTAAAGCTTGAAACAGGCGTCGATGGCGCGCCCCTCTTGGTCGACGAAGCGCTGCCCGGCTGTATCCCAGCCGATGGCCTCCATCGTCAGCGTCACTGGAGCGAGCCCGGCCTCGCGCGCCGTGTCGGCGATATAGGCTGCGGTGACCTCGTCCTCGCCGCTGGCATTGGGCGCGTGCGCGATGTGCAGGACCGCGTCGGCGCGCGGCGCGATCTCGCGCCATTGCGCGACGAGCGCGTCGTGAATGGCGTTGTACTGGTCGCAGCCGGGGGCGACCGCCTCCTTCCAGTCCCACTGGATCACCGCGGCTTCCAACAGGCAGGTCGGCGTGTCGGCGTTGAACTCGAACAGCTTGGGCTCGCCCGCGCCAGTCCAGCCCAGATCGAAGCGCCCGAAATTCAGTGCGGGCGGTTCGGCCTCCCAGCTGCGGCGCACCGCGTCGTGGGCGTGTGCGGGGATATGCAGCCGATCGAGCCAGCCACGGTCGATCACCGCTTGGCCGGCCTCCAGATACAACCGGTGCAGCTCAGCTCCCGCCCGCTCCAGCGTGGCGACCTCGGCCGCGCTGACGACATAGGCCGCGCGCTCGTCCCAATAGGGTTGCTCGTCCGAATGCCAGACGAGCCCGAGCTCCTGCACCCGTGCCGGCCAGCCGGGGCGCGGCGTCATCGTCATCCGGCGCACGACGGTCAGCTTCCGCCATGCGAGCCGAAGCTCCGCGCCGACGAGCCGAAGCCGCCGCGCGTGATGGTCGCGGGCGTGGCACGAGCATAGCTCACGCCGGGGCGCGCCACTGGCGAGCCCCCCGTCAGCGGTTCGCCCAGCCGCGCCACCTGCGATCCGCGGCCCAGAAAGTACCACGCAACGCCCGGCATATGCCCGCCGCTATGTCCGGCGCGCGCGGTCTGCTGCTCGCACTGGCGGTCATCGACTCGGCGGCCCTGCGCGTCGCGACACACCTTCACGTCGGATTCCGCCCAGTCGCGCTTGTCGCGGTCGCAGGCGGCGAGCGTGGCCGCGGCGGCCACCGTCAGCGGCAACGCTGCGCGGGAGAAACGGGGGCGGGCAGGGGTGGCCATATCGGGTCCGTTGGTGTGCAGGCGAACCTAGTCGCGGCCGGCCGCCAGCGCGAGGGGCGTTTGCGCCGGGCCGTGCTGGAACGGTCAGCTTCGCATTGGCTGCGCCGGGCAGCGGGTGGCGCCCCTTGCTCACCGGCGTTCCACCCCGCTAAGCCGCTGGCGCACCTGCGAAGGGGACGGGCCGGATGCTGCAGCCGAAGATCCTGCTGGTCGAGGACGACCAGAACCTCGTCGAACTGGCGCGGTATAATTTCGAGAAAGAGGGCTTCACCGTAGTCAAGACGGGCGATGGCGAAGAAGCGCTGATGCTCGCCGAGGAGGACAAGCCCGACGTCGTCGTGCTCGATTGGATGATCGCGAACCTGTCGGGGATCGAGGTCTGCCGCCGCCTGCGCCGTTCCCCAACCACTGCCAATCTGCCGATCGTGATGCTGACCGCTCGCGCCGAGGAGGCCGATCGCATCCGTGGGCTGGAAACCGGCGCGGACGATTATGTCACCAAGCCTTTCTCGCCGCGCGAGCTGATTGCTCGCGTCCGGGCGGTGCTGCGCCGCCTGCGCCCCGCGCTGTCGGGCGAGTTGCTGGAGTTCGCGGGCATCACCATGGACACCGCGGGGCACAAAGTCATGCGCGCCGGGCAGCAGCTGAGCCTCGGGCCGACCGAGTTCCGGCTGCTGCGGCATTTTCTGGAAAATCCCGGCCGCGTGTTCAGCCGCGAGCAGTTGCTCGATGCCGTGTGGGGCCGGGATGTTTATGTGGAGCAGCGTACCGTCGACGTGCACATCCGCCGGCTGCGGAAAGCGATCAACGGCGACGATTTGCCCGATGTGATCCGCACCGTGCGCTCCGCGGGCTATTCGCTCGATGTCGACGACGCGCAGCCGCAATCGCGCGCGGCCTGACACGGCCGGGCTTAAGGTTGGTGTAAGCGCCCGCGCTTTAAACCTTAGCGATGGTTCTCATGATCGTGCTGGCGGCAGCGACCGCGTCCGTGCCCGTGCCCGTGCTGAAACCGGGCCTGTGGGAGACCGACAGGGAGCGTGTCTGCCGCCCCGCTACGCCGCTGTGGGGCGAGGACCAGAACCGGCTACCGTGTGGGCGCGTGAAGGGCAGCGGCCGAGAGGCGCGGTACAAGTGCATGTTGCCCGACGGATCGGATTACAAAGTCGGCTTCCGGTGGGAGGGCGACCCCGTCGAGCGCTTTACGCGCACGTCCGATGTGCCGGGAGTAGACGGATCGGGCCGCCGCGGGCGAGTCGGCATCGAAAGCCGCTGGGTCGGCCAGTGCGAGGGCCAGACGGGAAGCGCCAAGTAGAGCTGCTCCACACCTCCCAGATCAGATTACGTGAAACACGTAGAGCAGGATGATGATCGGGATCGGGATCCCAATGAGCCAAAGTAAACCACCGCGCATCTGAAATTCTCCGTCTAGGCGATCTCTGCCCGTCACAACCCGGCGGAACACGTTCCGTTCCGCGTCCGCTTGACAGCGCTGCCTCAGCCCCGGACCAAGCGCGCGCCTTCGCCCTTGCTGGAGCCCATCTTGGCCAAGCGCCTGACCACCCTCATCCTCATCGGCCTTGTCACGGGCATCGCGCTCGGCATCGCGCTGAACCAGGTGCTCGCGCCCGCCGAGCAGAAGGTGGTGGCTGGCTATCTGGGCATCATCACCGCGGTGTTCCTGCGGCTCATCAAGATGATTATCGCACCTCTGGTATTCGCGACGCTGGTCGCGGGCATCGCGCATATGGGCGACACGACCGCGCTGGGGCGCATCGGCGTGCGGACGCTGCTGTGGTTCCTCGCCGCCAGCCTCGTCAGCCTCACGCTCGGCCTTGCGCTCGTGCATTTGTTTGATCCCGGAGCGGGCCTGCGCTTGCCACTGCCCTCGGCAGGCGAGAGCGCGGGCCTCGCCAAGGCGAAATTCGATCTGAAGGAGTTCGTGACGCACCTCGTACCGACGTCGATTCTCGACGCGATGGCGAAGAACGAGGTGCTGCCGATCGTCGTGTTTGCCAGCTTCTTCGGCGTGGCGCTCGCCAATATCGGCGAGGTCGGTGCGCCGCTGACCCGCGCTCTCGATGCGCTGATGCAGGTGATGCTGAAGGTCACCGGCTATGTGATGTGGGTGGCGCCGTTCGCGGTGTTCTCGGCAATGGCCGCCTCGATCGCGACCGAGGGGCCGGGCATCCTCATCACGTTCGGGCGCTTTATGGCGAGCTTCTACGCTGGGCTGCTGGTGCTGTGGATCGTGCTGTTCGCCGCTGGCTACATCGTCGCGGGTCGCCGTATTCTGGCACTGCCCAAGTTCATCGAGCAGCCGTTCCTGATCGCGTTTTCGACGGCCTCGTCAGAGGCGGCCTTCCCGCGCCTGCTGGAGAGCCTTGAGCGATTCGGCGTGCCGCGCCGCATCGCGGGCTTCGTGCTGCCGCTTGGCTATTCGTTCAATCTCGACGGATCGATGATGTACACGACTTATGCATCGCTGTTCATCGCCGAAGTGTATGGCGTACATCTCAGCCTTGGGCAGCAGGTGACGATGCTGCTTGTGCTCCTCGTCAGCTCCAAGGGAATTGCATCGGTGCCGCGCGCATCGCTGGTGGTGATCGCGGCGACCATCGGCATGTTCGGTATCCCGGAGGCTGCATTGCTGCTGATCCTGGGGATCGACCAGTTCCTAGATATGGGCCGCACTGCAACCAACGTCGTCGGCAACGCGGTGGCGACGACCGTGATCGCGAAATGGGAGGGGTTGCTCGACGCGCCGCAAGAGGTGGCCGAGCCCGGCTGATCGGACGGATGGCGTTCGTCGAGAGGGGCGCTTTCCCTGACTGCGGTGCCGCGCTAACCGTCGGCCCTCAAGTGAACGATCGAACAATCGTGAGGGACTGATCGCATGGGAACTCGGACGATCCGCGCCTGGCTGCTTGCCGGTGCCGCATTCGCCATGACCGCCGCCGCGCCGGTGACGACGGCCGCGCCCGGCAACCCCAGCCGACCGCAGATCGGCAGCTTCGGCTTTGACACCGCGGGCATGGACCGATCGGTCAAGCCCGGCGACGACTTCGTTCGGTTCGCCAATGGCCAGTATCTTGAAAAGCTCTCGATTCCCGCCGACCGATCGAGCTGGGGCATGTTCGTCGAGCTGTCCGAGCTCAGCCTGAAGCGCAGCCGCGAGATCCTCGAGCAGGCCGCGGCCAACCCTACAGACGAGGTCAGCCGCAAGGCGGGCACCTATTATGCGACCTATGCCGACGAGGCCGCAATCGAAGCGAAGGGCACCGCGCCGCTGAAGCCGCTGCTGGCGGACATCGACGCGATCCGCGATCGTGATGATCTCGCGCGCTATCTGGGCCGCGCGCAGCGGACGCGGCTGGGATCGCCGATCAATCTCGGCATCAGCCAGGATGCCAAGCAGCCGGGCGTGATGGCGGTGTCGATCTCGCAGGGCGGCCTCGGCATGCCCGATCGCGACTATTATCTGAAAGCGGACGCCAAGTTCGCCGATACGGCTGCCAAATATCGCGCCCATGTGGCGAAGATGCTGACGCTTGCGGGCATATCCGATGCCGACGCAAAGGCGGCGCGCATCTACGAGCTTGAGAAGAAAATCGCCGAAGTCCATTGGGACCGCGTCCAAAGCCGCCAGGCCGAGAAGCGGTACAATCCGATCGCGACGGCCGAGCTTGCGAACGCCTATCCGGGTCTGAACTGGCAGCTGTTCATGCGCGCGGCGGGCGTCGACAGCCAGACGCGGGTAATCGTCAGCCAGACGAGTGCGGTGAAGGGCGAGGTCGCGCTGCTGGCGTCCGAGCCGGTCGAGACTTGGAAGGACTACCTGACCTTCCGCGCGATCGCCCGAGCCGCGCCGTTCCTGCCCAAGTCGTTCGTCGACGAAGGTTTCGCGTTCAACGGCCGGGTGCTTTCGGGCACGCCAGAACTTGCACCGCGCTGGAAGCGCGCGGTGGAGCTGACCAACGGCGCGATGGGCGAGGCTGTCGGCCAGCTGTATGTCGCGAAGTATTTCACGCCCGAGACCAAAGCGAAGATGGACGAACTCGTCCGCAACATTCTTGCCGCGATGGACGCGCGCCTGCAAAATCTCAGTTGGATGGCGCCCGAAACCAAGGAAAAGGCGCGCGCCAAGCTCGCCGCCTTCACGCCCAAGATCGGCTATCCATCGAAATGGCGCGACTATTCGGCGCTGGAAGTCCGCCAAGGTGATGCGCTCGGCAATGCACTCCGTGCGACCGAGTTCGAGTTCGCGCGCAATGTCGCCAAGCTCGGCAAGCCGATCGATCGGACCGAATGGGGCATGACCCCGATGACGGTGAACGCCTACGCCAACCCGACGTGGAACGAGATTGTCTTCCCCGCCGCGATCCTGCAGCCGCCCTTCTTCGATCCGAACGCTGACCCGGCGGTCAACTACGGCGCGATCGGCGCGGTGATCGGCCACGAGATCAGCCACCATTTCGACGACCAGGGCAGCAAGTACGACAAGACCGGCGCGCTCTCCGACTGGTGGACCAAGGAGGATATCGAGCGCTTCAAACAGCGGACCGATCAGGTCGTCGCCCAATACGGCGCCTACGAGCCGCTGCCGGGCAGCAAGGTCAACGGCGGGCTGACGCTCGGCGAAAATATCGGCGATCTCGCGGGCATCACCATTGCCTACGATGCCTACAAGCGCAGTCTCAACGGCAAGCCCGCCCCGGTGCTCGACGGTCTGACGGGCGATCAGCGCTTCTTCCTCGCCTTCGCGCAGGTGTGGCGCAACAAATATCGCGATGCGGCGCTGTTGCAGCAGTTGACGACCGATCCGCATACGCCGGGGCACTTCCGCCCATACGTCGTGCGCAATATCGATGCCTGGTACGATGCGTTCGATGTGAGACCGGGCGACAAGCTTTATCTTGCGCCCGACAAGCGCGCGCGCGTTTGGTGACCTGATTACGGGGCGGAGCGGAGAGCCTCGCCTCGTTTGTTTTTACGGGAGGGTTTTGAAAGTCATGCGCTTCACGTTTGCCCGTCTCGCGCTCGGGGTCGCGGCCATCGCCGCGCTGACCGCAGCAGCGCCCAAATATGGTGATTTCGGCTTCGATAGCGCTGGCATGGACCGCTCGATCAAGCCCGGCGACGATTTCTTCGGCTATGCGAACGGCGGCTGGGACAAGGCGACGCCGTTCCCCTCCGACAAGCCGGGCGTGGGCGCGTTCGTGGTGCTCGACGATCTGTCGATCGAACGCTCGCGCACCATCCTGGAAACCGAAGCCGCACAGGCCGCGCCGGGCAGCAACGCGCATAAGGCCGCGGATTATTACCGCGCCTTCACTGACGAGGCTGCGATCGAGGCGCGGGGCATGGCCCCGGTCAAAGCCGAGATCGCCCAGATCGACCAGATCCGTGATCGGAACTCCTTGGCGAGCGCGATCGGACGGCTGGCACGGACTGGCGTGCCAACCCCGTTCGGCATCTTCGTGAACGTAGACGACAAAGACCCCGATACCTATCGCCCGACGCTTGGGCAGGGCGGACTGGGGCTGCCGGACCGCGATTACTATCTGGTCGACAACCCGTCCTTCGCAAAGGCGCGCGAGCGCTACAAGACGCACATCGCGTCGATGCTGAAACTGGCGGGCTATCCCGATCCGGAGGGAAATGCTGCTAAGATCTACGCGATGGAGGAGCAGTTCGCGCGCGTGCACTGGACGCGCGTTGAGAGCCGCGACGCCGACAAGACCTATAACCTCCGCACGGTTCAGCAGATCATCGATGAGAACCCGGGCTTCGACTGGCGCGCGTTCTTCGATGCGACCGGGCTCGACCGCTCGGGCAGCCTGATCGTCAGCCAGCCGAGCGCGATCGCGGGCGAGATGAAGGTGCTGGGTGCAGCGCCGCTCGATACGGTGAAGGCCTATCTGGCGTTCAAGACGATCGGCGCGCGTGCGTCGGTGCTGCCAAAGGCGGTCTTTGCCGAGCGATTCGATTTCTCGAAGGTGCTGAACGGCACCCCCGAGCCCGAACCGCGCTGGAAGCGGGGCGTACGCCAGACCACGGACATGCTCGGCGAGGCCGTGGGCGAAGTCTACGTCGCCAAATACTTCCCGCCTGCCACCAAGGCCAAGGCCGACGAGCTGGTCAGCAACATCCTCGCCTCGATGCGGGACCGTCTTGGCAAGGTCGATTTCCTCGATGCAGCCACGCGCGAGAAGGCGCTCGTCAAGCTGGCGCGGTTCAATCCGAAGATCGGCTACCCGTCTAAATGGCGCGACTACTCGGCGCTCGAAGTCCGGCCCGACGACGCCTACGGCAACCGCGTGCGCGCGGTAGCGTTCGAGTTCGATCGCAATGCCAAGAAGCTCGGCACTCGGGTGGACCGCAGCGAGTGGTTCATGACCCCGATGGAGATCAACGCCTACGCCAATTTCACCTGGAACGAGATCGTGTTCCCGGCCGCGATCCTGCAGCCGCCGTTCTTCGATCCCAATGCTGACGACGCGGTCAACTATGGCGCAATCGGCGCCATCATCGGTCACGAGATCAGCCATCATTTCGACGACCAGGGCCGCAAGTACGACGCCGACGGTCGCCTCAAGGAATGGTGGTCCAAGGCCGATGTCGAGCGGTTCGCGGCCAAGACCAAGCGGCTGGTGGCGCAGTATAATTCGTACGAGCCGTTTCCCGGCACGCACATCAACGGCGAGCTGACGCTCGGCGAAAACATCGCCGACGTGGTGGGCATCCAGGTGGCCTATGACGCCTATCAGCGCAGCCTGAAGGGCAAGCCCGCCCCGGTCATCGACGGCACGACGGGCGATCAGCGCTTCTATCTGGGCTATGCGCAGGCCTGGCGCGCAAAATATCGGCCGGAGTTCCAGCGCCAGCTGCTGACGATCGATCCGCACGCGCCCGATCGCTATCGCGCGCAGACGGTCCGCAATGTTGATCCGTTCTACAGGGCGTTCGATGTGAAGCCGGGCGACAAGCTTTATCTCGCGCCCGCGGATCGTGTGACGGTCTGGTAGGGCGCGGAGCCGGTGGCATGGGCGATCCTGATCGCCGCCGGCCTCTGCGAGATCGCGTGGGCGCTGGCTTTGAAGGCTTCGGATGGCCTTCGGCGCCCGCTGCCCACCGCGGCCTTCGCAGTCACGCTGGCGCTGTCGATGGCGCTGCTCGCCCGCGCGTTGCGCGATCTGCCGGTCGGCACCGCCTACGCGGTGTGGACGGGCATCGGCGCGGTCGGCACCGCGGTGCTCGCCATCGTGCTGCTGGGCGAGGCGGCGAGCCCGCTGCGGCTGATCGGCATCGCGCTCATCGTCGGTGGCATCGTGGCCTTGCGCTTGGCTGGCTGACGTGCCCTGGGGCACCTGCGCGGCCTGATTGGCCGTCTCGCACCCGTTGCCAGCCAGCCCGCGGCCGCGCTAACCGTCGGGGATGGCAGGTCATTCCAAGTTCAAGAATATCATGCACCGCAAGGGTGCGCAGGATAAGAAACGCTCGGCGCTGTTTTCGAAGCTGAGCCGCGAGATCACCGTCGCGGCCAAGATGGGGCTGCCCGATCCGGAAAGTAATCCGCGCCTGCGCGCCGCAGTCATCGCCGCACGCACCGAGGGCATGCCCAAGGACAATATCGCGCGCGCGATCCAGAAGAGCCAGGGCGGAGACGCCGAGAATTACGAAGAGGTTCGCTATGAGGGGTTCGGCCCAGGTGGCGTATCGATCATCGTTGAGACGCTGACCGACAATCGCACCCGCACCGCTGCCAACGTGCGCGCGATCTTCGCGAAAAACGGCGGAAACATGGGCGCCAGCGGCTCCGTCAGCCACGGCTTCGACCGCGTCGGGATCATCGCCTACCCGGCCGCCGCGGGCAGCGCCGACGCGGTGTTCGAAGCCGCGCTTGAGGCCGGAGCCGACGACGTCGTCTCCGACGCCGACGGCCACAGCATCTATACCGCGCCCGAGGCGCTGCACGAAGCCGCCCGCGCGCTGGAAGCCAAACTGGGCGCAGCCGAAAGCGCCAAGCTTGGGTGGCGCGCGCGCGACAGCGTCGCGGTGGGGGACGACACCGCGCCGACGCTGTTCAAGCTGCTCGACAGCCTGGACGACGACGATGACGTCCAATCGGTCACCGGAAATTACGACATTCCCGACGAGGTGATGGCGAAGCTGGCCTGATCCACTCCGCTCGGCACGGTTTCCGGCACTGGTGACCCCTACGGGACTCGAACCCGTGTTTTCGCCGTGAGAGGGCGACGTCCTGGACCGCTAGACGAAGGGGCCGTTGCCGGCGGGAGCAGGCGACTAAGGGAGTGGGCGGCGACGTGTCAAGGCGTAAGGGGCCGAACGTGCGGCGCTGCCTCGGCTTGGACGCGGGGGCCACGCCCGCTAGGCCGGACGCAATGGACCCGCTTCCGCTCGCCCAGGCGCTGATCCGGCGCGCCAGCGTCACCCCAGCCGATGACGGCGCGCAGGCCGTGCTCGTCGAGGCGCTCACCGCGCTCGGGTTCCGCGTCACGCCGCTGCGCTTCGGCGCGATCGACAACCTCATCGCGCACCGGCCAGGCCATGGGGCACGGCTGGCGTTCGCGGGGCACACCGACGTCGTGCCCTCCGGCCCCGCAGCGCAGTGGTCGGCTGCGCCGTTCGCGGCCGAACTGCGCGATGGCCGATTGATCGGGCGCGGCGCGGCCGACATGAAGGGTGCGATCGCAGCCTTCGTGGCGGCGGCCGCCCGGAGCATCGCCGCGGGCCACGACGGTGAACTGCTGCTGGTCATCGCCGGCGACGAGGAGGGCGACGCCGAGGACGGGACGGTCAAGCTGATGCCGTGGCTGGCGGACCATGGCCTGCTGCCCGAGGCCGCGATCACCGGCGAGCCGACGAGCGCCGCGCGGGTGGGCGACACGATCAAGATCGGCCGCCGCGGATCGACCAACATGGCGCTGACGGTCACCGGTCGGCAGGGCCATGTCGCCTATCCGGACCGCGCCGACAACCCGATCACCGCGCTTGCGCGCATCGTCACCGCGCTGAAGGCCGATCCGCTCGACTTCGGCGTGCCGGGCTTCGATCCATCGAACCTGGAGGTGACCGGCATCGAGGCGGGGGAGGGAGCGAACAATGTCATTCCCGGCACCGCGCGGGCGCGGATCAATGTCCGCTTCAACCCCAGCCACAGCTGCGCGTCTCTGGAGGCACATGTGCGCGCGATTGCAGCGCGTTATGCGCCGGCCTTTACGCTCAGCGCGAGGTGCAGCGGCGAGGCGTTCGTGACCGAACCGGGGCCGCTGACCGATGCGCTCGCGGCCGCCGCGGCCGAGGTGACCGGCAGCCAGCCGCAGTTGTCGACCAGCGGCGGCACGTCGGACGCGCGCTTCATCCGGCGCTGGTGCCCGGTTGCCGAGCTGGGCCTGGTCGGCGCCACGATGCACCAGATCGACGAGCATGTCCCCGTCGCAGATATCGAAGCACTCACGCGGATTTACGAGGCGTTCCTGCGGCGCTGGTTCGCCTGAGCACCCCGGTGTGCGAAGGGCCGGCGGGGCAAACCCCACCGGCCCTTCCATTGTCGTCCTTCCCGGCCAGGACCGGATATTTGAGATTACCGCGCGGAAGCTCCGCCGGCGATCGAGGTCCGGCCCGTACGGGTCTTGGGACAATGAGACACTGGACCACCTCCTTTCAGTTGTTGACGCCTGGCTCCAACATCGTCGCATCGGCGCAGGAATCAAGCGCAATCTCGGCGGCCGGGCCGAAATCGAGCGTGCCATGGCTGACGAACACCACGATGCCCCCGCCGGCACGGTGCTCGGCCACCGCGGCAGCCAGCCGCGCGGTCGAGGCGAGGTCAAGCCCCGCCTCGGGTTCGTCCAGCAGCCACAAATCGGCGCACGACGCGGCAGCCCGCGCGAGCGCCGTGCGCCGCCGCTGGCCGTTTGATAGCAGGCGGCAGGGCAGGTCGAGAAGCGGCGTCAGAGCGAACCGCTCGGCGGCGGTGGCGAGCGCATCCGCGCTGGCGCCGTCGATCCCCGCCCAGAACAGCAATTCTGTGCCTAGGCGCGAATCCAGCTTCAGCGCGTTCTCGTGCCCCACATATGCCGTGCGCGCGGGGCGCGTGACGCGGCCCGCCGCAGGCGCCAGCAGCCCCGCGATCATCCGCAGCAGCGTCGATTTCCCAGCTCCGTTGGGCCCGGCCACGCGCAGGCAGCCGCCGGGCGCGACCTTGAAGCTCAGCTCATCGAACAGCAGCCGCCCGCCGCGCACCGCGGCCAGCCCTTCGACACCCAATCCCTCTCGCTCCACGCGAACCCGCTTAGGCCCTGCCGCGGGGTGCGCCTAGCGTCCGCTTAAGCCGAAGCGCTTGACCGCCTCCCACGGGCCACCGCGATAGCGCCACAGCGCGAGCGCGGTCACCCGCAGCGGGAAGGGGCGGTGCTCGGCCTCAAGCCGCTCCAGCGCAGCGCGTGCGGTCTTGGGCTCGGCCTTGTTCATCACGGTCACGTGCGCTCGGAACGGCGCCTGGTCCTGCGCCGACAGCAGCCCGCCCCAGCGGTCCACCAGCCGCGCGCGCAGCGCATCGAGGCCGGGCGCCGCGATCCGAAACGCGACGCCGCGACCCAGCGAGTAGGGCGCGCCCGCCTCGCCCGCGATCGGTCCGGTCTGCCGAGCCTCAGCGGCGCAGCCGTTCAGCACATCCGCCTCGGCCGACGGCGGCAGCAAGTGAAACAGCGTCAGATGCGCGCCGACGAGCAAGCGTTCGGGCGGGAACAGCTCGGTCCGCAGCCGTTCAAAATAGGCGTGCGCGCGGGCGTCCAGTTCCGCCGACAGGATGAAGGGTGCGCTGTCCATCGCGGCGCCGCTTACCGGCGGCGGCTCAGGCCAGCCAGTCGCGTGGTGCCGCAGGCGGCCAGGCGTCCTTGTCAATGCCCATCGCCGCGGACAGCTGGGCCTCGTCGGCATCGATCGCAAGGCCGCCGTCCGCCTCGTTCAGCGCCGACCAGGGCACCGCGAGCAGCTTTTCGCCCACGCCCAGAACGCCGCCGTGCGACATTACGCAGTAAGCGATCACGCCCGTCCCGGTATCGAGCATGATCTCGGTGATCGATCCCAATTCCGTCCCGTCGCGCCCGCTCACACGGGCGCCGCAGATCGCGCTGGCGGCCTTGACCGGCATCAGGAGCTCCCAGCGGTCGCGGCTTCGGCCGCCTTGTCATACCGCGCGCGCAGTCCCAGCCAGCGCCATACACCGATCAGATTAACCGCCAGCAGCACCGCGTTCTGCCATAAAAGGTTCGTTTGCCCGGTGAACCAGCCCACCGCCATCCACGCCACCGATCCGATAGCGAAGGCGATGAAGCCGTAGCCCGTAATACGCGCGCCGAGGTTCAGGGCAACGATGATCGCCGCTGCGGTGGTCATCACTGGGGCGATCCAGTTGGCGGCTTCGTGCATCACCCCTGATCGCGCAAGGGCGGCCGGTTGTTCCGGATCGCTCAGCCGCCCGCGGGCTTCCGCAGCAGCACATCCACAAACGCCTTGGGGGAAAGCGGCTGCACCGGCGCACGCGGGGAGCTGAGAAAGCGGCGCACCGCATCGGCGATCGAACGCGGCGAGACGGGGTCGAACGTTTCGGCGGGCACGCACACGTCGCGGACGAAGTCGCGTTCGCACGCGAGGATCGGCAGTCCTGCCTCGGCCGCTTCGAGCAGCGGCAGGCCGAACGTCTCGGCGAGCGAGGGGAAAATCAGCGCCGCCGAACGCGCCAGCTCGGCGCGCAGCCGGTCGCGGCCGATCGTCCCCAGCGCGTCGATCGTCAGCGGCCCGCGGCCAGCGCGCGCGATCAGCTCCGCCGTCGCCGCGGGATCGAGCGTCAGCGCCAGCGGCGGCCGGAAGCCTTCGGCTGCCAGCAGCGCCCACGCCTCGACCAGCCGCGCATGGTTTTTGTGCGCCTCGCCGCTCGCAGGATAGATGAAGCGCGCGCCGCGGTCGGCCCGCTCGACGGGCTCGGGCGCGCGGAACGGCATCGGCTCGATTCGCGCGCCGGGCAGCGTGGCGGCAAGCGCGGCGGCCATCGTCGGCGTCTGCACCAGCCATCGGTCGGCATTGGCGCGAAAGGCGCGCAACCACGCGCGCTCGAACGCGATGCGTGCGCGCAGGCGCGGCGGATAGTGCACCGCTTCGGTCAGACCTGCGAGATAGGGCGCTTGCACGAACACCACCGTGTGCGCGGCGCTGCGGTGCGGCGGCGGCAGCGAGTTGAACAGCAGCAGCCTGTCCCCCGCCTCGGCGCGCCGGGCGATCCGCGCGGCAGCGGCAAGGCGGGCGACAGCGGTTGGCGCCACCA
Organism: Sphingomonadaceae bacterium; assembly: GCA_032249695.1. Taxonomy (GTDB): domain Bacteria; phylum Pseudomonadota; class Alphaproteobacteria; order Sphingomonadales; family Sphingomonadaceae; genus JAVVHE01. Next base: position 137,391 of record JAVVHE010000001.1, on the reverse strand, counting down.
GTTCGGCCCCGGGCGCCAGCGCCAGTAGCTCGGCATCGGCGCGCGGATCGAGCTGCACATGGCCCAGCTGATCCGCTGCGGCTTCCAGCAACGGTCGCAGCAGCACCAGCCCGCCGCCGACATGAACGCCCGGCGCCGAGAGGTGCAGCTTCATCGCGCGAGCATGCCCAGCGCCAGCCGCACCGGCTTGCCGACCGCGCTGCGGATGAGCGGCCAGCCCTCGGCTGCGGACGCGAGCGGCGGCCAGCGGCGGCACGCGATGCGCCATTCCCGCCAAGCGTCGCCGAAGCGCCCGATGCGAAGCGCAATGCGTGCGATGGCGAGGTGCGCGCGGCCATAAGCCTCGTCGGCGCGTGCGCTGAGCTCGGGCGGCAGCACGCCGTCGGCGAACCAGCCGTCGAGCATTGTCAGATGCTCGCGCGCCCGCTCGGGCGAGGTCTCCGCCCATGAAATCGCGCTTGGGTGCATCCGGTAGAAGGCGAGCGTGTCGGGCACGAAGCCGAACCTTCCGTGCGTGGCGAGCCGCACCCAGAAATCGCGATCGGGCGCAAGCTTCAGCCGCTCAGGCCAGCCGCCGACCGCGGCGCACGCGTCGGCGCGGAACACCGCGCCCGGGCCGATATGCGTCTCGTGCCGCACGACCAGGTCGGCGAGATCGAAGGGCCGGAACACGCTGCGCTTCAGCGTCTCGCCGCGCGGGCCGATCAGGTCGCCCTGCGGGTAGGCGCAGACAAGGCCGGGATCGCGCTCCAGCAGCGCCACCGCGCGCGCGATCGCATCGGGCGCGATGAGGTCGTCCGAGCTGAGATAGGCCAGGTACCGTCCGCGCGCCCGGCCCCAGGCGGCGTTCAGCGTCGCGGCCTGCCCGCGGTTCTCCTGGCGCACCCAGCGGACCCGCTCGCCGAAGTCGCGCAGGACAGCGGGAGTCGCATCGGTCGATCCATCGTCGACGACGACATAGTCGATCGCCGGGTAGCTCTGCACCAGCACGCTTTCGATCGTCTGCGAAAGATAGTCGGCCTGGTTGTAGGCAGGCGTGACCAGACTGACGATGGGCAGTGGCAATGGCGCGGCCTGTCGGTGTTGCGGGCGCCGACGCCTATCGCCCTGACCGGGCTGCGGCAACGCGCGGCCGGACGGCTCATCCGGCCCTCTGTCGCCCGCTGACACGCCATAAGCCCCAGGCCGCGCCGCCGGTCACGAGCGTGAAGGCGACGCTGATCCGCCCATCGGCTTCGGTGGCTCCCACAGCGATCACGCCCGCCAGCACGATCAGCAGCAGCACCGGCAGCGCCAGCCCGCCCGGCGCGCGGTGCCGGGCGTGGACGGTCGCGCCGCTTCGCCGCCCGGCGATCAGCGCCAGCGCCAGCCCCGCATAGACAAACGCCAGCCCGGCGCCGGTCAGCAGCAGCAGCAGCTTCATCGGCAGCAGGCACAACGCCACGCCCGCCGCGCCGGTCACCAGCGTCGCCGCTCGCGGCACCCCGCGTGGCGTGACGGTGGCGAGGCGAACGCTCGGCGCCCCAAGCAACCCGTCGCGTCCCCACGCGAACAGCTGGCGCGCGGTCAGCAGCACCGCGGCGATCGCCGCGTTCCACACCGCCAGCCCCACCGCGAGCGACATCGCGTGCGCCGCACCCGGACCGGCCCGCTCGGCGACAAAGGCCGACAGCGGAGACCCGGCGGCGCCAAGCGCGGGCAGGTCGCGCGCGCCGATCACCAGCGCTGCGGCGACGCCAAGCTCGATCACCGCCATCGCTCCGAACGCCATCAGCACCACGCCCGCCACGCGGCGGCTCGCGTCGCGCAGTTCCTCGGCGAAATAGACCGCCGTGCCATAGCCATCGAACACGAACAGCGCCGAGGTGGCGCCAAGCGCCAGCGCCGGGAGCGCCATCGGTGCGAGCGCGCGTACTGGGACCAGCGCCGACGCTGGCCGCTGCGGGTTCGCGATCCCAAGCCCGGCCACCAGCGCGAGCGCGGCCAGCTCGACGCCAAGGAACAGCCCCGTCACCAGCGCGCCCGATCGCAGCCGCAGCAGCCCCACGCCCATCGCTGCCGCGGCAAGCGCCGCGCCCGCAGGCGCGCCCGGAAGCGACGCCGCCAGATAGTCGGCGGCGCCGCGCGAGAAGACCGCGATCGTCAGGAAGCAGTTGACCCCGTTGACCGCGAGCATCGCCATCGACGGGCCGGTGCCGATCGTCGCGCGCACGAAGGCATACTCGCCGCCGGCGTGGGGGAAGGCCGAAGCGAGTTCGGCATAAGCCTGTGCGACGAGGACCGCGATCAGCGCGGCGGCGAGCAGCGCCATAAACGTGCCCGGTCCGGCATCGTGCAGCACGTTGGGCAGGATCACGAAGGCCGACGAGGCCGGCGTCGCCGCCGACAGCGTCAGCATCAGCGCGGCGAACGGAGTGAGCGTCCGCGCGAGTTCGCCGCCGGGCCCGGGCCGGGACGCCGATGCGGGCGGCGAAGGTCGCGAAGGTCGCGCTTCGTGATGCGTGGAAGGCGCGCGTTTCAACCCCGTTTCAGCATCCAAACCGGCGGTTCAGGCGTGGAAACGGGGGTGAATCGGGCTGGAAGTGGGGTGTTTCAGGCGTGGAAGGTGGCAATGTGGAGCGTCATACCCGCACGCGATCGAACAGTCGGCCCGCCTCGGACCAGTTCACCACCTGCCACCAGCCTTTCAGATAATCGGCACGCCGGTTCTGGTGCTTCAGGTAATAGGCGTGTTCCCACACGTCGTTTCCCAAAATGATGTCGCCCTTGGTCTCGGCGACGTCCATCAACGGATTATCCTGGTTCGGCGTCGAGGTAATCTGTAACTTGCCGCCCGACCAGATAAGCCACGCCCAGCCGCTGCCGAATTGGCCCGCACCGGCTGCGTTGAACTGCTCCTGCATGGCTTCGACCGATCCGAAATCACGGTCGATCTGCTCCTTCAGCGCGCCCGAGGGCTGCCCGCCCCGGCCGGGTGCTGCCATCAGCGACCAGAACAGCGTGTGGTTGAAATGCCCGCCGCCATTATTGCGGACCGCCTTGGGCGCGGTGGATACGTGGCGGATCAGCTGAAGGATATCCTTGCCCTGCAGCGCGCTGTCGGCATCGACCGCCTTGTTGAGATTGTCGACATAGGTCTGGTGATGCTTGTCGTGATGCAGCCGCATCGTCTCGGCATCGATCACTGGCTCCAGCGCTTCGGGCGAATAGGGGAGAAGTGGGAGCGTGAAGGCCATATTTTGCTTCCTTTCGGCTGCGGATAGGGACGGGGCGGCGGACGCCGCGGCGGCGGCAAGCATCAGGTCGCGGCGCGTCAACATATGCCCAGCGCTATGGCCCGCCCGGCGCGGCGCGGCAAGGCGCGCCGGTTGACGCTGGGGGGCGCCGGGCATAGGTCCGCCGGGCGGTATCAGGAGCGGGCCCATAGCTCAGTCGGTAGAGCATCGGACTTTTAATCCGCTGGTCGCTGGTTCGAATCCAGCTGGGCTCACCACCGTATTGATCCAATGAAGAAAAACGCCAACGGTCCGCGCCGCGACAAGGCGCATCTGCCGCACAAGGACTGCCGCGCCTGCGGCCGCCCGTTCGCCTGGCGCAAGAAGTGGGCGCGTGACTGGGATGCCGTGCTCTACTGCTCCGACAAATGCCGGATGTCGGTCGCGGGCCGTGCGGGGGCGTAAGCAACGGCGTTCGTCGGCGTGTCACACGCGCCAGTCGACAATCCATTTCCTTGCGCGGATGAGTGGCGCAAAGCCCAACCGACCCATGCACATCCCCGCAGCCATTCTCGCAGTCGTCGCGGCACTGCCCGCGTCTGCCGACGCGGCGACGCGGACGTGGACGCTTCCGGCGTTCCAATCGGTTCAGGTATACGGCGGCAACGATGTGGAGGTGCAGGCCGGGCCCGGGTGGCGCGTCGTTGCCGAAGGCGACGAGGACGATCTCGGTTCGGTGCGCGTGAGCGTCGCTGGAGGGCGGCTGATGCTGGTCGGCGGATCGGACCTCAAGCTGACGGTTGTCGCGCCCGAGGTCACGCGGGTATCGACCGCTGGATCGGGCACGATCAGCTGGCGCGACGCGCGTGGCCCGAATTTGGAGCTCTCGGTCGCTGGATCGGGCGGCGTTCGGCTGGGGACGGTGACGGCGCAGGCGCTGTCCGTGTCGGTCGCCGGATCAGGCGAAGTGAAGGCGAATGGCGGCCAGTGCGACCATATTGCGGTCTCGGTCGCAGGGTCGGGCGAGGCGCGGCTGGAGCGCATTGCCACCCATAGCGTCGCGGTGCAGGTGATGGGCTCGGGTGCGGTCGCGGCGCGGGCGGATGGCAACGCTGCGGTGCGCGCGGTCGGCTCCTCGGCGGTCAGGATCTACGGCAGACCGCGCTGCACGATCAGCAAGGCCGGGTCGGCGCAGGTTTATTGCGAGTAGCGCCGGGTTTCAGGCGAGGCCGGTCAGCACCGCCAGCCCCAGGAAGCTGAAAAAGCCCATGCAGTCGGTCATCGTGGTGACGAACACCGCCGACGAGACCGCCGGATCGATGCCGCGCCGATCGAGAAAGACCGGGATCAGCACCCCCGCCGCGCCCGCGACCAGATTATTGATCAGCATCGCTGCGCCCATCACGGCGCCGAGCAGCAAGTTACTATATCGGATCGTCACGCCCAGCCCAATCAGCGTGCCGAGCGCAAGGCCATTGGCCGCGGCGATCGTCATCTCGCGCGCGATCGCGCGGCGCGTGGTGGAGGTGGTGAGCTGCCCAGTCGCCAGCGCGCGGACGACGACCGCGAGCGTCTGCGTGCCCGCATTGCCGCCCATGCCCGACACGATCGGCATCAGCGTTGCCAGCACCACCAGCCGCTCGATCGCGCCCTGAAACAGGCCGACGACCGAACTCGCAAGGATCGCGGTACCGAGATTGATCACCAGCCAGTAAAGCCGCACGCGGACGACCTTGGGGATCGGCACATTGAGGTCGCTTTCGTCGCCCGCGCCCGCGAGCCGCAAAATGTCCTCGCTCGCCTCCTGCTGGACGATGTGCAGAATGTCGTCGACAGTAATCACGCCAACCAGTCGCCCCGCAGAGTCGGTGACCGCCGCTGAAATCAGCGCGTATTTCTGGAACAGGTTCGCAACCTCTTCCTGGTCCATCTCGACCGGAATCAGCGTCTGTTCGCGCTGCATCACGTCGGTCAACTTCAAGGTCGTCGGCGCGGTCAGCAGCCACGACAGGCGGATCGTGCCGACGGGGCAGTGGGCTGGGTCGACGACGAACAGCTCCCAAAAGTCGGTATCGTCGGGCTGTTCGGCGCGCAGATGGTCGATCGCCTGGCGGACGGTCCAGTGCTCGGGCGCCGCCTGCGGATCGCGCCGCATGATGCGCCCGGCCGATTCCTCGGGGAAGGTCAGCGCTTCCTCGATCGCGACGCGGTCGGCGGCGTCGAGTCCGGCCAAGACCTCGGCCTTGTCCTCGGGATCGAGCTCTTCGACGACGGCTACGGCGTCGTCGGTGTCCATGTCGCCGATCACCTCGGCGACCTCGGTATTCGGCAGTTCCTCAAGCAGCGCGTCGCGCACCCATTCGGACATCTCGGCGAACACGTTAGAATCGAGCTGGTCGCCGAGTGCGCGGGCCAGCGAGAGCCGGAGGTGCGGCGCGATCTGCTCGAACAGGTCGGCAATGTCGGCGGGGTGGAGCGCTGCGGTCCGCTCGGCGGCGCGCTGCGGCTCGTCGCTTTCCAGGGCCGCCGTCACGTCGGCGACGAGCGATTCCTCGGCCTCGGCGGGCGTGAGTTCCAGCTCGGCTTCGGGTGCGGCGGCCATACCGAGCGCTTAGCCGCGCCCCACGCCCCGCGCCACCCGCAGGGCGGCTTCCGCTTGCCCCACGCTGGCCCTAGGAGGGGCGGGCGCCAGAAGGACACGAGGATTGGCCATGACGACGTTTGACGACCGCGAGCGCGGGTTTGAAGCGGCCTTTGCCCATGACGAGGAGCTGACGTTCCGCCTGCTCGCCCGCCGCGATCGCCTGGTGGGAGAATGGGCAGCGGAGAAGCTCGGCCTCTGCGGCGACGCGGCGCGCGACTATGCGCAGTCGATCGTGCGCGAGGATTTGAAGCACGCTGGCGACGAGGACGTGATCGCGAAGCTCCTCGCCGACCTCGCGCCGCACGGCTTCGACCGTAATGCCGTGCTGGCTGCGCTCGGTAAGGCGGAACAGCAGGCTCGCGCCGAGCTGGAGGCTTAGGCGCCATGCCGATGCCCGCAGCCGAGATCGAGCGGCTGATCCGCTCCGCGATCCCCGACGCCATAGTGACGATCACCGACCTCGCGGGTGACGGCGACCACTATGCGGCGCACGTGGTGTCCGAAGCATTTGCAGGGCTAACCCGCGTGAAGCAGCACCAGCTCGTCTATTCGGCGCTCGGCGGGCGTATGGGCGGCGAGCTTCACGCGCTCGCATTGACGACGGCCGCGCGTTGACGCGGCTTGGCCGCGCCCAAGCGTGCCGGTTATAAAGATGGGCGTCATGAGTTCCTCCCCCGCCGCACGCCTTGCGCTGTTCCTCGCAGCCATCCAGCAGGTGCTCGCTCCAGTGTTCATCTTCCCGCGCGGCTTCAGGGGGTTCAGCGCGGGGGAGAGCGTGCCGACGCCCGCCGAGCCTGCGATCTACGCGTTCGGCATCTGGGCGGTGATCTATGTCGCGTGCCTGGTGTTCGCGGTCATCCAGCTCCTGCCGCGCTATGCGGGCATGCCCGCCGTCATGACGGTGCGCTGGCGCGCGGCGGCGCTGTTCACCGGCTCGACGCTGTGGCTGATCGCGGCGAAGGAGGGACCGAGCTGGCTGACGGTGCTCATCATCTGGGGCATGTTCGCGTTCGCGCTCGCCGCCATGATGAAGCTGGCGCGCTGGCCGGTGCCACTGCCACGTTCGGTCAAGATGATCGCCGGTTGGCCGCTCGCGCTCTACACGGGGTGGCTGAGCCTCGCTGCGTTCGTGAACACCGCAGCGATTCTGCCTTTCTGGACCGGCAATACCGGCGGGCTCGGCGTAGACGGATTGGCCGTGGTGATGCTGGGTCTTGCGGCCGTCGGCGCGGCAGCGATCATCAGCCGTGCGCGCGGGCCGATCCCGTACACTGTCGCAGTGCTGTGGGGGCTGGCTGCGGTGGCTGCGGCGAACGGCGGCCATATGCGCGGCGAGGCGTTCGCGGCGCGCGTGTTCAACAACAGCGCGGAGGACGTGCCGCTCGTCTTCTGGACCGCGCTCGCCGCGATGGTCGCAACGCTCGCAGCGCTCGGGATTGCGCGCTCAATGCGGCCCAGGCACCTGTCGCATAGCGGGCATCACCACGGCGCGCATCGCCCCAGCCTCGCCTGACTTGACGCGCACGCGTCCCCGCCGAACGGTGCGTGCATGATCGATGCGACGCGGCGGGAGCTGATCGGGGGGGTTGTAGGGACAGGGCTTGCGGCTGCGGTGCCGGCGGGAGCACAGGCCGTCGCATCGCCTGCGCCGATCACTGCCCCCGAACGCGCCCAGCGTCTGGAGCGCGCGCGGGAGCTGATGGATCGGCACCGGATCGACGCGATCCTGATCGAGCCCGGCTCAAGCCTCGTCTATTTCACCGGGATCGAGTGGGGCCGCTCCGAGCGCCCGACACTCGCGCTGCTGCCCCGCCGCGGCGATCCAGTCGTCCTTACACCCTTCTTCGAGCGGCCGAGCGTGCGGGAATCGCTCAAGATCCCGGTCGAGCTGATCGTTTGGCAGGAGGACGAGCAGCCGCTTGGCGTGCTCGCTGCCGCGATGGCGAAGCGCGGGCTGGCGCGTGCAGCGATCGGCATTGAGGAGAATGTGCGCTGGTTCATCCCCGCCGCCCTGCGCGAGGCGCTGCCCGGTGTGCGGCTGGTCGGCGCGGCGCCCGTGGTGCGCGGGTGCCGGATGCGCAAATCTTCGGCCGAACTGGGCTTGATGAAGCGCGCGGCGGACGTCACCGTCGCTGCCTATCGCGAAGTCGTGCCCAGGCTCCGCGAGGGCATGACTCCGGCGGAAGTTTCCGCGCTGATGGCTGCTGCCCATCAGGCCGCAAGCGCGCGCCACCTGTTCGCGCTGGTGCTGATGGGCGAGGCGGCCGCTTACCCGCACGGCAGCGGCAAGCCCCAGCGACTGAAGCCTGGCGAGGCGGTGCTGATGGACTGCGGCTGCTCGGTCGAGGGCTACCAGTCCGACATCAGCCGCACGATCGTGCTGGGCTCGGTACCCGGCGAGGTCCGGAGCGTGTGGGAAACCGTTGCCGAGGGTCAGCACGTTGCGATGGCAGCAGCAAAGCCCGGCGCGCCCGCGGGCAGCGTCGATGACGCCGTGCGCCGCTTCTATGAGCTTCGCGGCTTCGGCCCGGGCTATCAGCTGCCAGGCCTGTCGCACCGCACCGGCCATGGCATTGGCCTCGATGGCCACGAGCCCGTGAACCTGGTCCACGGCGAGACGGCGCCGCTCGCGCCCGGCATGTGCTTCTCGAACGAGCCGGGCATCTATCTTCCGGGCAAGTTCGGCGTGCGGCTGGAGGATTGTTTCTGGATGACCGGCGACGGCCCCCGCTGGTTCAGCGAGCCGCAGCCGTCGATCGACCGCGTCTAGGCGGCGACCTCAAGCGGCTGGATCGCGCCGGTCAGGTACAGCGAGCGAGCCTTCGAGCGGCTGAGCTTCCCGCTCGACGTGCGCGGCAGCGTGCGCGGGGGCACCAGCGCGACATGCGCGTTCATGCCCGTAAGCGCGCGGACCTTCAGGCGGATCGCCTCCTTCAACCGTTGGCGCTCGGCAAGATCGGTGACGCGGCACTGCACCAGCACCGCCGCGGTCTCCTCGCCATTCTCCTGGCTGAGCGAGAAGGCCGCGATGTCACCCGCCTTGAAACCGGGCAGCTGCTCGATCGCCCACTCGATATCCTGCGGCCAGTAATTCTTGCCATTGATAATGATCATGTCCTTGGCCCGTCCAACAATATGAATGTAGCCGCCAAGCAAATAGCCCATGTCGCCGGTATCAAGCCAGCCATCTTTCAATACGGTCGCGGTCGATACGTCGTCGCGGAAATAACCTTCCATCACCGATGGACCGCGGACATGGATCCGGCCGATCCCGCGCTCCGGCATCAGCACCCCGTTTTCGCCGCGGATCTCGACCTCGTGACCCAGCACCGGCCGCCCGCAATTGACGATCGCGCGGAAGCGCTTGGGTTTGGCGGGGTCGGTCGGGGGTGCGGCATCGCCAAGCAGCAGGCGTTCCTCGACCAGATCGACGCGGATCCCCTCGCCGGGAGGCATGATCGAAACCGCAAGCGTGCACTCGGCTAACCCGTAGCTTGGCAGGAATGCGTGTGGATCGAAGCCCGACGGCGCGAAGCTGTCGATGAATGCCTGCATCACGTCGGGCCGGATCATGTCCGCGCCGTTGCCAGCGATACGCCAGCGCGACAGATCGAACTTGTCCGCCCACTGACCCCCGCCAACTCGGCGCGCGCAAATATCGTAGCCGAACGTTGGCGAATAGCTCACCGACGTCCCGGTATTGCGGCTGATGAGGTGCAGCCACCCGAGTGGGCGGCGGGCGAAGTCTTCGGTCGCGAGATAATCGGTGCTGAGCTGGTTGGCGAGCGGGCTCAACATGCAGCCGACGAGCCCCATGTCGTGATACATGGGCAGCCACGAGATCACACGGTCGCTCTCGATGATCTTCATACCCAAGCTGTGCGCGCGCAAATTCGAAAGCAGCGCCGCGTGGCTGACCATCACGCCGTGGGGGAACCTGGTGCTCCCGCTGCTATATTGCAGATAGCAGACATCGTTTGGCGCGGGGCGATGCGGCTCGATCGGGCACGCGGTGCGCTCGCGGAACACGCCCCAGCCATGCGCTTCGACGCAAAGGGGTTCGGCTGCATCGGAAACCATGTCCAGCAGGTCGTCGGGCGCGAGCGCGATGACGGGATCGCACGAGGCAAGCTGCGTGCGGATCTGCTCCACATAGGTATCGCGCCCGCCGAAGCTGGTTGGCAGCGGCAGCGGGACCGGCCAAGCGCCCGCCAGCACCGCGCCGAAGAACAGGCTAACAAACTCAGCCGAGGTCTCCGCGATCAGAGCCACGCGCGCACCGCGCTCCACGCCCGCGGCGCGTAGGCGGGCTGCATCGAGCAGCGCGGCGCCTCGCAGCTCGCGGAAGGTCAGCGCCCGGAATAGCTCGCCACGCGCATTGTAGAAATTAAACCCGCGCGCCCCCTCCGCCGCGTAATCGAGCGCGGCGACGAGGTCGGGGAAATCCGCGAAACGCCTGGGCAGCGTGTCGGAGATCGGGGTCGGCTTGGGCGGGAGCGTGTGAACTGTCGCACCGTTCAGCCCGGCATGCGGGGTGCTGGTCATTGCTGTCGCCGAAATCCCCATGTTCAATCGTTCTTATCCGGTCCCGGGGCGACCCACTTGGCGCAATTTACTCACGGTGCCAAGCTGGCGCCCGATGAAGCGGTGGATTGCAGCAGAACTGTGGCGCGAACGCGGCGCTTGGGGGTGAAGCCGCCGCTCGATCCGGAGAGCCTTACCGAAATCGCATGGGCCTATGCCGCGCGCTACGCGACGACCGAAGCCAAGCTGCGGCGCTATCTGGCGGGCAAGCTGCGACAGCGGGGCTGGGCGGGCGAGGCTGAGCCTGATCTTGCCCGCGTGATAGCCCACCTTGCAGAGATCAAGGCGGTCGATGACCAGGCATTCGCCGAGGCCAAGGCGTCGGCGATGGCACGCCGCGGGCTGGGTGCACGGCGCGTGCGCGGCGCACTCGCGGCGGCAGGAGTTGCCGAGGAGATCAGCGCCGAACTCGACGCTGGCGATCCGCGCGCGGCGGCCGAGGCGTACGCGCGGCGTCGGCGGCTGGGGTGCCACCGCGAGCAACCCGGCGCACCCGATCAGCAGCGGCGCGACCTCGCGGCCATGCTCCGAGCCGGCCACAGCTGGGCCGACGCCAAGGCCGCGCTGGGCGGGGTCGATGTCGATCCGCCCGAGGACTGACTGGATCGGCCCACCGGGGGCAGCCGCTTTCGACAGCTGCCCCCCGACCGCAGGCGTTACGCGACCTTGAAGCCCTCGCGGTTCATCCGGTTGGTAAGCTTCTTGTTCTGGTCTTCCGAAAGGCTAGCCTTCAGCCGTGGGAACAGCACGTTCTCCTCCTGCTGGACATGCTCCTCGATCAGCGCCTTCAGCTTGCGCGCGGTCTCGGCATAGCGCGGGCTGTCGAAGCCGCTCATCTCGATATCATAAAGATACTGCTTGATATAGCCGTGATCGTGGTTGAGCTTGTCGGCTTCCTCGACGAGACCCGCATCGCGCAGCGCGCAGTAGATGATGTCCTCTTCCTGGATCGCATGCTTGCCGAGCGCATGCTGCAATTGAAACAGCAGTCCGCGGCGCTTGGATACGTCGCTCTCGTCGGTCTGCTCCATCGCTTCCAGGATGGTGGTCGCCATCTTGTGCTCGGCCTTCAGACCTTCGTCCCAGTCGCCCGCCGCATAGGTTACGGCCTGGACCGCCGCCTTGCGGCCGGCGGCCGCGAGCAGCCCAAGGCCGAAACCGGCCGCGCCCGCGATGATCGCGTTCTTGGTCTTGGCGTCGCCGAACGAGCCATTATGCTGGGGATTGTATTTCTGCATCGAGATGTCTCCGCTGACCGTGGATTGGTACAGGCCAGGGAACGGAGGGCACGGCAGCGCTGTTCCCTGCAAACGACTCGCAAGCGGAGCGGACGAGTCAGTCGTTCGTCCGGCCTGGCAAACCTGCCGACCGCATTCGTATAGCTACATCGACGCGGCGAGCATCGTGATCGGGCCACGCTCATCCTCAACCGCGCCGCGTCAGCCGCGGCTTTCAATCACGTCGTCTCGGACCGGTCCATAGATAGCAGGACGTGCGTAGAGCCCGATTGCGGCTCGAGTTGTGTGATCAGGCCGTTTCCTCGAACAACTCCCGCCCGATCAGATAGCGACGGATTTCGCTCGTCCCCGCGCCGATTTCGTAGAGTTTGGCGTCGCGGAGGAGGCGGCCGGTGGGGTATTCGTTGATGTAACCGTTGCCGCCAAGGCACTGGATCGCCTCCAGCGCCATCCACGTCGCGCGCTCGGCGGTCAGCAGGATCGCGCCCGCGCAGTCCTTGCGGCTGGTTTCGCCGCGGTCGCAGGCTTCGGCCACCGCGTACGCGTAGGCGCGGCAGCTGCTCATCGTCACGTACATGTCGGCGAGCTTCGCCTGCATGATCTGGAACTGGCCGATCGCCTGGCCGAACTGCTTGCGCTCGTGGACATAGGGAACCACCGTGTCCATGCACGCCGCCATGATGCCCAGCGGCCCGCCCGCAAGCACCGCGCGCTCGTAATCGAGGCCGCTCATCAGCACATTCACGCCCCGGCCTTCCTCGCCGAGCACGTTCTCGTAGGGGACCTCGCACTCCTCGAACACCAGCTCGCAGGTGTCGCTGCCGCGCATCCCCAGCTTGTCAAGCTTCTGGGCGGTCGAGAACCCGTTCATCCCCCGCTCGATCAGAAACGCGGTGATGCCGCGCGGGCCCGCGTTCGGATCGGTCTTGCCGTAGACCACCAGCGTGTCCGCTTCGGGCCCGTTCGTGATCCACATCTTGCTGCCAGTGAGGATATAGCGGTCGTTCCGCTTCTCGGCCTTCAGCCGCATCCCCACCACGTCGCTACCCGCCCCAGGCTCGCTCATCGCGAGGCTGCCGACATGCTCGCCGCTGATCAGCTTGGGGAGATATCTGGCCTTTTGCTCGGCCGTGCCCCAGCGCGCGATCTGATTGATGCATAGGTTCGAATGGGCGCCGTAGCTCAAGCCCACGCTGGCCGAGGCACGGCTGACCTCCTCCATCGCGACCACATGCGCCAGATAGCCCATACCCGCGCCGCCATCCGCCTCCTTGACGGTGATGCCGTGCAGGCCAAGCGCGCCCAGTTCGGGCCACAGGTCGCGGGGAAACTTGTTCGAAGCGTCGATCTCGGCGGCGCGGGGTGCGATCCGCTCGCTCGCAAAGGCGCGGACGGTCTCGCGCAGCGCCTCAAGGTCGGGGCCGTGCGGGAATTTGAGTTCGGTCAGCATAGAACGGGCTTAGCCCGGCGCCCGTCGGGGTGCCAGCGCCAGCGATGCCGCGCTGCTGGATGAGAAGGTCGCGAAGGTCGCGAAGTCTTGGATCGCTGGACTTGGCGGAAGATGCAGGGAGGAACGAGGAACCGGGAGACCGCTCGGCCGTCAAAGAGTTTCCTGGCCGAACTTGCGGACTGCGATCCGGCAGCGCCGGGCCACGCGGCGAGCGATGCATATTCTCAAACAAAATCCTACATGGCAAGCTGCCACCGCGCCGCGGCTCGATCAGGCGAGAGGCCAACCCTCAAGCAGCTCGATGAAGCGCGTCAGCCAGGCGTTGCAGGTGGCGCCGTCGAGCGCGCGGTGGTCGATCGTCAGGCTGATATAGGCCATCGGCTTCACCAGCAGCGCGTCCGCGCCGCGCATCTGGCGGACGACGACTCGCTTTTCCAGCTTGCCGACACCCAGAATCGCGGTTTGGCCGGGAACGAGGATGATCGGCGCGGCGATCAGCGTGCCAGAGACGCCGTGGTTCGAGATCGTGAAGGTGCCGCCGGCGACATCGCCGGGCCTCAGGTGGCCCGAGCGGGCGCGGGCGGTGAGGTCGCCCAGCCGTGCGGCAATGCCCATCAGGTTCAACTGCTGCGCGCGGTGGACGACGGGGACGATCAGACCCTCGTCGCCGAGCGCGGTGCCGACACCGACATTGACGTCATCGAACACCTCCAAGGCGTCGTCGTGCCAGCGCGCGTTGACCTGCGGCGCGGCGGCCATCGCCTGCGCAGCGGCTGCAACGAGATAGGCGGTGTAGGTCAGCGGCACGCCGTCGCGCTCGTAGGCGGCCTTGTGCGCGGCTCGGTGCGCGGCGACGGCCGAGAAGTCGGCTTCCATCACCGCGGTGACGTGCGGCGCCTGCGCGAGCGACGTTGCCATGCGCTCGGCGATGCGGCGGCGCATCGCGGTGTGGGGGACGGTGCGCGATCGGGGGGCGGTGCCGTCCCGAACTGCTGTGCGCGCGCTCTCCCCCTGCCGCTGCGCGGGCGAGGATGGGGATGCAGCGAGCGAGGCGGCGAGGGCGGCTTCGACATCGCTGCGGGTGATCCGGCCGCCGCGGCCGGTGCCGTTGATGCGCGTCGGGTCAAGGCCGTGCTCGGCGATCTGGCGGCGCACGCCGGGCGCTAGGCGGTGCTCGTGCACACCTATACCACCCGGCTGCGCGGGGCGGTCCACCTGTTGAAGCCGGGCGTCGGGAGGGTCGGGCCTGTCGCACACCGCATGATCCACCCCGGGCGCAGGACTGCCCGCAATCGCGGTGGCGGGAGCGCCGCGCTGCTCGATAACCACGGCGCCCGCAGAGTGAACCGCAATCCGCCCCAAGAGGGTGCCCGCAGCCGCGTCGGCTCCGGCGTCTGCCGTCACCTCGGCGAGTGTTCCCGCGGCAGGCGCGGGAACTTCCATCACGACCTTGTCGGTCTCAAGCTCCACCAGCGGTTCGCCCGCCGTCACCGCCTCGCCGACCGCCTTCAGCCAGCGCGCGACGCTCGCCTTGGTCCCCTCCTGCTCGACGGGGGCGAGCACATCGACCGTGCCCATCAGAAGCCCACGAGGACGCGCAGCCGATCGGCGATCCGTTCGGCCGACGGCACCGCCCATTCCAGCAGCGGCGGGGCGTGTGGAGAGGGGATATCGGGCATCGTCAGCCGCTGCACCGGGGCATCGAGATCGAGGAAGCACTCGTCCGCCACCACCGCGGCGATTTCGGCCCCGAAACCCGCTGTCGCAAGATCCTCGTGCACCACCAGGCAACGTCGCGTCCGGCGTGCGCTCGCAAGCACCGTCTCGCGGTCCCACGGCGCGAGCGTGCGCAGGTCGATGACTTCGGCCGATACGCCAGAAAGCCTCGCCGCAGCCTCGCAGCGTTCGACCATCGCGCCCCAGGTGACGACGGTGATCGCGTCGCCTTCCATCGTCACCCGGGCGCGGCCGAACGGCAGCACATAACGGTCGCCGGGATAGGCGCGGCGCGCCGACGCGCTGTCCAGCATCGCGCGATGTTCGAAGAAGACGACCGGATCGTCGCCGCGCAGCGCTGCGCGCAGCAGGCCGACCGCATCCTCGGCATTCGATGGCACTGCGACTTTCCAGCCAGGCGAGTGGACGAATTCCACCTCGTTCGTCTGGCTGTGCCAGGGGTCGCCGCACTTGAAGAAGCCGCCAGCGATGCGGACGACCATGGGCGCCGCGAAGCGGTTGCGCGTGCGCCAGCGCATCGTGCCGCAATCCTGCAGCTGCTCGCGGGCGGGGTCGGCGTATTTGCGGAACTGGATTTCGGGCACGGGCAACAGCCCGGCGAGCGCCATCCCCACCGCGCGGCCGATGATGCCTTCTTCGCTCAGCGACGTGTCGAAGACCCGCGAGGCGCCGTGCTTGTCCTGCAGGCCCAGCGTCACCGCGTGCACACCGCCCTTGGGGCCGACATCCTCGCCGAACACGACCATGCGCGGCTGCAAGCCCAGCTCGACATCGAGTGTGCGGCGGATGGCTGCGCCCATGTTAATGCGGCCGGGCTCGGGCTCGGGCGTGTCACAGCCCTCGGCAATCGCCACGCGCTCTGCCGCGAGCCCGCCTTGGGCCGCCGGTTCGCCGGGTTCGGCAAAGACGTGCGCCAGCAGGCGCTCGGGCGGGCTCACCGGGCGGCGGTCGGCTTCGGCCGCGGCGCGCTCGGCGTCGGCCTGCGCCGAGGCGGCGATCATCTCCCACTCCGCTTCGGTAATGCCCTCGGCCTCGCACACGGCTTTCAGCCGCGGCAGCGGATCGCGCGCCCATTCGCCCTGCACGAACTCGGGCGACTTGTAGGCCTGCGTGTCCTGCGCGCTGTGGCCCTGGAGGCGCGGCACCGTCAGGCGCAGCAGCACGGGGGCGCGCTCGGTCCGCGCATGGGCGACCGCGCGGGCGATCAGCTCGGCCGCCTCCGCCGGATCGGAGCCGTCGCCCTTCAGGACCGTCAGCCCGCCGAAGCTCGCAAGGTTCGCCGCGATGTCGCCGCCCGGAGTCTGAAAATGCGAGGGGACGCTGATGCCGTAGCCGTTGTCCTCGATGTAGAAGACGATCGGCAGGCGCGGGGTGGTGGCGATCGTCAGCGCCGCCCAGAAGCCGTTGGTGGCGACCGATCCGTCGCCGCCCAGCGCGACGCTGACGGCGCCGGAAAAGCTTGCGTCGTTGAGCAGTTCGGCGCGGTAGCGGATCGCCTGCGCGAAGCCCGCCGAGGGCGTGAACTGCGCGCCGACCCCGCCGCACATCGGCAGCGCGCTTGCTCCGTGCGGGTTGGGGAAGTTGAACACCGCGCCGATATCGCGCCCGTCCGAGTAGCCGCCCTCGCGCGCCATCGACGAGGCGAGCGCCTCGACCGGATCGACTCCGAGCGCCAGCAGCAGCGGGCGCGAGCGGTAGTAGCCGCACGCCGCGTCGTTGCGGTCGCCGAGCTGAAGCCCCAGCAGCACCTGCGCCACATCGTGACCGCGAGCCGAGAACTGGTAGAGCACCTTGCGTTCGGGGACGAGGCGCGTCTCCTCGATCGCGTCGATCGCACGCGACAGCTGGACGAGATAGGCCACGCGCCGCCAATCGGGCGCGCCCTGGCGGGCGCCAGCGGCCGCGACGGAGGTGACGGTTCGATGAAGCATGGGCGCGCGCGCTTCTAGACCGAAACCGCTTCCCGCTGGAAGCGGGGGGGGGGGGGTGAGAGTGAGCGCTGCGCTTCATCCTGGCACGCCATCGTGCGCGAACCCCGATCCGCGGTGGGACTGCCGCGCGCGGACCCGGGCTGGTGGTGTCCCCTGCGGGCTTCGGACGCCCCGGCGCGGATCGGGTTCTCGCCCATCGTGCGCGTTCGTCGGCGTGGCCGTTCGCACGGCCTCGGCCCTCACAGGAAACTGTACGGATCAACGTCGACGGCGATGCGCGTTGCTCCGGGCAGGCGCACTGTGCCCAGCCAGCGTCGAACGCTGCGCTGCGCGTCGTGGCCGCGCCGAGCGTGGACCAGAAAGCGCCAGCGATACCAGCCGCGCAGCATCGCGAAGGGCGCGATCGCCGGGCCGAACACCTCCAGCCCCTCCTCGTGCGGAGCAGCCGCACCCAGCGCGTTCGCAGCCGCTTCGCCGCGCGCCGCGTCGCGGTCCTGGACGATGACGGCGATCAGCCGGCCGAACGGGGGCATCCGGCCGGTCCGCCGCCCGGAAAGCTCGGCCGCGCGGAAACCTGCCGCGTCGGAGTTCGCGAGCGCGGCGATGACCGGCGCGGCGGGATCATAGGTCTGCAAGAGCACGCGCCCCGGCGCGCCCGCACGTCGCCCGGCGCGGCCTGCGGCCTGGGCGATCATCGCATAGGTCCGTTCAGCCGCGCGCAGGTCGCCGCCCGCCAGCCCCAGATCGGCGTCAACCACGCCAACGCAGGTGAGCGCGGGAAAATCGTGCCCCTTGGCGACAAGTTGCGTGCCGACGATCAGGTCGATCTCGTGCGCCTCGACCGCGCGGACGAATGCGGCTGCACGCTGCGGCGTGCAGAGCGTATCGCTCGCCGCCACTGCGATCCGCGCGCCCGGCCAAATGTGCTGGGCTTCGTCGGCAACGCGCTCCACCCCCGGGCCGCAGGCTGCAAGCGTCCCCTCGGCCCCGCACTGCGGGCAGGCGGGGGGCGATGGTTCGGCGTGGCCGCAATGGTGGCATTGAAGGCGGTGGATCAGCCGATGTTCGACGAGCCACGCGGAGCAGTTGGGGCAGCCGATCCGCCCGCCGCATGCACGGCACAGCGTCAGCGGCGCGTAGCCCCGGCGATTGAGGAACAACAGCGCCTGCTCGCCCGCATCCAGCGCCGCGCTGACTGCGTGCACCAGCGGCGGCGACAGCCAGCGCCCGCGCGGCGGCGGATTGCGCTTCAGGTCCACCGCGCGGATCGCGGGCAGCGTGGCGCCACCAAAGCGCGCCGGAAGGCGGAGATGTCGGTAGCGGCCCGCCTCCACCTGCGCGAGCATCTCGACGGTCGGCGTGGCAGTCGCAAGGACGACGGGCACGGCTTCGAACGATGCGCGCATCACCGCTGCATCGCGCCCGTGATAGCGAACGCCGTCCTCCTGCTTGAATGCAGCCTCGTGCGCCTCGTCGACGATGACCGCCTTCAGCGCCGGGAAGGGCAGGAACAGCGCCGAGCGCGCGCCGACGACGATCATCGGCCCGCCTGCCGCCACGGCACGCCACGCCCGCCGCCGTCCGGGCGAAGTCAGGCCCGAATGCCAGACGAGCGGCTGCGCGCCGAACCGCGCGGCGCAGCGATCGAGGAACGGGACGGTAAGCGCGATCTCGGGCAAAAGCACCAGCGCCTGCCCACCGTGCCGCAGCGCCTCCGCCGCGGCTTCGAAATAGACTTCGGTCTTGCCCGATCCGGTCACGCCTTCGAAGAGCGTCGGCTGGAAGCCGCCCGCGCGCACCATCCCGGCCAGCGCGGCGGCAGCATCGGCCTGCGCAGCCTCCAGCTTCGGCGGAGCATGGTCCGGATCGGGCCGCTCGCCGAGCGCGGGCGAGGGGGCGACACTCACGGCTGCCAGCGCGCCGTCCTTGATCAGCCCGCGGATCACCCCGTCGGATACGTCGGCCAGCCCTGCCAGCTCGGCGACCGATCCCTGCAGGCCCGCAAGCGCATCGAGCGCGCGGGCGCGGGTGGGCGTCAGCCGACCGGGGACGATGCCGGTCGGCGCCCATTCGGTGACGCTGGCGGGCGGCTCCAGCGCCGAGGTGGAGGGGAGGGCCAGCCGCAGCGCCGAGCCGAGCGGCGCGATATAATAGTCTGCGACCCAGCCGATCAGCCGGCGCATCGCGGTGCTGAGCGGTGGCGCATCAAGCCGCGCCGCCACCGCGCGCAGCTTCGCGTCGGGCGCGGGCGGGGCAGGGGCGGCGTCCGCCTCCCACACCGCGCCCACCAGTTCCCGGGGCCCGAGCGGCACGCGCACGATGTCGCCCGGCGCCAGCCCGAGCGGGTCCGCATAATCCAGCGCACCCAGCCCGTGCTGCAGCGGGACGACGCGGACGCGATGTGTCACCCGCCGATCGCTAACGCCCAGCCGGTGCGCCGGGAAGCCCGGCGCCGCGCCGTGCGCCAGGCGGCGGCGCGCGCGAAGCAGCAGCGCATCGCCCCCGAGGCCGCACAGCGGCGCCAACCATCAGCTCCGATTCCCCAACGCGATCGGCCGCGGCGAAGAGAACCGGCGGCTGCGCGGGGTAGCCGAAGCCGAGGATCGCGCCGTCGACTCGCAAACAGCATCGCCCGATGGGCTTGGGCCCATGCGTTGGGGCGTGCGACACGTCACCCGCTGCGACGGGAACGGCCGGGCGATCGCCGATCCGGGGGATGGTCGCGATCATATAGCGATCGCTGCGGACGGCGGTCCCTGAGCACGCACCCCTGAAGGCTGCTGATCGGCGGCCCGGGCGCGGCAACCTCGCTCCAACGCCGCCAAGCGATCCCGCAACCCGCCCTAGACTAGTCAAGCGCGCTTCGCTGGGCCGGGGCGGGCGTCGAAATGGCCTTCGGGATCGATATGGACCAACAGCTCGATCCCCGGAAACGCCCGCCCCACCGCGGCTTCCACCGAGTCCACCACGTCATGCGCGGCTGCGACGGTCATCCCCGGATCGACCCAGATATGGAACTGCGCGAAGCGGTCCAGCCCGCGGCCGCGCGTGCGGACCTCGTGCACCAGCCGCACCTGCGGCACCGAGCGCGCCGCCTCGCACAGCCGCTCGACATCGGGTTCGTCCCACTCCTTGTCCATCAGCACGTCGATCGCCTCGCCGCCCGAACGGACCGCGCCAAGCGCGAGGTAGAGCGCGATCCCGATACCGAACACCGCGTCGGCGCCACGGACGTGCAGCAGCGGCTCCAGCACCAGCGCGGCGATGACCGACAGGTTGACGACCAGATCGGACACATAGTGCAGCCGGTCGGTGGCGATGGCGACCGAGCCCGTCTCGCGGATCGCGCGCGCCTGGTAACGGATCAGCAGCACCGTCAGGATGACTCCGACAACGCTCACTCCGATCCCGGCCTCGGGCGCGACCGGGGGCGCGGGGTTAAGCAGCCGCTCAACCGCCGACCACAGGATGTAGGCGGACGAGGCAAGGATAATCATCACCTGCGAGAAGGCCGACAGCGCTTCGGCCTTGCCGTGGCCGAAACGATGATCGTCGTCGGCAGGCCGCGCTGCCCAGCGGACGCCGCCCAAGGTGATGAGGCTGGCGATCAGATCCAGCCCGCTGTCGGCGAGGCTGCCGAGCACGGCGATCGAGCCGGTGCGATAGACCGCCCAGCCTTTCATCGTGATCAGGATGAGCGCGACGCAGACGCTGGCGATCGCCGCGCGCTGCGCCGTCTCCCAGGCGCGGTCGGCGGCTGGCCCGCGTGCGGCGCGCTGCGGCGCGGAGTGACCGGCGGCGATCATCACGGGAACAGCAGCTGCGATCGCCACCCACCGGTGACGGTTGCGGTGAAGCGCTCGCGCTCGTGCAGACGGCCCTCGCGATCCTCCCAGAACTCGATCGTCTCGGGCGTCAGGCGGAAACCCGACCAGAAGGGCGGGCGCGGCGTTTCCTCGCCGGGGAAGCGCGCGTCGATCTCGGCAAGGCGCGCTTCGAACATCGCTCGGCTTTCCATCGGGCGCGACTGGAACGATGCCCACGCGCCCAGCCGCGACAAGCGCGGGCGCGTCGCATAATATGTATCGGCCTCGGCGTCGTCGACGGACGCCACCGGGCCGTTCATCCGCACCTGGCGCTTCAGGCTTTTCCAGTGGAACAGCGCCTCGGCATGGGGGTGCGCCGCCAGCGCATCAGCCTTGGCCGAGCAAAGGTTCGTATAGAACACGATGCTGTGCCGGTCGCGGCCCTTCATCAGCACGGTACGAACCGAAGGCCGCCCGCGCGCATCGACCGTCGCCAGCGCAAGCGCGTTGGGGTCGCTCGGCTCGGAGGCCGTCGCCTCGGCAAACCACGCTTCAAAACGGTCGAACGGATCGGCGGCGTGCTGCATCGCGGCGCGTTATCCTGCGCGCCGCGGCGCAGCAACCGGCATCGGGGCGCGGCTTCGGCCCACCGCGGTGGCGGAGGAGGGTCAAAATCCACCATGGCGCCTGCAAGCAGCCGCAACGACGCACGCGCGGGCATTGGTGCGGCGGTCTGGAGCCCCGATTCGCGCCGCCGGGAAGGGCGGTGCGGCAGCACCGAGAGAGATGGTGCCCGCAGCCAGGGCGCCCGGCGGGCGCGCGGGTCTCTGGCTGCGGTGCCGCAGGGCTGCTAGGTGATCGGTAATGGCTGGCGTCCCCTTGCGCCGGGCCGAGTGTTATACCCATCTACCACACGCGAGCACGATGGCAGACCTGTACGATACATTGGGGCTGAAGCGCGGCGCGAGCGAGGCCGAGATCAAAGCCGCGTACCGCAAGCTCGCCAAGCAGCTGCACCCCGACAAGACGAAGGACAACCCGAAGGCAGCCGAACGCTTCAAGGAAGTGTCGGCAGCCTATGCGATTCTGAGCGAGGACGAAAAGCGCGCTCAGTATGACCGCGGCGAGATCGACGACCAGGGCAATCCCCGCGCGCCGTTCGGCTTCGGCGGTGGGCCGGGGGGCGGCGCGGCTGAGGGCGCGAACCCCTTCGGCTTTGGCGGCAATTCGGGCGGATTCAGCCAGAGCTTCGAGTTCGGCGGCGATCCGTCCGACCTGTTTTCCGAATTGTTCGGCCGCGCCACCGGCAGCGGCAACGGCGGCGCGAACGGCTTCGGCTTCCGCCCCAATGCCCGGCCCAAGGGCGCCGACCGGCAATACCGGCTGGCGATCGACTTCGAGGAAGCCGCGCGGCTCGATCCGCAGCGCGTCACGCTCGCCGGCGGGCAGACGGTCGACGTCAAGCTCCCCGCCGGGTTCACCGACGGCACCAAAGTCCGGCTTGCGGGCAAGGGCGACGGGGGGCCGGGCGGCAACGGCGATGCGATCGTCGAGCTGAGGATCGAGCCGCACGCTTTCTTCACGCGCGACGGCGACGACGTTCGGCTGACGCTGCCTGTCAGGCTAGATGAGGCCGTGCTCGGCGCCAAGGTGCGCACGCCGACGGTCGACGGGCCGGTGACGGTGACGGTCCCGCCCGGCTCCAGCTCGGGCCGGGTATTGCGGCTGCGCGGCAAGGGTTTCCACCGCAAAGGTGGTGAGCGCGGTGACCAGCTGGTGACGTTGGCGGTCGATCTGCCAGCCGACGATGCCGAGCTGCGGCGCTTTGCCGAGGGGTGGACGGGCGACCAGCGACGGAACCCGAGGGCACGGCTCGGGGTCTAAGGCGAGCCATGCGCTTCCGTCCGGTTCTGCGCGGCGCTGCCGAAGTGTTCCGGCGCGTCAATGACGATGGGTTCATCCATGCGGGGAACCTCGCCTATCTCAGCCTTACGTCGCTGTTTCCGCTATTCCTGGTGATCGCTGCGATCGCGGGCGCGCTGGGCCGAACCGACACGGGGTCGGAAGTGCTGCAGCTGTTTTTCGATCAGGTGCCCGATGACGTCGCGGAATCGCTTCAAGAACCGATCAGCGGGCTTGTGCGCAACGGGGCGGGCGGCGGATTGCTGACCGTCGGCCTGCTCGTCGGTCTGTGGTCGGTTTCGGGCTACGTCAACACGATCCGCGACATCATCCGCCGCGCGCACGGTTCGCCTCCGGGCAGCATGTGGCGCGAGCGGCTGCTGTCGGTCGCAGGGGTGCTGGGCGCGGTCATCTTGCTGCTGATCGGTTTCACCGCGCAGGTGCTGATCGAAGGTGCGCGTCAGTTCATCGAGCAGGTGGCGCCGGTCTTTTCGAACGTGCTGAGCGTGCTTTCGGTCAGCCGCATCGGGCCGGGCGTGATCATCTTCCTGTCGCTGGCAGCGCTGTTCCGGCTGCTGACGCCGCGATCGAAGCTGCCCTGCGGCCCGGCTTGGCCCGGAGCGCTGCTGACGACGATCGTCTGGCTGGGCGCGACCACAGTTCTGCCACTGATCCTTGCGAGCGTCGCCAACTACCAACGCACCTATGGCAGCCTGGCGGGCGTGATGATCAGCCTTCTGTTCTTCTACGTGGTCGGGCTGGGCCTGGTGACGGGAGCGCATTTGAACGCGGTGCTGGCGGGCGCTACGCCGCTTCAAGATAAGGTTTCTGCGGAGCGGGGATGACGGGTCTGTTGGACGGCAAGCGCGGCCTCATCATGGGGCTGGCGAACGAAAAATCGCTGGCGTGGGGGATTGCGAAAGCCGCGCGCGCTGCGGGTGCCGAGCTGGCGTTCAGCTATGTCGGCGACGCGATCCGCAGGCGCGTCGCACCGCTCGCCGCCGAGCTTGGATCGCACGTGCTGGTGCCGTGCGACGTGGCCGACGAGAGCTCGATCGACACCGCGTTCGATGAGCTGCGTGAGGCGTGGGGGCATCTGGACTTCGTGGTCCACGCGATCGGGTTTTCGGACAAGACCGAGCTGCGCGGCCGCTATGTCGATACCAGTCTCGCCAACTTCCAGCTGACGATGAACGTCAGCGCCTACAGTTTTACGGCAGT
The DNA here is from genome assembly GCA_032249695.1 of Sphingomonadaceae bacterium. GTDB lineage: Bacteria > Pseudomonadota > Alphaproteobacteria > Sphingomonadales > Sphingomonadaceae > JAVVHE01. The sequence goes on along the minus strand of JAVVHE010000001.1, from coordinate 113,663 downwards.
CGCCCGGCGCGCGCTGCCGCTGATGCGGGAGGGCGGATCGCTTCTGACGCTGACCTATTATGGCGCTGAGAAGGTCGTGCCCCACTACAACGTCATGGGGCTGGCCAAGGCCGCGCTGGAGGCGAGCGTGCGGTATCTGGCGGTCGATCTCGGCCGCGAGGGCATTCGCGTGAACGCGATCAGTGCGGGGCCGATCAAGACGCTGGCGGCAAGCGGCATTGGCGACTTCCGCTACATCCTGAAGTGGAACGAATATAATTCGCCGCTGAAGCGCAATGTGACGATCGACGACGTCGGCGGAACGGCTTTATACTTGCTTTCAGACTTGAGCTCGGGGGTGACCGGCGAGGTGCTGCATGTCGATTCGGGCTATCATGTCGTCGGCATGAAGGCCGAGGACGCGCCCGACATCGCGCTTGACCGCGAGTGACGCGGCGGCTCAGCCCCGGACGACTGGTCGTCGCGACGCACAACCCCGGCAAGCTGGGCGAGATCGGCGCGCTGCTGCGGCCGCATGGGATCGAGCCGGTGAGCGCGGGTGCGCTGGGCGTGGCCGAGCCGGCCGAAGATGGCGAGACGTTCGCGGCCAATGCTTTGATCAAGGCGCGCGTCTGCGCGGCGGCGATCGGATTGCCCGCGCTCGCGGACGATAGCGGGCTGGCGGTCGATGCGCTGGGCGGCAGGCCCGGGGTTCATTCGGCCGATTGGGCCGAGCGCGAGGACGGGCCGAAGGGGAGCAGCGCGGGTGGGCGGGATTTCGGGCTTGCGATGGACCGCGTACGGCGTGAGTGGCTGGCGGCGGGCGAGGGCGCGCCGGACAGCGCGCGCTTCGTCTGCGCGCTGGCCCTGGTGTGGCCCGACGGCGGGGAGCGCGTCTTCGAAGGCGTTGTCGACGGCCGCATCGTGTGGCCGCCCCGAGGCGAGCGGGGCTTCGGCTATGATCCCATGTTCGTCGCGGCGGGAATGAGCGACACGTTCGGCGAGATCGAGCCAGAGCTGAAGCATCGCATCAGCCACCGCGCAGACGCGTTTCGAAAGCTGGCGGCGGCGTGTCTCAGCTAGGTCCTCCTAAGGCTCTGATTGGGGAGGGGGACCGCCAGTCGCCGGCGCAGAGTGGGGGGGCTTCGGCACTCTACGTTCACTGGCCGTTCTGCATTTCCAAATGCCCCTACTGCGATTTCAACAGCCACGTCCGCGCGGGCTGGGACGATGCGGCGTGGGCGGACGCGCTGCTCGCCGACTTGCGCCACGAGGCGGAGGTGCTCGGCCGTCGGCCGCTTCTCAGCATCTTCTTCGGCGGCGGCACGCCATCGCTCATGCCGCCCCCCACCGCTGCCGCGATCATCGACGAAGCCCTGCGGCTGTTCGATCCGGCGCCCAACCTCGAAATCACGCTTGAGGCCAACCCATCGAGCGTCGAGGCGGAGCGCTTCGCTGGATTTCGCGCAGCGGGGATCAACCGCGTCAGCCTGGGGCTACAGGCGCTCGACGACACGGCGCTCCGCTTCTTAGGCCGCGCGCACTGCGTCGCGGAGGGGCTTGCCGCACTCGACATCGCGCAGCGCACCTTCCCGCGCGTCAGCTTCGACCTGATCACCGCGCGCCCGGGCCAAGGCGTTAGAGCGTGGGAGGCCGAGCTCCGCCGCGCGCTGTCGTTCGGCACCGAACACCTGTCGCTCTACCAGCTGACGATCGAGCCCGGCACGCGCTTCCAAACGCTGCACGCGCGCGGCGAGATCGCACTGCCCGACGAGGACACCGCCGCCGAGCTGTGGGACGTGACGCAAGCGCTGACCGAAGCCGCGGGGCTGCCCGCCTACGAAATCTCCAACCACGCGCGTCCGGGCGCGGAAAGTTGCCACAATCTCGCCTACTGGACCTACGGCGACTACGCCGGCGTCGGCCCAGGAGCGCACGGGCGGCGCGGCGGAGTGGTGACTGTGCGGCACAAGAAGCCGGAAAACTGGCTAGCCGCGGTCGCCGAGTGTGGACACGGGATCGATGATGAGACCGCGCTGGAACCGGTCGCGCGCGCCGAGGAGGCGCTGCTTGTCGGGCTGCGGCTGACCGGCGGGCTCGACAAGACTCGCTTCGCCGATCGGACCGGGCTGGAGCTGGCGGCTGCTGTGCGGCCAGACGCGGTCGCCGAACTGTGCGCGCTGGGGCTGCTGGTCGATACACCGGATCGCCTCGCACTGACTGCCCGTGGCCGGCCGCTGCTGGACGCAGTGCTCGCCAAGATCGCAGCGTAGCCTCCCTCCCCCCCGCCGGGGCAGGAAAGCTAAGCCGCCCTGCGCGCCATCCGTGCGATCGCGGCGCGGACGTTGCGTTCGGCCAGGTTGTCGTGTCGCCAGCTGAGCGTAGCCAAGCCCTGCGCAGCCGCGCGCGCCTCGGCGGCGAGCGCCACCACCTCGGCTTCGGGCAGACAGGCTTCGATCACGTCCCAGCTGCGCCTGCGGACAGGGCGATGGAATGGCAAGCCGGGCAGAGGAGATTTGGGAAGCTTCGGGGCGCGTTCTGCTTGGTCGGAGCTTACGCCAGCGGCGGCTTACGGCAGGCGCGCGTAGGGGCGCGGCTGATATGCCTCGCGGCGGCGTTCGCGGCGCAGCACGCGGGCAAGATGGTGGCCGCCGTCCTCCGGCTCAGGCCACGCCAGCGCGATTGCCGCGTCCTGCGCGGCGGTATTCCGATCCAGGTCCGGCGCGGCGGCTTCGACCGCGAGGCGGGCGGGGTCCAGCGGATGATCCATCAACTTCGCTCCTCTCCGGCCAATCGACCTCCGTGCGCCAATCCGCACGTTGCCAAGCCCTGGAAGGTGATATGACACTTTAAAGTCTGAATTGCTACATTTGTGTTACAACGGCGCGCCTGCTGCCTTCCAGCCCTGCGCAACGACGTACCATTCGCTCGAATCCTTGCGGCTGGCAGGCGGTTTGGCATGCTTCACGGTCGCAAATCCGCGCTTGAGCCGCGCGACGAGAGCTGCATCCGCGCCGCCAGCCAGGACTTTTGCGACGAAGGCGCCGCCGGGCGCGAGCAGCTCCTCGGCGAGATCGAGCCCGGCCTCGACCAGCCCCATGGTCCGGAGATGATCGGTGCGCTGGTGGCCGACGGTGTTCGCCGCCATGTCCGACAACACCAGGTCCGCCGGCCCGCCGAGCGCTGCGGTGATCGCAGCGGGCGTGGTGGGCGCGCGGATATCGATCTCCAGAAACTCAAGCCCGTCGATCGGCTCCACTGGCAGCAGGTCGATGCCGACCAGCGCCGCGCGCGGCGCCTTGGCGCGCACCGCCTGCGCCCAGCCGCCGGGGGCGCAGCCCAGATCGACGACGCGCCGCACGTTCCCCAGCAAGCCGAAGCGCTGGTCGAGCTCGATCAGCTTGAACGCGGCTCGGCTGCGATAGCCCTGCCGCCGCGCCTCGGCGACGTAGGGGTCGTCGAGCTGGCGCTGGATCCAGCGCGTCGACGCGGCCGAGCGGCCTTTGGCGGTGCGAACCTTGGTGCGCGGGCCCCGCGACCGCCCACCGCCCGGCGTGTTCATGGTGCAGCGTCGCGGGCGATGAGCGTGCGCAGGATGCCCTCGCGGATGCCGCGATCGGCGATGCGCAGCGGCAGGCCGGGGAACGCGGCAAGGATCGACTCCAAAATGGCGCAGCCCGCGACGATCAGGTCGGCCCGGTCGGGGCCGATCGTCGGCAGAGCAGCCCGCTCGCTCGGCGCGTAGCCGGCCAGCCGCAAACCCAGCGCGCGCATCGCGTCCGACGGAACGTCGCAGCCATCGACCTGCCGCCGGTCATAGCTCGGCAAATCGAGATAGAGCGCAGCGAGCGTCGTCACCGTGCCCGATGTGCCGAGCAGCTGCTGCGGTCCGTCGCCGTTCAGGATTTGCTCGCGGAAGCGGGCAAGGCCCTGCGTCATGCGGCCGTGCATCCGCTGATAGGCCGTGAGCCGCTCGGCTTCGGTCGTCAGCGGGCCGGGCTCGGTCTCGGCAAGGCTGATGACGCCCCACGGCACGCTCGTCCAATGCAAGAGATCGGTGCCGCCACCGCTGCGCGGGGCGGGCCCCACCAGCGCGGGGGGGCCCCCCGCCCGAAAGAGAACCACCCCCCCCCCCCCCGCCCGCGGCGCGGGCGCCCCCCCGCGCGCCCGCCCCCCCCCCGCCGGGGGCGGGCCCCCCCCCCCGCCGATATCGAACACCAGCGCCCGCCCGCGCGCCGGATCGATGAGCGTCTGGCAGCCGAGCACCGCGAGCCGCGCTTCCTCGGCCGCAGTGATCACGTCGAGCGCGATGCCCGTCTCGCCATAGACTCGCTCGATGAACTTCGGTCCGTTCGCAGCGCGGCGGCAGGCTTCGGTCGCGACCGATCGCGCCAGCGTCACCTCACGGCGCCGCAGCTTGCCCGCGCAAATCTTCAGCGCTTCCAATGCGCGATCCTGCGCGGCGTCGCTGATCCGCCCGCTCGCCAGCAGTCCCTCGCCCAGCCGCACCACACGGCTGAAGCTGTCGACCACGAAGAAGCCGTCGCGCGCGGGGCGGGCGATCAGCAGGCGGCAGTTGTTGGTGCCAAGATCGAGCGCGGCGTAGGTGCGCCGCCGCATCCGCGGATCGGGGTGATAGGCCGGTAGGGGCAGTGCCCCCGTCGGCGGCGCAGCGAGTGCGCCCGCGGTAGCAGTCATCAGGCCAGTTCCAATCATCCCGCCCACCCCGGATCATGCCGGGTTGCGCGCCTGAGGACGGGCTAACACGGCGCTTCAGGCGGGCGCAATCACGACCGCGGCGCTGGGCGTTGACGGGGATGGGGCCTGCGTCCTAGATGCGAGGCGCTCGCGCGCGCTGCCCGATCGTCTAAAGGTAAGACTACGGACTCTGACTCCGTCAATCGTGGTTCGAATCCACGTCGGGCATCCAGCCTCAGATCGCCGACTGTTGAGCCGCCGTCCCGGCGCGGTTAAGATACGCGTCGGCGGTCGCGCACGCTGGCCGCTGAACGGGAGGCATATCATGAACAGATTCCGCACCCTCGCGCTCGCGCTAACACTCATAGCGACTGCCGCGCTGCCCGCTGAGGCCAAGTTCAGCTCGATCGTCGTGCTCGGCGACAGCCTGTCTGACACCGGCAATATCCAGGTCGCGGTCGCCAACCTTAACGCGCAGAATGTCGGCCAGCCGGGCTTCCCGATCCCCGATCCCACGCCCGCAGCCGCCGGGTATTTCAGCGGCCGGTTTTCGAACGGGCTGATCTACGTCGATTTCCTGAACCAGCGGCTGACGACGGTGGGCGGCGTCAGCAAGCCCTATCTTGCAACGGTCGGCGGAGCGCCGGGCACGCCGGGGCTGAACTTCGCGTTCGGCGGCGCCAAGGCGACGAGCGATGCCGACGGCATCCCCGATCTGCGCGAGCAGCGCCTCGGCATTCCAAACAACAGCCCGACGCCGACGCTGCCGGGCTATATCCAGTACGCAGCCGCGCTGGGCCTGCCGCTGCCCGATCCAAACGCGCTCTATCTGGTGTCGATCGGCAACAACGATGCGCGCGAGATCGCGAATGCCGCGATCCAGGGCCGCCCGGCAACGGTGTCGGCGACGTCGGCGGCGCAGGCGGTCGCGCTGACGGTGCAGGCGCTCTATCAGGGCGGGGTCAAGCACGTTGCGCTGATGGGGTCGTTCGACCTCGGCACCGAGCCAGTGTTCGACGGCAACGAGACGATCGCGACCAATGCCAGTGCGGCGGTCAACGCGGCGATCAATCAGGCCATCTTCGGCACCCCGGTTGTCCCCACCGGCACACGCAATCTCGGCGGCGGCCGCTTCCTGACCTATTTTGATGCGTTTCTGTGGACGCAGCAGGTGGTCGCCAACCCGGCTGCGTTCGGGCTTCCAGCCAATCTCGATGTATCGACGCCGTGCTTCCTCGTTGCGCAGGCGAGCCCGAGCGTTCTGCCCAACTGCTCGGGCTTCGCATGGGCGGACGGCATCCATCCGACCTCGGCGGTGCACGGGGCGCTGGCCAATTCGCTGTTCCCGCTGCTGCAGCAGAACCTGCCCGAGCCCGGGATGCTTGCGCTGTTCGGGCTGGGCGCGCTCGCCCTGGGCGTGCGACGGCGGCACGCGGCCTAGTCGCGCAGCCATCGCGCGAAGATGGCGGTCGGCAGCCGGAGGCCACGCGCCTCCTCGCGGATCGCCATCTCGCCGCAGTCGATGCGGCCGGGCAGCTGGCCGAGATGGTGGCGCAGCAGCTCGCCCAGCGCGAGCGCCGACAGGCGGATTGCGTAGGCGGTCAGGATCAGCCAGCGGGACTCGGCGCTGAGGAGCTTGGCGCAATCGGCGACGAGCGGGCCGAGGCTGGTTTCGAGGCTCCACACCTCGCCACCCGGGCCGCGGCCGTATTTGGGCGGATCGAGCAGAATGCCGTGGTACCTCCGCCCGCGTCGCACCTCGCGCGCGGCGAACTTGGCTGCGTCGTCGACCAGCCAGCGGATCGGAGCATCGTTCAGCTCCGAGAGCGCCTGGTTGGCACGCCCGGCTTCGACCGATTTCCTGGACGCATCGACGTGGGTGACCTTGGCCCCGCGCGCTGCGAGCACGAGGCTGGCGACGCCGGTATAGCCGAACAGGTTCAGGCACTCGTCACCCGGTTGCGTCCGTGTGGCGATCAGATCCCAATGCGGTGCCATGTCCGGGAAGAAAGCAAGATGCCGGAACGGAGTCGGCTGCGCGAGGAAGCGCACGGGCCGACGCGCCACTTCCCAGCTCGGCGGCAGGCTGGACGCAAGCCGCCACCGCCCACCGCCCTCGTCATCGCTCGCGCCGACGAACTCGCCGTCCGCCTGCCAGTCCGCCTGCGCGGGCGCCCACATCGCCTGGAGTTCGGGCCGGACCAGGCGGTACGGACCGTAGCGTTCCAGCTTGCGGCCGTGGCCTGAGTCGAGGAGCGCGAAGTCCGGCCACGGCTCGGCGGTGAGCGTGAGGAGGGGCGGCAGCGCCACCAGCTCTTCGGGCCACCGCCTCGTTCCGGGGAGGAACTGGGCTGCCGCCGCGCTTAGCCCGTCCCCGCTCTGGGGAGGTGGACGCTGCGCCAGCAGCGACCGGTGGGGTTGGCGGCTTGCCGCGAGGCGCATCAGTCTGCCCGCCACCTCGTCGGGATCGCGAAGAACATCGCGCGCGGTGATGCGAACGGTATCGATGCCGTGCTGGGCCAAGTACGCGTCGCGCTCGGCGTCTTGGGCGGCCCGGCCCGGGTCGCCGTGCGGCTCATCTTCGAATTCAACTGCAAGAGCGACCTCCGGGCAGCAGAGATCGAGCACGTAGCGTCCGGCCGGATGCTGCCGCCGCCAGCGCGGTCCGTCGCCGCGGCCGAGCGCGCGCCACAGCAGCCGCTCCGGCAGCGTCACCTCGCGCCGCAGCCTCCGCGCCGGCGCAATACCATCCGATGCCACACTCGGCCGACCGCCGGGATTGTCGCCGGCCTTCGCTCCGCCTCGGTCGGGGGACGGGGCCCGAAGGGCCGGTGGGGTGGCAGATTTGTCTTCAACCTGAACGGTCGCCGCTGAAGCGGCGTCCACCTCCCCGTGGGGAGGGTCAGGTTCAGTCACCGCACCCCCACGGTGGCGCAGGTTTGGGGTGTGCCAAGCATTGCGGCGCCGGCGGCCCGCACGTCGTCGAGGCTCAGCGCGTCGATCCTTGCAACCAGCTCGGCCGGATCGACCGGGCGGCCATAGACCAGCTGCTGGCGTGCCCAATATTCGGTACGGCCGCCCGGCCCCTCCAGACCCATCAGCAGCCCGGCTTTCGCCAGAGCCTTGGCGCGCGCCAGCTCGTTCGCCTCCAGCCCGGCCGCGGTCTCAGCGAGCACCGCCTCTACGCGCGCGCGTGCCTTCCCCGCCGATTTCGGGGCGCAGCCGAAATACACGGTCAGCAGCCCCGTATCCGAATAGGGCTGGTGGCTCGCCCAGATCGCGTAGACGAGGCCCAGCTCCTCGCGGATCGCCTGGAACAGGCGGCTGCTCATGCCCCCGCCCGCGACCAGCGCGAACAGATGCGCAGCCATCGCGCGATCGTCATGCGCACTCGGCGCCTCATAGGCGAGCGTCACGTGCGCCTGCTCCAGCTTGCGCGCGTCGCGATGCTCGCCGCCGGTGTAGCGCGCAGCCTCGTGCGCGGGCGGCTCGGCCGTCGCCAGCGCGCCCAGCCGCGCCTCGGCGAGCGCCACCAGCTCGGCGTGATCGACCTTGCCCGCCCCCGTCAGCACGGCCGAGCGCGAGGTCAGGCAGCGCGTCCGCCAGCGCTCCAGCGCAGGCGCATCGAGGGCCGCGAGCGTCTCCTCCGCACCCAGCACGGGCCGGCCGAGCGGCTGGTCGGCATAGGCGGCCGACTGGCAGTGATCGTGGATGATGTCGTCGGGCGTGTCGCGCGCCTCGCTCAGCTCCTGCAGCACCACCTCGCGCTCCTTCGCCAGATCGTCGCTGTCGAAACGCGGTTCGGTCAGCATGTCGGCGATGAGGTCGACCGCCAGCGGCACGTCGGCTGCCAGCACGCGCGCATGGAAGGCGGTCATCTCGCGGCTGGTATAGGCGTTCAAGTCCCCGCCACGGTCCTCGATCGCTTCGGCGATGGCCTTGGCCGATCGCGCGCGCGTGCCCTTGAACACCATGTGCTCAAGCAGGTGCGCAACACCGTTCTCGGCGGCGACCTCGTGGCGCGATCCGGTGCGGAACCACAGGCCGACGGCCGCGGTCTCCAGCCGCGGCATCGAATCGGTGAGGACGGTGAGGCCGCTGGGGAGCGTCGTGATTTCGGTCAAGATGGCGTGGAGCTAGGCCGCCCGGCCCAGTCCCGCAAGCTCGGCGATGACGCCGCGCACCGCCGCCTCGCTCGCGGGGAGCACCGTCATGCGCTCCTCGCCCTCCAGCATCGCTGCCAGCCGGTCGGGGATAGGCGGCTTGACGCCCGTCGCGGCGCGCACCGCTTCGGGGAACTTGGCGGGGTGCGCGGTTGCGAGTGTGACCATCGGCACGCCCGGGCCAGGGGGGCCGACCCGCCGCGCCGCAGCGAGGCCGACCGCGGTATGCGGATCGATCAGCACGCCATGATCGTGCCACGCACCGCGCATCGTTTCGGCCGCCTCGGCCTCGCTGACCGCAGCGCTGGCGAAATGCTGCGACGCCTGCCTGAGCGTGGCCGCGTCGAGCGTCAGCCGCCCGCCAGCGTCGAAGTCGCCCATCTCGGCGCGCGTACAGTCGGCGTCGCGGCCCCACAGATCGAACAGCAGCCGCTCGAAGTTGGAGCTGACCTGGATATCCATCGATGGGCTCGTCGTCGGCACCACGGCCCCGCGCGAGTAATCGCCCGCAGACAGTGCGCGGTGCAGGATGTCGTTGCCGTTGGTCGCCACGATCAGACGCGCAACCGGTGCCCCCATGCTCGCTGCAACATAGCCCGCGAACACGTCGCCGAAATTGCCCGTCGGCACGCTGAACGCCGCCGGGCCGCCCAGCCGCGCGCATGCCGTCCAGTAGTAGACCACCTGTGCAAGCAGCCGCGCCCAGTTGATCGAATTGACCGCGCCCAGCTCGCCGCCTGAGGGCGGATTTTTCAGCACCGCCTTCACGATGCGCTGGCAGTCATCGAAGTCGCCGGTGAGCGCCAGATTGTGGACGTTGGGCGCGGTGACGGTCGTCATCTGCCGCCGCTGCACCTCGCTGACGCGGCCGTGCGGGTGAAGCATGACGACCGTCACCTGCGGCAGCCCGGCGAGCGCGTGGATCGCGGCCGAGCCCGTGTCGCCCGAGGTGGCGCCGAGGATCGTCAGCTGTCGCTGCCCAAGAAAACGCGCAAACAAACGGCCCAGCCATTGGAGCGCAATGTCCTTGAAGGCCAGCGTGGGACCGTGATGCAGTTCCATCAGCCACTCGCCGTCCCCAAGCGGCATCAGCGGCGCGATGTGCGGATCGACGAACCCGGCATAGGCGGCGCGGAAATCGGCGGACAGCCCGTCGGCGCTGACCGAATCGCCGACGAAGCACGCGGCGATGCGCGCTGCGGCCTCGGCATAGGGCAGGGGGCGAAGCGCTGCGATCCCGCCCTCGGGCCCCCGCGACCAGGCCTCGGGCACATAGAGCCCGCCGTCGTTCGCGAGGCCCGCGAGGGTCGCGCCGCGGAAATCGAGCGCCGGGGCGAGACCCCGCGTGGAGATATAGCGCATAATCGCCGCCCTACGCCCGCCGCCGGCCCGCGCCTAGTCGGCGGGCTTGCGCCTGGCGGGGAAGGAGCGGGCGGCCTTCAGGACGTTGATCGAGCCTTCGAACCGGGAAAAACGGTGGTCACCAAGGGGCTGCCCGATCGACCAACAGGGCTTGCCCGCCGGCTTGAGCGCCGACGCACAGAGCTTCGACTGGTCCACCGGCGTTCGCAGATCGGCCGTGCCATGGACCAGCAGACGTCGGAGCAGCGGGAACGCGACGGGCGCCAAGGTTCGACGCGTTATGCTTTCCGCGCCAGCGCTGCCAGCAGCAGCAGTGCGACGATGTTCGTGATCTTGATCATCGGGTTGACCGCCGGGCCCGCCGTATCTTTGTACGGATCGCCCACGGTATCGCCCGTCACCGCCGCCTTGTGCGCGTCGCTGCCCTTGCCGCCATAATGGCCGTCCTCGATATATTTCTTGGCGTTGTCCCACGCGCCGCCGCCCGATGTCATGCTGATCGCCACGAACAGGCCGGAAACGATCACACCTAGCAGCAGCGCGCCCAGCGCCGCAAAGCCGTTCGCCTGGCCCGCGACCACAGTGATGAGGAAATAGACCGCCACGGGCGTCAGCACCGGCAGCAGCGACGGCACGATCATCTCGCGGATCGCCGCGCGAGTGACCAAGCCGACGGTGCGGCCATAGTTGGGGCGGCTGGTGCCAGCCATGATGCCGGGGTTGTTGCGGAACTGTTCGCGCACCTCGTCGACCACCGCGCCCGCCGCGCGGCCGACCGCGGTCATCCCCATCGCGCCGAACAGATACGGGAGCAACGCGCCCAGCAGCAGGCCGACGACGACATAGGGGTTGGACAGGCTGAAATCGACCGCCAGCCCGCCGAAGAACGTGCGCAGATCGGTTGTGTAGGCGCCGAACAGAACCAGCGCCGCCAGGCCCGCCGATCCGATCGCATAGCCCTTGGTGACCGCCTTGGTGGTGTTGCCCACAGCATCGAGCGCGTCCGTCCGGTTGCGGACTTCGCCCTCCAGCCCCGCCATCTCGGCGATCCCGCCGGCGTTATCGGTGACCGGCCCGTAGGCGTCCAGCGCCACCACCATGCCAGCCAGCGCCAGCATCGCGGTCGCAGCGAACGCGATGCCGATCAGCCCGGCCAGCTGGTAGGCAACGATGATGCCCACGCAGATGACCAGAGTCGGCAGCGCGGTCGCCTCGAGGCTGATCGCCAAGCCCTGAATGATGTTGGTGCCGTGCCCCGTCGTCGATGCCTTCGCGATCGACCGCACCGGGCGGTAGGCGGTGCCCGTGTAATATTCGGTGATCCAGACGATCAGGCCCGTGACGCCGAGGCCAACCATCATGCACCAGAACAGGTTCATCGCGCTGAACTGCGCACCCGGCGCGACCGGAGCCGACGTGCCGGGCGAAACCGCGTCCACCGCTCCGCCGACCAGCGCGTTCATGTCCGGGAACAGCGCGCGCGTCGCGAGATAAAGCGCTGGGATCGACAGCACCGCCGTCACCACGAAGCCCTTGTAGAGCGCGCCCATGATGTTCTGGCTGCGCCCCAGCCGTACGAAATAGGTGCCGATGACCGAGGTGATGATGCACACGCCGCCTGCAAGCAGCGGCAGCGCCATCAGCGCCGGAGCCGCGGCACCGCCGATCAGCAGCGCCACCAGCACCATCGTCGCGCCGAGCGTCACGATATACGTCTCGAACAGGTCGGCGGCCATGCCTGCGCAGTCGCCGACATTGTCGCCCACATTGTCGGCGATCACGGCGGGGTTGCGGGGGTCGTCCTCGGGGATGCCCGCCTCGACCTTGCCCACAAGGTCCGCGCCAACGTCGGCGGCCTTGGTGAAGATGCCGCCGCCAAGCCGCGCGAAGATCGAAATGAGGCTGGCTCCGAACGACAGCGCCACCAGGCTGTCAACGACGACGCGGTCGGTGACCGGCAGGCCAAGCCCGCGCGTCAGCGCGTAGAAATAGCCGGCGATCGCGAGCAGAGCCAAACCGGCGACGAGCATCCCGGTGATCGCGCCAGACTGGAACGCCAGCGTCAGGCCTTTCTGCAGCGAGATGCGCGAGGCCTCCGCAGTGCGCACGTTGGCGCGCACGCTGACGTTCATGCCGATGAAGCCGGTCGCGCCCGACAGGACCGCGCCGAGCGCGAAGCCGATGGCTGGGTACATGCCCAGGAAGAAGCCGACCAGCACGACGACGATCGCGCCGACGACCGCGATCGCGGTGTACTGCTTGCTGAGATAGGCGCCCGCGCCCTCTTGGATGGCGGCGGCAATGTCCTGCATCCGCGCATTGCCCGCGGGTGCCGCGAGCACGATGCGCGAGGTGACCACTCCATAGATGACGGCCGCGAGGCCGCAGAAGATTGCGACGAGAACGAAGTCCATGACTGCCCGGTACCCCTCGTGGCGCCGTGTTCGGATCGTGGCGCTCAGCTGCACGCGGCTTATGGCGGCGTGACAGGCGGGTGACAAGCGCGGAGCAGCGGGGCCTTCCCAACCGGCCGCGAACCCGCCATCACCGCGCTCCGTGAGTGGGATGGGTGAGGGTCGGCTGAACGCGCTGGCAGTCTATTGCGGATCGAGCCCGGGCGTGGACCCGGCGTTCGCCGACGCCGCGCGCACGGTCGGTGCCGAGCTGGCGCGGCGCGGCATCGGGCTGGTCTACGGCGGCGGGCGGCTAGGGCTGATGGGGATCGTCGCCGACGCGGTGATCGCCGGCGGCGGGCGAGCGGTTGGCGTGATCCCGCGCGCGCTGGTGGAGCTGGAGGCTGCGCATCGCGGGCTCGCCGAGCTGCACGTTGTCGAGACGATGCACGAGCGCAAGGCGAAGATGACCGAGCTCTGCGACGCATTCCTGGCGCTGCCGGGCGGTATCGGCACCTTCGACGAGCTGTTCGAGGCGTGGACGTGGAACGCGCTCGGCTATCACGCCAAGCCCTTCGGCGTGCTGAATGTCGGCGGTTTCTGGGACGGCCTGATGGGCTTCCTGGATCACGCGACGGCAAGCGGTTTCCTGTCGCCCAAGCGCCGCACGCAGCTGCTGGCGGGGGAGGGCGTGGGCAACATGCTCGACATGCTGGCCGACGCGACCGCGCGAGCGGAGCGGGGCATGGTGTGGTGAGCGCGCCAGGCATCTTCCGCGCCTTCTCGATGCGGGGAGGGGCCGTGCCAGCGGTCCGGCGCGTTGCAACCCGCCTCCTATTCCCAACCGGCCGGCCTACCGAGGCCCACACCCCGTGCCGGGGAGAGAGCTAGGTGAACCCGCCCATCGCCTTCCTCGGCGTCGCTGCGATCCTCGCGCTGGCGCTGACGCTGTCGGCCGATCGCCGCGCGATCCGGTTGCGCGTCGTCGGCCCGGCGTTTGCGCTGCAGGCGGGGATCGCGGCGCTGGTGCTGTATGTGCCGGCGGGCCGCCGCGCGCTGTCGGGGATGGCAGGCGCGGTCTCCAGCCTGCTCGGCTATGCAAACGCCGGAACCGCGTTCCTCTTTGGCGACCTCGCCGCGTCACCATTGGGCAAGAACTTCGCGATCCAGGCGCTTCCCGTGATCATCTTCTTCGCGGCGCTGATCTCAATCCTCTATTATATCGGCATCATGCAATATGTTATCCGCTGGATCGGTGGCGGATTGCAGCGCGTGACTGGTATATCCAAGGTCGAATCGCTTTGCGCTGCTTCGAACATCTTTGTTGGCCAGTCTGAATCGCCGCTCGTCATCCGGCCCTATTTGTCCGCTTTGCTGCCAAGCCAGCTATTCGCGGTGATGACGGTCGGCATGGCGGGCGTCGCTGGCACAATCCTCGCCGCCTACGCCGCAATGGGCATCCGCATCGACTATCTGCTCGCAGCGAGCTTCATGGCCGCGCCGGGCGGCGTGCTGATGGCCAAGCTAATCATGCCCGATCCGCCGAGCGCGCCCGACGCAGCCGCCGACCTTCCCGCCGTCCGCATCGGCGGCGCAGGGCCCGCCGCGCTGATGCCCGAAGGCGCGCCCGCTCCGCCCGCGCCGCCGCCGGGCGAGGAGGAGCGGCCCGCCAACCTCATCATGGCAGCAGCGCAGGGCGCGCAGACCGGCGTGCGCCTGGCGGTGGCGGTCGGCGCGATGGTGCTGGCGTTCGTGGCACTGGTGGCGCTCGCAAACGGGCTCTTGGCAGGCGTCGGCGGCTGGTTCGGGGTGGATGGCCTCAGCTTCCAGCGCGTCCTGGGTTACGGCTTCGCGCCGGTCATGTATCTGATCGGCGTGCCGTGGAGCGAGGCGCTGGAGGCGGGCGGCCTGTTCGGCACCAAGCTGGTGCTGAACGAGTTCGTCGCGTTCATCAGCCTCGGCAAATCGACGTCGCTGTCACCGCTGACGGTTTCGATCGTCACCTTCGCGCTGTGCGGCTTCGCCAATTTCAGCTCAATCGCGATCCAGATGGCGGTGACGGGCGGTCTGGCTCCGACGCAGCGGCCGGTGATCGCGCGGCTTGGGCTGCGCGCGCTGGCTGCGGGCAGCCTCGCCAACCTGATGAGCGCGGCGCTCGCTGGCGTGATGCTGTCGCTGGGATAGGGCCTTGCAATATAGGATTTGCTGTGGGCGAGTCCGGGTCGAACTGCAGCGAAGGCCGGCGAGCGTTGACGATGGTTCGCATTGCGCGGTTCGGACGGTCAGAGATTGACGCTTTGAGAGGCAGTGCGTGACAGCTTCGACACCTTCGGCAGTAAAGATTGATGACGCCGGCGTTCACTGCGGAGCGATCGAACCGGTCAGCCTCGCTCAATCAGAGCGCGATCTCGAGGGGTTTGCCGCCGCGCTGGGCGCGAGCTTCGAGCGCTATGGCTTCGCGGTCGTCGCCGATCACGGCATCCCCGCAGACCTGATCGCGAACGCCGAGGCGGCAGCGAAGGCGGTGTTCGCTCTGCCCGAAGAGGTCAAGCGCCGCTATCACGTCCCCGGCGGCGGCGGCGCGCGAGGCTACACGCCGTTCGGGATCGAGACCGCGAAGGGCGCCACCACGCACGACCTGAAGGAGTTCTGGCACGTCGGCCGCGACCTTCCCGCGGGCCACGCTTATGCCGACGTGATGGCGCCCAACATCTGGCCCGCCGAGGTGCCCGCGTTCCAGGCGTGCTTCTCCTCCTTATTCTCCGCCTTCGACCGCGCCGGCCACCGCCTCCTCCAGGCCATTGCGCGACATCTGCGACTTTCGACCGATTTCTTCGCCGACACCGTGCGCGACGGGAACAGCGTGCTGCGCGTGCTGCACTACCCCCCGATCCCCGCCGACGCGGGCGGGGTACGGGCTGGCGCGCACGAAGATATCAATACAATCACGCTGTTGCTGGGTGCAGAGGAGGCAGGACTTGAACTCCTCGATCGCGATGGGCGCTGGCTGCCGATCGCCCCGCCACCGGGGGCGCTGGTCGTCAATATCGGCGACATGCTGCAACGGCTGACCAATCACGTGCTGCCCTCCACCTCGCACCGCGTGGTCAATCCGGCCCCCGAACGCCGCGGCTTCGCGCGCTATTCGATGCCGTTTTTCCTGCATTTCCGGCCCGATTATTTGATCGAGACGTTGCCCAGCTGCATTATCCCCGATCGCCCGAACCGCTACCCCCGGCCCATCACCGCCCACGACTACCTGCTGGAGCGGCTGCGCGAGATCAAACTGGCCTAGACGGTCACATCGCGCCCGCGCGTTTCGGGCAGGAACAACACCGTCACGACCAGAGCGACTGCGACGACGCCGAACGTGTACCACAGTCCGGCAAAGGCATCGCCAGACTTTACGACAATATACTGGGTCACGAAGGGCAGGAAGCCGCCGAAATAGCCGGTCCCGATATGATAGGGGATGGAGAGCGACGTATATCGGATGCGCGCTGGGAACAGCTCGACCATGATCGCAGCGACGGGGCCGTAGGTAATGCCCGATAGGATCACGAGGCTGAGGATGGCGAGCACTACGCCAACCTCGTCGACTTTGGCCGGATCGGCCTTGTCGGGATAGCCGGCGCGCACCAACGCAGCGGTCAACGCGGCCTTGTCTTCACCAACGATGCGCTGACCCGCAACGCTGACTGCGAGCTGGGGGGCATCGATCTTGCGGTAACTGACGCCGCGTCGCGACAGCAGGTCGATGACCCTGGCGCACGGCGTCGCCTGGCCGCGCTCGGCGAACACGTCGTAGCCGCAGCCGCGCCCCTCGACGATGACCGGAGCCGAGGCGGCGGCGCGCGACCAGTCCGGGTTCGCAGCCCGCGCAATCCAGTGATAGGCGGGAAACAGCGCCACGAGCGTCAGCGCATAGCCGGCGATCATCACGGGCCGTCGCCCCACCCGGTCCGACAGCCAGCCAGCCGCCAAGAACGCAGGTGCGCCGAGCACCGTCGCGATGCCGGTCAGGCGCTTGGCGGTGTCGCCATCCAGCCGCATCGCGTTCTGCAGGAAGTAGAAGCTGTAAAACTGTGCGGTGTAGAAAATAACTGTCAGGCCCGCGGCGACGCCGATCATCGCAACGAGCATCGTGCGGCGGTTCTGGGCGGTGGCGAACGTCTCCCGGAGTGGCGCCTTGGCTTCGACCCCGGCGGCCTTCATCGCTTTGAACACCGGGCTCTCGCTCAGCCGCATCCGGATGACGAGCGAGATGGCCAGCATGACGAGGCTGAGCAGGAACGGCACGCGCCAGCCCCACGCGGCGAACTCGGCCGCGCCGAGCGCGTGGCTGACCGCGAGCACGACGCCCAGCGACAGGAGGAAGCCACCCACCACCGAAATCTGGATCCAGCTGGTCTGATAGCCGCGGCGGGCAGGGGGCGCGTGCTCGGCGACATAGATCGCAGCGCCGCCATACTCTCCGCCGAGCGCAAGGCCCTGAAGCAGCCGGAGCGCCACCAGCAGAACCGGCGCGGCGACGCCGACATCGGCGAAGGTCGGTAGCGCACCGACACCCGCGGTCGCGACGCCCATCAGGCTGATCGTCACCAGAAACGTGTGCTTGCGCCCGATCCGGTCGCCCAATCGCCCGAACAATACTGCTCCGAGCGGGCGCACGCCGAACCCCGCTCCGAAGGTGGCGAGGCTGGCGAGCAGCGCCGCGGTTGGGTTGCCCGATGGGAAGAACAGCTGCCCCAGCAGCGCTGCGAGCGCGCCGTAGACGAAGAAATCATACCACTCGAACACCGTGCCGAGCGAGGACGCGAAGATGACGAGCCGCGTACCCTGCGCGTCCACCGCACGCGCGCCATCATGCCTGTCTGCAACGCTCGCCACTGAACCTCCCCGGCGCCTGTCCGCGGCGCTCCACCACACCGCTTAGCAAGCGCGTGCGCGATGCACCAAGGGGTAGGCTGGCGGGCAGGGGGGCGATAGGTTCCGCCGCCATGGAGTCGCTCAGCGAAACGGAAGCCGCGGCCGAACTCGCGCGGCTCGCAGCCGAGATCGCGCGCCACGACCGCTTGTACCACGGCGAGGACCGGCCGGAGATCAGCGACGCTGAATATGACGCGTTGGTTCGCCGCAACCGCGAGCTGGAAGCGGCGTTCCCAAAACTGGCTCGCCTGGACAGTCCATCAAAGCGTGTCGGTGCGCCGGCCGCAGGCGGCTTCTCCAAGGTGGCGCACGCTGCGCCGATGCTCAGCCTGGACAACGCGTTCACCGACGAAGAGGCTCGCGAATTCATCGAGCGCGTGCGGCGCTATCTCGCGCTGCCGCCCGACGCCGAAATCGCGCTGACTGTGGAGCCGAAGATCGACGGTGTGTCAGCCAACCTCACCTACGTCGAAGGAAGGCTGATCCGCGGCGCAACGCGCGGCGATGGTGCGGTCGGCGAGGACATCACGCCGAACCTGTTGACGATCGCCGACATACCTCGACGCTTATCACCTGATTGGTCAGACCAAGCGCGGGGAAGTGGCGATCGGATCGAGGTGCGCGGCGAGGTGTACATGACGCGTGCCGACTTCCAACGGCTCAACGCCGAGCTTGCCGCGCGCGGTGAGCGGACGCTTGCCAACCCGCGCAACGGTGCCGCCGGATCGCTACGCCAGCTCGATCCCGCTGTCACCGCCTCACGCCCGCTGCGCTTCCTCGCGCATGGCTGGGCGGCCGCCAGCGCGCCCTTCGCGACGACGCAGACCGAAGCGATGCACCGCCTAGCAGACGCGGGATTCCGCATCTCGGACCGGCTCAAGCGCGTCACGAGCGTCGGAGAGGCGCTCGCCGAACACGAGGCGACCGAACGCGCGCGCCCCGACCTGCCGTTCGAAATCGACGGTGTGGTCTACAAGGTTGACCGGCTCGACTGGCAGGAACGGCTCGGCACTCAGGCGCGCAGCCCACGCTGGGCGATCGCACATAAATTCGCCGCCGAGCAGGCGACTACGCGGCTGCTGGCGATCGACATTCAGGTCGGGCGCACGGGTGTTCTGACCCCCGTAGCGCGGCTTGAGCCGGTGAGCGTCGGCGGCGTGGTCGTCACCAACGCCACACTGCACAATGCCGACGAAATCGCCCGGCTGGACCTTCGCGTCGGCGACCGGGTGGCGTTGCAGCGGGCAGGGGACGTCATCCCGCAGGTGCTGGGCGTCGTCTCGGCACCCGAGGAGCGGACGGGCCTTCAGCCGTTCGCATTGCCCGATCACTGTCCGACGTGCGGCAGCGAGGTCGTGCGCGAGGCCGGCGAGGTTGCGGTGCGGTGCACCGGCGGGCTGATTTGCCCCGCGCAGACACTCGAACGGATGAAGCATTTCGTCAGTCGCCGCGCGCTCGACATCGACGGGCTTGGATCGAAGACCATCGCCGAGTTCCTGGAGGCCGGTCTGCTCGCTTCGCCCGCGGACATTTTCCGGCTGCACAGCCGCCGCGCCGAGCTCGAAGCGCGCGAGGGCTGGAAGGAAAAGTCCGTCGCCAATCTGCTCGCCGCGATCGAAGCCCGGCGCGCGCCAGAACTCGACCGGCTGATTTTCGCGCTGGGCATCCGCCATGTCGGCGAGGTCACCGCGCGCGATCTTGCGAAGGCGTTCGGGACGTTTGAGGCATTGGAGACGGCGTGCCTGGCGGGCGGAGCCGATGCGTCGGCGCTCGCCGACCTCATCGCGGTGCCCGGTATTGGGGCAGTCGTCGCGCACGCGCTCGCAGCCTTCTTCCACGAACCGCACAACCGGGCGGTGATTGCCGACCTGCTGAGCGAGGTCCGACCGCAGACGTTCGTTGCGAACGTTCGTCAGTCGCAGGTGACAGGCAAGACGATTGTGTTCACCGGTACGCTCGAGACATTGAGCCGCGACGAGGCCAAGGCCCAGGCCGAGGCGCTCGGGGCAAAGGTGGCCGGATCGGTGTCGGCCAAGACCGACCTGGTGGTGGCTGGCCCGGGCGCCGGATCGAAGCTGAAGAAAGCCGCCGAGCTAGGGGTGGCCGTGATCGATGAACCGGGATGGCTGACGATCTGGCAGGCAGCGCGAGATTGACCGGTTGGGGCGGGAACCTTCGAATGCGGCGTGGACCGTCCAGAACTTACATAATATAGATTATCGGATTTTATGGACTGCTTGCGCCAAGGCTAACACGCCGATGCCGCTTGACCGCTGGGTGCCGGGCCTCCAGCGGCGGTAAGTCTGCCGGCTGCTCGGCCGCCTCCGACAGGAAGGTGCTGCGGGCCTCGTGTCGCGCAAGCGCGGTCGACCGAGCAACCGGCGCTTAAGCGATGGCCTTCCGCGCCGAGATTATGGCGCTCGTCCGGGGACACGATGCCGCCTTCAAATCGATGCTCGCGTGGGAGTATCTCGCCAGGCGTCACGCCATCGGCTTGTCGTGCGAAAACGCTCCGGCAGATCATGATAACAGCCGGGCTTTGGACGGAGCGCGCTGCCAGGCGCCCTCGCCCACCGCGGTCCGCAGTACATCTGGAAATCGAGCTGATCTGCAGAAGCTCATTGCAGGCGGAGCGCCGTGTGGAGCGAGCCGACGCCACGCTGCGGGACAGGCTTGTGACGGCGATGCGGCTCCACCGCCCTCCCCTTCGACATGGCGCGGGCCAATCAACGGTTCGCCAAGGAGCAAGACGGTGCGTCGCTAGCGCGTTCCCGACAACCCGGAGATCCGGGCGAGGCTGTGCGCGCTCGCCGCCGAGCGCCGGCGACTCGGTTATCGGCGACTGGCATGCTGCTGGAGTGTGAACGCGTCATGATGAGCGAGAAGACCCTGTTCCTGCTCTACCGTGACGAGGGGCAGTTGGTGCGCCGCCGACGCGGCCGCAAGCGCGCAACCTGGATGCTGGCGGCGACGGCGATCGCGCAGGGCCTCGCGGTCCATAGTCGAGCGGGCAAACCGCACCCACGTCGCATGTCACGACATCGCCCCCGGCAAGCCCCGGTCGATGGGCGGGAGCGGGGGCACGGCCGCCCGGGGCTCCAAGTGACGGAGATCTCCTCGGATTGTCCGCGTCCAGCGCCCGGCGAGAGAGGCGTGAAATCCATGAACTCTCACAATGACCGAGGGACCGGCGGGGAGTAGACGAGGTCGCAGCGCCTCGACCACAAGAGCGGTCAAGCGGGACGGCACGATGCTCGCGTGGCGCTGACAGCGTCCTTTGCGCATATAAGAAGGGTGATAACGATGTCGGATGCTAGGCAAAACCTCTCCACCGTTCAGCCGATCCGACCACCGAGCGGCACTGTGCTCTGAATCGGGGGTTCGATGCTGCTCTGGCTGTTCTACGCCCTCGTCTTCACGCAGACGATCGGCGAGGGGGCCGGCCAGGCTCTGGTCGATGCGGGTGCGAACGTCCTGCCGCTAACGTTACTCGCGGCTGCGACCCACATTCTTGTTAAGGGACAATTAAGGGACAAGTGATGCCGCGGTCGGTGCCCGTCCAGGCCGCGGCTCATGTTGGCCTAGCGATCGTGTTCGCCACTACCTGGTATGCGCTCGTGCTGGTCATGCTCGCGCTCGTCGGTGGGCTGTCTGGGCATGGTTGGCGCCTTTCCGGCTTCTCCGGTCCGGCCTTCACGTGGCAGGTATTCCAGGGCTTCGTGCTATATGCGACTGTTGTCGCCACCACCTATGCCATTCGCGGCGGACGAGATGCCGCTACCGTTACGATCGTCTCGGCGGCTCCGATGGAGCGCTATCTGACCCGATCTGGCGACGAGATGGTGCCGATCAGCGTGCGCGATATCGTCTCGATCACCGGCGCACAGGACTATGCGGAGGTCGTGACGCTTACCGGACGGCATTTGGTGCGCATGAGCCTCGCCGAGTTCGAGCGGCGGCTCGACCCTGCTCGCTTCCTTCGCGTCCACCGCTCGACCATTATTGCCTTCGATCACTTGGCCCGTGCGGAGCCGGCGGGCGGTGGGCGGATGATCGCGCACATGACCAACGGCGATTTTGTCCCCGTCAGCCGGTCAGGTACGCAGATCCTGCGATCTTTGGTCGTCTGATACGACCGTTCGCCGATCAGCACGCCCGTTCGTGCGGCCGCCATGCCCGTTCACGGCTTTTCCGCGGGCTCTTGCGGCGAAGCGCGTAACAGGCACCGGTTGCCATTGGAGGTTCCATGCCCTTTCGCCTGTCTCGCTGCATCCTGTTCGCGCTTCCGCTGATCCTGCCGACTGCTGCTCACGCGGCATCGGTGAAGCTGATACTGCCGCCCGATCTATCGGCGCCACGACCCGCCCCGATCAGGGTCACCGGCTTACCGCCTTCCGCGACCGTCACGCTGACGACGATCCAGCAGCGTGACCGGGACGAACGGTTCGAAGCTGCCGTCACCTTCCGCGCGACCAGCGCCGGAACGGTCGACACCGCACGACAGGCACCGATCGCGGGCAGCTATACCGGCGTCGAGCCGCTGGGGGCGTTCTGGTCGGGCATCGCGACGAAGAACACGCCGGCGGCGTCGCAAGCTCCCTCGATCGGCTATGCCCGGGTTACCGTCAGAATGGACGGCCGCGAGATCGCGGCCGGCACTGTCCGCATCAGGCCCGACCCCGCTATCCGCCTCTCGACGGCGACGCCTTTTCCCGGAGCGGTATGGGCTAGGCCCGCCGACCGCCGTCGCCATCCGGTTGTTATCCTGCTGGGCGGCTCGGAAGGGGGCAGCTCGACCGCGCGCGCAATGGCGCCGCTGTTCGCCGCCCGCGGCTAAGCCACACTGGGTCTTCCCTACTATGATCCAGGCTATGACCCATCCGATCGAATAGCGGGGTTACCGCACAGCTTTACCGCGATCCCGGTCGACCGGCTTGCGGCGGTGCGCGAATGGCTGAAGGCGCAGCCGGAGGCGGACGCGAACCGCATCGGTCTTTGGGGTGCGTCCAAGGGTGCGGAGTTCGCGCTGATCGCGGCGAGCCGCTATGACTGGGTCAAGGCGGTTGTAGCGGTGGTGCCCAGCGACGTGGTCTGGGAAGGCTGGGGCGGATCGGGACCGGCGACCGCCTCGTTCGCGTTCGACGGCAGGCCGCTCGCGTTCGAGCCCTATGTCGGCATGGATGCCGAGCTCGCCAAAGTGGCAAAGGGTGAGCCGATGGACCTCTTCGCAGGGTCCACGTGGAGGGGCGCGCCGCCCATCCCGACCGTGTGGATGCCGCACGCATCCCGATCGAGCGGTTTCACGGCACATTGTTGCTGATCGCGGGCGGCCGCGACCAAGTTTGGCCGTCCGCCGAGATGGCCGCCAACATCGTAGCAGTGCGGAAGCGCGCGCATCAGGAGACCCGGCTCATCTCGCGACCGCTCGCCAATCATTTCCTGGGCGGGCCCGGGACGACGCCTGTCGCGCCGCTCATCACCCCGGGCAGCGATCCGCTCGCTATCGCGCGGGCCAGAGCGGACGGGTGGGCGGCGACATTCGCTACGTTGGACAGAGCGCTCTGACAAAAAAAAGGGAGCAGACGTTCTCGCTGTTCGCATAAACGAACGTCGAGTGAGATCGCGCAATGCCAACCGTCAAGGCCGCGCGCTCGCGGGGCGAGGTTCCCCATGTCTGCTTCCAATCGCCCGTTCCCGGGACGAGGCATTGGACATAGAGGTTCGGGAAGGTTCGCCGTCTGGATCGGTATGACCGAAGCCGCTGCTCGGGCAGCGGCTTCGAGGCGCGGGAGCCGAGAGGACAACGCATCAGCGGGGGAGCGCGGCGCTTTTCGAATCGCTCCCACCGTGCCCTCGGTGCTTCCAATGGTGTCATTTCCATCTGGTGAACACCACGTGTTAACCATCATGCGCGAACACCATGGGCGTGAGTTTCGGGCGGCATCGCCTCCGCCTGTGATCGCTGACGGATCAGGCGCGAGGACTGTCTGCTGACGCGTTACGAACGCGGCGCCAAGATCGCCCGGCGCCCATCCTGTCACGTGAAGAGGAAGCCGCCACGTCGATCCAGCCACACTGCACCTAGGCTGCGAGCCGATCCTGCGCCTGAAGATAGAAATCCCCAAGCGCCGCACGGACTTGGGCCGGGTCGCCCATCTGGTTGACACGGTTGCGGAACTCAGCGGATCCCGTCATGCCCTTGGTGTACCAGCCCAAATGCTTGCGCGCGAGCGAAACGCCGGTCTGCTTCCCGTAAAGCACCAGCAGCGCCTCGTAATGCTCCAAAATCAGGGCATATTGCTGGCCTAGGGTTGGCTCCGGCGCTGGCCTGCCGCCGCTCAGCTCCTGCATAACCTGACCGAGCAGCCACGGCCGCCCGTAGCTGCCGCGCCCGATCATCACGCCGTCCGCACCCGATTGCTCGAGCGCAGTGCGCGCATCGTCCACTCCGCAGATATCGCCGTTGACGATCACGGGCACGGAAACCGCCTGTTTGACTTGCCGCACGAACGCCCAATCGGCGACGCCCGAATACATCTGGTTCCGCGTGCGGCCGTGGACTGTAATCAGCCGCACGCCCAGCCCCTCGGCGATGCGCGCTAGCTCGGGCGCGTTCAGCGTCTGGTGGCACCAGCCCATGCGCATCTTGAGCGTCACGGGCACGCTCACCGCTGAGACGGTCGCCTCTATCAGCCGGGCCGCGTGGCTGAGATCGCGCATCAGCGCCGACCCGGCATGCCCGTTCACCACCTTCTTGACCGGGCATCCCATATTGATGTCGATGATCGCAGCGCCCTTGTCCTCGCCAAGCTTGGCCGCCTCCGCCATGCTCGCGGGTTCGCACCCGGCGAGCTGAAGGCTGACGGGCTCCTCGCTGGGATCCCACAGAGCCTTTTGCAGCGACTGGCGCGTTTCGCGCACCATCGCTTCGGATGCAATCATCTCACTCACCGTCAGCCCCGCGCCGAAGCGCTTGACGAGCTTGCGGAACGGCAGATCGCTCACTCCGGTCATCGGCGCCAAAATCACCGGCGTGTCGATGCGCACGGGGCCGATATCGATGGGCTTCAGCACCGGGGGGACATAGTCGCTGACCTCGCCTGCGGCAAACGTGCGGTGTTCGGCTTACGCAGCTCCCATCTCCTCAGGCGTCATCCGCTCCATCAGGAAATCACGGACCGCGCCGACACGAACCGATCCTTTGAGCTCGGACGGATAACAGAACCACGGGCGGATCACGGGCGTCTGCACGTTGCGCAGCACGGGCCGCACCTTCCCCGATAGTCCGACGAGATAGGCAGGGAGCAAGGCGATCCCTGCCCCGGTCTCCACCGCGTTCAGCACGCCAAAGGTGGAGTTGACGGTGAGCACCGGCGTGCGCGGATGCGCACGGTCGCCCGTCTCCAACAGCCAGTTGATCTCGCGCAAGGTCTCAGGCGCGTTCGAACCATAGGCGATCAGGCGATGCCGATCGAGGTCGGCGAGCGCGTTTGGCTCGCCGTGGCTGGCCAGATACTCAGCGGACGCGCAAATTCTGTACCGGATTGGCGGCAAAGCGCGCCGGATCAAGTCGGTCTGCACCGGAGCGTGAAAACGAACAGCGCAGTCGGCTTCGCGACGGGATAGATCACTTTCACCATCGGCCAGAACCAGCTCCACGCGAAGCTCGGGATACTTCGTGATGAAATCACCCATTTGGCGAGCCAGCCAAGTGGACCCAAACGTCACCGCCGCTGCCAAGCGTACTTCGCCGGTGGGTCGGTCACGGCTTGCCTCGATCGCCATGCGCGCTCGATCGACGCGGTCGCTGACCTCATGCGCCATCTCGGCGAGTTGCTCGCCCTCATGCGTCAGCACCAATCCGCGCGCGTGGCGGTGGAACAGCTTCGCACCGAGCTGGTCTTCCAAGGCGGCGATCTGGCGGCTGAGTGCGGGCTGGCTCATGTGTAGCCGGCGCGCGGCCTCGGTGAAGCTGCCCGCGTCGGCGACGCAGTGAAACAGCCGCAGCTTCTCCCAGTCGAGCGGGCTCACATCATGCCGCGGCGCGCGCCAGCTTTATCGGTTCGGCGATGCCAGCAACGGCCAGCCAGCGCTCCGCCTCGAGCGCGGCCATGCAGCCCATGCCCGCCGCGGTCACCGCCTGGCGGAAATGCTTGTCCTTCACGTCACCCGCCGCGAACACGCCGGGAACGCTGGTCGCCGTGCTGTCGGGCGCAGTCAGGATGTAGCCATCGTCATCCATGGCCAGCTGTCCCCGGAACAGCGCGGTCGCCGGGTCGTGGCCGATCGCTACGAAGAGGCCATCGATTGCGAGGTCACGCGCGCCCTCCGGCGTACTGAGCCGCACGCCGGTCACCACCTCCGGCTCACCGCCGCCTAGCACGTCCTGCACCTTCGCGTGCCAAATCGGCGTCACCTTCGGATGGGAGAGCAAGCGTGCCTGGTTCGTCTTGTCCGCGCGCAGCTCGCCACGGCGATGAATGAGGTATACGCGCGCGGCGAAGTTGGTGAGGAACAGCGCTTCCTCCACGGCCGAGTTGCCGCCGCCGACCACCGCGACCGTTCGCCCGCGGTAAAAGAAACCGTCACAGGTGGCACACGCCGAGACGCCGCCGCCGCGCAGGCGTGTCTCGCTCGGCAGGCCCAACCAGCGCGCCTGCGCTCCCGTCGCGATCACCAGCGCGTCCGCTGTGTAATTTGCACCGCTGTCGCCATCCAGCGTGAAGGGGCGGCGGCCGAGCTCGACCGAGGTTACGATGTCCTCGACTAGATTGACTCCCAGATGACGTGCCTGTGCTTCCATCTTGGCCATGAGGTCCGGGCCCATGATCGCAGTCTCACCCGGCCAATTCTCCACGTCGGTAGTGATCGTCAGCTGGCCGCCGGGTTGCAGGCCACGGACAAGCGTTGGTTTCAGTGCGGCGCGCGCGGCATAGACGGCCGCGGTATATCCGGCGGGGCCCGACCCAATAATCAGGACCCGACTGTGATGCGAATGATCCATAAGGGAATCATCTAGCGATGCTGACCGGGCTGTCGAGGGCGCGCGGGCTTGCGTCCATTGGCGCAACGGTTAAACATCTGCCATACAGGGGCCGAGATTAATCTGTTGTGCGTTGGGGGTTATGCCGTTTGCGAAGCGGTTTCAGCTTGATCACACCGACCGTGTCATCCTCCGCAATCTGCAGGCGGAAGGCCGCATCACGAATGTGGAGCTTGCACGCCGCGCTGGGCTGACGGCCCCGCCGTGCCTGCGACGTCTGCGTGCGTTGGAGGATGAGGGCGTCGTCCGCGGCTATCACGCTGATCTGGATGCGGAATCGCTCGGCTATGCCGTCACGGTGTTCGCCATGGTCAGCCTGAAGAGCCAGGCCGAAGCCGACCTCTGCGCGTTTGAGGATCATTGCTCCCGCCACCCGCAGATCCGCGAGTGTCACATGCTGAACGGTGAGATCGATTTTCTGCTGAAGGTGGTCTCGCATGATCTGCCCGAATTCCAGCGCTTCCTCACCGAACACCTGACCGGTGCCCCGAACGTGGCGAGCGTGAAGACCAGCCTGACGATCCGCACCACGAAGAACGAGCCCGGCGTGCCGGTGGACTAAGACGCAAGTCGCGTTAAGCTCCGCCGACGGCACGGGGTGGGAGCGGTGAATGCGGCTGGCGGTAGCAACAATGGCGGCGCTGGTGGCCGTCTCCAGTCCGGCCGTCGCTGCCGAGCGCAGCGTCAACCCCGCCCCCGCGCGCGCTGCCGGAGAGGGCCGGGGCCCCTTCCCCAGGCTGGTCATCCGCGGCGTGACGCTGATCGACGGAACTGGCAGCCTGCCGCGCGGCCCGGTGGACATTGTGATCGAGCGCAACCGGATCACGGACATCCTATCCGCCGGCACGCCCGGCCTGCCGTTGGAGCCCGACCGCCCGCCGAAGAATGCCGAGGAGCTCGACGCGACGGGCATGTACGTCCTGCCCGGCTTCGTCGACCTGCACGCCCACGGCGGCGACCCGGACAAGGCCCCCAATCTCGATTATGTCTACAAGCTCTGGCTGGCTCACGGCGTCACCACCGTGCGCGGCGTACCGCTGGCCAGCGCGGCGATCGCTGCTGCCGAGAAGGATCGCAGCGCCGCGAATGCGATCACTGCGCCGCGCATCTTCAATTACCAGACACTCGGCTCAGGCCGGGGCCGAGTCGACAGCCCCGCCAAAGCTCGCGAGTGGGTGCACTGGGCGGCCGCACACAACATCGACGGCATCAAGTTCTTCAATAATGGCGACGAAACGCGCGAAATTGATGCCGCCGCGATGGACGAGGCTCGGAAGATCGGCCTCGGCACGGTCGCGCACGTGTCGCAAAGCGCGCGGCGACGCTGAACGGCGCGCGTACGCTGAACGAGCCCAGGCACCAAGAGCCGCAATTCGGCGCGCTCCGGCGCGGTATGCTGGCCGACCTCGTGATCGTGCCCGAGAACCCGCTGTCGAACTTCAAGGTCCTCTACGGCACCGGTCGCCTTCGGCTGAACCCCGCCACCTGCCGTCAGGAGCGAGCGGGCGGCGTCCGCTGGACGCTGAAGGATGGCATCATCTACGACGCCCCTGCCCTGCTCGCCGACAATCGGGCGATGGTGGCGAAGGCCCGCGCCCAATGCTCCCGAACCTGCCCGCCGCCGGAGCCGGGGGAGTAACGGGCGTGTAACCGCCAAAAACATAGCCGGGCACGTCAACAGGAAAACCGGAAGCGGAGCTGATACCATGAGTAAATGTCATCGCGGTGCAACACCCAGCAAGTGATCGTCGTGCTGCGACGAGTTGACGCTCGACATCCCGAGGTGAACGCCGGTTGAATGCTCCCACAAGCAAACGCGAGGGAGAAATCCATGGGCGGCGCAATTCGATCGGTCATGAGCGGTAGCGCGTTGACGACACTCGGTGCAATGCTGCTGTCCGCTCAAGCGCTTGCAGGCGAGGCGCCGGCGCCAGCAGGCGCGGGCGTTGCCGTCGCGTCTGCTGCGGCGGATGCCGCGCAACCGGCGCCGAGCACCAACGCCGGCCCCGCCGAGGCTCCCGGAGCCGATGAGAGCACCATCGTCGTTACCGGATCGCGCCTCGCACGCCGCGCGATCGATTCGATCGCTCCCGTCCAGAGCTTCGATAGCAAATATCTCGATACTCGCGGCTTTACGACCGTTGCGCAGGCGCTGAACGAACTGCCCTCGTTCGGCGTGCCGGGCGCGTCGCCTGCCGGCTTCGGGCAGTCCTCGTTCGGCGCGGGTCAGAGCTTCGTCGACTTCCTCGGCCTCGGCTCGCAGCGGACGCTCGTGCTGGTCAACGGCCGCCGCTTCGTATCGGGCAACACCGGTTCGATCTTCGGCCCGACCGGCTCGGGCGGCGGCCAGGTCGACCTCAACACGATTCCCACCAAGTTGATCGACCGCGTCGAGACCGTCGTCGCGATCGGCGCGCCGATCTACGGCTCCGACGCGGTCGCGGGCACGGTCAACATTCTGCTGAAACGCGACTTCAAGGGCCTCGATCTCGATGCCCAGTATGACACGACCGACAAGGGCGACAGCCAAGGTTTCCGCGTCCGCGCGCTCGCAGGCGTGAACTTCGGTGGTGGCCGCGGCAACATCACGCTTTCGGGCGAGTACCAGCAAGCCGATGGCTTCTTGCGCACTGATCGGCCGCGGCTGTTCGCTGACAATCGCTACGGCAACGCACCGACGGCAGGCGCGCCATTCGCGCAGGTGCGCTACAACGATTATCGCGTGCCCTCGGTCGATCCGTTCGGCATTCCGCTCGTCACCGACTTCTTCGTGACCAGCCCGCAGCAGTCCGTCGCGTTTGGCATCCCGGGCCTGACCGCGGGTATTACGAACAGTTCGGGCCAGACGTTGCGCTTCGATCGCGCGGGCAACCTGATCCCGATCGACTTCGGCGGAGTGATCGGGCGACCGACCGGTTTCAGCGTATTCACCAGCGGCGGCAACGGTTTCTCGCTGTCGCAAGTGCAGAACCTCTACACTGACATTCAGCGCTATAACGGCAACGCGATCATCAATTTCGAGCTGACGCCGAAGATCCGGCTGTTCGGAGAGGTGTGGTACAGCCATTCTACCGGGCGCAACCTGGCTAATCAGCCCAATTACAATGCCGCGCTGTTCGATGCCGCCGGCACGGCCAACGGTAACTTCATCATTCAGCTGAGCAACCCGTTCCTGTCGGCTGCGGCGCGGTCAGCGATCCAGAATGCGATTGCAACCAATCCGCTCGCCGACTCCGCGACGCAGAACTATTTCTACCTGACGCGAGCCAACACCGATCTCACCCCCGGCGTCTCAACCGGTGCGGTCGACCTGTTCCGCGTCGTCGGCGGCGCGAATGGCGAGATCAACATCTTGAAGGACCGCAGCTGGAAGTGGGAAATCAGCGGCAATTTCGGCCAGGCGATCACCAACAGTTATAACCAAGAACTTGCCTACACCAACGTGTTCAACGCTCTGAACGCGGTGCCCGGGCCGAACGGCACGATCGTCTGCGCGCCCGGCGCCACCAACTCCACGGCGGTGACGCTGAGCTCGGTCTGTTCGCCGATCAACCCATTCGGCAGCAACATCACTCAGGCCGCGCGCAACTACGTCACCGCCATCGCGCGGCCGCGCAACCGCAACGAGCAAGTGGACTTCATCGCTTCGATCAGCGGGCCGCTGTTCCGCCTGCCGGGCGGGGACGCCAGCTTCGCCCTCGGCTACGAGCATCGCGAGGAAACCAGCCGCTTCGATCCGGGCGCCTTCTACCGCGGTGAGCGGCAGCCCGACGGCAGCTTCGTCTCCTACGGTCAGAACGTGCCGATCCTGCCGGTCCGTGGCCGGTTCGTCACCAACGAACTGTTCGGCGAATTCAACATGGACCTGATCGGGCCGGGCAACGACATTCCGTTCGTCCGCTCGCTCTCGCTCCAGTCGGCCGCGCGCTATATCTGGAACAGTGTCGCCGGCGGCGACCTCACCTGGACCGCGGGCGTCAACTATGGTCCGACCAAGTTCCTGAACTTCAAGGGCAGCTACACCCGCGCTGTGCGTGCGCCGAGCGTCACCGAGGCATTCAACCCGCGCTCGCAGAGCTTCATCTTCGCGACTGACCCGTGCGACAGCGTGCAGATCGCGACCGGACCCAACCCGGCTGCCCGTGCGCGGAACTGCGCGGCCGCAGGCGTGCCCGCCGGATACACCTCGCTGTCCGATCAGCGCAGCTTCCCGGGCATTACTTTCGGCAACCCCAACCTGCAGAACGAGCGGTCCGACGCCTTCATCGGCGGCGTGACACTGACCCCGGCGATCGCGCCCGGTTTCCAGCTCGAGGTCGATTACGTTGACATCACGCTCAACAGCGCGATCAGCCAGTTCTCGCCCGATCAGGTGCTCTCGGCGTGCTATGATTCGACCAATTTCGCTGGCAATCCGTTCTGCGCGCTCATTAATCGCGGGCCGGATAGCCAGCTGACCTTGGTGCAGACGAGCTACTTCAACTCGGCCACGCTGAGCTATCGCGGCATTCTGGCCAATTTGCGCTACCGGCATGCCTCGCCGCTGCTCGGCTCGCGCAGTAACGTCAGTGTGGCCTTCACCTATCAATATCTGGATAACCTGTCGACGATCGCCACCGCGGGCAGTGCGCCCACTATAACCGACAACTCAACCGGCTATTCGCGCCACAAGGGCGTGTTGACGCTAGGCTATGACAATGGGCCTTTGTTCTTTCAGACGCAGATTCAATATATCGGGTCCGCCCAGATCGATCCGAATGCTGCGCCGAACTTCTACGCCAACAACAACATCGGCGAGATCGCCTATGTGAACATGAGCTTGGTGTACGGCATCCTGAAGAATGTCGACCTGCGCGCGAGCGTGGACAACATCTTCGATGCGGGCATTCCGGAAAACGCGCGCTATAATTTCGGAAGCAATACGCAGAACACCTACATCTCGGGCATCCGCGGCCGCTACATCCACGTCGGAGCGTCGGTACGCTTCTAATCCACAGGCGGAGCGCCCGGCTCTCCAGCCGGACGCTCCGTCATCGTCCCTGGTTCGCGCAGCGGCACGGCGCGAGGGGAGGCTGGGAAGCCAGTCAGCTCCCGCCGCAGCTAGTAACGATACGCTTCGGGCTTGAACGGGCCGGCTTCGCCGACGCCGATATAGCTCGCCTGCTTGTCATTCAGCTTGGTCAGCTTCACGCCCAGCTTGTCGAGGTGCAGCGCCGCGACCTTTTCGTCGAGATGCTTGGGCAGAACATACACCTTGTTCTCATAAGAGTCGCCCTTCGTCCAAAGCTCAATCTGCGCGAGCACCTGGTTGGTGAAGCTTGCGCTCATGACGAAGCTGGGATGGCCGGTGGCATTGCCCAAATTGACGAGGCGACCCTTCGACAGAATGATCAGGCGCTTTCCATCGGGGAATAGCACTTCATCGACCTGTGGCTTCACCTCTTCCCAAACGTAATTCCGAAGGCCATCGATTTGGATTTCGCTGTCGAAGTGGCCGATGTTGCAAACGATCGCGCGGTCCTTCATCGCCCGCATGTGATCGACGGTGATGACGTCGACATTGCCCGTCGCCGTCACGAAGATGTCGGCGCGCGGCGCGGCGTCCTCCATCGTCACGACCTCGTAGCCCTCCATCGCCGCCTGCAGCGCGCAGATCGGATCGATTTCGGTCACCAGCACGCGTGCGCCGCCGTTGCGGAGCGAGGCGGCCGAGCCCTTGCCCACGTCACCGAAGCCGGCGACGACCGCGACCTTGCCCGCCAGCATCACGTCGGTGCCGCGGCGGATCGCATCGACAAGCGATTCACGGCAACCATAGAGATTGTCGAACTTTGACTTGGTGACCGAATCGTTCACGTTGATCGCCGGGAACGGCAGGCGGCCTTGCTTGGCAATCTCGTAGAGGCGGTGGACGCCGGTCGTGGTCTCCTCGCTGACTCCCTTGATCGCGCTTTGCGTCTTGGTGAGGAAACCGGGCTGGGCGGCGACGCGCGCGCGCAGCACCTTGAAGAACTCGGTCTCCTCCTCGTTCTCGGGCTCCTTCAGCGCCTCACCCGCTTCGAGGCGCGCGCCCAGCAGCACGAACATCGTCGCGTCGCCGCCGTCGTCCAAGATCATGTTGGCTGTCTCGCCATTCGGCCACTGGAAGATGTGGTCGACGAACTCCCAATATTCCGCCAAGCTCTCGCCCTTGTGCGCGAACACCGGGATGCCCTTGGCGGCAATCGCTGCGGCAGCGTGGTCTTGCGTTGAATAGATGTTGCACGAGGCCCAGCGCACGTCGGCGCCAAGATCGACAAGCGTTTCGATGAGCACCGCGGTCTGGATCGTCATGTGCAGGCAGCCCGCCACCCGCGCGCCCTTCAGCGGCTTTTGGCCCGCGAACTCGCGCCGCAGCGCCATCAGACCCGGCATTTCGGTCTCGGCAATCGCGATCTCGCGGCGGCCCCAATCGGCGAGGCGGATATCGGCGACCTTATGGTCGGGCGCAGGCGCAAGCGAGGGCTGGGAAGCCATGGGTCGGTCGATCCTTCAGATGTGGGGTTCCCTAACGCCCTAACGCAGCAGCGGTGCTGGCGCAAGAGAGATATAAAGCTGGCTTTATACGACGCCCAAAGCGAATATCTCGAAGGTCTCGAGGGTCTCGAAAGTCTCGCAGCTCAGCGGATTGGAGGCAGAGCGGGCGAGGCAAGGCGAACAAGACAATAACACACTCACATGCATGCGGAACGGAGACGGCAGAACAGGGTCGGTGTGGCGGCGGAAGGATGGCGGGCGAACGCTGCGGACATTGGTATAGCCATGGACAACGCGCAGGACGCCGACGCTCGCGCAGAAAATCCTACATTGCAAGCGCGGGATGTCATTGGGTGCCACGACATCCAACTGTCGGGCAGCGCGCCGGTTATTCTGCGCTGCCTCCGCTCAACATCCCGCGCCTGACCCCACCCCGGCTCAGCTGAACACCTCGCTCAGGCGGCTGGTGTCGACGCCCTTGGGGTCGGGGCCGTAGGCGTTGGGACCGCTGGTGCCGGGCATGACCGTCAGCACGAACAGCCAGATGACCGAGGCCAGGATCAGAAGCGCGAACACGATGCTGATGATACCCAATCCAAGAACTCCGCCGAACCCGCCGACGGCGATCGCCGCAATGCCTGCGGTCGCGGACACCACCAGCACCAGCCCTACGACGAGGATAGCGGGAATGAGCGAAAACCAGCCGGGTTTGTTGATGTCGTGCATCCGGCGCCAGCCGACTGCCAGCGTCGGAATCAGCAGCGCCAGCGATTCAATGCTCCCGAATACGCCGGCGCCCCGCCCGGCGCCCCCATTCAGCCCCGTGACTCCATCGAGGATGGCCGCCACGAACCCGGCAATGACGCTCAGCAGAATGAACTGCCAATATTCCTTCCGGCGCGCGCGGCCTGAAAATACCGCGTATTTGCGCAGCGCAGCGAACAGCATCGTGGGCATAAAAAACCCCATCCACTTGTGCCGCAATGTTTGCCACAGCCGCGGTGCGCTTGGAAGATCGCACTCGATGAAATGCGCGGTGTAACTAGTCTGACTCCGATCGAAAATTTGACCCGTGCGTCGGCACAATCGGCAAGTCCAGACACAAAGTTTTAGCGTCGTTTCCAAAGAACGTTGCGTGCGGTCGTCTGACCACGTCATTCAGTGCGGCTGCTCGCTTCGAGCACCGCGAGTTTCCCGACGCCCCCGTGGTGACACTGCATCGCGCGCTGGGCTAGATTTGATCCGGCATATCAGAGGGTCCGCGAATGACCGATCAGCTCCGGCGCCAAGCCGTCCGTCTCTACGACGAGTTCACCCACGTGCATCTCGATCGCCGCCGGCTTATGCACGAGCTGACTGCGCTCACCGGTTCCGCGGCGGCTGCATTGGCGCTGCTGCCCGCGCTCGCTGCCAGCCCCGCTGCCGCTGCGCAGATCTCGGCGGAGGACCCGCGACTGACGACGGGCACGCACGAGCCGACGCTCAGCACCGGGCGAAAGCTGAAGGCGTACCACGCCTGGCCCAAGGCCGCCGACATGCGCAAGCTGCCCGGCGTCATCGTGATCCACGAGAATCGCGGCCTGAACGACCATATCCGCGATGTGGCACGCCGCGTGGCGCTCGCGGGCTACGCCGTGGTTGCTCCGGATTTCCTGACCGTTTCGGGCGGCACGCCCGCCGACGAGGACGCGGCGCGCAAGGCGATCGGCGCATTGAACCGCGACGAGACCGCAGCGGATGCAGCCGCGCTCGCCGCGCACGCGAAGGCCGAGCACGGCCGTGTCGGCGCGGTCGGCTTCTGCTGGGGCGGCGCGCTGGTCAACAGCCTGGCTGAAGTCGCCGGGCCGGACCTTGATGCCGTAGTCGCCTATTATGGACCCGCGCCAAACCTGGCGCAGGTCGGCCGGATCAAGTCGGCGCTGCTGTTCCAGCGCGCCGGGCTGGATGACCGGGTGAACGCTGGCTACCCCGCCTATCTGGATGCGCTGAAGGCGGCGGGCGTGCGCTATGAGGACCATGTCTATGCAGGCGTCAACCACGCGTTCAACAACGATACGTCGGCCGAGCGCTATAACAAAGCGGCCGCCGACGAAGCATGGAACCGTACGATGGCGTTCTTCGCTGCGCATCTGAAGGGAGCCGGGGCGTGAGCGAGCTTACACTCTACACCAACCCGATGAGCCGCGGTCGCACCGCGCGTTGGATGCTGGAGGAAGTGGGCGAGTCCTATGAGGCAGTGATCTTGGACTATGCATTCGCGATGAAAACGCCCGACTATCTGGCGATCAACCCAATGGGAAAAGTGCCCGCGCTGCAGCACGGCGACCGCATCGTCACCGAATGCGCGGCGATCTGCGCCTATCTGGCCGATGCCTTCCCGCAGGCGGGGCTCGCGCCGCCTCCGGGCGACCGCCATGCCTATTATCGCTGGCTTTTCTTCGCGGCTGGGCCGGTGGAGGGCGCGATGCAGGATGCGGCGCGCAAGCTCGACGGCACGGCGGAGACCTCGCGGATGCTGGGCTATGGCAGCCTGGAGACGGTGAAGCGCGTGCTGCACGGCGTGGCGCAGCCCGGGCCGTATATCTGCGGCGAGCAGTTCACGGCGGCCGATGTCTATGTCGGCTCGACGATCGACTGGCTGGTGCTGTTCAAGATGCTCGACCCCGAGCCATTTGGCCCGTATCTCGAGCGCCTGCGCACGCGCCGCGCCTACATCCGAGCCCGCCAGATCGACGAGGCGCTGCGCGAACCGATCGCACGGTGATTAGCCGTGACCGCGTCGCAATCAAGCTCAACACAACGGCTTAGGCGCCAGGCTATTCTTCCAAAAATCGCCAATGTGAAAGAAGGGCCGTAGGACCCTCGTCACATATCACACAGATCCCATCGCTCCGAGTATTCCGAAATCGTAGAATAGGACAAAATTCGCGGGGAGAGCACCACCGCACACCGCCGAGCGCGCGCGGAACGGTGATATCTGTGACCCCATAGTCTCGAATGAAGTTTGCTATGTAACACGCTTCGGGGCTGGATCCGGTAATACGCCCTCCAGCAGCTCGATCACTGCGCTGAAATCGCGGCCGCCCTGGCCCAGCGTTGCCATCAGTTCGTAGACCGCGCCGGCGGCGCTGCCGAGCGGAAGCGACTGGCCTGCGCTCCGGCCCGCTTCGAGCGCGAGGCGCAGGTCCTTCAGCATCAAGGCGGCCTGAAAGCCTGGCGCGAAACCGCGGTTGGATGGGGCACCGGGGACCGGGCCGGGGGCGGGGCAGTAGGAGGTGAGGCTCCAGCACTGGCCGCTGGCCTTGGATGCGATGTCGAAGAAGGTCTGGTCGCCGAGGCCCAGCTTGCGGGCGAGCGCGATCGCCTCGCACGTGCCGATCATGCTGATCGCCAGCAGCATGTTGTTGCAGATCTTGGCCGCCTGCCCCGCCCCGGCGCGTCCTGCGTGGATGACAGCCTTGCCCATCGCGCTGAGGATCGGCTCGGCGCGGGCGAAGGCGGACGCCTCGCCGCCGACCATGAAGGTGAGGCTGCCGCTTTCGGCAGCGGCGGTGCCGCCGCTGACCGGCGCGTCCACGAAAGCGAGCGCGCGCTCAGCGCACAAAGCAGCGACTGCGCGCGCGCTGTCGACGTCGATCGTCGAGCAATCGATGAGAATCGCATCGGCCAGTGCCGACGGGATCACCGATTCCGCATAGATTGCGCGAACGTGCTCGCCTGCGGGAAGCATGGTGACGACCGCGTCGGCCGCCTCCACCGCGGCTGCGGCAGAGGCGGCGCGGACGGCTCCAGCGGCTTCGGCGCGCGCCAGGGCTGCTTCGGAGAGATCGAAAGCGCGGACGGCGTGGCCAGCGCGGACGAGGTTCGCGGCCATGCCCGAACCCATCGCGCCCAGCCCGATAAAGGCGATCTTGCTCATGGCTCGGCTGCTTAGGCCCGGGCGGGCTGGCCGGAAAGCCCCGGCCCTGCCCCACTCACTGCCCAGCGGCAGCGAAAAGCCCGGCGAGGTCTCCCCCGCCGGGCTTTTCTCCCGTCCCGTTTGCGAAGGCTTAGCGGCGGTCGCCCATGAAGCTCAGCAGGAAGCGGAACATGTTGATGAAATCGAGATAGAGCTGCAGCGCGCCCCAGATCGCTGCCTTGGCGCGGCCGTCTACGGTGCCGACCTGGAAATACACGCTTTTCAGCATCTGAGTGTCATAGACGGTGAGGCCAGCAAAGATCAGCACACCGATCATGTTGATCGCCAGCTGGAACGGCCCCGAGCCGATGAACATGTTCGCCAGCATCGACAGGATGAGGCCGAACAGGCCGATCAGCAGAAACTTGCCCAAGCCTGAAAGGTCGCGCTTGGTCGTGTAGCCGTAGAGCGACAGGCCCGCGAACGCGCCCGCAGTCACGAAGAAAGTTTGCGCGATCGAGGCACCGGTGAAATAGAAGAAGATGTTCGCCATCGAAACGCCGATCAGTGCGGCAAATCCGAAGAAGAACAGCCGTAGCGCATTGACCGACATGCGCTCGAAGCGGAAGGTGCCGAACAGGATCATCGCCAGCGGCGCGAAGGTGACGATGTAGCCCGGGATCGTCGGTGACAATCCACCGCGAGCGTTCTGATGAAAGAAGATGCTCAGCAGTGCCGGGGTTGTGCCGACGACGAGCGCGATCATGCCCGTCAGCAGCACGCCTGAAGCCATGTAGTTGTAAATCGAAAGCATATAGGCGCGCAGGCCCGCGTCATAGGCGACGCCGCTGCGGCCAGCGACATCGACGGACCCGAAGCCGGTGCGAGCGTCGGTACGGTCGACCATGCGTTTTCCTCAATCTTCCGGGACGCCGGGATCGGCATCCTCAGTGGCGAATATCGGCGAAAGCTTGCCGGGTTTCAAGGGAAGTGGAGCTCGATTCAACGTTGGATATGCGTTGTTCGCGGGGTGCCGGGCAGGCGCAAGCGCGACGTTCGCGACCCTCACCGGCGCCACTCCGGCCATCACCGTCGTCCCGGCTTTGAGCTTTATCCCGGGTCACGCCCTCACGCCGCCGCGCGCGGCAGCGCGGCGCTGCGTGACGGTGCCGCGGCGGTCTGCTCGGCGATGGGGAGCGTCAGCGTCACCAGCAGGCCTCCCAGGTCCTCGCTCTCGCCCAGCTCGACGCTACCGCCATAGATTTCCGCAATGTCGCGGCTGATCGCCAGCCCAAGCCCCGTGCCCGGCTTCTCGGTATCCAGCCGGGCGCCGCGCTGGAACAGCTCGGCCCGGCGCGAGGCGGGGATGCCCGGCCCGTCATCCTCGATCAGCAGCCGCGCGGCGCCCTCGGCCTTCTCAACCGTCACAAACACACGGCCCCCGCCATATTTCGCGGCGTTCTCCAGCAGGTTGCCCAGCATCTCCTCGAGGTCCTGCCGCTCGCCCCGGAACTCCAGCGTCTTGTCGCCCGCCAGATCGATGACCGGCTCGCGCGCGGCGTGCATCCGCTCCACCGTGCGCGCCACCGCGTCGAGCGCGGGCCACAGCGGCGTGCGCGCGGTCGACGCCGCCCGCCGCCCCACCGCGCGCGCGCGCGCCAGATGATGGTCGACGAAGCGGTGCATCACCGCCACCTGCGCTTCCACCGTGCGCGCGAAATCGCTGTCTTCCGCCCGCGCTTCGTTCAGCAAAATGCTCATCGGCGTCTTCAGCGCGTGCGCCAGATTGCCAGCGTGGGTGCGGGCTTCCTCGGCCTGGCTCGCGTTGTGCGCGAGGAGTTCGTTCAGTTCGTCGACCAGCGGCACGACCTCGGGCGGCACGTCGGCGGGGACGCGCGCCAGCGTGCCACCGCGGATCGCCGCAATCGATTGGCGCAGGCGCTTCAAAGGCCTCAGGCCGAAACTCGACTGCCCCATCGCGATCAGGAACAGCCCCAGCCCCAGCCCGCCCAGCGACCAGGCAAGGATGCGCCGCAGCTTCGCGATTTGCGCCTCAAGCGCGCGTGTCGATTGCGCCACCTGGAAGCGGAACGCCTTGCCGCTGCCCGGCAGCACCGCATCGCGCTCCATTACGCGAACCGGGTCGGCGCGGTATGGCCCCTCGGCATAGTCATAGGCCCGCGGCTCGATCGCAGGTTCGGGTAGGCCCGGCCCCAACCGCCGGTCCCACAGCGATCGAGACGGGAATGGGTCGTCACCCGGTGTCAGCACCTGCCAGTAGAAACCCGAATACGGCTCGAAATAGCGCTGGTCCGCCAGCGCGCGCGTGAAGCGCACGCGGCCGTCGGGCCCAACCTCGGCATTGCCGACCAAAGCGGTCAGCGTCGCGCCAAGCCCCTCGTCGAACTGTGCGCGGAGATAGCTGGTGAGCGCGCGATCGAGCGCGAAGCCGCCCGCGCCCAGCAGCACCGAAATTCCGATAAGCGCCACCAGCAGGAGTCGCCGCGACAGCGATCGCGGCGGCGCCGGGCCGGTGGGAAGGTCAGGCGCGGTCGTCGATGGAATAGCCAAGGCCGCGCATGGTCGTGATGATGTCCGCACCAAGCTTCTTGCGGATGCGCGTAATGAACACCTCGATCGTGTTCGAATCGCGATCAAAGTCCTGATCGTAAATATGCTCGATCAGCTCGGTGCGGCTGACGACCTTGCCCTTGTGGTGCATCAGGTAACTCAGCAGTTTGAACTCTTGCGCGGTCAGCTTCACCGGCTCACCGTCGCGCGTGACGCGGCCGCTGCGCGTGTCGAGGCGAACCGGCCCGGCGGTCAGCTCGGACGAGGCGTTGCCCGAAGCCCGGCGGATCAGCGCGCGCAGGCGGGCGATCAGCTCCTCGCTCTGGAAGGGCTTCGCCAGATAGTCGTCGGCGCCCGCGTCGAGGCCGCTCACCTTGTCGCTCCAGCTGTCGCGCGCGGTCAGCACCAGGACGGGCGTGGTCTTGCCTTCCTTGCGCCAGCGATCGAGCACGGTCAGGCCGTCGATCTCCGGCAGGCCAAGATCGAGCAGGATCGCGTCATAGCTTTCGTTCGAGCCGAGATAGTGGCCCTCCTCGCCATCGGAGGCGACGTCGACAGCATAGCCCGCACCCTCCAGCGTGGACTTCAGCTGGCGGTTCAGGCGAGGCTCGTCTTCAACAACCAAAACACGCAATTCGGTCACCCTCCTTCAAGGCCGACGACGCGCCCCGTTTTGGCGTCGACATAGACGAGCGTCACAACACCATCCCTGATGAACTTAAGCTGATAAACGCGCTCTCGTTCATCGAAGTCGCTGGCGATCAGCGAGCCGCCCCCGGCCGCTGCGCGCGCGATCTGTGCAATACGCGGAAAGGGCAGCATCTGGCCATCGGCCGCCTCGATCGGCGGCCGCATGTCGCGCTGGGCGGCAGCAGGCAGCGCCCACAGCGCCGCGAGCGCAAGAAGGGCTGGGCGGAACATCGGAAAGCGCATAAGTCGGCGGCTTTGAATACCCTCTGAATGGCGCGGCGGCTATGGTTAACCTCTGCTGCGCTGCAAGGCTGGCGAGCATCGATGGCGATTGTGTTGGGGTTGGAGGACGCGACGCTCGCGCAGGGCGGGCGGACGCTGTTTGCGGGCGTGAGCCTCAGCCTCGACGAGCGCGACCGGCTCGCGCTGATCGGCCGCAACGGCGCGGGCAAGACGACGCTGCTGCGCGTAATCGCGGGCGCGCTGGAGATGGACCGCGGCCGCCGCACCGTGCGGCCGAGCGTGCGCGTCATCATGCTGCCGCAGGAGCCATCAATCGAAGGGTTCGCCACGCTGCGCGACTTCGCGCTGGCCGGGCCCGAGGCGCCCGAGCCGCACGAGGTGGACGCGATCGCCGACCAATTGGGCGTCGACCTCGCCCGACCCGCTCAGACGGCGAGCGGCGGCGAGCGGCGGCGCGCGGCCATCGCACGCGCGCTGGGATCGAAACCCGACGTGCTGTTGCTGGACGAGCCGACCAACCACCTCGACGTCGCAGCGATCGACTGGCTGGAACGCTGGCTGCAGCGCTTTACTGGAGCCTTCATTGCGATCAGCCACGACCGCATGTTCCTGTCGCGCCTTACGCGCAACACGCTGTGGCTGGATCGCGGCAACCTGCGGCGCGCCGAGGTTGGGTTCGGCGGATTCGAGGCGTGGATGGAGCGTGCGCGCGAGGAGGAAGCGCGCATGGCCGAGAAGCTCGATTCCAAGCTGCGGCAGGAGCTGCACTGGCTGGCGCGCGGGGTGACGGCGCGGCGACGGCGCAACCAGGGGCGGATGGAGCGGCTGCACGCCATGCGCGCCCAGCGTCGCGCGATGTTGGGCGAGGCTGGCACCGCGAAGCTCGCGCTGGCAACCGATGACGCGAAGACGAAGACCGTCATCGACGCCGAGCACGTGACCAAGCGCTTCCCGGCGGCAGCCGGCGCGGGGGAGCGTACGATCATCCGCGATTTCACGCTGCGCGTGCAGCGCGGCGACCGCATCGGCATCGTCGGGGCGAATGGTGCGGGCAAGACGACGCTCTTGCGGCTGCTGACCGGCGAAACCCGGCCCGACGAAGGCAGCGTGCGCATCGCCAAGACCGTCACGGGCATCCTGATCGACCAGCAGCGCCGCCTGCTGGAGCCAGCCAAGCGCGTG
The DNA here is from genome assembly GCA_032249695.1 of Sphingomonadaceae bacterium. Classification (GTDB taxonomy): domain Bacteria; phylum Pseudomonadota; class Alphaproteobacteria; order Sphingomonadales; family Sphingomonadaceae; genus JAVVHE01. Next base: position 71,996 of record JAVVHE010000001.1, on the reverse strand, counting down.
CGCGACGTGCTGGCCGATGGCGGCGACTGGATCGTCGTGCGCGGAGTCAAGAAGCATGTCGCGGGCTATCTGAAGGAGTTCCTGTTCGAGCCCGAGCTCGCCGACGCGATGGTCGGCACGCTGTCGGGGGGCGAGCGCAGCCGCCTGCTGCTGGCCCGCGAGTTTGCGCGCGAATCGAACCTGCTCGTGCTCGATGAGCCGACCAACGACCTTGACCTGGAGACGCTCGACCTGCTGCAGGAGGTGATCGCCGACTATGAAGGCACCGTGCTGCTGGTCAGCCACGATCGTGATTTCCTCGATCGCACCGTCACGCTGGTGCTGGGGTTGGACGGTTCGGGGCGAGTCGACGTGGTCGCGGGTGGCTATTCGGACTGGGAAGCCAAGCGGCACGAACCCCGGCGTCCGCCGCCGGCGCGGCGGCCAGCTCCCCGATCCGGGGAGGGCTGTTCCGCCGGTGCCGGCCCAGCCCCTGCCCCTGCGGAGGAGGGGGACCGGGCGCAGCATGGTGGAGGAACCGCCTCCGGCGGAGCCGCACGGCGCAAGCTGAGCTACAAGGATCAGCGCGCGCTTGACTTGCTGCCAGGCGAGATTGCCGCGCTCGAAGCCACGATCGCCGCGCACGAAGCGGCGCTTGCCGACGCGGACCTGTACGCGCGCAACCCCAGGCGCTTCGCCGAGCTGACCGCGGCGCTTGACGCGACGCGCGCCGCGCTGGCAGCCGCCGAGGAGCGCTGGCTGGAGCTGATGGAGATGGCCGAAGCGGCGGGGTGAAGGCTTGGTGGCGCGGCCCGAGCAAGTTATGCCGCAACACCACACGAGACCGAGGTGCCGATGCGTTTCACCCCTGCCCTGCTCGCCGCCGCAGCCATCATCGCCCCCGCCGCCGCGCAGGCCGAGTTCAGCTCGAACCGCATCGCGGTGCGCGTTGAGGGCAGCGGGCCCGACGTCGTGCTGATCCCTGGCCTAACCAGCCAGCCGCGCGTGTGGCAATCGACCGTGAAGGCGGTGCCGGGCTACCGCTACCATCTGGTCCACGTGCGCGGCTTCGCCGGCCTCCCGGCGGGCGCCAACGCCAAGGGCGACGTCGTCGCGCCCGTTGCCGAAGAGATCGCGCGCTACATCCGCGAGGCTGGCTTGAAGCGCCCCGCGATTGTTGGCCACTCGATGGGCGGCACGCTGGGCATGATGATCGCTGCGCGCCATCCCGAGCTGGTCGGACGGCTGATGGTCGTCGACATGGTGCCGTGGATGGGCGTGTTCTTCGCCGGGCCGGGCGCCACCCCTGAACAGGTGAAGGGAATCGCCGACCAGTTCCGCGCGATGCAGGCGAAAGCAACCCCCGAGCAGCGCGCCGCTTTCGAGGAGCAGTCGATCGCCGGGATGGTCAACACCGCCAGCGAGCGAGCCGCCGCGCTGAAGGATTCGCGGGACAGCGACAAGGCGGTGGTGGACGAGGCCTATTACGAACTGATGCTGACCGATCTGCGCCCCGAGCTGCCGCGGATCGCCGCTCCGATGACCGTGCTCTACGCCAAACCCACGCAGCTGAGCGTGAGCGACGAGCAGATCGCCGGCCTCTACAAAGCGATCTACGCGGGGGTGCCGAACGTTCGGACGATCCTTGTTCCCGGCAGCGCGCATTTTATCATGGCCGACGCGCCGGACCGCTTCCGCAGCGAACTGACGGCGTTCCTGGCGCGCTAAGCGGGGCGGGCGGGCGCGGCGGATGAGCGCTGCTGGCGGGGTCAAATGCGGGTCGCCGGTCCGCCGCGGGACGACGAAGCTCCCTGGTTGACCGCCGCTTAGGCCAGCGCGCCGTGGCAGTGCTTGAACTTCTTGCCCGATCCGCAGGGGCACGGTTCGTTGCGGCCGACCTGTCCCGCCCACGTCGCCGGATCGTCGCTCAACCCCTCGGTGCGCGGGCGTTCGGCAAGCGCCAGGCCCGGCAGCGGCCCTGTGCCGAACGCGCCGAAGCTCGGCATCGCGTCGTTCTCGCCGGTGAAGGGGTCCTGGTGGAACAGGCTCATGTCGGGCATTGGCAGTTGGTCGAGCTGCGGCACGCGGAACTCGGCGAAGGCGGCGTTCTTGGTCACTTCCTCGCGCACCGCGCCAAGCATCCGCTCGAACAGCGCGAAGGCTTCCTGCTTATACTCGTTGAGCGGCGTCTTCTGCGCATAGGCGCGCAGGTGAATGACGTTGCGCAAGCTGTCGAGCGTCGCCAGATGCTCCTTCCAATGATGGTCGATAGCTTGCAGGAGCAGGTGCTTCTCAACGCGAGTCCACAGCCCGGCCTCGCTCGCCTCTGCTTCAGCGCACTTGGCCTCGATCTTCTCGTCGGCGAGCTTCTCTAGCCTTTCCTGCACCGTCTCGGGATCGATCCCCTCTTCCCTGGCCCAGTCGGCGATGGGCGCATCAACGCCCAGAATCTCGATCGCCGCAGCCGACAGCTCCTCGGCCTGCCACGTCTCCGGATAGCTGCCCTCAGGGCAGGTTCCGCGCACCAGACCACCGACAACCTCGCGGCGCATCTCGGCGACGATATCGCCGACATTATCCGAATCCATGATGTCCTGGCGCTGTTCGTAGACGACCTTGCGCTGATCGTTCATCACGTCGTCATACTGGAGCAGCTGCTTTCGCACTTCGTAATTGCGCGCCTCGACCTTTTTCTGCGCAGTCTCGATGGCCTTGCTGATCCACGGATGGACGATCGCCTCGCCCTGTTCCAGCGAGCTGTTCATCATGCGGTGCAGCATCGACTGCTGGCCGAAGATGCGCAGCAGGTCGTCGTCCAAGCTCAGGTAAAACCGGCTGAAACCCGGGTCACCCTGGCGGCCGCTCCGCCCGCGTAGCTGATTGTCGATGCGGCGGCTCTCGTGGCGCTCGGTGCCCAGCACGAACAGCCCGCCGGCTGCGAGCACGCGAGCCTTCTCGTCGGCGATTTCCTGCCGGATGCGAGCCTTCGCGGCGTCCTTCAGCTCGCCTTCGGGCATCTGGCTCAGCTCGTCATTGACGCGGAACTCAAAATTGCCGCCCAGCTGGATGTCGGTGCCGCGGCCCGCCATGTTGGTGGCGATCGTCACCGCGCCCTGGCGGCCGGCCTGCGCCACGATATGCGCCTCCTGCTCGTGGAAGCGCGCATTCAGCACCTTGTGGGGGACGCCGTCCTTCTTCAGGAACTCGCTCAAGAGCTCGGACTTTTCGATGGAGACCGTGCCGACAAGCACCGGCTGCCCGCGCTCGCTCGCCTCGCGGATCGTTTTCGCGATCGCGCCGAACTTGTCCTCGGCGTTCTTGTAGAACTCGTCATCCACGTCCTTGCGCTGGACGGGCACATTCGTCGGGATTTCGACGACGCCGAGCTTGTAGATATCGTAGAACTCGCCCGCTTCGGTCGAAGCCGTGCCGGTCATGCCGCTCAACTTGGGGTAGAGGCGGAAATAATTCTGGAAGGTGATCGATGCGAGCGTCTGGTTCTCGGGCTGGATCTCCACCCCCTCCTTCGCCTCCACCGCCTGGTGCAGGCCATCGGACCAGCGGCGGCCGTCCATCATACGGCCGGTAAACTCGTCTATAATGATAATCTTGTCGTTGCGAACGATGTAATCCGTATCGCGCCGCCAGATCAGGTTCGCGCGCATCGCTTGATTAAGGTGATGCACGACAGAAGTATTCTCAATGTCATAGAGATTTGGCACCGCGAGCAGACCGTCGCCTGCCAGCACCTGCTCGATATATTCGGTACCGTCCTCGGTCAGTACGACCGATTTCTGCTTCTCGTCGATCTCATAATGCTCGGGCCGTAGCCTCTTCACCGCCTTGTCGACACCGACGTACAGCTCGGACTTGTCCTCGGTCGGGCCGCTGATAATCAACGGCGTGCGTGCTTCGTCGATCAGGATCGAATCGACCTCGTCGACGATCGCGAAGTTGAACGGCCGCTGCACCATCTGGTCGCGGCTGTACTTCATATTATCACGCAGATAATCGAAGCCGAACTCGTTGTTCGTGCCGTAGGTGATGTCGCAGGCATACGCCTCGCGGCGCTCGAAGTCGTCGAGCCCGGGGACGATCACGCCCGTCGTCATGCCGAGGAAACCGTAAATCTGGCCCATCCAGCCGGCATCGCGGCGGGCGAGATAGTCGTTCACCGTGACGACGTGGACGCCCTTGCCGGTCAGCGCATTCAGATAAACCGCCAGCGTTGCGACGAGCGTCTTGCCCTCGCCGGTCTTCATCTCGGCGATCTCGCCGCGATGCAGCACCGCGCCGCCGATGAGCTGCACATCATAATGGCGCTGGCCGAGGGTGCGCTTCGAAGCCTCGCGCACCGTCGCGAATGCCTCGGCCTGGAGCGTGTCGAGCTTCTCGCCGTCGGCCAGCCGCTGGCGGAACACCGCGGTCATGCCGCGCAGTTCGTCATCGCTCATCGCCTCAAACTTGGTCTCAAGCGCGTTCACGCGGCCGACGAGCGGCTGCAGCGCGCGCACCACGCGGTCGTTCGAGGAGCCGAAAATGCGCTTGGCGAGCGCGTTGAAGCCGAGCATCCGGAGCGTCTACCTATCCCAAACAGCCGGTCCCAGCGCAGCGATGCGGCCCGGCAAAAACTGGAGGGGAGATAGGCGGCGCACGGCCCCGATGCAATTCAGGCCGCGACGGGCCGCGCCGAGCGCCACCAGAAGCGTGCGCCCAGCGCAACGGCGGCGACGATCACGCCGACAGCCACGCCACCCATCAGCCCCAGCGGCCCGAAGCCGCCCGGCCCCGCCGCCCACCAGCCGCCGAGCCCCATCACGCCCGCGAACGATGCGGTGGAAATCCAGCCCGCTGCGCGCTGATCGCCAATGCTTCTCAGCGAATAGAGGAACACATATTGCGCGCCATCGAGCGCGGTGACCGGCGCGATCAGCCGCAGCATCGCAGCGCCCAGCGCGACCACGTCGGAGTCGTCAGAGAAGGGCGCAAGCAGCGTCGGCGCTGCGAACAGATAGAGGACCGTAAAGATCAGCGTGAACGCAATGACCATCGCGGTCGCGATCAGCGTGCGTGGACGTGCGTCCGCGCCGCGCCCCTCTCCCACCGCATTCGCGACCCGCACCCCAGCCGCGCTGCCCAGGCCCGCCGCCGCGGTCATCGCCGCGATGTGGAGCGAGATCGCCGCCTGAAACGCTCCCGATACCGCAGCCGACTGCTGCGCCGCCGCCGTCATCAGCAGCGAGAAGCCCAGCAGCTCGAACCCCTGCGCCAGCGCGGGCGCGACCGCGAAGCGCCGCAGCTCGCCGCCTTGCCTCCACGCGCGGCGCCAGCGGTTAACGAGTGGCTCGGGCGTGATCACGCCATATTCGCGCGCGTCGGGCATCCGGTGAACCAGCCAGATCAGCGTTGCCGTTGATCCAAGCTGCGTCAGCGCCGTCCCGAGCGCCGCTCCCGCCGCGCCCATCGGCGGCAGGCCCAGCCGGCCGTTGATGAGCACCCACGCGAGCAGTGCGTTGATCGGGATCGACGCGAGGTTGACCGTCATCGCGACTCGCGGTCGGCTGATCCCCTCCATGAAGAAGCTCGCCGCCGAGAACAGCATCTGCAGCGGCAGGCCAACGACCAGCAGCCGGGTGTAGGCGGTCGCAGAGCCGCGCAGTTCGGGCGCGACATCCATCTGGTCCACCGCCGCGCCCGCGCCCGCGAGGATCAGCGCCGAGGCGACGACGCCGAACACGAAGCCCGTCATCATGCCCTGCCGCAGCGCGTCGCCGGCCTTGTGGCGCTCGCCCGCGCCGTCGGCGCGGCCCGCGAACACCAGCACGCCCGACAGCCCGCCGACGCCCATGACGACCGGCACCCAAACGATCGCCCGCCCCGCCCCCATCGATCCGAGCTCGGCTGTGGAATAACGCCCGACCAGCGCAGTGTCCGTCAGGTTCATCAGGATCCACTGCAAGCTCGTCAGCGCCACCGGCCAGGCGAGCGCGAGCAGGCGCCGCGCTTCATCGAGGATTTCGCGGCGGGTCATGGCGGGGCGGCAGGTAGCCCGCGGCGCACGGCGGCGGAAGGCCCGTTGCTCCGCGCTATGGGTGAGAGACGGGCTGGTTGCGCGAGCGGTGCCCCGCTGCTATCGGCGCGCGCTCCGGCGGATTGCGCCGGGGTCTACCCTGTGGCGTGCGGTCGTGGCGGAATTGGTAGACGCGCAGCGTTGAGGTCGCTGTGGCCGAAAGGCCGTGGAAGTTCGAGTCTTCTCGACCGCACCAGTTTGGACCGCTCTGAGCCGGACCGACGCCGCAGGGCGCGGACCCGCTCCGTCACCCGCCAGCGGGCTCGATCTTCAGGCGTCTGGCGCGCACCGCAGCGCTCTGCCGTGCGAGCGGCACTCCCGCGCCTGCCGCCGCTCCGGAGGCATTGACGGCCGTGCCGCGCGATGCGCCGGTCGAGATGCTCAACCCGCGGCGCTTCCGCGTAAAGCTGCCGATCCGCCCGGCCATCCCCACGCGGCGGGCTGCTGACCGGCGCCGGCGACCGGCGCTGTTCGGAAGAGGCTCCCCCGTGGGCCAGCGCGTCGGCAGCTCGATCATCCGGTCCGCGCGGCCCGAGCCAGGCGTAGCGGCCGGTCGGTCGGGAGCAACTCGGCAAATCTCCCGTCTGGCGTCAGACGTCCTGCCCCCACAGCCGCAGCGCGCCCCACACCAGCACCGCGCTCAGCACCGCCAGCATCACCCCCCGCCACCACGGCGCGAACCTGGCAGCCGCGGCCGGGTCGCCCCAGCTGCGCCAGCCGCGGAGCATCGCGCCCACCAACGGGCGGCCGCGCAGCGCATAGAACAGGATCGCGCCGACGTGGAGCGCGGTCATCGCAACGATCAGGTTGAATGTGACGCCGTGGGCGCGCGCCGCCCAGCGGCCCTGGTCGAACGAGACGAAATGTGCGAACGGCCCGCTCTCCAGCCCGTCGGTGTCGACCGCGAACAGTCCAGTCGACACATGGCCGATCAGCAGCGCCAGGATCGCCACCACCGATAGCGCGCCCAGCGGCGTGTGCCCCGGCGGTGCCTCGGCGCCCTGGCCGCGCAGATAGGCCAGCACCGTCCGCGGCCCGCGCACGAACGTGGCAAAGCGTGCCGAGGGGCTGCCGAACAGCCCCCACAACAGCCGGAAGATCAGCAGCCCGGCGATCGTGTAGCCGATGAGCTTGTGCCGCCCCAGCTGGTGGTTCTCGATCGTCCACCACGCAGCCGGGATCAAGAGCACCAGCGCCCAGTGGACGATCCGCACGCCCGCGTCCCAAACGGGCACGCGGGTGCTCGTCAGCTGGATTTGAATTTCTCGTGGCACGCCTTGCACGTGCTCCCCAACGCGCCGCGCGCCTTTTGGATGGCTGCCACGTCGCCGCCCTGCGCAGCGCTCGCCAGCGCCTGCGCGGCGGCGATGTTGTCCCGCTGCAGCCGCACGAAGTTGGCGTTATCGCTCCAGATGTCGGCCTTTGCCTCCATCTTCAGCCCGCTCTCGGGGCCGGACCCCTTGGGGAACAGTCCGGGCTGCACCGCGGCGGTGTTGGCGAGTGTCTGCGCGTTTTGCCTCACCGCGTTCAGGTCGGCGGGGCTCGCCGCGAGCGCTTCGGACAGCGCCTTGAACGACTTGCCCATCGTCTTGAAGTTGGCCTGGCGGGTCGTCACCGCCTTTTCAATCGCCGGGTCCGCCGCGGCATAGGCCACGCCGGCCAACGCCAGCGAGGCCGCGGCTGCCATCAATGTCACGCGCATGTGGTCTCCGTTCCACCCCTCTGGCGCCCGCCATAGCAGGCGTGGAGCGAGGCGCGGAAGCCCCCGGGGCGCGGCTTAGCGCCTACTTCTTGCCGAGGCTGAGGCCCGCGCCGAACTTCTTGGTGAACTTCGCCACCTGGCCGCCCTGATCGAGCATGCGCGACGTCTGGCCCGTCCACGCCGGGTGCACGCGCGGATCGATATCGAGCGCGAGCGTATCGCCCTCATTCCCCCACACCGATCGCGTCTCGAACACGGTGCCATCGGTCATCTGCACCTTGATCGTGTGGTAGTCGGGGTGGATGCCCTTCTTCATGGCGCGTCGTTCCTGAAATACAGTATCGCGCCGCGGTTACCGACCGCAGCGCTCCAAGCGCCGCCCATTAGCTGCGCAGCCGGGCTTGCGCAACCGCGAAGGCGGGCGGTATGCGGACCTCGCGACGGTGCCCCCGGGGACGGGGGAGAATAGGGAAACCGGTGCGGGGGTTCGCCCCCTAGTCCGGCGCTGTGCCCGCAACTGTAAGCGGATAGCCGTGTCGCCAAAGCCACTGGCCTTCGGGTTGGGAAGGCGGCGACCCCGGCGGTGACCCGCGAGCCAGGAGACCTGCCGCCGCACGGATCGTCCACGCGCTGCCGGGACCAGCGGATGCGTGTCGAGCAAGCCCTGCGCGAAGCGGGGCGTGCCCGCCTGCGACGACCACCCGAGTCGTCAACCCCCTCAGGCGAGGTGCGCCCATGCCATTGCTACCGGTCACTCCCGCTCCCGATACCGTCATCGTGTCCGCCGCGCGCGAGCCCGAGCCAGCGCTGCTGTCCGGCGTGTCCGCGTCGGTCATTGATCTCGGCCAGATCCAGGCGCTGCAACTGCCCCAAGCGACCGATTATCTGCGCCTCACCCCGTCGGCCGCGGTGGCGGTCAGCGGCGGCATCGGCCAGCAGACGCAGGTGCGGCTGCGCGGCGCGGAGGCGAACCACACGCTGGTCTTCGTCGACGGCATCCAATCGAACGATCCCGGATCGTCGTCGGAGTTCCTGTTCCAGACGCTGCCCGCCGAGGGTCTCAGCCGCATCGAGGTGCTGCGCGGGCCGCAGTCGGCGCTGTGGGGATCGGAAGCGATCGGCGGCGTGGTGAGCGTGACGACGCTGGCGCCCGGCGAGGGGCCACGCCTGTCCGCGCGCGCAGAGGGCGGATCGTTCGGCACCTACCGCTTCGGCGCGGCCGGATCGGTGGGCGACGCCCATGCCGGCGTGAGCGCGTTGGCGGCATACCAGGCGACCGACGGCATCGACATCAGCGGCACGCCCGGCGGTCGCAGGAACGGGTTCGACAACCTGCTGCTTTCGGCCAAGGCGGTGGCTGAGCCGGCGAGCTGGGCGCGGGTCGGCGCAGTGGTGCGCTGGACCGACAGCACCAGCCGTTTCGATGACTTCGGCTCGAACGGTCGCCCGGTCGACGGCACCGGCGCCACTACCAACACCGCCGTCTCGGCGCGCGGCTATGCCGAGGCGACGCTGCTGCCGGGCTGGACCGCACGCGCCGACGTGACGTGGTTCGATGCGGAGAACCGCAATCGCGCTGGCGGCGTGTTCCAGAACCTGACGATCGGCCAGCGCGTCACCGCCATCGGCCAGACGAGCTACGTGTTCGAGACGGGCGCGCTGAAGCATCGCTTGACCGGAGCGGCGGAGTACCGGCGCGAGTTCTTCCGAGCGAACGCGACCGTGGGCAGCGGGCTGGCAGGATCGAACCAGCGGCGCAGCCGCGACCAGATCTCGGGCGTCGGCGAATATCGCGTGGACTGGGCCGACCGCGCTGCCGCGAGCATCAGCGTGCGGCAGGACGGCAACCAGGATTTCGCTGACGCGACGACGGTGCGCGCGGCCGGAGCGCTGAAGTTCGGCGCGGGCTTCACCGGCCATGCGAGCTACGGCGAGGGCGTCGCCAATCCCACCTTCATCGAGCAGTTCGGATTCTTCCCCGGCAGCTTCATCGGCAACCCCGCGCTGAAACCCGAGCGGAGCCGCGGCTACGACGTGGGGCTGGGCTGGACGGCAAAGCGCCTATCGCTGGACGTGACCTGGTATCAGACCGACCTCGAGCGCGAGATCACGACCACGTTCCAGTTCGTGAACGGCCAGTTCCTGTCGAGCGTGGCGAACGGCGTCGGCACGAGCCGCCGCAGCGGGCTGGAAGTGCAGGCGAGCGCGAAGCCCGCGGATTGGCTGACCGTTGCCGCGACCTACGCCTATACCGACAGTCTCTCGCCCGCGCTGGCGGGCGGTGTGCGGCCGCGCGAGGTGCGGCGGCCCGAGCATAGCGGATCGGTCTCGGTGATCGCCGAGCGCGGACGCGGCCAGCTAGCCTTCACCGCCGCGGTCGTCGGCGACCGGCTGGACAGCGACTTCGCGACCTTTCCCGCGCGGAGCGTGACGATGGGGCAATATGCGCTGGCGAGCGTGTCGGCGCGCTGGCGGCTGGCAGAGCGCGCCGACCTGACCGGCCGCATCGAGAACGCCTTCGACGCGCGCTACCAGGACGTGCTGGGCTACCGCACGCCGGGGCTGGCGGCCTATGGCGGCGTCCGCGTGCGCTTGTGACCGGCGCGGCGCAAAGTGCCTCCCCGGCACGGGGAACTGCACGCCGCGCCAGCGGCGGCCGGTGGGGTCGTGCGGCCGACCGCGGCAACCCCGCCGCGGCTGCGCGACATCTCTCCGTACCGGCGAGGGGCTTGGTCGCGCTGCTGATGGCGCTTGCCTCCCCGGCGGTCGGCCTGCCGCAGACGGGATCGAGCCGCGCCCCGCCTCAGCGCGTCGCCAGCCTCAATCTCTGCACCGACGAGCTCGCGCTCGAACTCGCCGCGCCGCGCCAGCTGGTGAGCGTCACGTGGCTTGCCGCCGATCCTGACGAAACCCGCCTGGCGCCGCGGGCGCGCGGGCTGCGGCTGAACAACGGCCGACTGGACTCGGTCGCGGACCTGAAGCCCGATCTCGTGCTGACCTCGGGCCCCGCCAACCGCTATGCCGCCGAACTCGCCCGCCGCATGGGCTCGCATGTTGTGGAGGTCCCGTGGGCCGATACTCCCGCCGAGGTGCGCGATGGCATCGCACGGGTGGCGGCAGCGCTGGGCCGAGAGGACGCGGGCCGCGCACTGATCGCGCGCTACGACGCCGACCTCGGCGCGCTGCCGGAGCGGCGCGTGCGGGCGCTCTATCTCGGCCAGGGCGGCAGCGCGGCGCGGCCGCGCGGGCTGGCGGCAACCTATTTCGCGCATGCTGGCGCCGAGCTGGCAGGCGCGGGTGGGCCGGTCGCGATGGAGCGGCTCGTCGCCAGCCCGCCAACGGTGCTGATCTTGTCGACCTATCGCGCCGGGCAGGCCAGCCTTGGCCGACGCTGGCTGGAGCACCCGGCGCTCGCCCGCCTGCCCTCGCGCCGCATGGCGCTGGACGGCCGCGGCTGGAGCTGCCTTGGCCCCGAAGCCGCCCGCTCCATCCCCGCGTTGCGCGATGCGCTGGGGCGGTAACGCGCTTCCTCCCCAACCCCGGATCAAGTCCGGCGTTGCGGAGAAAGACCCTGCGCCGCATGGTGGCGGGGGCGACCGCGCAGCCGCCGTGACCGCGCTCGACGCCGCATCGGCGAGTGCGAGCCGCCGCGCTCCATCCACCGCGCAGCGCGCAGCCAGCTTCCGCGTTCCGGCAGGGATTTTGGGCGGTCTCGCGCTGCTGACGGCGGCACTATTCGCAGCCTCGCTCGCCATCGGGCCGGTGGCGCTCACACATATCGCGCCCGACGTCGCGCGCACGATCCTCGTCGAACTGCGCCTCCCGCGCGCGTGCCTCGCGCTGCTGATCGGCGCCGGCCTCGGCGCCAGCGGCGCTGCGGTGCAGGGCCTGACGCGCAACCCGCTCGCCTCGCCCGACGTCACCGGCGTCAGCGCGGGCGCAGCGCTCGGAGCGGTGCTCGCGGCCTATTACCTCCCCGGCTCCTCGACGGTCGCCACCGCCGCCGGTGCGCTCGGCGGCGCGGCGCTCGCTCTGGCCCTGCTGCTGGCGCTGGCGGGGCGCGGCGCATCAGCGGCGACTCTGGTGCTGGCGGGAGCGGGCGTGTCGGCGCTGCTCGGCGCGCTCACCTCGCTCGCGCTCAGCCTCGCGCCCTCTCCCTATGCGCTCTACGACGCGCTCACCTGGCTGTTCGGCAGCCTCGCCGACCGCAGCCTCGTCCACCTCGCCGTCGCTGCGCCGCTGATCATCGTCGGCACCGCGCTCCTCTGCTCTAGGCCCGCTGCGCTCGACGCGCTTGCGCTCGGCGAGGACGTCGCAGCGACGCTCGGCCACCGACCGCGCGCGGCCCCTACCCGCGTCCTGATCGGCTCGACGCTCGCCGTCGGCGGCGGAGTCGCGGTCGCGGGGGCGATCGGTTTCGTCGGGCTGATCGTGCCGCACCTCGTCCGCCCGCTGACTGGTCACCTACCCGGCCGCGCGGTGCTCCCGTCGGCGCTGGCAGGAGCGGCGCTGGTGCTCGCAGCCGACCTGCTGACCCGCGCCGCGCCGCCGGGGCCAGAGCTGAAGCTGGGCGTGCTGACGACGCTCGTCGGCGCGCCGTTCCTCGTCGCGCTGGTGCTGCGCGGGCGGGCCGATGCTCCACGTTGACGGCCTCGCGCGGCCGCCTGCGCTCGCAGCGCTCGGCTTCACGCTCGCGCCCGGGACACTCGCGGCTCTGGCCGGTCCCAACGGAGCGGGCAAATCGACGCTGCTGCGCGGGCTCGCTGGCCTCGGTGCCGGGCCGGGAACGGTGACGCTCGGCGGCCGTCGGCCGACGCCCGACCGCTTCGCCTATCTGCCGCCATCACGCGAGGCGCCCTTCGCCATCGCCAGCCGCGACGTGGTCGCGATGGGCCTGTCGCGCCCCGACGCGCACGCCGTCGCCCGCGCGCTCGCCCGCGTCGACGCAGCCGATCTCGCCGGGCGCCCGCTCACCCGCCTCTCCACCGGCGAGCGCGCTCGCGTGCTGCTCGCCCGCGCGCTGGTCGGCGCGCCGCCGCTGTTGCTGCTCGATGAGCCCACCGCCAACCTCGATCCCGCGCACGCGCTGCTCGTCGCGCGGCTGCTGCGCGAGGAGGCAGCGCGCGGCGCGATCGTGCTGTTCGCCAGCCACGACTTGGCGCTGGCCCGCGCGCACGCCGACGAGGCGCTGGTACTCTCGAACGGCGCGCTGGTGGCGCACGGCGCGGCGCGCGAGGTGCTGGGCGGCGCGGTGCTGGCGCGCGTGTTCGGCGTGGTGCTCGGCCCCGACGGCTTTAGAGAAGCGCTTTCCGCTTAGCAGCGCGTCCGTCGGCTCGGACGTGATCCGGGCCGGGGCCGGGTTGCCAAAGCTTGCCGCAGAGAACCCCCGTCCCGGATCACGTCCGGGACGACCGGATCAGTGCCGCCGGGTCAGCTCGGCCGCCGCTGCGTCGAGCCCCGCAAGCGTCAGCGGGTGCATGCGTCCCGCCATCGCGTCGCGCACCATGCCGATCGACGATGTCCAGCCCCACTGCTCTTCGTCGACCGGGTTCAGCCACGCCGCTGCACCGAAATGATCGGTCAGACGCCTCAACCAGGCGAGCCCCGGCTCGGGGTTCATATGCTCGACGCTGCCGCCGGGCATGGTCAGCTCGTAGGGGCTCATCGACGCATCGCCGACAAACACCAACTTCCAGTCGCGCCCGAAGCGCTGGATCAAGTCGCTGGTCGGCGTGCGCTCGGTCATGCGGCGGCGATTGTCCTTCCACACATGCTCGTAAACGCAGTTGTGAAAGTACCAGTATTCCAGATGCTTGAACTCCGAGCGCGCAGCGGCGAACAGCTGTTCGGCAACCCGGACGTGATCGTCCATCGAACCGCCGACATCCAGCAGCAGCAGGACCTTGACCGCGTTGTGCCGCTCGGGCCGCATCCTGACGTCGAGCCAGCCTTGCTTCGCGGTGCCCGTGATCGTGCCCTCCAGATCCAGCTCGTCCGCCGCGCCCTCGCGCGCGAAGCGGCGCAGCCGCCGCAGCGCCACCTGCATGGTGCGCGGGCCGATTGCTCCGTCGCGGTCGAGATTGCGGAACTCGCGCTTGTCCCACACCTTCACGGCGCGCCGGTGGCGGCTCTCCGCCTGGCCGATCCGCACGCCTTCGGGATTGTAGCCATAGGCGCCGAACGGCGAGGTGCCGCCGGTGCCGATCCACCGGTTGCCGCCCTGGTGCCGCTCCTGCTGCTCGCCCAGCCGCTCCCTCAGCGCAGCCATGATCGCGTCCCACGAGCCGAGGCTGTCGATCTTCGCGCGCTCTTCGGGGCTGAGGTGCAGTTCGGCGAGCGTCCTCAGCCACTCCTCAGGCAACGCCTGAGCTTCCGGCGCGGCGAGCGAGGAGTCGATGCCCGAAAACACCTGCCCGAACACGCGATCAAACCGGTCGAGCTCGCCCTCGTCCTTCACGTAGGTGGCGCGCGCGAGCACGTAGAAGTCATCGACCGACGGCGGAACCACTCCGGCCTTCAGCGCAGACAGCAGCGTCAGATGTTCGTGAAGCGTCGCGCCCAAGCCGGCGGCGCGCAGCGCATTCAGGAAAGCGATGAACATGGCGGCTCGGACCTATGCTGGCAGCGGCAGACTGGCTGCGCCGATGGCGGCCTTCGGCTCGCCACCCGGCCTCCGCGATCCGCCGGGCAAGCGCGGCGCGGGGTGGAGCGGGCGGTCCGTGCGCGCGCGATCGAGCGCATCAGCGTTGGCCCAACAGGCGTTCCGCCTGCGCGCGGGCTTCGGGCGTCACCTCCGCGCCGCTCAACATGCGGGCGATCTCGGCGATGCGGTTTTCGGGGGAAAGCGGCTCGATCTCGGTACGGCCGCCGGCCTTGCTGATGCGCAGCTGGCGCACGGCGGCGGCGGCGACCTGCGGACTGTGCGTCACGACGAGCACCTGTGCCTCCAGGCCCAGCCGAGCCAGCCGCGCTCCGATCGCTGCTGCGGTGCCGCCGCCGACGCCGCGGTCGATCTCGTCGAAGATCAGCGTCGCGGCGGAGCGCGTGCCCGCGAGCGCCACCTTCAGCGCCAGCGCGAAACGGCTGAGCTCGCCGCCGCTGGCGATGCGCTGCAGCGGTCCGAACGGCGCGCCGGGGTTGGTCGAAACCTCAAACGCCACCGCCTCAAGTCCGCTCGCACCCGGCTCCGCGAGCGGGGCGAGCGCGACGCGGAAGCGCGCGGCGTCGAGCTTCAGCGGAGCCAGTTCGGCCATCACCGCCGCCGCCAGCCGCTCGCCCGTTGCAGCGCGCGCGGCCGACAGCCGCCCGGCCGCCGCATCGTAGGCTGCACGCGCCGCAGCAGTCTCGTGCGCCAAGCGCGCGGCGTGCGCTCCGCCGCCATCCAGCGCCTCCAGCCGTGCGGAGAGCGTGAGGGCGAGCTCGGGCAGAGCGTCGACCGCGACGCGGTGCTTGCGCGCAGCTGCGCGCAAATCGAACAGCCGTGCCTCCGCCGCCTCCAGCCGCGCCGGATCAAAAGCAAGCGCGTCGGCCGCGGCGGCCAGCTTATCCTCGGCCTCGGCGCTTTCGATGACCGCGCGGTCGAGCGATTCGAGCGCTGCCGCAAGCGTCTCGTGCTCGCCCGCCATCCGCTCCAGCCGCCGCGCCGCCTGCCGCAGCGCGGATAACGCGCCGTCCGATCCGCCGAGCAGCGCGTCGACCGCGGCGAGGTCGCCAGCCAGGCGCGCGCCCTTCTGCATCGCGGCGCGCGCAGTGGCGAGATCGGCCTCCTCTCCCGGCTGCGGCTTCAGCAGCGCGAGCTCGGCTGCGGCATGCTTAAGCTCCTCGCGCTCGGTCTCGGCCGCAGCGGCGGCGCTGGCTGCTGCGGCTTCGGCTGCGGCTGCGGCGCGCCAGGCGGCGTGCGCCTGCAAGACCTCCGCCGCCAGCGAGTCGAGTCCGCCGAAGCCATCGAGCAGCGCGCGGTGGCCAGCCGGCGCGAGCAGGCCGCGCTCGTCATGCTGGCCGTGCACTTCGACCAGCGCGATGCCGAGCGCGCGCAGCACGCCGATGCCGACGCTCTCGTCCTGCACCCACGCCCGCCCGCCGCCATCGGCCTTCAGCTGCCGCCGCACGCGGACCGGGCCGGTGGAGTCGAGGCCCTGGTCGGCGAGCACCGCGCGTGCCGCATGATCTTCAGGTAGATCGAATTCGGCGGACACCTGCGCCTGCGTCGAGCCTGAGCGCACCAGCCCGCTGTCGGCGCGCGCGCCCAGCGCCAGCCCCAGTGCATCGAGCAGAATCGACTTGCCCGCGCCGGTCTCGCCGGTCAGCGCGGTCAGGCCCGGCCCGAGCTCCAGCGCCGCGGACTCGATCAGCACGACGTCGCGGACGGTGAGCGCGGTGAGCATCGATCTCCCGGATAGCGGCCCGCCGCCCGCGGCCCAAGCCCCTAGGCTCCGCACCGCTTCGCCACTGTTACAGCGGACCCCTGTGGCTCTCCGTCTCGCGCAGCATCTTGGACGGCTCTCGCGCGCACCAAGGCCAGTCGCGACTTCCCCTCGCCCACCGGAGCGCTACACTGGCGGAAACCGAGACAAGATCACGGAGGGGACAGCGATGAACGAACTGACGCGGCGGGAGATCGTGGGTGGGGCGGCGGCGGTGACGGCCCTGTCGCTCGCTGGGCCTGCGCTGGCGCAGAGCGGCAATGGCAACCGGCTGCGCGGCGCGATCGAAACCGCGCACGACGCAAACATCCGCCGCCTGCAGCAGTGGATCGCCAATCCCTCGATCGCGGCGGAAAACCGCAACATGGCCGAAGGCGCCGCCTACATGGCCGATCTCGCGCGCAATGCGGGCTTCGGGCAGGCAACCGTGGTCGAGACGCGCGGCGCGCCGGGCGTGTTCGCGACGATGGACAACGGCGCACGCCGGACGCTCGCGCTCTATTTCATGTACGACGTGAAGCAGTTCGATCCGGCCGAATGGTCGAGCCCGCCGCTCGAAGCGCGCGTCGTTGACCGGCCAGGTCTCGGCAAGTGCGTCGTCGGGCGCGGTGCGGTGAACCAGAAAGGGCCGCAAAACAATGTTCTCTCGGCACTGGCTGCGTTCAAGGCCGCCGGGCTGCGGCCGCCGGTCAACCTCGTGCTCGTGGCCGAGGGCGAGGAGGAGATCGCCTCCCCGCACTTCCGCGACATCACCACCCGGCCGCAGGTGCTCGCCGCGCTGCGGCGCTGCGAGGGCGTTTATATCCCGTTCGCGGCGCAGGGCCGCAACGGCGCCGTCGACGTCAATCTCGGTGCGAAGGGGGCGGTGGAACTGGAGCTGATCTCGACCGGCACCGCCCGCGGACGCGGCCCGGCGAAGGACATCCATTCCAGCCTTGCGGCGATGGTCGACAGCCCGGCGTGGCATCTGGTCAACGCGCTCAACACGCTCACCGACAAGGGCGGCACACACCCCGCCGTCCCCGGCTGGTTCGACCGCGTGCGGCCGCTGACGCCGCGCGAGCGCGAGATCACGCTGATGAACGCGCGCGCCAACAGCGCGGCCGAGTTCAAGCAGGCGTTCGGCGTGGAGCGGTTCATCGACGATCTGAGCTGGGAGGACGCCAATCTGCGCCTGGTCAGCCAGCCGACAATCAATATCGAGGGTTTGACCGGAGGCTATATGGGTCCGGGCGGCAAGACCGTGCTGCCGGGCCGCGCGACCGCGAAGATCGATCTGCGCCTGGTGCCCGACATGACCCCCGAGGACTGTGTCGCCAAGTTGAAGAAGCACCTCGCGGACGGCGGCTACGGCGATATCGAGGTCAAGGTGACGGGCGGCTATGGCCCGACGCAGACCGACGAAAATTCGCGCCTCGTCAGGGCCGAGCTCGCGACCTATCGCGCGATGGGCGCGGCGGCGACGCTCAATGCGCGCATCGCCGGATCGTGGCCCGGCGTGGTCTTCACCGGCGAGCCTGTCAGCCTGCCAGCGGGCCAGTACGGGCTCGGACACGGATCGGGCGCCCACGCGCCGGACGAATATTTTGTCGTCGAAAGCGCCAATCCCAAGGTCGCGGGCCTAGAAGAGGGCGCGATGAGCCACATTAACCTGTGGTACGAAATCGCGCGGGGCTGAGTGCCTAGCTTCGTCGTCCCGGGCCTCGCCCGGGTTGGGGCTGTCCGCGCTCCGTGCCCACGCTGCGCGGACCAGCCTCGCAAGCCCTCGCCCGGCTCGCGGCCGGGCTGACACATGGCGGGTTCAACATGGCCTACACGCTCCACGGCTACTGGCGATCTGGCGGGAGTTATCGTGTCCGCATCGCGCTGAACCTGAAAGGGCTGGCCTACGATACCATGTCGGTCGACCTCCGCGCGGGGGCGCAGCGTGACGCGAGCTATTTGAGGCTCAACCCACAGGGCCGCGTGCCGCTGCTGAGCGATGGCCACGCGGCCGTCGCGCAGAGCCTCGCGATCATCGAATGGCTTGACGAGACGCACCCGAACCCGCCGTTCCTCCCCTCCGATCCGATCCCGCGCGCGCGCGTGCGCGCCGCGGCGCAGGTGATTGCGTGCGATATCCAGCCGCTCGGCAATATCGGCCCCTTGCGCTACCTGGCGCGTGAGTTCGGAGCGGACGAGGCCGCCGCCAACGCCTGGGCCGCGCACTGGATCGAGGAGGGCTTTGCTGCCCTCGAGCCAGTCGCCGCCGCCTCGCCCGGGCCGTATCTGTTCGGCGCAACGCCGACGCTCGCAGACATCTGCCTGGTGCCGCAATGCTACGGCGCCCGGCGCTTCGGCGCCGACATGGCTCCCTTCCCCGCGCTCGCCGCAGCCGACGCAGCGCTGCGCGCGCTGCCCGCCTTCATTGCCGCCGAGCCCGAGCGCCAGCCCGACGCGCCGACCCCAACACCGTGACCGAGCGGCTGGAAGCGATCGCGCCAACCCTCCTCGGCGCCCGGCGCTATTCGATCCATGCGGGGCCGGGCGCCGGGGAGGCCGTGGCCGGCGGCGGCGGGCGCTCAATCTCGCGCGTTGCCGCAGCGATCCACGTGAGATAGGCTGGCAAGCCACCGCCCGCATCGAAGCGCAGAATCTCGGGAACCTCGTAGCTGTGCGCCGCAGCGATCGCGTCGGTCGCGGCGTCGGCGCGGTCGGGCGCGGTCTTCACCAGTAGTAGCAGTTCATCGGCGCGCTCGACCGCACCCTGCCAGCGATAGGTCGACACGACCGGCAGCGCCTGCACGCACGCTGCCAGCCGCTGCTCCACCAGCATCGTCGCCAGCCGTTCAGCTTCGCCGGCCGGAGCGGTCGTCATCAGCAGCGCCGCCGCGCTCACGCCTGCGCAAATCTCAGCACGTCGGCGTTGAAGCGCTCGGCGTGCGTTACCGGCAGTCCGTGCGGGGCGCCGTCGTAAATGATGACCTCGGCGTGCGGCACAACCTCGCGGATCCGCCCGGCTGCGGCCTTGACCGGCACGATCTGGTCGTCGCTGCCGTGGATGGCGAGAACGGGTTTGTCGATCTTCCGCAGGTCGTCGCTGTAATCGACCGACCAGCTGGCAACCGTCTCGAAATCCGCGAGCGCGCCGCCCATCATGCTCATCCGCCAGAAATCGTCGCGCGCGCCCTGGCTGAGATTCGCGCCCGGGCGGTTATTGCCGAAAAACGGGCCGTCGCCGACATCGCGGTAGAGCTGCGCGCGGTTGGCGATCAGGCCGGCTCCCAAAGCATCGAGCGCCTCGGTGGAGGCGCCGTCGGGTTTTTCGGCCCGGCCGCCAGCTGCGGCACGATCGCCGAGGCGAGCACCATCCGCGCCACTCGGCCGGTGCCGTGGCGGCCGACATAGCGCGCGATCTCGCCGCCGCCGGTCGAGTGCGCGACGAGCGTCGCATCGCTGACGTCGGCGTCCGCGAACACGGCTTCAAGGTCGTCGGCCCAGCAATCGACGTCGTTGCCGCGCGCCGCCTGATCGGAGCGCTGGTGCCCGCGCCGGTCATGCGCGATGACGCGAAAGCCGTGCTGTGCGAAGAACAGCATCTGCCCCTCCCACGCATCGGCGCCGAGCGGCCAGCCGTGCGAGAAGGCGATGATCGGGCCGCTGCCCCAATCCTTGTAGAAGATCCGCGTGCCGTCGTGCGTTTCGACGTAGGTCATCCGGTGCCTCCTGTTAGGGCCGCACCGCTCTAGCAAGACTGACGACGACGGTCGCCTTAATAATGGCTTCGGCAACCGCTGCTCACGCGGCCTCGCCCACATAGGCCCACGAGACGGCGCGAAGGTCCGAGTCCAGGCGGTAGGCGATCGGCTTGCCGGTGGGGATTTCCAGCCCCGCAATCTCCTCGTCGGATATGCCGGAGAGGTGCTTCACCAGCGCGCGCAACGAGTTACCGTGGGCGACGACCAGCACGCGGCGGCCCGCGCGGAGCTCGGGCGCGATGCGTTTCTCCCAATAGGGCAGCACGCGCGCGATCGTGTCCTTCAGGCTCTCGGCCTGCGGCACCGCGATTCCCGCATAGCGCCGGTCGCCAGCGACGTCAAAGGGTGAGCCGGGCTCCATCTGCGGCGGCGGCACGTCGAAGCTGCGCCGCCAGATATGGACCTGCGCCTCACCATGCTTCGCGGCCGTCTCAGCCTTGTTGAGCCCGGTCAGCGCGCCATAGTGGCGCTCGTTCAGGTGCCAGTCTTTCTCCACCGGCAGCCACAGCGCGCCCATCTCGCCGAGCACGATGTTGAGCGTCTGGTTGGCACGGGTCAGCAGACTGGTGAACGCGATATCGAACGCGAAGCCCTTGCCCGCCAGCAGCTGGCCAGCGGCGGCGGCTTCGGCGTTGCCGACTTCAGTGACGGGCACGTCCCACCATCCGGTGAAGCGGTTTTCCAGGTTCCAGGCCGACTGGCCGTGACGGATGAGGACGACGCTTGGCATGGGGCGCGGCTTAGCGGGCGGTCGCCGGGCGCGGCAAGGATTGGCTCAGGCTGACGCCGCCTGCGCGCCGAGCAGCAGCGCGCCGAGCGGCCCCGCGTCGGCGGCGAGCGCTGCGGGCTGCAAGAATCCGGCGCCAAGCCCGAGATAACCGCGGTCGAGTGCG
The DNA here is from genome assembly GCA_032249695.1 of Sphingomonadaceae bacterium. Lineage (GTDB taxonomy): Bacteria > Pseudomonadota > Alphaproteobacteria > Sphingomonadales > Sphingomonadaceae > JAVVHE01. The sequence continues at coordinate 51,192 of JAVVHE010000001.1, read as the reverse complement.
ATCAGCTGCGTCTCCACGAGCGGGAGCAGGTGCGCGCCCGCGCCGAGCGCGACACCGCCGCCCACGATGATGCGCTCGGGCGACACGGTGAGCGCGGCGGCGTAGAGGCCGTGCGCGAGCGCGTGGGCGACCGGATCCCACGCCGGATCGCCGGGCGCGAGTTCGGACGCGGGGCGCCCAGCGCGCGCAGCGATGGCAGGGCCGCTCGCCAGACCCTCCAGGCAGGCGCCGTGATAGGGGCAGATGCCCGGCCAGCTGTCGCCGGTCAGGCGGGGTGCCGCGAGGTGCCCGGCTTCGGGGTGCAGCCGTCCGGTCAGCGGCCGGCCGTCGGCGACGATCCCGAAGCCGATGCCGGTGCCGACCGTCACATAGACCCACGAGCGGCAGCCACGGGCCGCGCCCCACGCGCCCTCGGCGAGCGCGGCTGCGGTGACGTCGGTGTGGATCGCGAGCGGCCCCGGCAGCGCTGCGCCGAGCACGCCCGCCACGTCCGCACCCGCCCAGCCGGGCTTGGGCGTGTTAAGGATGCGGCCGAACTCCGGCGTGCCGGGGTGGAGCCCAACTGGGCCGAAGCTCGCGATGCCGAGCCCCACGGGCTGGTGGTCCGATGCCCACGCAGCGACCTGGTGCGCGGCGTGGCGCAGCGTGGAGGCAGGGTCTTCGGTCGGCCACCGTGCGCGCGCGAAGATTTCGCGCCCGCGGCCCAGCACCGCGACGGTCTTGGTGCCGCCCAGCTCGACACCAACGACGAGCGGCTCGCTCATCGCGAGCGCCCGCCGGTCCAAGCGCCGGTGGGCGTCGCCGGGTCGTCAGAAGACCGTGCCATTTGTGCCGTCAGCCTCTCCATTGCCGCCGCATAACGGAATAATTGCGGCGGAGAGTGGGCAAGCGCGGCGTAAATACGCGCGATCGGACAATCACCGCGAACATCGGCGGGGGCAGCCGCAGCCGCCCCCCAGCCAGGCAGCGCCGTCAGGCGCCTTGCAGGTTGACCGCGGCCTGCTTGCCGCGGCGGTCGGTCTCCAGCTGGAAGCTGAGCTTCTGGCCTTCGTTCAACGTCGCCATGCCGGCGCGCTCGACCGCGGAGATATGGACGAAAGCATCCTGGCCGCCGTCCTCGCGCGCGATGAAGCCGAAGCCCTTCTGGCTGTTGAAGAACTTGACCGTGCCCTGATAGCGCTCGTCGCTGGGTGCGGCACGGCCGCCGCCGCCCGCCGCGCCGCCACGCGGCCCCATGCCGCCACCGCCGGACGGTGACTTCACCTCCATCGGCTCGCCCTCGATCACGAGGTCGATCGCGGAAATGCGGCCATTGCGCTCGGACAGGGTGAATTTCAGCGGCTGGCCTTCGGCGAGGCCGGTCAGCCCCGCGCGCTCGACCGCAGAGATGTGCACGAACACATCTTCGCCGCCGTCATCGCGCACGATGAAGCCGAAGCCTTTCTGGCCGTTGAAGAATTTGACGATGCCACTGCCGGGGCCGAGGTTGTTGGCCGGTGTGAAGGGGCGCCGCGCGCCGCCGAACCCGCCACCACCACCGGGAGCGCCGCCACCGCCCGGACCGCCGAAGCCGCCACTCCGGGGTGGGCCGCCGAAGCCGCCGCCGGGCGGGGGGCTGGCGAAACCGCCACCGAACTCGGGCCCGCCGCCAAAGCCACGATCCCGTCCGCGGCCCCGGCCCCGATCATCGCGCCCGAAGTCGCCGCCGCCACCGAAATCGTCGTCGAACCCGCGCCCGCCGCCCCGGCGCCCTCTTTCAAAACTCATTGGGAATTCAGTCTTTCTTCAGTATCCACGCGCGCTTCTACGTCCGTTCCAGGCGCCCGCGCGTGCGAAGCCCGAGGACCGGGTGCATTATTCATAGCCGATCCAGCAACGTGCGCCTAGCACTTTCCCCTTTGGCCCTCGTCGTCTAACCACCGCCAATGTCCGTCCATCTGCACGAGGGCGACCTGCCCGCGGGGCTGCTCGCCCCGGGGCCGATCGCCGTCGATACCGAAACGCTTGGCCTCAATCCCCACCGCGACCGGCTGTGCCTCGTGCAGCTGACCGACGGCCGCGGCGACGAGCATCTCGTCCGCTTCGCGCCCGGCCAGTATGACGCGCCCGAGCTGAAGCGCGTGCTCGGCGATCCCGACCGGATCAAGATCTACCATTTCGGCCGCTTCGATATCGCGGTCATCAAGCAGTATCTGGGTGTCGTCGCGGCGCCGGTCTTCTGCACCAAGATCGCCTCGCGGCTGACGCGCACCTATACCGACCGCCACGGATTGAAGGATCTGGTGCGGGAAATGCTGGGCATCGAGCTGTCCAAGGCGCAGCAGTCCTCGGACTGGGGCGCAGCCGAGCTGTCCGACGCGCAGCGCGAATATGCAGCGAACGACGTGCGCTATCTGCACCGGCTGCGCGACGCGCTGACCGTGCGGCTGGAGCGCGAGGGGCGCACCGCGGTCGCGCAGGCGTGCTTCGATTTCCTGCCAGCGCGCGCCGAGCTCGATCTGATCGGTTGGCCCGAAGTCGATCTGTTCGCGCACATCTGATGGTTGCAGCCGCCCCGGCGCTGACGCCCCGGCAGCTCGCGATGCTGCCCGGCACCGAGCACGACCGCCGTGTCGGGCTCGCGAAGAAGCTGTTCCCGGCCGCAGCGATCGGCGTGCTGCTCGCGATCATCATCCTGACGTTCAGTCAATCGAACGAGCTGAGCTTCACGGTCTCGCGTGAGCGCGTGCAGCCCGCAAACGAGCGGTCGAAGTCGGTCGGGTCGGTCTATCGCGGTCTCGATCAGCAGGGCCGCGCCTTCATGGTGCGCGCCGACTCGGCGATCCAGCGTTCGGCGGCGGTGCCAGCGATTGACCTTGATCGCATCAGCGCGACGATGCAGCTGACGGGCGGCACCGCCGAGGTGACCGCGCCATCGGGGCGGATGCTGATCGACCGTGACGTGCTGGTTGCAAACGGCCCGGTCCGCGCCGACAAGGCGGGCTATGTGGTGACCGGCGGGCCGGTGGCACTGAACCTGCGCGAAGGCACGCTGACGAGCGACCGGCCGGTTGCTGGGCGGATGCCGCTCGGGCCGTTCCGCGCGGGCGGGATGCAGGCCGACGTGAAGGCCGAGACGCTGGTGCTCACCAACCACGTGCGCTTGCATGTGGAGAACGGGGCGGCCAATTGACGGCCATGCGCCGTACCGCCGTCCTCGCCGCCTGCCTTGCTGCCGCAGCGTTTCCCGTGGCCGCTCAGGGCCTGCGCAAGCATGACACGAACGCGCCGGTCGACGTCGATGCCGACCGGGTCGAGTGGCGCAATCGAGACCGCCAGGCGACATTTACCGGTAATGTCGTCGCCAAGCAGGGCGACCTCACGATGACGTCGGCCGCGATGCGCGTGGCGACCAAGCCGCTGGGCGACAAGGTCAAGATCACGCGGCTCGATGCACTGGGCAACGTCACGCTCACCTCGCCCGACGAGCGTGCGACCGCGCGGACCGCGATCTACGACGTCGAAGCCAAGCTTATCACGATGGTCGACGACGTCGTGCTCTATCAGGGTCTGTCGGTGCTGTAGGGCCAGCGGGTGGTGGTCAACCTGTCGAGCGGCCAGTCGACACTCGATCCCGGCGCAGCGCCGGGCGGCGGCCGCGGGCGGGTGAGCGGACGCTTCGTCGTCGGGGACCGGAAGGATGGCGGGACATCGAAGCAGTGAACCCGATTTGGGTCGCGCTCGACACGCCGGAGCTTGGCGCAGCGGAGGCGTTGGCGCGCGCGGTGGCCCCGCACAGCGGCGGCGTGAAGCTGGGGCTGGAGTTCTTCTCGGCCAATGGCCGCGCCGGGGTCGAGCGTATCGCCGCGCTTGATGCGCCGCTGTTCCTTGATCTGAAGCTGCACGACATCCCGAACACCGTCGCGGGCGCCATGCGCGCGCTCGCGCGGCTGCAGCCCGACATCGTGACGGTCCACGCCGCGGGCGGCCACGCGATGATGCGCGCCGCAAAGACCAGCGCTCCGGCGGGAACGCGCGTGGTGGCGGTGACGGTGCTGACCTCGATGGACTCGCACGATCTTGCCGAGCTGGGGCTGGGCAGCTTCACGACGGCGCAGCTGGCGGCGCGCTACGCAGCCGCCGCACGCGCAGCGGGGCTGGACGGGTTCGTGTCTTCGGCCGCCGAGGTGCGCGAGCTGAAGGCTGCTTGGCCCGATGCCTTTGCCGTCGTGCCCGGTATCCGGCCCGCGGGCGAGGCGCCGGGCGATCAGAAGCGCGCGATGACCCCGCGCGAGGCGCTGGCAGCGGGCGCCGACGTCCTCGTCATCGGCCGCCCGATCACCGCCGCGCCCGACCCGGCCGCCGCGGCCCACGCGATCGCCGCCGCGCTGTAGGGCGCAGCGCGTCCACATGAAGGCTTCGTCACCCGCTTGGCGCGCGTGCACGCGCTCCCCACTTGCCGCGGCGGAAGGACCACAGCCATGGACCAGAACGAATCCCGCCTGATCGACGACCTGTTCCAGAAGCTCGGCGACGCGGCACGGGCCGGTGCGCCGCGCGATCCCGATGCCGAACGCTACATTGCCGCGAAGTCCGCCGCTCTGCCGGGCGCGACCTACTACATGGCGCAGGCGATCATCGTTGCGCAGCATGCACTCGAGGCGGGCCAACAGCGCATCCGCGAGCTGGAGGCGCAGCTGGCCGACGCGCAGCAACGCTCACCGGCTGGCAGCAGCAGCGGCGGGTGCCTGTCCGGCCTGTTCGGCGGCGGCCAGCGCCAGCCCGCGCCCCCGCCGCAGCCCGGTTATGCGCAGTCCGGTTACCCGCAGCCCGGCTATGGCCAGCCCGGTCCGTGGGGTGCCCCGGCGCCGGCGGGTGGCGGCATGTTCGGCGGCGGTGGCGGCGGACTGTTCGGCGGCGGCGGGAGCGGCTTCCTCGCCGGGGCCGCGCAGACCGCGGCCGGGGTGGCTGGCGGCGTGCTCGCAGCCGAGGCGATCGAGAGCATGTTTCGCGGCGGCCACGAGGAGCGCAGCGGCCTGTTCGGCAGCAGCAGCAGCGGGTCCGAAGGGTTGTTCGACGGCGGATCGGACCGTTCGGACGGTGACCTGCATTATCGCGGCAACGACGACTCTTCGTTCGACGACGACAGCCCGGCCGACGACAGCAGCGACGACAGCGGGTCGGACGACGACAGCTGAGCCGATGGGAAACGGCCGGTCCGCCCGCTGACCGCATCGCGGGCGAGCGACCGGAACCGGCTCGCGCGCGTGCCGTTCAGCCAAGCGGACGCGACACCCGGGAGCAGACGATGGCCGACACCGACGAAACGGGCTTCAGCGACGCGAGCTACGCGCTCGTCAGCGTGCTTTACCATACGCTGCAGGGGATCGAGGTCGCCGAAGCCTATGTCGAGGATGCCGAGGACGCCGACGACGAGGAGCTGGCTGCGTTTCTGCGCGAGGTGATGGCCGAAGACCGCCGCCGCGCCGCCAGGGCGAAGGCGCTGCTGCTGCGCCGGCTGAGGGAGGGCGACGATGGCGCGGGCGGGATCGACAGCGACGGGACGTGAGCGGTTCGGCCGCGGCCGACCCCACCCGTCTCCATTCCAGGCTTGATCCAGGACGGGGCGGACTACAGGAACCGCGCCACGACATCCCGGTAGCTGCGGCTGACCTTGATCTGCGCGCCGCTTGATAACACCAGGAAGCATTCGCCGTTGGTATGCGGCTTGACTTGCCGCACCAGCTCCAGATTGACGATCGTTGAGCGGTGGACGCGCTGGAACTTGCGCGGATCGAGGCGTTTTTCCAAATCCTTCATCGTCTCGCGCAGGATCAGCGTCTGGTCGCCCGAGTAGATGCACATATAGTCGCCTGCCGCATCGATCCGCTCGATCGAATCGACGTCGACGCGGAAGATCTGGCCGCGATCTTTGATATTGAGCAGCCGTTCGTAGCGGTTGGATGACGGCGGCGCTGGCTGATGGGTGCCGTCCGCCGTGGCGTGCTCGGGCGCGACTTCGGCCAGCAGCGACTTCAGCCGCTCGCTCTCCTCGCCCGCCCGCCGGTCGGCCAGCCGCTGGCGCACCCGCTCCATGGTTGCGCCCAGCCGCTCCTCCTCTACCGGCTTCATCAGATAATCGACCGCGTGCGCGTCGAACGCCTTCAGCGCGAACTCGCTGTAGGCCGTCACGAACACGAACAGCGGTGGCTCCAGATCGCCCAGGGCTGAGATGACCGAAAAGCCGTCGAAACCCGGCATCTGGATGTCGAGGAAGACAAGATCGGGCTTCTGTGTCTTGATCGCCCGGATCGCCTCGCGCCCGTTCGTGGCGCGCTCGACGACCTCGATGTCGGGAAACGCCCCAAGCCGGGCTTCAAGACCCTGGATGGCAAGCGGTTCGTCGTCGACGATCAGCGTTCGTATGGTCATCTCGCTCCTCAGGCCGCTTCGCGCTCCCGCACCGCAACGCTTGCGGGTTGGAACGGAACGTCGATCATAACGACAAGACCATGAGGTTGGTTCGACTTGAGCTCGATCCGGTGATCGTCGCCATAAGTCTGGCTCAGCCGTTCGCGGATATTCCGAAGTCCCACGCCCGCACCAGCCTTCGCGCGCTGCTGCGAGCTGACGATGCCCGGGCCGGTATCGGCGACGGTCACGATCAGCCGCCCGTCGCGCTGGCGGGCATGGACCGCGATGTCGGCCCCCTCCTCCAGCGCCGAGACCGCGTATTTGACCGCGTTCTCCACGAGCGGCTGCAGCAGCAGCGAGGGCAGCAGCGCGACGTGCGCCGGCGGGTCGACGCGGAACTCGGGCCGCAGCCGCCCCTCGAAGCGCATCTTCTCGATGTCCAGATAGAGCTTCAGGCTCTCGACCTCCTGCGCGAGCGTGACGAGGCTCGTCGGTTCGCCCGACAGGCTGTAGCGCAGGAAGGATGACAGGCGGCTGAGCATCGCGTTCGCCCGCTCGGTCTGTTTCAGTAGCACCAGCGTCGAAATACTGTTGAGCGTATTGAACAGGAAGTGCGGGTTCAATTGATAGCGCAGCATCGCCAGCTGCGCTTCATTCGCCTGCGCCGTCACGCGCTCGATATGCTGTGATTGCTCATCCAGCAGCAGGTAATAGTTAATTCCGTAGTAAAGCCCCGTCCACGCCGCGAGTACGCTGAAGTCCAATAGGATCGCGCCGAAGAACACCACGCCCTCGGGGTTCCAGCCGGGCTGGAAGAAGGTTGCGAACGCCCACACCTCCAGCGCAGAGAACAGTGCGGCTGCGAGACCGAGCATCAGCAGCGTCATCGTCCAGACGAGGATCGGGCGCATCCGGATCAGGCGCCGGCACGCGGCCGCCATCAGCAGCGTGATCGAAAATCCCGTGACGGTGACGATCGCGGCCGGAAGCACGAATTCCAGCCCCATGCGGTTGGCGATGCCGGAAAGCGACCGCAGCACGAAATAGGCGAACCAGCCGCCGATCTGCAGCGTCCAGAAGGCGCGGTCCTTGTCCGCGAAAAAGCCCTGGACGCTCGCGCCCCTGTTCACCCCGCCACGCTCCCCCACAGCAGCCACGCCAGCCTCACCCATCATTACTCGCGACGCACGCCGCGGGTTGCGGATGATTTACAGCAATTCGGCGCCATTGTGGCGTGCGCGCGTCAGTCCTCGGGCGCAACCGCCACGCGCAGCCCGTCGAGCGCTGCGGTGTACGGAATCTGGCACGACAGGCGGCTGGCAGGACCGCGATGGTCGGAGGTGTCGAGGAGGTCGGCCTCGTCGGCGCCCGGCTGGCCGACCTTGGCGGACCACGCCTCGTCCACGAACACGTGGCACGTCGCGCAGCTGCAGCAGCCACCGCAGAGCGCCAGGATCTCGTCGATGCCGTTGTCGCGCAGATTTTCCATGACGGACAGCCCGGGCTGCGCGTTGACGGTGCGCTCCTCGCCGTTCCTCAGCGTGACGGTAATCGTGGGCATCGCGGCTCCGGTCTCGTGCGGGGCCCTGCGCCCCGTTGCGGGCGCGCTATGGACGAGCGCTACGCCCGCGATCAAGGAGCGGCGATGGGCCTCACCGCCGAGCATCTTGCGCACGCGCTGGGCGAGCTTGCCGCCCGCGATCCGGTCGTGGCGACGAACGTCAAGCGCTATGGCCACCCGCCGGCGCGCGTGCGCGACCGTGGCTATGCAACGATGCTGCGCACGATCATCGGCCAGCAGGTCAGCTACAAGGCCGCCGACGCGATGTGGCGCCGCTATGCCGGGCTGGCGGGCGATCCGACCGATCCGCTGCGCCTGCTCGCGCTTGATGACGCTGCGCTGCGCTCGGCCGGGCTGTCGCGCCAGAAGGCGGCCTATGCGCGCGGGCTGGCCGAGGCGGTGCGGTCGGGCGCGATCGACTTCGATAGGCTACCCGCCGACGACGACGCAGCGGTCGCAGCGCTGGTTCAGCTGAAGGGCATCGGCCGCTGGACGGCGGAAATCTACCTGCTGTTCTCTGAAGGCCGCACCGACATGTTTCCAGCGGGCGACCTCGCGGTCCAGATCGAGCTCGGCCGGATGCTGGAGCTTGACGGCCGCCCGTCTGAAGCCGCCAAACGCGAACGCGCCGAAGCCTGGCGCCCCTATCGCGGCGCGATGGCGGCGTTTCTGTGGCACCGCTACAGCACGCAGCCGATCTGATGAGGCGGCTGTCGGAAAAAGAGCGCCCCCTCGGCTTGGCGCCCACCCTTAGAAGCCGGGCGCCGCGATCTAGAACCGCCGGGCCAGGAAGAAGCCGCCGCTGTGGCTGTCGGCGAACGGGATGATGCGCGTGGTCTCGCCGTATTTGCGCGTGATGACGAAGCCCGACACCTCGCCGATCAGCCCGCCCGCGACCGCGTCGTGCCAATGGTGCTTGCGGCTTTCGACCCGGCCAGTCGCGACGACCGCGGCGACGATCTGCGCCGGGATGCCGACCTCCCAGCCATATCGCGCCTGGATCGTCGCTGCGGCTGTGCCCGCGAGCGCAGCGTGGCTCGACGGAAAGCTGTCATTGCCGCTGCATCGGGCCGCTGCTCCCTGATGCCGAGCGACAGCAGCTCGGCCGCGCCCGCGCCGACCGCCATGCTGCCCGCCGCCTGAAACAGCCCCTGCTTGTCGCCGAGCGCGATCGGCAGCCCCAAGGCCGTCGCGGCGAGCGCCCCCGCGCCGACGTCGCTGACGGTCGACCAGGTCTTGCGGCTGTCGGCCTGTGCGGGCGCAGCGGCGGCGGCGGCGACCGCCGCGGCGAGGAGGGCGGTGCGGGCGATGGTCATCGGGAGCCTCCTGCGATCAGACTGTGGCGTTAGCCGCCCGCGCCCGCCGCCTCCACCCCCCTGCGCGCATCTGCCCGGCCATCGCGGTGCGCGTGGCTGGCGTCGCGCCGCGACCCCTCCATCGGCGGGCCGCGCGCGGCGGTCCGCTCCCCCGCCGAGCGTGGGGAGGGAATGAGCCCTCAGGCCGCTTTGTTCTCGTTCAGCAGCTTGTACGCCCGCTCATACCACACCGAGCCGGGGTAGTTGTAGTTGAGCACCGCGCCAGCCTTTCTCGCCTCCTCGGGCAGGCCGAGCGCGAGATAGCTCTCCACCAGCCGCTCAAGCGCTTCGGGCACGTGGTTCGTCGTGCCGAAATTGTCGACCACGTTGCGGAAGCGGATCGTCGACGCCAGCCAGTCCTTGCGGCGCTGATAGAAGCGGCCGATCTCCATCTCCTTGCCCGCCAGCGCGTCCTGCACCAGATCGAGCTTCAGCTTGGCGTCGGCTGCATAGTCGCTATTCGGGTAGCGGCGGATCAGTTCGGTCAGCGCGTCCTTGGCCTGATACGTCGTCTTGCTGTCGCGCTGCGGATCGTTGATCTGTTCGTAATAGCTGATCGCAATGATGTAATAGGCGTAGGGCGCGTCCTTGTAGCCGGGGTGGAGGCTGAGGAACCTCTGCGCGGCCTGGATCGCGTTCGGGTAGTCGCGGCTGGCCCAGTGGGCAAAGGCGCTCATCAACTCGGCGCGGCGCGCCCACACGGTATAGGGATGCTGCCGCTCGACTTCGTCGAAGAGCGCCGCCGCCTCGGCAAAGCGCTTCTGGTCGAGCAGCTGCTTGGCGTTGGCATAAAGCGTCTCGACATCGCGCGCGACATAGCGCGCCTCGCCCTTGGGCTTGGCGGCCCTGCCGCCGCACGCCGACAGCGCGAGCGACGCGGCAAGGACGGTGAGCGTGGCTCGGGTCAATCTGTGCATCGCGGCGTGAGTTAGGCGGTTTCGCCGGTCGCGCCAAGCGCCCGCGCCCGCTATGGCCCCCAGCCGATGCTGAGCGTTGCCGCCGTGACCACGCTGTTCCCCAATGCAGCGCAACCGCGCCTCGGCGGATTCGTCGAGCGGTCGCTCCGCGCGCTCGCTGCCGAGCCGGACATCGAGCTCAGCGTGATCGCACCGCTCGGGGTGCCGCCATGGCCGCTGTCGGCGCACCCGCGCTACCGCGCGCTGGCAGCCGTGCCGCACGTGGAGACGTGGAGCGGCCTCACCGTCCATCGCCCGCGCTTCGCGCTGGTCCCGGGCGTGGGCTGGCGGTTGAACCCGGCGCTGCTTGCGCGGGCGGTGGCGCCGCTGATCGCGGGCGCCGAGGTGGTCCACGCCGACTTCTTGTTCCCCTGCGGCGTGGGAGCAGTGCGAGCGGCGGTGCACGCCGGGCTGCCCGTCACGCTGAAGGCGCGCGGATCGGACGTGCATTGGTGGGCCGCGCGGCCTGGCCCCGGCGCAATGATCCGCCGCGCGCTGGAGCAGGCCGACGGCGTGCTCGCCGTCAGCGCGGCGCTGAAGCGCGACATGGGCGCGATTGGCCTGCCCGCCGGACGGGTGCGCGTGCACTATACCGGCGTCGACATGAACGGCTTCCGCCCCCTGCCCCGTGCCGACACCCGCGCAGCGCTCGGCGTCGGTGGACCGCTGGTCGTCGCGGTCGGCAACCTCATCCCGCTGAAACGCCAGGCGCTGATCGTGCGCGCGGTGGCCGCGCTGGCGGGCGTCAAGCTCTGCATCGTCGGCGAGGGGCCCGAGCGCGCGCGGCTGGAAGCGCTGATCGCCGAACTCGGGGTGGGCGACCGGATGCAGCTGCTCGGCAGCCGCCCCCACGGCGAGGTCGCGCGCTGGCTCGCGGCGGCCGACGTCCTCGCCCACGCCAGCGAGCGCGAGGGGCTGGCGAATGTGTGGGTCGAGGCGCGCGCGTGCGGCACGCCTGTCGTCACCACCGATGTCGGCGGCGCGGTCGAGGTGGTCGACAGCCCTGAGGCGGGCCGCCTCGCCGAGCCGCACCCACAGGCATTCGCCGCCGCAATCGCCCAACTGCTTGCCGATCCACCCGCGCCCGAGGCGGTGCGCGCGGGGCTTGGAGAGCGGTTCAGCTGGGCCGCCCACGCCGCCGCGCTCGCCGAAATTCTCCGCGCCGCCGCCCGGCGCGACCCGGCCTTGCGCGCGCCTCCACCGCCCTGACGGGCAGCTTTGCGCCGGTCCTCGCGATTTGGCGCCCGATTGGCGATCAGCCGGCCAGCCGTCGCCGCCCCCCGCAACGCTCGTCGCGCGAGGCGGCGGATTCAGCGCTTTTCGATCCGCTCCTCGATCGTTGCCAATCGCACCGGCCCGAAGCGGATGCCCAGCCGGTTCGCAGCGCTCCGCCCATCGGCGGCGAGATAGAGCCACTGCTCGGCGTGAAGGCCGCCCTTCATCGCGTAGCGGATGTGAAGCGCATTACCGCTGACGTCGGCGGTAACCGGGCCCGACGCTTCGGTGAGGCTGCCCTGCCAATGCCCCGGCGCCGTCTCGCGCAGCCGCCACGATCGCCGCTGGATGCGATGCCCCTCGCGCCGGATCGTCTGATCAAGCACCAGCGTGCCGTCGGTGAACCGCCCGGCGCTGTCGACGCGCACGGTGCGCGAGGGCGAGAGGACGAGCTTCAGCCGCCCCTCCCCGTGGCTCGTGCCGCTGAAAAACGCCACCGGGTCGAAGCGCGGCTCGGGCCGCTCCAGCTCCGGTTGCGTCAGCGGCGCACCGCAGCCCGCGAGCAGCAGCAGCAGCAGCGCCGCGGGCGCCCTCAGCCCCATAAAGCCGCGCTGCCGGGGTGCACGCGCCCGTCGTCGCTGAAGGTCAGCCCGCCCGCGCGGTCGGCGGCGAGCAGCAGCGGCCCATCGAGATCGGCCCAGCCCGCGCCCTGTGCCGCGATCAGGGCGGGAGCGATCGCGAGGCTGGTTGAGAGCATGCAGCCGATCATCACCTTCATCCCCCGCGTCTCGGCCTCGGCCTTCAACGCCAGCGCCTCGGTCAGCCCGCCAGCCTTGTCGAGCTTGATATTGATCGCCTGGAATCGCCCGGCGCAGCGATCGAGGTCGGCGCGCGTGTGGAGGCTTTCGTCGGCGCACAACGGCACCGGGCTGTCAACGCCGTCCAGCAGATCCTCGCGCCCGGCTGGCACCGGCTGCTCGATGAGCGACACGCCGAGCGCGGCCAGCGCCGCCGCCTCGGCTGCGATGTCGAGCGTCATCCACGCCTCGTTCGCGTCGGCGATCAGCTTCGCGCCCGGCGCGGCGCGCTGCACCGCCGCGACACGGTCGCGGTCGCCGCCGTCGCCGCCCAGCTTGATCTTCAGGCACGGCCGCCCCGCTGCGCTGCGCGCCGCCGCCTCGATCGCCGCCGGATCGCCCAGGCTGATCGTGTAGGCGGTGATGACCGGCTCCAACCCGGCCAGCCCCGCGAGCTGCCAGACGGCCACGCCCTTCTGCCGCGCCTCCAGCGACCAGAGCGCGCAATCGACCGCGTTGCGCGCCGCGCCCGGCCCCAGCCGCTGCTGCAGCTCGGCGCGCGAGCCGATCTCGCCGAGCTCGGCGATCGCCTCCGCGACGCTGCCCGACATCTCGCCGCGATAATAGATCGGCGTTCCCTCGCCCACGCCCGTGACCTCGCCCTCGCGCGCTTCGGCCACGATGACCTCGACGCCCAGCTTGGGCCCGCGTGCGATCACGAACGGAAGAGCGGTCTCATAGCGCTCGACGCGCGCGGTCAGCTTGGCCATGCGATCAGCGCTCGCCGAAGCGCAGCGCCGACGCAAGCCCGCTTGGCGATCCGCCGGCACGCGCATAGAGTGTGCCCCATGGATCCCGTTCCCAATTTCCGCGCCTTCTGGCTGGTCTATCTGCGCGATCACCTCGATCCGCGCTGCCGGGCGCTGCACTATTGCGCGAGCGTCTGCGGGCTGGCGGGGCTGGGCACCGCGCTTGTGACGCGCGACTGGCGCGCGGCGCTCATCGGCATGGTGCTTGCCTACGCCTTCGCGTGGTCGGGGCATTTCTTCGTCGCGCACAACCGGCCGACCACCTTCCGCTACCCGCTCTGGTCGCTCGCGGCGGATTACCGGATGTTCTTCCGCTGGCTCACGGGGCGGCTCAGCGGCGATCTGGCGCGCGCCGCACGCTAGCGGCCGCGCGGGTTTGCCCGGCCGGGCGCCGCCCTGCTACGGGCTGCCCGCGCTAGGAGTGGCCCCTTGAGCAAGCCCGAGATCACGCTCGACCCGATCGTCACCGTCAGCCGCATCACAGCGCTGGAGATGCTGGTGCGCCAGCTGATGATCATCCAGCTGCGCATCCTAGACGAGCTGGGTCACATCAAGCTAAGCCCGGAGTATGTTAAGTCGCTGTCGTCGGTCTACAGTGAGAAGATTGACGAGTCGAAGATCATCGAATCGGCTTCCCCGGACGTGAACTACGAATTTAAGATCAACGTGCTCAACAATCTTGAGCGCTTCTTTGACGAGATCATCGAGCACACGCAGCGTAATCCTTGAAGCGGATCGACCCCTATCCGTTGCTGCTGATCGGCTCGGTGGTGCTCGCGACCGTGCTGCCCGCGGCTGGAGGCTTCGCGCGGGCGCTGCCGGAGATCACCGTCGCAGCCGTCGTGCTGCTCCTGTTTCTCCACGGGCTGCGCCTCAGTCCCGCTGCGCTGCGCGCCGGAGCAGGCCACTGGCGCCTCCACCTGCTGGTGCTCGGCGTCACCTTCGGGCTGTTCCCCGCGCTGGTGCTGGCAATGCGCGCGCTGCTGCCGGCTGCGCTGCCTGCGCCGGTGTGGACTGGCGTGGTGTTCCTGGGGCTGGTGCCGTCGACGGTGCAGTCGTCGATCGCGTTCACCAGCGAGGCTGGCGGCAACGTCGCCGCCGCGGTCTGCGCCGCGACGCTCTCGAACCTCGTCGGTGTCGTCATCACGCCGCTCTATGCTGCGCTGCTGCCCCATGCCGAGGGCGGCGGGCTTGACGCAGCGAAGGCGCTGACGATCGCGGGGCAGATCGTGCTGCCAACGATCCTCGGCCAGCTCGCGCGGCCGTGGGGCGCTGGCTGGGCGGCGCGGCATCCAGGGCTGATGCGGCTGGCGGACCGCGGATCGATCCTGCTGATCGTCTATTCGGCCTTCAGCGTCGCGGTTGCGCGCGGGCTGTGGCACGCTGCACCGCCGTCGGTGCTGGCGTCGGTGCTGGCGATCGACGCAGCGATCCTCGCGTCGGTGCTGGCGCTGACCTACGCGGCGGGCGGGCTGCCCGGCTTCAGCCGCTCCGACCGGGTGGCGATCGTGTTTTGCGGCTCGAAGAAGTCGCTCGCCACCGGAGCGCCGATCGCGGGTGCGCTGCTGCCCGCGGGGAGCGTGGGGCTGGCGATCCTGCCGCTGATGATCTTCCACCAGATCCAGCTGATGGCGTGCGCGTGGATCGCTGCGCGCTGGCGGCGGGTTCAGGCGATCCCATGACCGATCCGCCCGCCGACATCGCCGAAGCCGCAGCGCCTGCCTACGAGGAGGCGAACCGGCGCGACCGGCTGCTGTCGGCGCTCAACCTGCTGCTCGCAGCCGCGCTGTTCCTCGGCGCGCCCTTCGCGTTGCAGGCGGGGGCGCCGTTCTTCCTGCCGGTGGTGTCGGCGGCGGTCGTCGCGCTCATCCTCATTCCGCTCGTCGACTGGCTGGAGCGGCGGCGCGTGCCCGCCGGGGTGGCGGCGCTGCTGGCGCTGATCGCGTTCATCGCGATTGCCGGGGCGATTGTCATTGCGATCGTCATCCCCGCAAGCGACTGGATCGCGATCCTGCCCAAGCAGGTGGGACGCGCGCACGCCAACCTGCAGCCGGTGCTCGATGTGTTCAGCGCGATCGAGCACATCGTCCGGCGTCTCGGCCGCAGCTTCGGCGTCAATGCGCGCTTCACCTCATCGATGCTGGAGCTGCCCGGCGCGGCGCTGACCTTTGCTGGAGCGGCTCCCGTGGCGATGTTCCAGGCGCTGTTCACGCTGCTGCTCAGCTATTTCTTGCTGACCACCTATTCGGGCGTGCGCGACGGGCTGCTGATGCGCCAGGCGGCGCCCGGCACGCACCGGATCTCGCGGCTGACGCGCGAGGTGGTGCGCTCGACGGGATCATACATCCTGACGATCGCGCTGGTGAACCTGTGCCTCGGCGCGGCGGTCGCCCTGATGGCTGCGGTGCTGGGGCTGCCGACTCCGCTGATGTGGGGCGGCTTCGCTGCGCTGTTCAACTTCGTGCCCTATGCCGGGCCGGTGCTGACGGGGCTGCTGCTGCTCGTTGGCGGGCTGGTCAGCATGAACTCGGCGTGGAGCGCGGCGATACCCGCGGGCGCGTTCCTGATGATGCACCTCGTCGAAGCCAATATCATCACGCCCGCGCTGGTCGGGCGGCGGCTGACGGTCAATCCGCTGCTGATCCTGTTGTCGCTCAGCTTCTGGGGCTGGGTGTGGGGCGTGGTCGGAGCGCTGCTGTCGGTGCCGCTGTTGATCGCGGTGCGCGTGTTCCTGCACCATGTCGGCACGCCCGATCTAGTCGGCTTTCTGTTCCGCCAGCGCACGCTGGTGCGCGAGGACTAGCCGGCGCCGGCGCCAACGCTCGCGTGGTTCTGCCACCGCGCGAACGCCACTCAAGCGAAGTCGATCCGTCCCCCCCCCCGAAGCCGCTCCCTGTGCCGGGGGGGCCGGCATGGCTTGACAGCGATAACCATATGGGTTACATCCCACGCCATTCCACCCGTGTTTCCGGCGCGGGTGGCGTGAGTGTCCGGGGCGGTCGGCCGTGACGCCTCGGGCCAGGCAGGCAGATGAAGCGGAGCGGACGCCGCACGGGGACAGCGCTAGCGGACAAGCGCCACCACCCGAACAGCGCCCAGTCTGTGCGTGCGTACATCAGCGCTAGGAAGACGCTGACGGCAACCACCCGGCCTCGCCGCCGGGGACACGCTCCGCCCATCCGCCTGCCGCATTTCGTCCCCGCCCACCCCTCCGAGACGGCGGCGGGTAGGGCGATCCTCCCCGGCAGGGGCAGGGGAACCGGCGGGCGACGCCCGGCGGTGGCGGGGCGCAGTCGCGGACGGTGCGTGCCGCGCCGCCCGTCCACCCACGCTGCGCGTGGTCCCTTCCCCGTGCGGGCAAGGATCGTGGCGTTTGCACCCCGCGACCCGTCCGCGCGGCGCGCCGTCTTCCGCTGCGTCTTCCTCCTCCACGCCCTCCCGCGACCTTCGCGACCTTCGCGACCTTCGCGACCGTCGCGACCTTCGCGACCTTTCCCGGCCCCTCGCGCCGCTTGACACCCTGCGCGCCCGGGCATAACCGCCGCGCTTTCAATCGCGCGGGTGTAGCTCAGTCGGTTAGAGCGCCGGCCTGTCACGCCGGAGGTCGCGGGTTCGAGCCCCGTCACTCGCGCCATTGGCCTACGGCCTGCGGGCGCAATCGCATCCAGCGGGCTGGTGCTGTCGGGCGGGACGGTGCCGTGCTGGCAGCGGGCCGGTCCCGCCATGCCCAGAAGACCGCGCCAGAAGGCGGACGGGTGGTAATCGCACGCGACGCCGCTAGGGTGACCCGGTATGAGCGAAGTGCTGATCGTGACCACGCCCGACGTTCCGGGCTTCCGCGTGACCGAGGTGATGGGCGAGCTGTTCGGCATCGTCGTGCGCTCGCGCGGGATCGGCGGGCAGCTCATGGCCGGGCTGCGGTCGATCGCTGGCGGCGAGATTCACGAGATGACCGAGCTGGTCGAGGAAACGCGCGCGCAGGCGGTGGAGCGGCTGCGGCGCGCAGCGGAGCTGAAGGGCGCGAACGCGGTCCTGATGATGCGGTTCGATTCGGGCGAGCTCGGGCAGAATATGAACGAGGTCGTCGCCTACGGCACCGCCGCGCGGATCGAGCGGCTGCCGGGTTGATCCGGAGCCAGCCGCCTTGCCCCGGCGTTCGGGGGGCGGCAGGGTTGCGGAACGGCTCAGACGGAACGGTGCGGACGTGCAGTTGAGGGTTGAGGATGCGCAAGCAGCGGAGCCGGATCTGCTGCAGCCGATCGCGCCCGGCCCCGAACGCGCCGCGGGCGCTCCTTATACGCGCGACGAGCTCTTGCATGAGCTGTTCGACGGCCTGGCGCGGGCGCATGGCCACCGTTGCGCCGCGCGCATTTTGGGCGACACGCAGGAGAGCGGGCGCCGCCGGAGCCTGACCTACGCCGAGCTGCGCGAGCGCGCGCTGCGGATGGCGCACCGGCTGCGCGCGCGCGGAGTGGGCCGCGGCGACCGCGTGGTCATCTGCCTGCCGCGCAGCCTGGATCAGTATATGGCGATCCTCGGCGTGCTGTCAGCGGGCGCGGCCTACGTGCCCGTCGACTGGGGCTATCCCAAGGACCGGATCGACTTCATCGCCGGGGACTCGGGCGCCCGGCTCGTCATCACCACCAGCGAGCGCTCGCGCGAGATGCCGGGCGAGTGTTTCTGTGTCGACGACAATCTGGGCGAACTCGCCGCCGAGGCGGCGCTGCCGATCGGGCGCGAGCTGACCAACGCGACGCCCGACGACTTAGCCTATATCATCTACACCAGCGGCACCACCGGGCGGCCCAAGGGTGTCGCGATCCGGCACCGGAACGCGTGCCATTTCGTGCGCAGCGAAAGCGCGGTGCTGGCGCTCACTCCGCACGATCTGTGTTTCGGCGGGTTCAGCCTGGCCTTCGATATGAGCGTCGAGACGATGTGGACCACCTGGTTCGCAGGCGCGACGCTGCTGGTGGCCTCGGAAGCGCTGGCGAAGGCCGGGCCCGAGATCGCGGCCGAGCTGGCGCGCGAGGGCGTGACGGTGTGGCACGCGGTGCCGTCGCTGGTGGCGCTGGTGGAGACGCCCGTGCCGACGCTCAGGCTGCTCAATCTCGGCGGCGAGGCATGCCCGCCCGAGCTCGTGCCGCGCTGGTCACGGCCCGGCGTCCGGGTTCTGAACACCTACGGCCCGACCGAGACCACCGTGACGGCGACGTGGACCGAGCTGAAGCCCGGCGACCGCGTGACGATCGGCAAGCCACTCCCTGGCTACACGGCGTGGGTGGTGGACGAACAGCTGATGCCGGTCGCGCCGGGGGTTGAGGGCGAGCTGGTGATCGGCGGGCCGGGTGTCGGCGCTGGCTATGTGAACCGCCCCGAGCTGACGGCGGAGAAGTTCGTCCGCGCGCCGTTCGCCGACGCGCCGCTCGTTTACCGGTCGGGCGATCTCGTGCGGCTCGACGCGAACGGCGACATCGATTTCGTCGGACGCATCGACACGCAGGTGAAGATCCGCGGGTTTCGGGTCGAGCTGGCGGAGATCGAATCGACGATCGCCCGGCACCCGCGCGTGGCGCAGGCGGCGGTGCAGCTGTTCCGCGAGCCCGACGGTTCGGAATTGCTGGCAGCGTTTGTCGTGCCGCGCCGCGGGGTCACCGTCCCCGTCGACGAGCTGAAGGCCACGGTGCGCGAGCGCCTGCCGAACTATATGCGCCCCGCGGCCTACAAGCTGATCGACGCGCTGCCGACGCTCCCCGCATCGGGCAAGGTCGATCGAAAGGCGCTGGTGAAGCCCGAGGTCAGCGCGTCGGCGGATGACCGTCCGATCGTGCCGCCCGCCACCCCGCTCGAAGCCGCGCTGCACAGCGTCTGGGCCGAGGGCTTCGCGCCGCAGCCGGTCAGCGTCACCGACGACCTGTTCGAGGATCTGGGCGGTCACAGCCTGAAGGCGGCGCGTCTCGTCTCGGCCGCGCGCAAGCTGCCGGGGCTGGAGGGGCTGTCGATCCAGGACGTCTACGCCGCGCCCACGATCCGCGGCCTTGCCGCTCGCTTCGGCGAGCGCGCTGGCACCACGCGCACCGACGAAGCCAGCTTTCACCGGACCCCCGCGTGGCAGCGGCGGCTCTGCTATGTCGGCCAGGCCATCGCGTTGGTGCCGATCTACGGCATCGCCGGTCTGCAGTGGTTCTTCCCGTATCTTGCCTACACGCTGCTTGCGGCGCGGATGTCGCGGGTGGATGCGCTGCTGATCGCGGGATCGAGCTTCGCGCTGATCCCGCCCTTCGCGATGCTGCTCGCGGTGGCGGTGAAATGGCTCGTGATCGGCCGGTTCCGGGCTGGATCCTACCCGCTCTGGGGAAGCTATTATTTCCGGTGGTGGCTGGTGCGGCGGGCGACCGGCGTGATCCTGACGCCCTACCTCGCCGGCACGCCGTTCATTCGCGGCTATTACCGGATGCTCGGCGCGAAGATCGGGCGGGGTGCCTTCATCGGGCGCGGAGAGATCGACGCGGCCGATCTCGTGACGGTCGGCGAGGACGCGATCCTGTCCGATTACGCGCTGCTGTCGACGAGCGCGGTCGAACGCGGGATGCTGCATCTCGGCCCCGTCACGATCGGCGCCCGCGCGTTCCTCGGCTCACAGGCCGTCGTCGGGCGTGGCAGCACGATCGGCGAAGGCGCGATGCTTGAGGATCTGTCGGCGCTGCAGCCGGGCCGGTCGATCCCAGCGGGCGAACGTTGGAGCGGATCGCCCGCCGAACGAGTCGGCCCCGCGCTGGAAACCGGCCCGCGCCCGCAGGTGCCATTCGTCAGGCAGGTGCTGAGCTCGGCCGCGCTTGCGGTTGCAGCGGTGCTGCTGCCGCTGGTCGCGATCCTGCCGATCGCGCCGGGCATCCTCGCGCTGATCGAGATCGACTGGTCGACCAACCACTATGACTACATCGCGCTGACGCCGATGCTGGCGCTCACCTACGTGCTCTTGATGTGCGTGCTGACGGTGGCCGCCAAGCGCATGATCCTTGGCCGTGTGCAGCCGGGCAGCTACTCCACGTCGAGCTGGTTCTACGTCCGCTACTGGTTCGTGCAGCAGGTGAACGATCTGGCGCTGCGGCTGCTGCATCCGATCTTCGCGACGCTCTACGTCGTGCCCTGGTATCGCGCGCTGGGCGTGCGCGTCGGCGAGCGTGCCGAGATTTCGACCGCCGCGGCGATCGTGCCCGATCTGGTGGAGATCGGGCCCGAGAGCTTCATCGCCGACGCGGTGCTGTTCGGGGTGGCGCGGCTGGAGCCGGGCGCGGTGCGGCTGGAGCATACGCGGATCGGGCGGCGCACCTTCGTTGGCAATTCGGCGCTGCTGCCGGCAGGGTCGGACATCGGTGACGAGACGCTGATCGGAGTGCTCTCCAAGCCGCCTTCGAACGCCGAACTGCGCGCGCAGCCGGGCGGCACGTGGTTCGGCTCGCCGCCCATTGCGCTTCCGACGCGCCAGAAGCTGGCGGTGTTCGACGAAGGCTCGCTGTTCAAGCCGTCGCCCAAGCTCGTTCGCACGCGGCTGGCGATCGAGGCAGTGCGGGTGACGCTCAGCCTGACGATCTTCCTGGCGCTGTTCAGCCTGCTGCTTTCGATCGAGGGCGATATCGACGACGCCACCGTCGGGCTGTGGCCGATCATCGGCAGCTTTCCATTCCTCTATATCGGTTTCGCAGTGCTCGGCGGAGTAGCGGTGATCGCGCTGAAATGGGCCGTCATTGGGCGCTATACGCCGCGCACCGCTCCGCTGTGGAGCACGTTCGTCTGGCGCACCGAACTGATCACTGCCACCTACGAGAACCTGGTCGTCCCCAACCTGCTGGAACCGCTGCGCGGCACGCCGTTCCTGCCCGCTTATCTGCGGCTGCTTGGCTGCACGATCGGGCGGCGCTGTTATTTCGATACGACCGACGTCACCGAGCATGATCTGGTGACGATCGGCGACGACGTGGCGCTGAATGATTTCGCGGGGCTGCAGACGCACCTGTTCGAGGACCGCGTGATGAAGGTTTCGAGTATCAAGATCGGCGACCGGGCGACGATCGGCAGCCTCGCGATCGTGCTCTACGATGCCGAGCTGTGCCCCGATTCGAGCCTTGGCGACCTGTCGGTGGTGATGAAGGGGGAAGCGCTCCCCAGCGGCACGAGCTGGGAGGGAAGCCCGGCGCGGCTGGCCGCGGGCTGAGCGCGCCGCGCTGGCATGACGGGCCGTTGGCACGGCTGGAGCGCGGGGACGGGCCGGTTGCGTGGAGCGTGCGGCTCGACGAGCCCTGGGTAGCCGCGCAGGCGCTGCCGCTGTCGGCGGCGGAGCGTGCCGGGCTTGCGCCGGGCGCGGACGCGTGGCGGGCCGTGCGGCGCGCATTGGCAAAGGCGCTCGTCGCGCATCTCGCCGGAGCCGACGCGGCACTCGCGCCAGCGCCGGGTGGAGGCGTAACGGTGGTTCGCCCGGCTGGCTGGTCTGTCAACATCTCGGGGCGCGGCACCCGCGCGCTGTTCGGCTCGGCGCGCCAGCCGATCGGCGTTGACGTGGAACCGCTGTCGCCCGAAGCGCCTGTATGGGGCGCCCTCACCCCCGCTGAGCGCGCCGTCATCGCGGCGCTGCCCGCCGCCGAGCAGCCGCGCGCCTTCCTGATCCGCTGGGCTGCGAAGGAAGCGCACGCGAAGCGCACCGGCCTCGCATCGCAGGCCGACCCGCAGGCGATCGAGACCATCCCGCACAGCGAAGGCACGATCGAGGCGCGCTGGCGCGGTGTCTCGCGCTGCCACTGGCGCGAGCACGACGGCGCGATCGAATGTGTCGCGCTAGCGCTGTGAGATCGCGTCCGTCAGCGCGTGATCGCGCTCCGGTGGCTCGCGCCGCGCCCAGCCTCGCGGTGGGCGCGCAGTTGCGCCACCAGCTGGGGGATTGGCGGAGCGTAGATGAAGCCGAAGCTCACTGATCCCTCGCGGCTCGCGGTCACGTGGTGTAGCCGGTGCGCCTGCACGATACGGCGCAGATACTTGCTGCCGGGCACGATGGAATGTGGCACGCGGCGATGGACCAGCACGTCGTGGAACAGGAAATAGACGATCCCATAGCCGACCACGCCGACGCCCAGCCACGTCCAGGCGCTGCCCAATTTCAGCTGCGTGCCCATGAAGATGAACGCGATCGAGATCAGCGCTCCGACGACGGCGAACCAGTCGTTCTTCTCGAAGGCGCCGTCGCGCGGGCGATGGTGGCTCTCGTGCCAGAACCACATCGGCCCGTGCATGATCCAGCGGTGCGAGGCATAGGCCCCGCCCTCCATCGCGACGATCGTCGCCAGCGCGATCAGCACGCCCTGTGCCGTGGATACGTCCATCGGCGTCTTCTAGCGCCCTGACCGCCTGCCCGCCACCGCCGGGGCTGGACACCGCGCCGCAGGCAGCCGCAACAGAGCGCGCATGGACAAGCCGCTCGCTGGCGTCACCGTGCTCGATCTGTCGGCGGTCATCATGGGGCCGTGGGCAACGCACCTGCTGGCGTTGCAGGGCGCGAGCGTGTGGAAGGTGGAGGCCCCCGGCGGCGACACGATGCGCGTCGCCGATCCGCACGGCCGCCCGGGCATGGCGCCGATCTTCCGGCACAGCAATCGCGGCAAGAAGTCGATCGTGCTCGATCTGAAGCGGCCGGAGGCGCGCGGCGTGGCGCTGCGGCTGGCTGCAAAAGCCGACGTGCTGGTGCACAATATCCGCCCCGCAGCGGCCGAGCGGCTGGGGCTGGGGTGGGACGCGGTCCAAGCCGTCAACCCGCGTCTCGTCTATGCGGCGCTGACCGGTTTCGGCTCAGCCGGCCCGTATGCGGGGCGCCCGGCCTACGATGACCTGATCCAGGGTGCGAGCGGGCTGGCGGGGCTGAGCGATCCGCCGCGCTATACGCCGTCGCTGATCGCCGACCGCTATGTGGGCGTCTATGCAGCGCAGGCGATCCTGGCCGCGCTGCTGGCGGCGCGGACGACGGGCGAGGGCCGCGCGATCGAAGTGCCGATGTTCGAGGTGATGAGCGAGCTGGTGCTCGCCGACCATCTCGGCGGGCTGACCTTCCGGCCCGCGGCTGGCCCGCCCGGTTACAGCCGCCTGCTTGCGCCCGACCGGCGGCCCTGTCGTTGCAGCGACGGCGCGTGGATCTCGGTCATCGTCTATACCGAGAAGCAATGGCGCGCGTTCTTCGCGGTCGCGGGCGCCGGGGACCGCTATCTGGCCGATCCGGTGCTGAGCGATCCAGCAGCGCGCCGCGCCGACTATGCGCACGCTTATGCCGTGGTCGCCGAGCTGATCGAGCGCCACCCCGCGCCGTGGTGGCTGGAGCGGCTCGCAGCCGCCGATGTGCCCGCGATGCCGGTGGGCCGCGTGGAGACGCTGGTGGACGACCCGCACCTGCGCGCGGCGGGCGTGGTGCGCGAAGCTGGCGGCGAGCGCAGCGTCGGCTCGGCGCTGGGCCATGCCGACACGCCCGCGCCGCGGCTGGGCGAGCACACGCGCGAGCTCTTGACGGCGGCTGGATATGACGAAGCGGCGATCGACAGGCTGATCGCGAGCGGGGCGGCAGCCTAAGGCGCCTGCACCGGCCGCGGCGCGTTCAGGGAGATTGCCGGTCGGCCGGTCGCCGGCGTGGCGGTGTCCGGCCACCGGCGTGGCGGTGTCCGGCCACCGGCGTGGCGGTGCCCGGCCCGCGTCTCAGCGGCCGGCCGTTGCGGAACCGGGGCCGCGCGGTCGCGCCCACGTCAGCCCCAACACGCGGCACCGGGGTCGATGACCGATGCGCGGCGGCAGCCTGCCGTCCGCCGCGTGCGGATCGACGCGTTCGCGCCGCGGCCCGGGCCGGGCGTGCGGATCGACGCGTTCGCGGCGCGGGCCGCGCGGCGCGTGCGGCGCCGCCCGATCAGGCGGCGGGGCGTTCGTCGCTCAGCCAGTCCTTCAGGCGCCCGAAGAAGCCGTGCGACTTGGGGCTGGTCGCGCTGTGATCGCGCTCGATCGCCTGGAACTCCTCCAAAAGCTCGCGCTGGCGTTTGGTGAGCTTGACCGGCGTCTCGATCTCAAGCTCGATCACCAGGTCGCCGCGCTGGGCCGGCGAGCCGAGCACCGGCATCCCGCGCCCGCGAACGCGGAACTGCTTGCCGGGCTGCGTGCCCGCGGGGATTTTGACACTGCACGGCTCGCCGTCGAGGCCCGGCACGTCGATCTCGCCGCCCAGCGCAGCGGTCGTCATGCTCACGGGCACCTCGGCGAACAGCGTCGTGCCCTCGCGCTTGAACAGGCGGTGCGGGCGCAGGTGGATGAACAGATAGAGGTCTCCCGCCGGGCCGCCGCGCAGCCCCGATTCGCCCTCGCCCGCCAACCGGATGCGCGTGCCGTCGTCGACGCCCGCGGGGATGTTCACCTCAAGCTTGCGCTCGCGCTCCACGCGGCCAAGGCCGCGGCACTGGCGGCACGGGTCGGCGATCACCTGGCCCGATCCGGCGCAGGTGGGGCAGCTGCGCTCGATCACGAAGAAGCCCTGCGAGGTCCGGACCTGCCCGCGCCCGCCGCAGGTGCCGCAGCTGTTGGCCTGCGTGCCCGGCTTGGCGCCGGTGCCAGCGCAGCCGTCGCAGCTCTGCGTCACCGCAAGCTCGATCGTGGCAGTCTTGCCGCGGAACGCTTCGTCAAGCGTCAGCTCGAGGTCGTAGCGCAGATCCTGCCCGCGGTGGACGGTGCGCCCGCCGCGGCCCTGGCGGCCCATGAAGTCGCCGAAGATGCCTTCGAAGATGTCGGCAAAGCCATGCATGTCAGCATTAGCATGTCCGCCGCCGTGGCCGTTCAGCCCGGCCTTGCCGAACCGGTCATAGGCCGCGCGCTTCTGCGGGTCCTTCAGGCAGTCATAGGCTTCGTTGACCGCCTTGAAACTGGCCTCGGCGTCCTTGCAGCCGCCGTTCTTGTCCGGATGCAGCTGCACCGCGAGCTTGCGGTAGGCGGATTTGATCGTCTGGTCGTCGGCGTCGCGTGCGACGCCGAGGACCTCGTAATAGTCCAATTCCGCGGTGGCCATGGTGCGATCCCTGCCCTGCCCGTCAGCCTAGAGGTCAGTGCTGGCGGTCGTCCACTTCGGAAAACTCGACGTCCACAACGTCGTCGTCGGCCTTGGCCCCCTGGCCGGCCCCGCCGTCCTGCGCTGCGCCTTGGGCCTGGGCCTGCTGCGCGGCATAGATCGCCTCGCCCAGCCGCTGCATGGCGGTCGACAGCGTCGCGGTCTTGGCGGTGATCGCGTCGGCGTCGCCCTTCTCCAGCGCCTCGCGCACGTCCTTCACCGCGCCCTCGATCGCCGACTTCACGTCGGCTGGCACCTTGTCGCCGTTCTCGGCAAGCTGGCGCTCGGCCGAATGCGCAAGGCCCTCGGCCTGGTTCTTGGCTTCGGCGAGCTCGCGGCGCTTCTTGTCGTCGGCTGCGAACTGCGCGGCCTCCCGCACCATCCGCTCGATATCGTCCTTGCTGAGGCCGCCCGAGGGCTGGATCTTGATCTGCTGTTCCTTGCCGGTGCCCTTGTCCTTGGCGGACACGTTCACGATGCCGTTCGCGTCGATATCAAAGGTCACCTCGATCTGCGGAACGCCGCGCGGCGCGGGCGGAATGCCGGTAAGGTCGAAGTTGCCAAGCAGCTTGTTGTCGGCCGCCATCTCGCGCTCGCCTTGAAAGACACGGATGGTGACCGCGCTCTGGTTGTCGTCGGCGGTGCTGAACGTCTGCGACTTCTTGGTGGGGATCGTCGTGTTGCGGTCGATCATGCGCGTGAAGACGCCGCCCAGCGTCTCGATCCCAAGCGACAGCGGCGTGACATCCAGCAGCAGCACGTCCTTGACGTCGCCCTGCAGCACGCCGGCCTGGATCGCCGCGCCGATCGCGACCACCTCGTCGGGGTTGACGCCGGTGTGGCCTTCCTTCCCGAAGACTTCTTTTACGAAATCGCGCACGCGCGGCATGCGCGTCTGGCCGCCGACGAGCACGACTTCCTGGATGTCGCTCGCCTTCAACCCTGCGTCCTCCAGCGCCTTCAGGCACGGTCCGCGCGTCCGGTCGATCAGGTCGCGCACCAGCTCTTCCAGCTTGGAGCGGGTAAGCGTGATGACGAGATGCTTCGGCCCGGTCTGATCGGCGGTGATGAAGGGCAGGTTGATCTCGGTCTGCTGCGCGCTCGACAGCTCGATCTTCGCTCGCTCGGCGGCCTCCTTCAGCCGCTGCAGCGCGAGCCGGTCGCTGCGGAGATCGATCCCCTGGTCCTTCTTGAACTGGTCTGCGAGCCAATCGACGATCCGCGCGTCGAAATCCTCACCGCCAAGGAAGGTGTCGCCGTTCGTGGACTTCACCTCGAACACGCCGTCGCCAAGCTCAAGGATCGACACGTCGAACGTGCCGCCGCCGAGATCGTAGACCGCGATCGTCTTGTTCTGCGCCTGCTTGTCGAGGCCGTAAGCGAGCGCGGCCGCGGTCGGCTCGTTGATGATGCGGAGCACCTCCAGCCCCGCGATCTGGCCGGCGTCCTTGGTCGCCTGACGCTGCGCGTCGTTGAAATAGGCCGGCACGGTGATGACGGCCTGCGTCACCTTCTCGCCAAGATAGCTCTCGGCGGTTTCCTTCATCTTCTGGAGGATGAAGGCCGAAATCTGTGACGGGCTGTAATCCTGCCCGCCCGCATGGACCCATGCGTCACCGTTCGGGCCCTTGGTGATCTTGTAGGGGACGAGGCCGATGTCCTTCTGCGTCATCGGATCGTCGAAGCGGCGGCCGATCAGGCGCTTGACCGCAAAAACGGTGTTCTCGGGGTTGGTGACCGCCTGGCGCTTGGCGGGCTGGCCGATCAGCCGCTCGCCGTCCTTCGCGAAGGCGACCTGTGACGGCGTGGTGCGCGCGCCCTCCGCATTTTCGATAACCTTCGCCTGTGCGCCTTCCATCACGGCCACGCAGCTGTTGGTGGTGCCCAGATCGATCCCGATGACTTTCGCCATGCTGTTACCCTGATCCCGTCCGTATGTGTTGTATGTGCTGGCTGCGCCGGGTGGTTGACCCTAGCCCGTCGCTGTTGGTGACGGGGATGTAGGGGCGTGTCATCCCGCCGCAAGCATCGGTTGTTTATCGGCAACAGCGTGCACCAACCCGCCGCTGCGGCGGGGTGGCACGCTGACGGACGCACGCACCGCGATTATGTGGGCGCCCGTCGGGCGAGCGGATTTTGGCGACGAGGGCGGTGACGATGACGGGTGATCGGCGGATGGGCATGGCTGCGTGCGCAGGCGCGGTGGCGCTGCTGCTGGGCGCGCTCGCAGCGGGTGCGGCGCATAGCCAGACGACGACGCCGGCCGACCCCAAGGCAGAGACCGCCGGTGTCCGCGCAACGGATGCGGTGGTGCGCGCGCCGCTCGCTCCGGGCCGCCCGGCGGTGGGTTACGTGACGCTGCACGGCGGCGCTCGGCCCGAGACGCTGACGAGCGCAAGCTCCGATGCAGCGGAGCGCATCGAGCTGCACCGCAGCAGTGCCAGGGGCGGCGTCATGTCGATGCAGAAGGTGCGCGACGTGGTCGTGCCCGCCAATGGCGAGCTGAAGCTGGCTCCGGGCGGCTACCACCTGATGATCTTCGGGCTGAAGCCGAACCTGAAGACCGCCGACATTCAGCTGAAGTTCGCGTCCAACCGCACGCTGACGGTGCATGCACAGGTAGAGGGCGCTGCGGCGGGGCCCGGCCACGCACAGCACTGAGCGCAGCCTGACCGAGGGCGAGCGCGCGCTCGCAGCGCGCGTGTTCGGCGACGCGCTCGCGCTCGATCATGTGACGATCCGCCGCCGCGCGTGGGCATTCTTCCAGCCGCGCGGCGTCACGATCACGCCCAACGGTCACCTCTATGTCCGGCCGGGCAGCCCGAACTACGCCGACGATTACGCCGCGGCCGACCGCGGCGCGCAGGGCCATTTCATCCACGAGCTGACGCATGTGTGGCAGCATCGGGCGGGGCTGTTCCTGCCGTTGGCCCGGCTGCCGGGCGCGCGCTATGCCTACCGCCTGCGGCCGGGGCGCGCGTTTCACGATTACGGGCTGGAGCAGCAGGCCGAAATCGTGCGCCACGCCTTCCTGCAACGCGATTTCGGTGTGCGCCTCGACGGCTGGCCAAGCCTGGCCGATTTGGCGCAGTTGCTGCCGTTCGGGCGCTGGAGCTGAGCGCAGCAGCAGGGCTGGCGCGGACTCTCTGCCCGGACGACCGGGAGGCGGCGCGGGCGGGGTGTAGCCGCCGGCCCCGCTGATGCCGACCCGGTCGGCACATTTCACCTCCCGACGAACCACCTCGCGCGCTCCGGCTGTCCGGAAGCGGCCGCGCTTCGCCGCGCAGCTGATTTGCGTCGGGCCGCGGCCCCGGCCAATCGCTGCGGAATGGCACCCGCGCCCGACGATCAGACGCCGCCCATCCGCCTCGCGCTGATCGAGCCCGACATGCCCGGCAATGTCGGCACGCTGATCCGGCTCAGCGCGTGCCTCGGCGTGCCGCTCGATGTCGTCGAGCCGTGCGGCTTCCCGTGGGGCGAGGCGCGGATGCGGCGCGCTGGCCTCGACTATCTGCCGCGCGCCGCGCTCACCCGCCATCGCAGCTTTCAAGCGTTTAGCGACCGCGTCGCCGGGCGGCTGATCTTCGCGGAGACCGATGCGGAGACGCCCTATACCGCCTTCGCGTTCGCGCCGGGCGACGTGCTGATGCTCGGCTCTGAAGGGCCGGGCGTGCCGCCGCACGCGCGCGCGGCCGCGGCGGCGGGGGTGCGCGTCCCATTGCGGCCGGGTTTGCGCTCGCTCAATGTCGCGGTCGCCGCAGCCATGATACTGGGCGAGGCATTACGACAGACAGGAGGGTTCCCGACGTGCTGACCGAGACTGCCGCGCCCGAGATGGCCGGAGGCGCCGGGGACTGGCCCGCGACCGGCCGCCGTGCGCGCGCGCGCGCGTTCGCGGAGGGGCTGCGCGACCGGATCTGCGCCGAGTTCGAGGCAATCGAGCGCGAGCACGGCTCGGCCGCGGCATTTCAGCGCAGCAGCTGGGACCGGCAGGACCATCACGGCGCGCCCGGCGGCGGCGGCGTCATGAGCGTGATGCATGGGCGCGTGTTCGAGAAAGTCGGAGTGAACGTCTCGACCGTCTACGGCGCGTTCCATCCGGAGTTTGCGCCCTCGATCCGCGGAGCGAGCCGCGAAGAGCCCGACTTCTTCGCCACCGGCATCAGCCTCGTCGCGCACATGGCGAACCCGTGGGCGCCCGCGGTCCACATGAACTGCCGCTATCTGGAAACGACCGTGGGCTGGTTCGGCGCGACGACCGACATCAACCCCGCGCTGCCGATCGCCGAGGACGTGGCCGAGTTCCACGATGCGCTGAGGGCGGCGGTGGGCGAGGCGGACTATGCCGCCTGGTCCGAGGAGGCACGGCGCTACTACTGGCTGCCGCACCGCCAGGTGGAGCGAGGCGCGGGCGGGGTGTTCGTCGACCATCTCGATTCGGGCGACTTCGAGGCCGACTTCGCCAAGGTCCGCGCAGTGGGCGAGATGTTCCTCGGCACCTTCCCGCGCATCGCCCGCCGTCGCGCCGCCACGCCCTTCACCGAAGCCGACCGCGCCGCGCAGCTGCGCTACCGGGGGCGCTATGCGGAATTCAACCTGCTCTACGATCGCGGCACGGTGTTCGGCCTGAAGACCGGGGGCAATGTCGACGCGATCCTGATGAGCCTTCCCCCGCTCGCGCGCTGGGATTGAGGGGTAGGCCCTTTGTCCCGCAACGTCATGTCGGCCGACGCTGGCGCCCGACCTCGCCAGCCGAGGCGTGCGCGACGCGGTCAGGCCCGGCGTGCGCTGGCGTGACCGACATGGGGTTCAATCAGGCGGCAGCCTCTGCGCGCAGCAGGAACCGGTAGAGCGCCGCCTGCGCGACGAGCAGCACCACGCCGATCGCGGTCGTCACCCATTGCAGCGCGGCCTCGCCCGCAAACACGCCGAGACCTGCCAGCCCCGCCTGCGCCAGCGCATTGGGAAGCGCCTGCGCCACCAACAACGCCACAAGGAACACGGTTGCCCCGAACACCGCGATCAGGCCGATCAGCAGGAACGCCGGGCCGAACTGGCGCGAGGACAGCGACCAGGCGCGCGCCGCGGCGGTCCACGGCGGCAATTCCTCGGCGATCATCGCCGGCAGCGCCGAGCTGAGCCGCACCGCCAGATACACGCCCGGCGCAATGAACAGCGCCAGCCCCAGCAATACCGCCGCCGCGCTCATCAGCTGCAGCAGCAGCACGCGCCCCGCCAGCCGCGCTCCGTCACCCAGCGCCGCCGCGACCGTCCCCGGCACGCCGAGCGCGATCCGCGTCAGCGCGCCTTGCGCGGTCGCGCCGAGCAGCAGCACCAGCGCCAGCATCACGACGACCGTCGGATGGCCCGGTTGCAGCCCCAGCTTGTCGGAAACGGTCGCGCCCACCAGGCCCGGCAGGAACACGAACGCTGCCGCCACCGGCACGATCAGCGCCGCGTGCGCGCCGTAGATCGCCATCGCCTCGCGGCACAGGCGTGCGAACGCAGTCGCCGGGGCGTGGGCTGGCGGGATCAAGCCGCCGACTTCACGCCCTTGGCCGTCAGCAGCTCGTCGAGCTCGCCCGCCTCGGCCATCTCCATCATGATGTCCGATCCGCCGACGAACTCGCCATTGACATAGAGCTGCGGGATGGTCGGCCAGTCGGAATAGGCCTTGACGCCCTGGCGGATCTCGGGGTCGGCCAGCACGTCGACCGTGTGGAAATCGACGCCCGCGCGCTCGAGGATCGCGATGGCGCGTGCGGAGAAGCCGCACTGCGGAAACAGCGCGGTGCCTTTCATGAACAGCACCACGGGATGCGACGTCACGATCTCGTGGATGCGGGCGTTGGCGGTCATGGGATGTCGGTCCTTCGTCAGCTACTGACGCCTTCATAGGGTGCGCGGGCGCGGTCTGCCACCATGCAGAACCGGCTGGTGCGTTGCGGGATGGAGCGGGCCGCGTCACAGAGCGCGCCGATGGGCTATCCGGCGCTCGCTTTCTGGTCGTTCCTCGCGGGCGTGGGCATTCCGCTGGTGGGCGTGCTGAACAGTGGCCTCGCCCGCGCATTGGGCTCGCCCTTCGCGGCGAGCGCGGTGGTGTTCGCGGTTGCGTTCGCAGCGGCGATCCTGGCTACGCGGCTGACCGGACCGCTGCCGCCGCTCTCCGCGCTGGGCGCCGCGCCGCCGACAAGCGTGCTGCCGGGCCTCATTATGGGCTTCTATGCGCTGTCGGCGACGATCGTCATTCCGCGCTTCGGCGTCGGCAATTTCGTGCTGTTCGTGCTGGTGGCGCAGGTCGCGACCGCGGCCGCGGTCGATCAGTTCGGGCTGCTGGGCGTCGCCCGCCGCCCGGTCGACACGCTGCGTGCCGCCGGGCTGGGGCTGACGCTGATCGGGCTGGCGGTGACGCAGATCGCAGCCCAGCGCGGCCCACGCTGACGATGCTTGCCATCACCGGCGGCACGGGCTTCGTCGGCGCGCGGCTGATCGCGCTGGCGGTCGAGGCGGGGCACAGCGTCCGCGCGCTAACGCGGCGGCCGCAGCCGGAGCGCGCGGGCGTGGGGTGGGTGCCGGGCGACCTCGCCGACGCCGACGCTTTGCGAGCGCTATGCGATGGAGCGGACGCGGTCATCCACGTTGCGGGCGCGATCAACGCGGCCGACCGGGCGGGCTTCTGGCGCACCAATGTCGACTGCACGCGCGCCATGCTGGCGGCGGCGGCGGGCGCGGGGGTGCGGCGCTTCATTCAGGTCTCCAGCCTCGCCGCGCGCGAACCCGCGCTGTCCGACTATGGGGCGAGCAAGGCCGCGGCGGACGAGATTGTGACGGCCTCGCCCCTCGACTGGTCGATCGTGCGCCCGCCCGCGGTCTATGGCCCCGGGGACCGCGAGAGCTTCGAGCTGATCCGCGCCGTCTCGCGCGGCTTCGCCCCCGCGATCGGCGCAGGCCGGTTCAGTCTCGTCTATGTCGACGATCTCGGGCGCGCGCTCATGGCGCTCGCGAGCGCCCCTGCCGTGTCCGGACTGCGCACCGTGTTCGAGATCAGCGACGGCCAGCCCGGCGGGTGCAGCCACGCCGAGTTCGCGCGCGCGGTGGGCGAGGCCGTCGGCCGCCAGCCGGTCGTCCTGCCGGTGCCCCCTGCCCTGCTACGGGCCGCGGCATCGCTCAACGCCGCCGCGCTGCGCGCGCTCGGCCGGACTCCGAAGCTCACGCCCGATCGCGCGCGCTATTTCGCCCACGCCGACTGGACCGCCGACCCCGCCGCCCTCATCGCCACCGGCCTGTGGCGGCCGGAGGTGCCGCTCCGCGACGGCCTCGCGCGCGCGGTCGCATGGTACCGGAGCGAGGGCTGGCTCGCCTAGCTCGATCCGCGGGGAACGGCAGTGCCTAGCCCGCCAGCGCGGCGTTCAGCAGCGCTTAGCCCGCCAGCGCGGCGTTCAGCGCCTTCAGCCGCCGCGTGACGCTGGCGCCGATCAGCGCCTGCAGATGATCGGGCACCACCAGCCGTGCGCCGGCGCCCGCTGGCTCAAGCGCAACCGGGCCGAGCACGCCCGAGGCGCCTCCGCCCAGGCGCTGGCCCAGCCGGGCTGCCAGCCCCCACGCCCACGCGCGCTGCACAGCATAGGGCTCCGCCAGCGCGGGCCAGCGCGCGCCCAGCAGCGCATCGCGCTCGCCGCCCATGCAGGCGAACAACGCTGCTGCCAGCAGCGCGCGTTCGGGCAGCGTCACCCCCACCCAGCTGCCGTGCAACGCGATGTCCGCCGCGCGCTCGGCGCGGAAATCGGGATTGGCGTTCCACGCGACGTCGGACAGCAGGCACGCCGCCACGCGGATCCGCTGGAACGGCGCGGGGTCGGCGGCGAAGAGCGCAGCGGTCCAGCGCGTCAGCGCCTCGCCGGTTTCGGCAAAGCGCGACAGCCGCGCAGCCTCCAGCCGCGCCGCCTCGATCAGCGGGTCGCGCGCGCGGAGTTCGGCGGGCAGGCTCTGATAGAGCAACCCCTCGCGCAGGCCGTAGGCGCTGGTGACGATGTGGCTGGCGCGCAGCCGATCGACGACCGCACCGATGAGCGCAGCCGCTCCGGGCAGCGCTGCGGCGCGCTGGGCGCTGACGCCGGGCACCTCCTTCAGCGATTTTTCGGCCATGCGCGCCAGGCTGCGCACCAGCCGATCGGGCGCGTCGGCGCCCATCGTATAGTGGTGGATGACCGGCAGCGGCGCTGCGGTCACGTGCATGTGGTAATGCGCCAGCGCGCGCCACGACCCGCCGACCGCGTAGAGCGGCCGCCCCAGCCCGTCGCCCAGCCAGCCGACCTTGGCCAGCGCTGTGTCGATCAGCCGCCGCAGCGCCGCCCGCCCCTCCGCCCGCGCCGCGGCGAGCTTCAGCGAGCCGACCGCGAGCGACACGCGCGCACCCGGACGCCCGCCCGCGACGCGCACCAGCTCCAGGCTGCCGCCGCCCAGATCACCGACCACGCCGTCGGCAGCGGGGATTGCCGAGATGACGCCGTAGGCCGATGCGCGCGCTTCGGTCTCGCCGTCGATCACCTCGATGTCCAGCCCCGTCTCGCGCTCGACCCGGTCGACGAACTCGCGGCCGTTGGCTGCGTCGCGCACCGCAGCGGTCGCGACCGCGCGCAGTTCGGCCACGCCCATCGCGCGCGCCATCGCTGCAAATCGCGCCAGCCCCGCGCTCGCCAGCGCCATCGCATCGGCCTCCAGCCGTCCGTGCCGCGCCACGCCGGCGCCCAGGCCCGCCATCAGCTTCTCGTTGAACAGCGTTTCGGGCGCGCGCGCTCCGGCGCGGTAGACGACCAGACGGATCGAGTTCGATCCGATATCGAGCACGCCAGCGAGCGGCCCCGCTCCGGCGGGCACCGCCTCGGGCACAGCGCGGGCAGCGATCGGGCTCAAATGTCCTCTCCCTCGGCAAGCAGCGGCTTGGGCGCGATGCCGTCGTGGAGCGCAGCGCCGCGACCCGACAGGCTGGGGTTGGTCATGAAATAGCGGTGGCAGTTGAAGGCAGGCTCGCGCCCAGCCAGCCGCCGGTACTCGCCGTCGGCTCCCAGCTCCCAGCTCTGTTCGGTATCCTTGAGGTTGGCGACCATCACCTGATCTTCCACCTGCGCATGCACCGTCGGATTGGTGAGCGGGATCAGCACCTCAACGCGCCGGTCGAAGTTGCGTGGCATCCAGTCGGCCGAGGAGATGAACAGTTTCGCCTGCGGGTGCGGTATGCCATGGCCCGAGCCGAAGCAATAAATGCGGCTATGCTCAAGAAAGCGCCCGATGATCGAGCGCACGTTGATCCGTTCGCTGAGCCCCGGCACCTGCGGCTTCAGGCAGCAGACGCCGCGCACGACCAGATCGACCTTCACCCCTGCCCGGCTCGCCTCGTAGAGCTTGTCGATCATCTCGGGATCAACCAGGCTGTTCATCTTGGCCCAGATTTCGCCCCGGCGCCCGGCGCGAGCGTGCGCGATCTCGTCATCGATCAGGCCGATGAGCGTCGAGCGGACGTTCAGGGGCGACAGCGCGATGCGCTCCAGCGCGCGCGGCTCGACATAGCCGGTGATGAAGTTGAACACCTGCCCCGCATCGCGCGCGAGCACCGGGTCGGCGGTGAAATAGCTGATATCGGTATAGATGCGCGCGGTGACGGGATGGTAATTGCCCGTCCCGAAGTGGAGGTACGTCTTGAACCCCTCGCTCTCGCGGCGGACGACCATGCTGATCTTGGCGTGCGTCTTCCAGCCGACGAAGCCATAGACCACCTGCACGCCCGCCGCTTCCAAGAGCGACGCCCATTTAATGTTCTGTTCCTCGTCAAAGCGCGCCTTCAGCTCCACGATCGCGGTCACGGACTTGCCCGCCTCGGCCGCCTCGATCAGCGCCTTGACGATGGGGCTGTCGCGCCCGGCGCGGTAGAGCGTCTGCTTGATCGCGATGACGTCGGGGTCCTGCGCGGCCTGGCGGATGAACGCGACTACGACCTCGAAGCTCTCATAAGGGTGGTGGACGACGATGTCCTTGGCCCGGATCGCGGCGAAGCAATCGCCGTCATACTCGCGGATCCGCTCGGGAAAGCGGGGAACGTAGGGTTCGAACTTCAGGTCGGGCCGGTCCTGGTCGACCACCTGCGCCAGGTCGGCGATGCCCAGCACTCCGTCGATGCGCGTGATCGCGCTGTCGTCGACCTCGAGCTCGGCCTCGATCAGCTGGCGCAGCGTCTTCGTCGTCGCGCGCTCCAGCTCCAGCCGGATCACGCGCCCGCGCCGCCGCCGTTTGAGCGCGGTCTGGAAGTAAAGCACCAGATCCTCGGCTTCTTCCTCGACTTCGATGTCGCTGTCGCGCAACACCCGGAACGCCCCGTCGCCCAATACGCGGTGACCGGGGAACAAGTCCTCGATGAATGCGCGGACAAGGCTTTCGATCGAGATCACGCGGATCGTGCGGCCGGGCAGGCGGATGAAGCGCGGCAGCAGCGACGGCAGCATGACGAGCGCGGTCGACCGCTGGCGGTCGCGCGTGCGCTCCAGCTCGAAGATCAGGCTGAAGCCCCGATTTGGAATGAACGGGAACGGGTGCGCCGGATCGATCGCCTGCGGCGTCAGGATCGGCAGGATCTGGTCGCGGAAATAATCGCGCGCGAACGGGCGCTCGTCGGGCTTCAGTTCGTCGGGGCCGATAACGGTTAGCGCCACCGCGGACAGCCGCTTGCGCAGCTCTGCCCACACGGTCTGCTGGCGCTGCATCAGCCGGTCGGCTTCGGCGACGACCGCGTCCAGCTGCTCGGCAGGCGACAGGCCGTCGGGCGAGCGGGTCTCCACCCCTTCCGAAATCTGCCCGCGCAGCCCGGCCACGCGCACCATGAAGAACTCGTCGAGGTTCGATCCCGAGATCGACAGGAAGCGCAGGCGCTCCAGCAGCGGATAGGCGCCGTTGCACGCCTCCTCCAGAACGCGGCGGTTGAACGCGAGCCAGCTGAGCTCGCGGTTGAAATAGCGGTCTGCGCCCGCCGCGGAATGCTTGTGGGCGTCGGTGTGCGCGTGCGCGGCGGAGGCCATGGGGCATCGTTACACCAAGCCCGCGCGCGGCCCTAGCGGCGAGCCGGCTCCGGCTGCGCGGGCGCGGTTGCGCCGCCCTCGGCCGGTTCCTAAGCGGGCGGGGATGCGGGTTCTTCTGATCGGCGGCGGCGGCCGCGAGCATGCGCTGGCGTTGGCGCTCGGGCGGTCGCCGACGCTCGGCGCGCTGTGGATCAGCCCGGGGAATGCTGGGACCGCGGCCGTGGGTCACAACGTGCCGGCGATGGACGCGGCCGCCACCGTCGCCTTCGCGCGCGGGAACGGAGTCGATCTCGTGGTGATCGGCCCCGAAGCGCCGCTCGCTGCGGGGCTGGCCGACGCGCTGCGGGCGGCGGGAATCGCGACGTTCGGGCCAAGCGCGGCTGCGGCGCGGCTGGAAAGCAGCAAGGGCTTCACCAAGGACCTCTGCGCGCGCGCCGGCATCCCCACCGCCGCCTTCGCGCGCTTCGATGCCGTTCAGCCCGCGCTGTCGTGGCTGGCCGGGCGGCCCGTGCCGATCGTCGTCAAAGCCGACGGGCTGATGGCCGGCAAGGGCGTCATCGTCGCCTCCACCCGCGCCGAGGCCGAAGCAGCGGTGTGCGAACTCGGCGCGCACGGCCCGCTCGTCATCGAGGAGTTTCTGGAGGGCGAGGAAGCCTCGCTGTTCGCGCTGGTCGCGGGCGGGCGCGCGGTGACGTTCGGGACGGCGCGCGACTACAAGCGCGTGGGCGACGGCGACCGCGGACCCAATACCGGCGGCATGGGCTCGGTTTCGCCCGCGCCCGCGCTGACGCCCGAGCTGGCCGCGCGCGCCATGCGCGAGATCGTCGAGCCGACCGTCGCGGCGCTGGCGGCGGCCGGCACGCGCTTCGAGGGCTTCCTCTACGCCGGGCTGATGCTGACCGCAGCGGGGCCGAAGCTGATCGAATATAACGTCCGGCTGGGCGACCCGGAGGCGCAGTCGCTGCTCGCGCGCTTCGAGGGCGATCTGGTGCAGCTGCTCGCCGACGCAGCGCGCGGGGTGCCCCCCCCTGCGCCGCCGCGGCTGACCGACGGCTACGCGGTAACCGTCGTCATCGCAGCGCGCGGCTATCCGGGCGCGCCTGCGCTGGGCGGCACGGTCGGCGGGCTCGCCGCGGTCGAGAAGGGCGGGCCGCAGACCGGGCCGGTGACGGTCCACCACGCGGGGACCGCGCTCGATGCGAACGGCCGCGTCGTCGCGAGCGGCGGCCGGGTGCTGGGCGTGACCGCGCTCAGAGCCAGCGCCGCCGACGCGCGCGCGGCCGTCTACGCTGCGCTCGAGCGGCTCGACTATGCAGACGCGGTCTGGCGGGGTGACATCGGCGCGGGGTCGATGGCGCCGACGCCGTCAACCGCCACCATGTCGGCCGGGACGGGTTCCGGGACGGCGCGGGTTCCGGGCGTCGCCGCCTTCGACAGTGCGTCTCTACGGGGCAGCGCCGACGGCGCTTCGGCAACGCCGCGCATCCTGTTCGTCTGCCTGGGGAATATCTGCCGCTCGCCGCTTGCCGAGGGCGTGTTCCGCGCGCGCGCAGCCGAGGCGGGGCTGAATGTCGAGGCCGACAGCGCGGGCACCGGCGACTGGCATCTTGGTCGCCCGCCCGACCTCCGCGCGCAGGCCATCGCCCGCGCGAACGGCGTCGCGCTCGAACATCTGCGGGCGCGTCGCGTAACCCCACGGGACTTTTACAGCTTCACGCACATCCTGGCGATGGACGGGTCCAACCTCGCGAACCTCAGCGCGCTGCGCCCGCCCGACGCGACCGCGCATCTCGGCCTGTTCATGGACTTCGCGCCGGAGGAAGGGACGAGCGTCGTCCCCGATCCCTATTATGGCGGCCCGGACGACTTCGCTCGGACATTTAGGCTGGTCGACGCAGCGGCGCGCGGACTGGTTGCCCGGCTGCAGATGCGGTGAGCCTCATTGTCTTCGATTCGGGCGTCGGCGGCCTGACCGTCGCCGACGCGATCAGACGACGCCTGCCCGGCGCCGGGATCGTCTACTGCGCCGACAACGCGGGCTTTCCCTACGGCACCAAGGACCCCGCCGAGATCGCGGCGCGCGTGCCAGCGCTGCTCGGGCGGCTGGTGGAACGCTACCGCCCGCGGCTCGCGGTCATCGCGTGCAACACCGCCTCGGTCGTCGCGCTGGCGCATGTCCGCTCGGCGCTGGCGCTGCCCGTCGTCGGCACCGTCCCCGCGATCAAGCCAGCCGCTCAGCTGACGCAGAGCGGCGTCATCGGCGTGCTTGGCACGAAAGCGACGGTCGCCCAACCCTATGTCGACCGCCTCGCGTCCGAATTCGCCGCGGGGCTGACCGTGCTGCGCCACGGCTCGGCCGATCTGGTCGAAGCCGCCGAGGCGAAGCTGCGGGGCGGGCAGGTCGACGCCGCGGCGATCCGCACCGCGCTCGACGGGCTGCGCGCGCAACCGGGCGGCGATCGGCTGGATACCGTGGTGCTGGCCTGCACCCATTTCCCGCTGCTGCTGGCCGAGCTGCGCGCGGGCGCGCCGGAACTGACGTTCGTCGACGGAGCCGAGGGCATCGCCCGCCGCGTTGAAACGCTGCTCGCCGGCGATGGCGTCGGGGGTGAAAGCCTGACCGTGTTCACGCGCAAGGACGCGGGCGTGGCGGCGCTGCGTGAAGCGCTGGAGGAGCGCGGCCTGGCCCGCATCGACATTCTCTGAGTCCGCCTCGCCGGTGAGGTGTCGCGGCTTGACAGAGATAACCGTATGGGTTATATTCCGACGCAATCCACTGGGGCTTGCGGCACGTTCGGCCGTTGCGCTTCTAAGCCGGTCAGCCAGTCCAGACATGGCGGTTGCGCACCGGGACATCGCGATCCGGCGGCGCGCGCGCGAGAGAGCGAAGGGGGTCCCGGCGCGGGACGGGCGTCGCCGCCGTGTCCGCTCGCCGCATTGCTTGTCCCTCGCCGTCCTCTGCTTCCTCCACGTCCTCCACGTCCTCCACCCCGCCCCGCAACCTTCGCGACCTTCGCGACCTTCGCCCACCCCTCCCCGCGCCTCGCGCGATCGTCTAAGCGCCGCGTCCATGTCCCATGTCCGCGCTGAAACCCACGGCCATCTTGGCCTGATCACCCTCGATCGGCCGCAGGCGCTGAATGCGCTGACCGCCGCGATGTGCGCCGCGATTGACGCCGCGCTCGATCGCTTCGCGGGCGATCCGAACATCAAGGCC
This sequence comes from Sphingomonadaceae bacterium, assembly GCA_032249695.1. Taxonomy (GTDB): domain Bacteria; phylum Pseudomonadota; class Alphaproteobacteria; order Sphingomonadales; family Sphingomonadaceae; genus JAVVHE01. The sequence continues at coordinate 11,708 of JAVVHE010000001.1, read as the reverse complement.
GTCGCGATCGAGGGCGCCGGCGAACGGGCCTTCTGCGCGGGCGGCGACGTGGTGACGATGCACCGCGATGGCCGCGCCGGATCGGACGGGTGGGAGCGGTTTTTCGCGACCGAGTACGCGATGAACGCAGCGATCGCGGCCTACCCCAAACCCTATGTGGCGCTGATGGACGGCATCACGATGGGCGGGGGGGTCGGTGTCTCGATCCACGGCCGATACCGGGTCGCGACCGAGCGCACGCTGTGGGCGATGCCCGAAACCGGCATCGGCATGATGACCGACGTCGGCACGAGCTACGCGCTCCCGCGGCTCGACGGGAAGCTCGGCGTGTTCCTGGCGCTGACCGGGGCTCGGCTCGACGGGCCCGAGTGCCGCTATGCCGGTATCGCGACGCACTTCACCCACGCTGCGCGGCTGAGCGAGCTGAAGGCGATGCTCGCCGACGGCGTTGAACCGCAGGTCGCGCTCGACCAGATCGCCGAGCCGCCGCACCAGGCTCGGCTGGCGCAGAACCGCGACGCGGTCGACACGCTGTTCGCAGGCGACAGCGTGGAGGGCATCGTCGCCGCGCTGGAGGCCGACGGCGGCGAATGGGCGGCGAAGGAAGCAGCGACGCTGAAGCGCATGAGCCCGACTGCGCTGAAGGTGGTGTTCGAAGGGCTGCGGCGTGGCGCAAACGCCGCGAGCGTCGCCGATGCGCTTCGGACCGAATACCGGGTCGTCGCGCACATGAAGACGACGCACGATTTCTACGAAGGTGTCCGCGCCCAGCTGATCGACAAGGACCGCAGCCCGAAGTGGCAGCCAGCGACGCTCGCCGAGGTCAGCGCTGCGGCCGTGGCCGCCCATTTTGCCGAGCCGGCGGGCGGCGACCTGCGGCTCGGCTGAGGCGGCGCTACAGCCAGTCGGCCAGTGCCGAGAGGCACGCGCGTCCGAGCGCCTTCGACCGGGCAGGCGACCAGCCGCGCACCGGATCAGGGTTTTCCAGCGCGTCCTTGAACGGCATTTCAAGTGTCATCGCGACCGCGCCGAACCGATGCGCAATGGCGTTGGTCGCCATGGTGAGGTTGCCCGTGCCGGGCGCGGCGATCTCGTAGCCCACTCGCGTCTGGAAGTCGGCCGAGTGGCGGCCGAGCAGCTCCAGATAGCGGCGGTAGCCTTCGGCCTGCTGCGGGGTGGCGTTGGGGATGCCCTCGAACCCCGCCATGAACAGGTGGGGAATGGTCTCGTCGCCGTGGACGTCCATCGCGAAGTGGACGCCCGTGCGCTCCATGTGCGCGAGGACGCAGGCGACCTCGGGCTCGGTCTCGGCGTTCGGCGCGTGCCAGACGCGGTTGAGGTTCACGCCGGCAGCGTTGGTGCGCAGATGGCCGCGCACCGAGCCGTCGGGATTCATGTTGGGGACGATGTGAAAGCGGACGCGCGACCGAAGCGAGCGCGCCAAGGCGCTCCCCTCGATCAGCGCGTCGATGGCGCCCTCCATCCACCATTCGGCCATGCTCTCGCCCGGGTGCTGGCGGGCGATCAGCCAGACGGGCGGGCCGCCGTCGCCCAGCTCGATCGCGTCGATCGCCTGCCCGTCGAGCGAGCGGCCGAGCGTCCGGACCTGCACGCCCGGAGCCGCCGCGGCGCGCGCGATCAGGTCGTGGTGGCGCTCGATCGGATAGGGCGCGTGATAGGCGAACCAGCAGCTGTCGGTCGCGGGCGTGTGGCGGATCGTCAGCACGCCGTCGGCATAGGCCGTATCGGTCTGCACCCAGTCCCGGCGGTCATCGGAGACGCGCGCGCGGTAGTTCGGCCAGCCATAGGCATAGGCCGATCCGCCCGCGTTCAGGATGCGCAGTTCCAGAGGCACGCCGCGCGCGCCGGTGACGCGGAAATGGAACCACTGGTAGAAGTCGCTCATCCGGTCGCGGCGGATGGCGAGGTCGAATGCCCCGCCCTCGCCGCGCCCGAGAAGCTCGATATTGCCGCTGTCGAAGGCCGAATCGATGTGGAGTGCCGTCATGGCCTCGGCTTGTAGCGTGTCGTCTGCCCGCTCGGTCCAGGAAAATCGCTGAACACGGCATCCTCCAGCAACGGCAGCGCGCGCTGGGCGGCCTCGCCGACCGACCGGCCCTGGGCCGTGACGCTGGCGCGGCCTTCCCACAGCGCCTCACCGGTCTGTGCGCGGCGCAGGTCGACGAACAATGTCGCGGTGGCGACACCGCTGGCGCGCGGCTGGCCCACGGGGAACGAGACGCCACCCCCCAGCCCGAACCCGCCGCCGCGCCCGAAGCTGGCGCCGCCGCCGCCGAGCCCGATCGTCACCGGCGCGCCGCGGCTGACCGCGCGGCCCTCGACGGTGAAATCGACGCGACTGACATAGTCGGCCTGCGCGCGATCGGGGACCGGCCGGAAGCCCAGTCGCGCCCAGCCCGCGCGCACCGCATCGGCCTGCATCCCGAACTCCAGCGTGCCCTGCCGCCGCGGATCGGCCTGCTCGACATAGACCGTCGAGGGCCGCACGTCGCCGCGATGGAAGCGCGTCACCTCCGGCGCAGGCAGCGTCGCGGTGCAGGCGCCGAGCAGCGCAGCCGTGGCTGCAAGCGCGAAGGCGGTTCGAAGCGTTGATTTCAGCATTGCCAACTCCCGAGCGGCTGACGAAAGGCAGGCGCGCATGAACGGGGCTAGAACGCGCGTTAGCGCGCGCCGGCCCCAAGCGGAAAACGGAGCCGTCGCGTGAGCCTGACCCCCGTACTCGTGACCGGCGGCGCCGGCTATATCGGCAGCCACGCCGTGCTGGCGCTGGCTGACCGCGGCTACCCGGTTGCGGTCATCGACAATCTGACGACCGGGTTTCGCTGGGCGGTGCCTGACGATGTGCCATTCCATCAGGGCGACATCGCCGACGGCGAACTGGTGCGGCGCATTATCGGCGAGCACGGCATCCGCGCGATCATGCACTTCGCCGGATCGATCGTGGTGCCCGAAAGCGTTTCCAACCCGCTGAAATACTACGGGAACAACACCGCCGCGACGCGCTCGCTCTTGGAAGCCGCGGTCGGTGCGGGAGTGCCGCATTTCATCTTCAGTTCGACGGCTGCGACCTATGGCATTCCAAAGCGCATCCCGGTCGCCGAGGACGCGCCGACGCAACCCATCAACCCTTATGGCTGGTCCAAGCTGATGACCGAGCAGATGCTGCGCGACGTGACCGCCGCCCACCCGATGAACGCGGGCGTGCTGCGCTATTTCAATGTGGCCGGCGCAGACCCGGCGCAGCGCAGCGGCCAGTCGACTGCCGGCGCGACGCACCTCATCAAGATCGCGGTCGAGGCAGCGCTCGGCAAGCGCGATGGCGTGCACATCTTTGGGACCGACTACGACACGCCCGACGGTACCGGCGTGCGCGACTATATTCACGTGAGCGACCTCGCCGCCGCGCACGTGTCGGCGCTGGAGCGGCTGGTCGAGCGCCCGGACGAAAGCTTCACGCTCAACTGCGGCTACAATCGCGGGTTTTCGGTGTTGGAGGTGTTGGACACCGTCGAGCGCGTCGCGGGCGTGGAGCTTGAGCGCACCATGTCGCCGCGCCGCCCAGGCGACCCGGCCGCGCTGGTGAGCGACAACCGCGCGATCCTCGAGACGCTCGGCTGGCAGCCGGTCCACGCACGCCTCGACACGATCGTCGAGCATGCGCTGGCCTGGGAGCGCGTGGTCGACGATCGGCGCGCGGCATAGATCCTCCCCGTAGCGGGGAGGAAGCCGCCCTTACCCCCGAACCTGGATCACGCGCTGCGTCTCGCCCTCCAGCGCCAATGCGGTCAGCACGCCCGTCGCATAGGCGCCGGTGTCGATGCCGATCCGGTTGGCGCGCAGCTCGGGCTCGGCGGTCGGCGTGTGGCCGTGAACGATCGTCGCGCCGTGGTCGCGCGGCGAGCGCAGGAATTCCTCGCGGATCCACAACAGGTCCCGCGGCGTCTGCATGTGCAGCGGCACCTCGGGCCGGACGCCCGCGTGCACGAACAGATAGTCGCCGCGCCGGACGCTGAGCGGCGCGGCGCGCAGAAGATCGACATGCGCAAGCGGCAGTTCGTCCGCGATCCATTCGGCGACCGCCGAGGGATAATCGGCGTCGAGCAGCGGGGCGGGCGCGCGGTAGCTCGCGAGCGTCTCGGCTCCGCCAAAGCTCAGCCAGTCTTCGATCAGCGCATCGCGATACTGCCGGTCGGTCTCGGCCAGGATGTCCAGCAGCACCTGCTCGTGATTGCCGCGGATGATGGTCCACGCCGCCCATGGCGGCGGCGACCGGGTCAGACGGTCGAGCAGGCCTGCGCTGTCGGGGCCGCGGTCGATCAGGTCGCCCAGCAGGATGATCTCGGCCGAGCAGTCGGGCCGCCCGGCATGGTCGCACGCGATCTCTGACAGCAGCGCTTCGAACAGGTCCAGCCGGCCGTGAAGATCGCCCACCGCATAGAGCCGCCACCCGGCAGGCGCGCGGGGGGCCGGGCGCGCGGGACGCAGCACGTTGCGGAGCTTGGAGATCATCGTGCGGACGGCTGTAGCGCGTCGAACGCGGCCGCGGAACTTGACTTGTCGGTCGCGCGCCCGTACCGCGCGGCCTCACGTTCATGAGCCGTCCGCCCGGGCGGCCGATAGCCATTGAGATTACCCATGAAGATCGTCAATTCGCTGAAGTCGCTGAAGACGCGCCACCGCGATTGCCGCGTGATTCGCCGCCGTGGCCGCACCTACGTCATTAACAAGACGCAGAAGCGCTTCAAGGCGCGCCAGGGCTAAGCCCCTCCGACATCGGTGCCGCTGATTGATGAGCTGGACGCCGTCGTCTTCGACGTCGGTGAGGTGCTGTTCGGCTGGTCGCTGCGCGCACTCTACGCCAAGCTGATCGCCGATCCGGCCAAGCTCGACTGGTTTTTGGCGAACGTCGTCACGACCGGCTGGCACTTCCAGCACGATGCGGGCCGCTCCACCGCCGAGACGGTCGCCGAGCTCGTCGCCGAACACCCAGCGCACCGCGACCTGATCGAAGCCTTCCCGCGCCGCTTTTCCGAGACGATCACCGGCCCGATCCCGGGAATGCACGAGCTGGTCGCCGAGCTCGACGACCGCGGCGTGCCGCTCTACGCCATCACCAATTTCGGCCACGAATTCTGGGCGCTGTTCCGCCCGAGCCAGCCGATCTTCGACCGCTTCCGGGATATCGTCATCAGCGGCACCGAACGTATGATGAAGCCCGATCCGGCGATTTTCGAGCTTGCCAAGCAGCGGTTCGGCGGAAACGCGGCGCGGATGCTGTTCGTGGACGACCGCGCGGACAATGTGGCGGCCGCCGAAGCAGCCGGGTTCCGCGGCTGGCAATTTGACGGCGACGCTGCACGGCTGAGGGCGGCCCTACTGGGCTAGGGCAGTCGACCCCCTTGCCCCGCTGCCCCTCGCCCGCCACCGTCCGGCACGATGCAGCACGCCCCGACCCTTTCCACCCCCCGCCGCCTGCGTTCGATCGCGGCAGGGTGCGCGGGGAATCTGGTCGAGTGGTATGACTGGTACGCCTACAGCTTCCTCGCACTCTATTTCGCACCCAGCTTCTTCCCCAAAGGCGATCCGCTTGCGCAGCAGCTTGATTCGGCGGCAGTGTTCGCGGTGGGGTTCCTCGCGCGCCCGGTCGGCGGGTGGTGGCTGGGGTGGATCACCGACACGCGCGGGCGCAAGGCAGGATTGACCGCCTCGATCCTGCTGATGGGCGCGGGTTCGCTGATGATCGCGTTGTGCCCGCCCGCGTCGTCGATCGGGCTGGCAGCGCCGGTGCTGCTGGTCGTCGCGCGGCTGGTGCAGGGCCTGTCCGTCGGCGGTGAGTTCGGAGCGTCGGCGACCTATATCGCCGAGATGGCGCCGCAGGGCCGGAAAGGCCTGTGGGGCAGCTTCCAGTATATGACGCTCGTTGGTGGCCAGCTGATCGCGCTGATGACCTTGCTGGCGCTGCAGGCGGTGCTGAGCGAGGCCGAGATCGCCGCCTGGGGCTGGCGCGTGCCGTTTGCCCTTGGAGCGCTGCTGTCGCTGGGCGGGCTTTGGTTGCGGCGCAGCGCCGACGAGACGCCCAATTTCGAAGCGCTGGCCGCCGCAGACCGCGCGGTTTCGCCCGACACGATCGCGCGCGAGCGCGGCGGGTTGTGGCTGGTGATCGCGCTCACCGCCTGCACCACGGTCGCATTTTACAGCTTCACCACCTACATGCAAAAATATCTGGTGACGCAGGCCGGCTGGGCGAGGACCGCGGCGTCCGAAACGGTCGCGGTTGCGCTTGCAATCTATCTCGTCACGCAGCCGCTGTTCGGCGCACTGTCGGATCGGATCGGGCGGCGCGGATCCATCCTGTGCGCGGGAACGCTCGGCACGCTGTTCGCGGCACCGCTTATGGCTGCGATCGGCCGCTCGGCCGACGCGCGGGCGGCATTGCCGCCGCTGCTGGCTGCGCTGGGTATCATCGGCTTCTGGACGGCGATCTCCGGGCTGGTAAAGGCCGAGCTATTCCCCGCGAAGGTGCGAGGGAGCGGCGTCGCGATCGGCCACAGCATCGCGGTCGCGCTGTTCGGCGGAACGACCGAGTGGGCCGCGCTAAAAGCACAGGCGCTCGGGCATCCCGAGTGGTTCCGCTGGTATGTTGCCGCCTGCTTCGCAGTGCTTCTGGCCTTCGGCCTGTTCCAGCCGCAGCGGCTGCGAACCGCGCGGATCGAGGCGGCTTGATTCCACCGCTCACGGGGTGTATTGCATCGACAATACAGTTGGAGATAGCTAGGTGCGCTTCTTGATTCCCGCCGCCCTCGCCCTTGGCCTTGCTGCCTGCGACGAGCACATTGAGCGCAAGGAAGATTCGCGCAACGGCCCCGTGACAGCCAAGGGCGAGGAGGCGGGAACCGCGTTCGCTGCGCGCGCCGACGCCAACAGCGGCGCGGTCGAGGTCGCCCTGCCGGGTGCGAAGCTGTCGCTCGACGGCCTTGGGAAGCTGATGGGCGCGAGCGACTTCGAGCTCGATGGGACCAAGCTCTATCCCGGATCAAAGATCGAAACGCTTGATATGCGGGCGTTCGATGGCGGCAAGCACGCCGACGAAAACGCGCGTATGCACATCGCATTTTCCAGCCCCGCCGAGCCGGGCGCGGTGAAGAGCTGGTTTTTGAACGAGTTCGGCAAGCGCGGTGGCAAAGTCGCCTTGCGCGATGGGGCGATCGTGGGTGAAACGCGGAAGGGTACCGCCTACCGGATCACGCTCGCCGCCGCCGGAACGGGCCGGACGCACGGCGAGATCCTGATCGACGACGAGTCGCACAAGGACTGATCGCCGGGGCGATCGCACGGACCGCCCGGCGCGTGCCGTCCTCAATATGGGCGCGGACCGTAGCCACCGCGACGCGGCACAAACACTGCCCGGCAGCCGCCACGGACATACACGCCGCCGCGTTCGACAAAGAAGTTGCGGCCACGGACGCAAGGAGTTTGCGACAGCTGCTGAACCACACGCACGCCGAAGCGCGTCGGCATCGGGCAGAAAACGCGGCGGTCGGGCGTGCCGCGGATCGATTCGCAGCGAACCGCGCGCTGCGCGGCGGCATCCTTCGGCAGCGCGGCGAACGCACCGAACGCGATCACCGCTGCGAAAACAGAACGATTCATGGGCTCTTCTCCTCGTTCCAGGTGCAGGACGCGAAACGCAGCCGGCGGCCTTGCGCTCCATCTTCCTTACTGAATTGCGCTGCAGTCTACGACTCGATACGCCTCGCCCCTCCAGCCAGCCCCCGGGTCCCCGCGACGACATGAGCCTGATGCCCGACCACTGGATTCGCGAGCAGGCGCAGCACGGCATGATCGAGCCGTTCGAACCCGCCCAGCGCCGCGCGGGCACGATCAGCTACGGTCTTTCGAGCTATGGCTATGACGCGCGCGTTTCGAACGAGTTCAAGATCTTCACGAACGTCGATAACGCAATCGTCGACCCCAAGGACTTCGCCCAGAACAGCTTTGTCGATCGGCGGGTGGACGTGTGCATCATCCCACCCAACAGCTTCTGCCTGGCGCGCACGGTCGAGTATTTCCGCGTGCCCGAGGACGTGCTGGTCATCTGCCTGGGCAAATCGACCTATGCACGCTGCGGGATCATCGTGAACGTGACACCGCTGGAGCCCGGCTGGGAAGGACACGTCACGCTCGAGTTTTCAAATACGACACCGTTGCCCGCCAAGGTCTATGCGAACGAGGGCGCGTGCCAATTTTTATTTCTGAAGGGCGCCTCACCCTGCGAGGTCAGCTATGCGGCGCGGGCGGGCAAATACATGGGCCAATGCGGTGTAACCCTGCCGCGGCTGTGAGGCGTCAGACGAGTTGCGCCACTCTCGCGCTCTGGCTGAGATAGCTGTGCATCTTCTCGGCGGTCTGCGGTGCTAGCTCGATGAAGACGCGGCGGCCGTCCATCGGATCGGGCTGGCGGACCAGCAGCCCCTCATCGGTCATCGTCTTGATATAGCGCAGCGCCGTGGTCGCGGGCACCGCAGCGGCGATGCACAGGCTGGAGACCGACACGGCTTTGCGCTCCAGCCGCGCGGCCATCAGATCGAGCAGGATGTCCCACGCCGGGTCGGCGAACAGTTCGCCAGCAAAGAAGCGCGCACGGGCACGGCGGGCGCGGATCACCTGGCGCACGAAGTCGGCGGTGACGGGCTGTGGTTCGGGCTCCTCGCCTGGCACGCGGTCGCGGACCAGATTGTCGAGCGCTCGTGCGATGCGGGCGGCTTCGACCGACAGCTCGGCGAGGTTGGAGACGGAAAGCGCTCCGGCCTCGCGCATCACGAGCGGTGTGTGGCCGAGCAACGCAAGCACCTCGCTCGCACTCGCGTCGGCTGCAATGACGTCGGCAGCGCCGGCGGCCAGCGCAGCTTCGGCCGAATCGAGGTCGTCGCCGGTGACGGCGATCGCAGCGATGCCGACATCGGCGAGAAGGATCGCGTCGGCAGGTGACGCGAACAGCGCAGCGAACTGCCGCCCGCGCCAATGCTCTGCAGCCTCGGCGACGGCGCCCACCTGGATCACGCCGCGGCCCGATCGTGTCGCAACAAGGGCCGTAGCGGCTCCGATGGCGAGCACAGGCCGTTTGGAGGGCAGTGCCCACGAATCGCGCAGTGTAGCGTTCATGAAGGCCACGCTAACCGGGCCGCGCTGTTTCCCCCAAAACGGTGGTAAAGTTCGGTCAAATCGGGCGCGGGAACGTCACCGTACGCACTGGGTTGATGCGCCGCCGTCCCATCCCAATTACAACGCGGATTAGACCAGTCCGCCTGACCCCGAGGAGCTTCACCCTATGCGCGCATTCCCCCGCGCCGCTGTCCTGGCCGTGGCAACGCTATCCGCCGCGGCGCCCGCCTTCGCGCAGACACCCGCGACCGGCGTCGTCAATACCGGCACGCCCGACGTCTTTATCCAGAGCCTGGCTGACACGACCTTCGCCGTGCTGCGCACGGGCCAGTCGCAGGTCGAACGGCGCGACCGCTTTCGCAGCCTTGTCCAGCAGCATTTTGCGATCAACCAGATCGGCGACCGGCTGATCCGTCGCTATCGTCAGAAGATCACGCCGGCTCAGTATCAAGCATATAAGGCGGCACTGCCCGGCTTCATTGTCGGCGCCTATGCTGATCGTCTGCAATCCTATGACTCCGCTCAGTTTCAAGTGCTGCGATCGGTGCCCAACGGCAGCGTCACGGAAGTCTACTCGCGCGTAACGTTGCCCGGGCAGAGCCGCCCGATCCAGGCGGTATGGACGCTGACCAAAGACACCGCGGGGCGCTGGAGGATCGCCAACCTGACCGTCGAGGGTGTCAATCTGTTGCTGAGCCAGGAGGCGGATTTCAGCGCGATGGTGGAGCGGCAGGGCTTCGACTCGCTGGTGCAATTCATGCGGAGCCGCGCGGGCTGATGGGGGACGTCACGAAGCCGCAGCTGCTGCACTTGGTATTCGGCGGCCGTGTCAAGGACCCGCAGGGTCTGGAGTTCGAGGATCTGACGGCGCTCGACATCGTCGGCATTTTCCCGAACTACGCCGCGGCCGAGGCTGCGTGGCGCGCGAGCGCGCAGCGTACCGTCGACGACGCGGCGATGCGGTATGTGGTGGTGCACCTGCACCGGCTGCTGGAGCCTGCGCCGAATCACGGATGACGGTGTCGCAGCAGGCATACTGCGTTGCCTCGCCTGATGCTGAGCGTGAACATGCAGACGCCCGCCGGGATCGCTCCCGGCGGGCGTAGTTTCAGGATCGTCGGTCGCGCTAGGCGCGGCGACGGCGCAGAGCCAACCCGGCGAGCGCTAGCGCCCCGCCGAACAGCGCGACCGACCCCGCCTGCGGGGCTGCCACCGCGTTCGGACCGACAACGGCGATCGAGTCGGTCTCGAACAGGTCCGGATCAAATGCGACCAGGTTGTTGACGCTGCCGCCGCTGAGCTGGCCCGACGGAGCCGCGATGTTGCCGATGTTGCCGCTAGCCGAGGCGGTGATGTTGTCGACTTCGAAGCCCAGCCCGCGCGTCGAGAGGACGAGTGCGCCGCCGACGAGGTCGACCGCTTCCTGCGGCGTGAAGCGGAACTCGATGAAATAGCTGCCGAACGGCACCAACCCCAGCGCGCTCCACAGCTGGCTACCGTTGAAGCCCGAGCTGTTGCCGATGTTCACGCCGGCAGTCGTCTGGAACTGGATGCCGGAACCCGACTGCGTCGTCGTGCTGATGAAATTGTAGTTGTCGATGCTGCCCCAGTAGAAACCGATATAGCGCAGCGCCGACAGCGGAACGATGAAGCCCGAGCTGAGGCTGGAACCGGAGCGTCCGATCTGCGCGTAGCAGCTGAAATCGGTCGGGCCGGTCGAGGGAAGCGAGCCGAGGAACGTGTCACCCGGAGCGACGCGGTCGCCCGGCGCGCTGCCAAACACAAGGCGGCCGTCGCCCACGCCCGGATCGGTATTGAGATCGAAGCGGAAGAGGTTGGATGCAGCCGGCAGCGGGTTGCTGGCGCAGTTGTTGACCGCGCCGACCTGGAAGGTCTGCACGCTATTCGGGCTGATGCCCAGATTGGTGGTGCCGTTGATCGTCCGCGGCCCGGTACGGAACTGGTAGCCATCGTTGAACACCAGGTCAGCCTGATCCGCGACGCGCACAGTCGCCGCGAACGCAGGCATGGCGAGTATCGTCGCCACGCCGGCGAGGAGAAGAGTCCGCATTACAGTCTCCCTTGTTGTGTCCGCGCCCCCAGACGAACGCCGGACGATTTGCGATCGTTACTTACCGCGACGCCGCAACAGCGGCAAGCACGAAAGACCAAACAGCGCAGTTGCCGCGGGTGTAGGGACCGCCACCTGATTGAGGCTATCAGCCGCGACGAGATTTGAGAAATCCGCAACCATCGACTGTGTCGGCGCCTGCAACGCAATCCAGTTGTCAAGCTCGAACGCAAAGCCAGAGGTGCCGATGGCGACGAAAAACACATTCGAGTCGACGTTGAAGTCAACGAAGGTGCTGTTCGGCGCAGCAATCCCGCTCAGCCGCGTGATATCCGCCCCTGTCACGCGCGTGCCCAGACTGTTGCCGTTCTGGTCGGTGACGGGCATCCGAACGAGCTTTACGTCCAGGAACTCGATGAAATTGTAGGGATCGGGCGAGCCCCAGTAGAAACCA